>NZ_RHNN01000028.1 GCF_003946245.1 Levilactobacillus cerevisiae
ATCTGTACGGCTGGGTGGTGAATGGTGAGCGCGACCATTAACGGCGCGGGTGGTAAAACGAAGCTTCGGCTTGGTGCCATTGATTAGTTGGTGATCGAACAAAAATAAATACGTATCATCAACGCCTTCTAGGGCGTTTTTTAGTAGGTTAAACCGAAAACGTAGGTTTATAATGAGTGGTGGTAGCAATACCGCAATTGTACAGACAAGCGACGGGCGTTAACGACCGACGAACTAAGGGGAAACTTTTAGTAGTAGAATTGTACTCTGGTTCAGTTATTCCAAATAGCTGTTTCCAGGGAACAATTCTGCGCTCAAAACGTCACTCCCTCTAAACTGAATGGAAAACCGTAACCCGTCAAGTCAAATTCCAAAGAAAAAAAGAAAGTTGGTGGAATTGTTGGAATGTAAGGATTACATTGTTCCATTGAATCCAGATGTGATCGTTAAGAAGACAATCTATCGGAGTTCTGCAAGAATTACTGATCGACAAAGGAACCAAGTGAAGAGAGTTTTGCGTAGTCAAGGGTATCAGGGAAGAATTAGTAGTATTCGATACACTCGGGTAAATTACAAGTATTCCTTTAAAGTATCCGTGAAGTATCAGGGGAGTGTCGGTAAGTTTTTGGTTAATACAAAGAATGAGACAGTTGAATTTAAGGGAATGGTCTAGGAGTAATACCAGTAATTTTCACAAACTTCCTTTCCCCAATTAAAGCCAATCTGCGACCTATACCACTTCTTTTTTGGACAAGTTCACAATCAAAAAATAACGGAATGTGGAAGTACCGCGGTGAATGTGGGTTACTTGGGATAAGCCGCCTTATGTAAAGTAAAAATTGGTATACTAAAAAGAGGTCTCCGGTATTATGCTGGAAGCCTCTTTTTAGTAAATGAATGGATGAAACTTTGTTTGTTATCCTAAAAATGATAGTTCACTTTTAGAAAAATGTAAATTAAATAATCAAAAAAGCCACCAAAGAAGTTGTGTACTGAGGGTAACTTTGAGTGGCTTTTCTAAAGATGAGGACGTTCCGAATGATTGGAACTTTTACATCATAGCATTTGTGAATTATCGTAGCAATTAAAAAATAAAATATGGATAGCCTACGATTAGCTATCCATATTTTATGCACGTTCAGACTATCTCATAGAAGAACAATTGAATATTAACATATTAAATCTAGTCTGGTCAATTTCAAAACTAGCCTTGTGAACTACTCGGCCATGAATGACCGAGCTTCTAGGAACACCGCTGACTTACACATTAGTGGCTAGCACTACGTGCAGAGGTTACGGCTATTTACTAGGGCTCGTTCCGAGCCTGATTAGTCGGTTAAGCGCTTAAGATATTCTTGGCCGCGTTAATATCACGATCATGGCTTATGCCACATTTAGGGCAAGTCCACTCACGAACATCTAAAGTGTGTTTGCCGTCATCAAATCCGCAGTTACTGCAAATTTGACTGGTTTTCCTCGGGTTCACAGTGACCAACTGTTTCCCATACCAAGCACACTTATACTCCAGCTGAGAACGTAGTTCTCGCCAGCTTTGGTTAGCAATTGCCCGAGCAAGCTGATGATTGTGTAGAAGATTCTTGGTTTTCAAATCTTCTATCTTAATCAGATCGTACTGCTCGACGAGTTGTTTACTGAGATTGTGCAGGTAGTTATTCCGTTGGTTGGCAATCTTTTCGTTATACTTGGCTACCATGTGCTTAGCTTTTAAGTAATTTTTGAAATCTGATAGTTCTCTAGGGTTTAAAACTTTATTGTGGCGGTCCCAAGCAATCTCCCTTTGAGCTTGAAGCCTTCTACGAGCTAAGCGTTTCTCCCAGTAATGTTTCTTCTTGGATAGGATTTTGTCGAACCGGATTGTTGGGTATTTAATACCATCACTGGTAATCATCAAGTCAGCTACACCCATGTCAATACCGACGGTATTGTTAGTTTTTGGTAGCTCTTGAGTGTCAGTATCAACCAACAATACCGCGTAGAACTTACCAGTGGCTGACAGCCGGATTGTAACGTTCTTGATTTTCCCAGAAACGGCTTGCCCACACTTAAAACGTACCTTTCCTAGTTTAGGTAACTTAAGGCAGCAGGCATTGGTCACTTGAATATTATGATTCACAGAATTGCATTGGTAACTTTGTTTTGGAAACTTACGTGATTTGAATTTTGGGAAGCCTCTATGTTCTTTGAAAAGTTTCTGATACGCGTGGTGTAGGTCACGACTGACATGTAGCAAGGAGGTCGATTCAGCCGCTTTTAGGAAGGTGAACTCTTGCTTTAAAGACTTGATGAGGTAGTTCATGCCAAATTCGTTTACGTATCGACCACCATTGTCGTGACGTTGAATTTGCATGTCCAACAATTGGTTCCAAACAAACCGACAGTAACCAAAATTAGCAATGATTTTAGTCTGCTGTTGCGAATCAGGATAGATACGAGTTTTAACGGCCTTCAAAGTCATCTATTTCCACCTCCTTATGTCGTTGTTCGTCAATGTATTTAGCCACTGCGTCTTGATTAGTAATACCGATACTTTCCACATAGTAGCTAGGCGACCACAGATGGCGATCGACCTTTTTCCAGTAGTTACGTTGCAATTCGGGACATTCATGGAACAGGCGCCAAGCGCTAATTCCTTTTAACAATCTAACAATATTAGTTACTGATAGTTTAGGTGTGGCGCTAATTAGCAGGTGGATATGGTCGTCTTTTCCAATTTTCATGTGATCAATACTAAATCCATATTTTGAAGCAATTTCCAGCAATACCCGCTTCAATACAACTTCAACGTTTCCTTTGAGAACACGGTTGCGGTATTTAGTACCCCAGATTACATGGTAGTTAAGATTGTAAACAGAAGTTCTACCATAGGTAAGTCTCTTGATGTCTTTCATATCAAGAGTATACCACGTTTTAGGTTCAATCATATGCACTACGTGCAAAACAAAAGGCGATTCATCACGTCCTTAAAAGAACGTGTTTCCTCGCCAAATTTCAAAAATTAGTTTGACTTTACTGGAATTATAAGCTATTATACTTGAAGAGATTTCTTTAAAGTTGGTTTTTATTCTTCCTTCTTTGAAGATTGGACGCTCCTTCAAGCAGGGCGTCCTTTTTTGTTACAAATATTTCATTGATATTGTTTTTTTACTACATATAGGTTATAATTGTCTTTGCATAGATGAATCCTTGATTTCTTCCCTTCCGCTGACCTGTTGAAGGGTTTTTTTATGCACTTTTTTGGTAGTTGTGAATTTTTTGTGAACTTTTTAAAATTTTCTTTTGGCATAGTCAGTAACGTATGCTATAATTGCCATTAGCAAGAATGATTGTGGACATTTACATAATGTTTTTGCTAAAAAGAAATTATTAGGAGGTTTTCATCTATGCGTTCATCATTCGCAAAGTCTATTTATGTAGGCGCTGCAGTGTTAGGTTTAGCTGGTCTTTCAGCTGTTACTACCACTACTGCAAGTGCTAAGAGCTATGCAACTGCAGGCTCATATACTGCCCTTACTAAGGGTCAAAATGTTTTGGTAAACGGTACTAGTGCCATTTACTCAAAGCCAGGTACTGTTAAGGGTGCTAAGGTTGTTGCTTCTAAGAAGACAGTTGCTAAGTTAGCTGCTTCAAAGAGTTCCAACGACACTTTCTACGCATACGGTACTAAGAAAACTAACCGTGGTTCCGTATACTACAAGATCGTTACCATGGACAAGAAGTACCGTGGTTACATCTACGGTGGTAAGACTGCCGGCACTTTTGCTGGTGGTATCAAGACTACTGATACTTTAACTACTGCTGCTACTCCAGCACGTACTACCGGTTACTACTTGAAGGATGCTTCAAAGAACACTCTTTGGACTGCTCCTAAGAATACCGATATCAATGCCAAGAAGGTTAGCCTTTACGGTGCTGCCAAGACTGATCCATTCACGGTTGACAAGGCCGCTACCACGACTAAGGAAGGTTATTTATACTATCACGTAACTGATAGCAAGGATTCTTCAGTCTCTGGCTGGATCTACGCTGGCAAAGGTTACGACGCTACTATCACTGATAACACTAAGCAAGACTTAGGTGGTCTTTCCTTGACTGTTTCTGCTGATACTGCAACTGCTGACAACAGTGTTAAGGTTGTTTACCGTGATGTAAACAACAACAATGCACAAGCTGGCACTTCAACTTGGATCAACGCACCTAAGAGTGGCGCTGCTGCTACCAAGGCCGGCGATCCTGTTGGGGCAAATTTAGTAGACGTCTCAGGCACTAAGCTTGCTGATTTCGTTACTAACAATGTACCAGCAAACTACAAGGCTTCTAACATTGGTGATGCTACTAATGGTGTGAAGTTCGGTAACACTATCTATGTTGACGTGACTGAAGCAGCAACTTCTAAGGTTTCCTTTGTTGTTGACACATTAGCTGGTGCTAATGTTAATAGTGCTGCTAATGTTGCTGCTGCTAAGGCTACTGCTGATAAGGCTGCTGTTCATGCTCAGAATGCTGCTAAGGCTGCTGAGCAGGCTGATGTTCATGCTCAGAATGTTGCTAAGGCTGCTCATGCTAAGGCTGCTGCTAAGCCTGTTACTGTTGCTAACGCACTTCATGTGGGATCAGCTTTAACTTCTAAAGACTTTAGTGCTACGTTGACTCCAGCTGCTAAAACAGCATTGACTGGTGAAAAGGGCGTACCATTTAACCCTACTGAATTGAATGCTGTTGTTAACGGAATCACTGTTGGTAAGGGTACTCAAAACTTCTATGCAAGTAATGGTGACGCATATCACTACGAATTTGCAATTACTTCCAAGGGCGAGTTTGCTTCTGATAACCGGTTTGCATTCCCTGGTGACACCTTGAAGGTTGGCGTTACTGCTACTCTTGTCAAGGGTGCTGCTACAACCGCTTCTTCAGACAACAGTTGGATTGCTTAATTAGTTTTAAATAGTTGTTTTTTAAAGGTAAACCCAAATGGGTTTACCTTTTTTTGTACATAAGTATCAAGTTTAAAAGTGCTTTCCTTGCATATTAACAGGTTTAGACAATGTAGGCTTAACCTTTTTGCGTGGCATATTTTCCTTGTGACGCTTATATAGCAAGTAGAAGCATGTACCGGCAATGATCAATAAGGCTGGCCATGACGTAACAATCTTCCAGACGTCTATTAGCAGCATGATGCCTATGATCCACCATATCCACTGTGTGAAGAATTTGTATCCTGCCCATATAACTATGAGTGTAAGTAGTAAAAGCATTGTGAGCGCCCCCCCTAATGGCTTTGTTTATCTTCTAACAGTTTTTCTAAAAAGTCCCATAGCATTATTCTCCTAGAACGGGTCCAGCTTTTACCGACTTCCGTATCTGGTCTTATATAGTTATAATACCGCTGATCCTGGGGACTGGCGGTATTATTTTTTAATCAACTGATTACATAGGACTCGGACCCATGACCAACCACCCGGCCAATCAAACATATGTTCTTTTTGAGTGCTAAGAGAAGTCCCAATATAGGGGACTTATGAAAATACAACGCCTAATATTTTGACGCCAGATTCCTTATCAACTTTGATATTAGGATATTGTGGGTTTAGTGATACCAGCGTAGCCTCACCATCAACTACTGACAGCTTTTTCAGATACGCGCAACCGTCCATAACTGCCGCGATGATCTGACCATCACGGTAATCGTCTTCCTTTTTGACGAAGACAACTTGCTTATCCTGGTAAACAGGCTCCATTGAGTGGCCGTTAATCTGGAAGGCATAGTCATAATTGCTAGGAACAGGCTTATGTACGGTTACAGTGAATGGCTTGGTAGAATCATCAAGGAACTCGCCCACACCAGCAGAGAGAACACCATTGGCGGTAATTTCTAGGGTGTCATCGTCTTTAGGAAACTTGATGACGTTTCGGTTATTGTTTTGCTGTTCCTTTAATTGATTAGAAATGTAATCGTAAGAAGCTTGTTGACGTTTTAGGTTTAGCTGATTAAAAATACTTAACACATCAAGCTTAGGAGAGGACACCTCGTTCTCATTGCGCAAATCTTTGTTCATGAGATCATCTAAACTAACATTAAAAATGTGTGCAATATCAGAAAGCACACCAGCTTTTGGCTGATATTTTCCTTTTTCCCATTCGCTGATTGAGGAGGTACTCTTACGTCCTAGCTTGGTAGCAAGTTCAATTTGATCCATATTATTTTTTTCTCTTAGGTATTTCAGATTATCAGAAAACATATTTAATTTTCCTCCCTTAATATATAAGCTAATTATAGCATTGTTTCATAAAAACCGAAAGGCATTTCCGAAACATAATTTCGGATTTTCCGATTTTTCGGGTTGACTTCGGAAAAACCGAAGTGTATATTAGTAACTGTAAACAAGAGGAGATGAAGCAATGGTTAAGGAAGAAAAGTTTACTCTTTCGCAATGGCGAGGAATTAGAGGCATGTCAAAGGCTGATCTATCAAGGGAAACGGGCATTACTGAACGGACGATTTCTAGCTATGAAAGTGATGTTTATTCACTACGAAAGGCTAACTATGATCGACTAGATGAACTGGCAAAAGCTTTGCATGTTTCTGTAAACGATATTTTTTTAAACCCGACTTCGGAAAATCCGAAGTTTCCTATCGAACAATCAGTATAGAAAGGAATGAACCACATGAATGACTTAGTAATCATGAAAGACAAACAAGCAGTCACCAGTAGCTTGCAGGTAGCTGAGGTATTTGATAAGCAGCACAAACACGTTATGGAAGCAATTAAAAACAAACTTAACTCAGCCGAAAATTCGGCTCAGTACAATTCGATGTTTGCAGAGGGGGTGTACAAGGACAAAAGTGGCAAGTCGAACCCAATGTACTACATGAACCGTGATGGATTTTCATTTATCGTAATGGGTTTCACGGGACACAAAGCTGACAGCTTCAAGCTCCAATACATTGATGCGTTCAACGAGATGGAACAGCAAGTTAAGTCTCGTACCTCAGCACTGTCTCCCGAGCTCCAATTCATGCAGGGTGTTGTGGATAAGCTAGCAGCTAATGAACGTAATCAACACCGCCTCGAGAACAAAATTGATGGCGTTAGTGAGATTGTTGCCACGTCTACCATGGATTGGCGAAACGAGACCTCACACCTCATTAGTAAGATTGCACGTCAGCAAGGTAACACCGGTGAATCATACAAAATGACTCGCAACGACATCTACGATGAGGTAGACCGGCGAGGCGGGGTATCACTTAAGACGCGGCTAACCAACCTGAGACGGCGAATGGCTGAGGAAGGGACTTCAAAAACTCAGCGCAAGAATACAACAAAAGTTGATGTCATTGCCCATGACAAGAAGCTGATTGAGATTTACACAGCAATCGTTAAAGAATTTGCCATCCGGTATCAAGTTTGGAACGAAGAATACTAAGGAGGAATCAATATGGAATTTGATAGTGTTCGGGAAGTGATGGAGTTCTTGATTTCGTACAACGAGTCACCACGTGAAAATATGAAGATTGATGGACACGAACCATCTTTTGAAGACCTGCAAGAAGCAAATCGAGAAGCTTTGTACAGTGCTTGCGATTTGCTGGGTATGAGTGACTTGTACCTGCATCTTGATGAGCAGACAGCATAAGGAGGTGAGCTGATGAAGCTACTACGTCATCACATTACGTTGTACTTCAATGAAAAAAACGAGGCAGTTTTTGAATCTTGGATTCAATTGAGCCTGTTCGGCAGAAACTTTTACTTTTCTGACGACAAGATTCTACTGAATCCAGAATCTGCAAACGACCTCGTCGTGTTAGAAAGATTAGTTAGAAATGCTAATTAACCTTTTTCCACTTGTTGTGAGTTCCCTGACTAGTTGGCGGTAATGTTGAAGTATTGTTCTTCATCGTTGCGTGATGAGGATTAGATACTTTACCGCCTCGTGGTCCCACTTCAATGTATCGACCGGATTTGACATTATCAATACCCGGTTCAAATAGCTTGGCCATAATTTTCACCTCCTTTGTGACAATTATGTCACTTAAAAGGTGGATAGAATTATTTTTAAGCAGATTGAAACTGAGCAGACAGCATAGAAAGGAATGATCCACATGAATGACAGCTTAAACGAAAGCGTCATTAAAATCTTGTCTTCAAAAGAAAGAAGCCTTATGACTGCTGGCGTTTTACCTAAGCATGTAACCATCGCGATTGGCACGCTAGAAATTGATTTAACGATTGAAAGGGTTGGAGAAAGTGTAAACGCTGATTTTGATAATAAAAAAAGGCTCAAGACATTGTCCAAGTCTAATAGCCTTGAAGCTTTTCTAAGTGCCTCAAAATTGATTAAAGAGCTTTTTAACGATGAACAAATAACTGAAAGGAATGATCCACACGAAAGAACTAATCAAAGTAAACGTTAACACCAAAAAACACCTGCTGACTATTGTCCATCAGGAAATGAGAACTTTTGTTTTTGCAGATAATGTGTTGCTGAATGGTGTGTTTTATATTGATTTTGAAATTAAGCCCCATGATCCTGATGATTACTCTTCTGAAGCTAAATGTGTTTTGACAGTTGATAAGAACAAGTTTGCTCAGAATCATAAGGGCGCTAGGATTCTAAACGAATATGGACAGCTATTTAATTGAGCAGACAGCATAAGGAGGACAAATAATGAAGAAAGAAATGGAAAACTTACCATGCGTTGTTGTACATCCAGCAAATGATCCTGATTTCGGTGGATCAATGCTGAATAGTAAGGCATGGGACCGCATCGTAGTTGTAACGGATGAGGGTAAAAAAGTAGCAGAGATTAGCACTGACGATGCCACCCCTGCTACCGGTTACTTGGTAAAGCTCTATCCAAACGTTAACTAGCCTTTGATAGAGTGTGGGTCATGACCGTGACTATCTTTGCGAGAGATTTTTCCATCACGATTATGAACCACAAGTTCGGAATGCTGATTCTTAGCAATTTCACGGGCACGTTTTTCAGCGTCCACCTTGTTGTCTAAGTGTACGGTTGCTCGGGAATTCCCGGCACCTTTAACATTCCAACCGCCTTTACCATCAGGAATAACGTGTTGATCTGACATCTTTTCACCTCCTTTGTGACAATTATGTCACTTAAAGGGTGGATAGAATTATTTTTTAAGAAAATCGAAGCTGAACAGACAGCATAAGGAGGTGAGCTGATGGAAAAAGAAAAAGAGCAGTGTCCCAAAATCGAAATTGCTGGGAAACGCTACTCAAATATCACCGTCATTAACAAAGACCGCGAGCCTGTGGCAGTCATCGCAGCGGATGAACTAATTACCAAAAAAGGCTACAAAATCTTGTTTGATGTCGGTGAGGTTAGCTAGCCAAGATTATTGTTTTTGGTACAGACAGCATAAGGAGGAAACGACATGAAGAAACTGATCAACGTTTTATGGGCAATAGAAAAAGACCTCCATGTTATCGCAAGTAACACGGAAGCCAAAGAAAACAAGCCGTTACGAACAAGCAAAATGACAGTTAATGTCGATACAGATAAATTAGCAGCTAAAATCCTATCAAAAATTGTATAGCTTCGTAGTCACCCTGAACTTTTGAGATGAATGAAAAAATAGAACTGATATAAACCCAAAAAATCGTGACATCGAAAGAAATATCAGCAGAGGAGGTTTCATTATCAGAAATATTTTCAGTGCTATGTTTGGCTTCTTCAATAACATCTTCAAAATTTTCCGTAAGCTGTTTTCTTACTACGTAATTTCGTTGGCTATTATTGCTTGGGTTCCTGCGTACATGGTTGCTAATGATCTTGGAGCTGTCCAAGACTTGGCCATGTTGATAGCTATCGTGAGTTATTCGTTCAATCGGGTAGGCAAGCTGCTTATAGAAATTTTCAAAGGATTGTTGGGATAGCGGAAAGGAATGATCCACATGAATGAAGTTTATCTGCTAGTTGGCTTTATAGCCTTCTGGCTAACAGTAATTGTATTGATCGCCTCAACTGGTTATCAGCTACGGAAGTCAGTGGTTCGTGCCGGCGGATGGGCACCATTTTGGAAAGATTTCTTTGGAATGGAGGATCAACATGAAAGTTAATGTTGGTGACAAGGTCAGTTACGAAGATACGTATGCCGCAGGTATCAAGATGGTGCCTGCTGGTGTTGGCAAAGTAGTAGAACTCAAGCCAGACGTTTACGGAAAGTCGAATAAGCAAATTGCTGTCATTATGCAACGTGGCCATGAGCCATTTGAAATGTTCACTAACGGATTGGAGGTCGTCGATCGATGAAACTATGGCACAAAAAAAGAGTCCCGACCTGGCCGTCAGAACTCGAAGAGATGAAACGTTTGTCAAAACTATTCTATGACAATTCTACTCAGAAAGTGGGGCGTTGGCAATGGCTTTAGACGGAACTACTGCAGAATATGACCGGAAATTTTCTACGCCGGTGGTCACACACATTAATCGGACTGACGAGGAACAAGCGATCTTAGAGCATAACGCCCGCATTGCAGCGTTAAAAACATATGCAGTGGAACTACGCGCACACTTTAAAAATAGTGAGGACGAAAAGTATAAGCGGTATTTGGCATTGAAGATCGACCGCACTAATCAGCGATTGGAACAGCTACGAACGGAGGATACAAAATGAAATTAGCTGAAATAATTGGCGAAAACTTACGTGTATTGATGGCTGTAAAGCAAGTAACCGTAAGCAAAGTACACCAAGAGACCAACATATCAAGATCAACCCTAGCAACGATTAAATCAGGGGAGTTCAAGATGATTCAAACAAGAATTTTGGAAACACTCGCTAATTATTTCGAAGTGCCCGTTGCTCAGCTAGTTACACCATTTGAGGAGGAATAGGCATGGCAAAAGCCACGTTAGAACTCTACCGACGTTACGAGCTTTTAAACGATCTGATGGGTAGCAAAATCAGCAAATACAAAGACGAGATCGACTATGAAACAGATAAAAAGGCATTTGAACAAGATAAGACACTGGTTATAGCTCGTCAGCAGGAACTGCAAGCAGAAGTTGATGAAGCGTATGGCGAGTTCTTATCCGCTATGGACGGACATGAATCCTTAGATGGCGTCGATCGGGTTCGACATGATCCGTTTAAGAAAAATAGTTGGCAAGTTAAAGCTAAACTAACCCGCGCCAAGATTGGCAAGCTGCCTGACGATTCTGTATTACAGCAAGCGGTGCAAGAGTACCGGGAACTTAATGAGTCGAAAGTTAAGCAAATGCTGGCTAACGGTGAGATTGCCAAAAGTGGTGATCACATTGTCGGACCTGGCAATGAGAAGCTGGATGACTATATTTCCGTTGAAATCAAGCCAGACGAATTCAAAGAGACTAATTCGAATTAAGTAGGAGGAAGTTATGGAAAAAAGCGAATCAATTAAAAACTTGGCTACTAGTATGGCACAATTCCGCAAGAATTTACTCAAAGCACAGCCAAGTAAAGATGGGAAAAGCCACTATGGGAATTATGTGACTTTGGAAGACTTAACCGCTGCAGTAGATAGGGCGTTGCCAGAGTCGTTAGGTTATACGCAGGAGGCGACTAGCGATCCTAATGGTGTCTCTATTACGACTATGCTGTTTGATGCTAGTGGCGAGTACATTATTTACAATCCACTTAGCATGCCAGTTCAGCGTAAAGACGCGCAGGCATTCGGCTCTGCCGAAACTTATGCACGACGATATAGTTTATCAGCAGCATTCGGCGTATCCGCTTCTAAAGATGACGATGGACAACAAGCAACTAAAGCGGCTCCTAACAACAGTACGGCACAACAACCAGCTCATAGGAATAACGGGACACAACAAAGCAATCATCAACCCCTGCCTGTAACTAAACAGCAGGCCACAACACTTAATGGATTGTTTGAGGCAATGAGTAAGGCAGCAAGCGCCCCAATTGAAGCCGTTAGAAACGGTTATCTGGAAAAATTAAACGTTAGCCAGGTCAAAGATTTGACGCATGATGGTGCTAACCAACTGATCAGCCTAGTGACTGCTCAATTAAAAAAGCAAAGTGAAAAGGGGAATTCTAATGATTAATCGAGTAGTTTTGACTGGACGACTAACCCGTGATGTGGATTTACGGTATACGCAAGGCGGTGCTGCTGTAGCTACTTTCAATCTGGCCGTTGATCGGCGGTTCACCAACCAACAAGGTGAGCGCGAAGCTGATTTCATAAGTTGCGTCATTTGGCGCAAGCCCGCAGAAAACTTTGCCAACTTCTTCCACAAGGGTTCCCTTGTCGGCATTGAAGGCCGTATTCAAACACGTAACTATGAAAATCAGCAAGGCCAACGCGTATACGTCACAGAAGTTATTGTTGATAACTTCTCATTCTTGGAACCAAAAAGCTCTACTGGTAACGGTAGTTATCAAAATAATCGGCCACAAAATAATACGAGTGATCCGTTTGCTAATGGTGGATCTGTCGACATTACCAATGATCAGTTACCGTTCTGATTTGAGGTGATTAAATGCAGCGGTCACGATCAAAATACTTTGAACGGAATGGAAAGTCATACTTGTTAGTTGAGCTTGATCATCAGCCTAATTTAGACCATATAGAGACCGTTAGCGGCTCACGTGGCCAACTTTACCTGGATTGGGAACTAGCCGACACACGCAAAGCTAGGCCGCAACAACGGCGTCTATTCTTTGCCCTGCTAAATGATATTGCTGATTACTTCGTGGTGCCACAAGACTTCCTGAAAGCAATGTTTTATGGCCAATATTGTGAGTATACAAACGGTAATGAGATTAGCCTGTCAGACACGACAGAATCGTCTGTGAGCGACGCTAACGTGTTACTCGACCTAGTTATCGACTTCATGTTTACGTGGCGTGTACCGTTCAAACAAGGCTATGAATTGCTACCGAGAGAGCAAGAGTATTACCAATATCAGTGTTGCCGGCATCGTCGGTGCATGGTGTGTGGCCGTGAACATTCGGATATTAACCACGTTGATACGGTTGGGTCTGGCCGTGATCGAAATCATCTTGACCATACGCAACTACGAGTTAACTGTTTGTGCCGAGAGCATCATACAGAATGGCACAAGATCGGTCCGACAGCCTTTGGCGAGAAGTATCACATTCCAGTTGCCGGGATTAAGTTGGACGAAGAGACATTGAGAAAGATTGGAGTCAGAGGAAATTATCGAGGTGAAACAAATGGGAAATCTATTAATTAGTGAGCCACCGTTACAGGTTTTACCATCATTAGCAGTAAAAGTTGGATTGAACGAGGCAATCGTTCTTCAACAATTTCATTACTGGTTGCAGCGATCAAACAATATACGTGACGGCTATAAGTGGATTTACAACAGCTTTCCTAATTGGAATAAGCAATTTCCCTTTTGGGGATTAAATACGCTTAAGCGTGCAGTAAATGGGCTGGAGAAAGATGGCTACCTTATTACGGCAAATTATAATAAGGCCGGTTTCGATAGAACCAAATGGTATCGCATTGATTACAGTAAATTGGACATGAGCCGACCATCGACCCAAAATGGGACGACGAATGGCCCAAAATGGGCCGATGGAACGTCCCAAAATGGGTCTACCAATACCAATAGACTACCAGAGACTACTACAGAGACTACAAAAGATAATAGTGCAGCTAACGCAGCACCTGAGTTTCCTTGGCAATCTGTAATTGACTATCTCAACGAAAAGACTGGCAAGCACTTCAAACACACTAACACTAACAAGGGATTAGTTATGGCACGACAGCATGATGGATTTAGCGCCGAAGATATGCAAAAAGTGATAGACCATCAATGCAAACTGTGGCTCAACACTAAAGATATGGCTCAGTATTTAAGACCATCTACTTTATTTAGAGCTAGTAAATTTGAAGGCTATTTGAATGCAGTACCTGATGAGTCAAAACATGAGGGCCGCGAGTATTGGACGGGAGGTTAACATGGAGCACGTTACTTTTGACCAAGGATATATTCAACGGCTAGCCAATGCCCACCATGTTGACCTGAACCACTTGCCAACTAAAGAAGAATTAGATCGTAAGACGGCTGAACAAGCAGCTCAACAATTGAAACGGGACAAAATGGCCCAGTACTATAGCTACTCGGTCTGGTCCGGCAACATACCGCTCAAGTTTTCGTTTGGCAACTGGGATATTGCTAAGCAGGACAATCCACACTTAGCTAAGTCGTTAGGCAAGAAGGCATTCGTGTTGGCTAAGCAATTAGAAAACCAAAACTTCAACGTTGCTATGATGGGTGATCGTGGCGTTGGTAAAACGTCTTTAGCACTAGCGATGTTGGACCACCTGATGAGCCATGGTCATAGTGGCATGTTTGTATCAACTGCTGAGCTGCTAAGAATGGTCAATGACAAATATGAGGACACTTCAATTCGTTCCAAACTGCTCGACATAACGCGTTCAATGATTGAGGTTGATGTATTGGTACTAGATGATTTTGGCACGGAAGGCGGTATGACCGGCAACATTAAACCGGTTCATAAGGATCTGCAAGACATCATGTATCGGGTATCTAACGCTAGAGTTGATTTTAATCACAACACCGCTAAAGGTATCACCATCATTACAACCAACAACACCAAAGGACAGCTAAAACAGATGTATGAAGGCAAGTTCATTGATCGTGTATATCCAGACAACCCGGAACAGCAACTTATTTTTGACGGCATGAAAGGAGTGCGTAATGTATGAGTGAATGTCCATTGTGTCATGGCACTGGCGTTTTTCATCACTGTACAGCAAGTACCGTCACAGCTAGCCCGTGTCCCAATTGCAATGAAGCTTTAAAAGAACAACGTAAACGTGAATTTGAAGAACTAAGGAACGAAGCAAAACGATTAGTAAGAAAGGAGTAGAGGCGTATGTCATCAAACAAGAAAATGGCAGCCGCAATCAGGGCTGCTTACGCCAATTATGGCGATGATCCAGATAAGTGGCCGAAAGATGTTAAAAAAGAGATCCGCGGTCAAACTGAGGAAGGACACACGGCAGAAAATAAGATCCTACGCCACCTGATTTTACATGGATACACCAACCAATATATTGCACAAGAACGGTCAAAGACACCGCAATATATACAGCAATTACGTGGCAGAATGCGAAGACGTGACGAATTGGATTACCAATCCACACCAGATGAATTGACACAGTTGAAATACACCGTCAAACACATGAATCGACCTAACAACCAAGGGGTGGCTCGTGTTATGGGACGCGACAAAGATTGGGTGCGCTGCATGCGAGAGAAGCTACGGGAGGCAGACAATGGATAACGACATTTCAAGTACCCTGATAGCTAATCGAAGCGGAATCAGTGAGGATTCAGTTAAAAGGCTAATTAGAAATAATATGGGCTTTTTGGAAGATTTTGGAAAGGTCGACATTGAGGTGGATAGATCAATGGAACGTGGTGGCCCATCAAAGATATATCGTTTGAACATCTATCAGGCATGGTTTATCGTGTCTTGCTTAAAAAATACGAAAAAGGCCGCCCAATTAAAAATGGACATGACTAAGCAAATGATTGAAGAAACACATAATCCTTCTATGGGATAAAGGAGGCAGCCAATGAAGTACGGCGATAAGGTGCATTACCACCGACACCATCACGTTAAGCAACCGGCTACATGGCTATGCTGGGTCACTCGTGGTGATAGGCGGTTAGCAATGGTGAAAGTTAAAGGCAGTCACAGGCATATTGAGGTGGCACCAAGTGATGTTGAGATTGGGAGGGCGAATGATGGTACCGAAATTTAGAGCGTGGGACAAAGTTCAGAATAAAATGCTGTTACCTGACAACATCGAATTTATTTATGGTCAAGCCTACTGGGCAGAGGCTAGTGCTGATGGGTATTACGAGTGCTCTAACGATGGTAAAGTTGATGGAATTTGCGCAATGTTTGAGCTTGAACAGTTTACCGGCCTGAAAGACGTGAACGGAAAAGAAATTTACGAAGGAGACATTATTAAATTTTTTGGTGCTAACAAAAAAATTAAAGCCAAAAATGAATTTGGAACTATTGTTTATAAAGCCGATAGATATGGAGCTGGCTTTAATTCGATTATTCAAAATAAGGAACATGGTTATGGTGGAATAAATATTGCACAAGATATTGTAGTTGGCAACGTTCACGAGAATCCGGAACTATTGGAGGCACAGCATGACACACGAACAGATTGAGTATCGCAATTACGTGATGCAAGGTATGGCAAGCTATGGTGGCGATGTGGCACAGGCGCTAGTGTGGTGCGGAAATCACTTTACCAATCTGAGCGACAGCCAGCGCAACGTGATTAACAAATTGTCAGCTAAGGAACGTAACCAGGTTATCCATGAGCTGACAATGTTTATGTAGGAGGACGTATGGATAAAACACGCGACGAAATGAACGGCAACCAACGTATGTTGCTTAACTATCTGGAAGCATTGGTGCCAGAAGACGATGTATTGATGGGGATAGATGAGTTTCAATCCAGATTAAGCGAGCACAGCGTGCCTAAGGAAGTTTACATTGCTTTGGGTATGCTGAGCAATGTGGAGATTACTAACGTGCTACACGAGCTTACACGGCCATTTTAGGAGGAATAATCATGATCGATATGCGAATCGGTAAGTATCATATCACCAGTGAACCACGAAACTATATCGTATCACTTGCTAAATTAAACGATGATGGAACACCCAAAACAGCCATGACGAAGACCGGCGAGGTTTTCAGTGAACGTGCGTTAGGCTATTATAATTCGCTTCCACTGGCCTTGCAGGCAATTGCTAAGGATATGATGAAACGTGGTGATGAACGTGTCACAAGCGTTGAGCAGTACGTACAAAAGGCCAAGTCAGTAGATGTGGAACTCAACCATGCAGTTTATGAGCATGGGCTAGAGTTGGAAAAGCAATCACAAAATATTTAGACAGCAAAAAAGGGCCGCCCAGCAGCAGCCCTTACCCCAAATCGGCTTCTAAAATTAACTCTTACTCCGCGGCCAACGAATGAAACATTATACCATTAACATTAAAGCAAACTTAAAATAAGTTTAAGATGGAGGAATGATGGGTGAAACGATCGACGATTAGAACGGTAGAGGATATTCTACGTGATTATCCCAAAATTGATAAGTTAATTACGGCTAGAGAAGAGGAATTGCGCCATCCAATAAAACAGGAAGATGACAATGTTGGTGGTGGCAGATCATCTATGATAGGCGATAGTGTAACTACGGTATTGATAAAGCTAGAAGAAGATGGTCCACTAAATCTTTTGAAACGAAAAAAGAGTGCAGTTCAAGAGTGTTATGCTAGTTCTGATGAGGATACTCAGGTAATAATCAAAGAATTGTATTTTAAAAAACGGCCACGGCTTAGTGTAGAGGGAATAGTTGCTAATGGGCTAGTTAATTGTAGCCGAAGCAGTGCTTTTCTTTTAAAAAAGGAGTTCATTGAAAAGTGTGCCAAAATGCTAGGAATATACTGAATTGAAAAAACACAAGATTATCATGATACTATTTTGATATTAATCCGATACTATTGTGATATTATTTTGATACTTTTGACCCCTAATTTGGGTGTAAATTAGTATCATAGATGAAAACCGTTAAGGCACGTGCATAGCTCAGCGGCAGAGCAAAGAAGATACGGGTTCGACTCCCGTTGCACGTATTGGGCGCAATAACTTAAAGGAGATGGACTCTCCCGTTCATCCAAGGCTATAGCGTCCATACCAAGCACATTGGTCAGCAACCACGGTATTGCGCAACCCCAAAATGCGAGTTCTATACGCTAATCTTAAAAGCGTAAGTCGACGGGTGGTTGAAACGTGGCTAGAAAATAGAAAAAGTCCACGTCAGGAGGCTCATTACCGCGTGTGGTTCGATTCCACACCAATCACATTTAACAAGCGTTATCTGATACTTATGTGAAGATAACGTTTACAATGGAGCTGTATTAGGAATACCCCCAAAAATATTTCCTAATATGTGACTCCATTTGCATTAGCCAGCATTGCATCGCTGGCAATCATATACGGTCGTCTCAAACGAGGCGGCCTTTTAATTTGGAGGAATGGCAATGAGAAACTATCAACGGGACAACTTAATGTTCGGCCTGCTGATGGTGCTGCTCATTATTGTGCTGGGGGTGTGGCTACATGCAACACACTGAGTATGGCTACGTTAGCCCAGCAGAGGACCATTGCTGTCGTGACTTGGAGCGTTGGCTGGCTGATAAGAAGAAACGTGAGCGTCGTGCTAAGAAGCATGGCGCTTTTAGCTTGGAAAAGAAACGGAGGCGTGGTGGTATGTAATGAAACTAACAGTAAAACAACAAAAATTCGCTGACAATTATATCAAGTCCGGGAACGCCACTCAGTCCGCGATTGATGCGGGTTACAGCAAACATACATCTCGTTCTATTGGGCAAGAAAACCTGACAAAACCCGATATTAAAAATTACATCAAAGATAAGCTGGCTAAGATTGAATCGCATAAAATTATGGACGCTACAGAAGCCTTGCAACTGTTAACTAGTATTGCCCGAGGCGAAACAAAAGAGACAGTTATCTCATCAACGCCATTTGGCACAACTGAAGATGAAAAGACGGCTGATTTGAAAACACGTATATCAGCAATGAAAGAAATCCTAAAGCGTTATCCTAGTTCAGACAAGCTAATGAGTGCGAAAATTCGTAAGCTAGAAGCTGAGGCTGATGTGGCAGAACAAAAGGCTCGCGATGCTAGAAGCGGTGGCCAAGATGTTGGCAAGCAGTTTGACAAGATGTTCGAGCGGTTGAAGGAGGACAGCGACAAATGACAACTTATGCTGATTTGAAGTATACAAAGAAGCAAGTCGAAGTCTTCAAGCAGTTTGACCGTGACGACTGGTCGCTAATGATCAACAGTGGGGCCGTTGGTTCTGGCAAGACGGTCATTGACAATGACATGTTCTTGCGTGAGCTATTACGTATTGGCAAGTTAGCCCAATCAATGGACAAGAAAGCGCAATACATTCTAGCCGGATTTTCTAGTAAGACGATCGCTAACAACGTGCTGCAAGAAATCATGCAGGCTTACCCTATGCTTAATATTAAATTTGATGTGCATGGTGCTTTTGAATTGTTTGGCGTGCGTGTTGTACAAGCCTATACGGGTTCAATTGCTGGTATGGCATCTATTCGTGGTATGAATGCCTGGGGAGCTTATATCAATGAAATGTCACTAGCTAATGAACAAGCATTCACAGAAATTCGTAATCGTGTTCGTGGATTTGAAGGGGCTAGAATCATTGGTGATACCAACCCAGATACGCCAACCCATTGGCTTAAACGAAAGTACATTGATCAGGCTAAGGACGAGTCAAAAGGTATCATCTACAATCATTTCACGATGGACGACAATACATTTTTGCCTAAGAAGTACGTGCATGATATGAAGGCTCAAATGAGTGGCATGTTCTATGATCGCAGCATCTTAGGATTGTGGGTTGCTGGTGAAGGATTGGTTTATGGCGACTTCGATAAGTCCAAGAATGTTATCAGCCGCTCGGAATTTGATAAACGTACTGCAGATCAAACACTTAACTACTATTGTGGCGTCGATTGGGGCTACGAGCACGATACGTCGCTTGTGGTGCTTGCTGACGACAATCAGGGTAATACGTACTTGGTTGAGGAACACACCGGTAATTTACAACAGATTGACCATTGGGTTAGTGTCGCTAAGCAGATACAACAAGACTATGGGTACAATATTCCATTTTATTGTGACACGGCCCGGGTTGAACATATTGATGAGTTTCAAGCTAATCATATTAACGCATTGTATGCCTATAAGGCAGTGCTAAAAGGTATTGAAACGGTTGCCGGTAAAATTAAACAACGCCAGTTTATGGCTGTTCAAGAAGGCATGCAACAATTCTTGGATGAGGTTTATCAGTATGTTTGGAATGACAAAACGGGTGAGCCGGTTAAAGATCATGACCATGTCATGGACGCTGTACGATATGCGATTGCAACCAAGTTGTGGAATCAAAATAACAAACAACCGGATAACAGTTATAACGATCAGACTAAGTTATTAGCTGATAACGGATTGATCGATTATCCTGATGATTTTTGGTGATTTATTTGCATTCAAAATAGACACTCAAAATGGACAGTTGATTAAACAAATAAAAAGCAGGTTTTAAGCTTACAGAATTTGGATTTATAGGATATTCGGTCTTGTAAGCTGTAATGTCTATATAGAGTACACCTAGATTAGACATTACAGCATAGGTTTTGAGGTGACATTGATGGCAAAGCTAATGACAATGGAAGAGTGGAAAAAACAAGCAACTACCAAGGACACAGCACCGCTTGATATGAATGTGTTTGAACCAATGCTGAATGGCAAGCCACTAGAATTTACCGATAGAGGCATTACTTATTCAGTACCAATTGGTTTAGATGTTAAATATATTATTGAAGCGATGGCAGAATTGATTAATGAGAATATTAACGAACAAGATAAAGCGGTCAGCGACTCTAATAGGTTGCTGGCCGTTAAGTTTGCACACAATTATTGCCAACAACATGAAAGCGAGGTGAACAATGATGGCAGAGACAAACGACAAAACAGCTCACAGCCTGTCGATTAATCCTAAGCCAAACTCGATTAGTTTGTTAAATGGTAAGCGTTATGGTGGGCGATATTCGTTCGATACTAATCAAATATACAGCATTCCACAAGCAAGATGGGACGCTATTAAAGATACACCAGCGGCGTTTGAAGAGTTAGTGCAGTGGTACGTTAACGATCACTACACAAATCAATTGCCACGAATTCTTGAATTGGAACGTTATTACCAAGCAGATAATAACATTCATTACTGGTTGTCTAACAAGAAGAGCCATCGAGCAGATAACCGTATCTCTAGCGCATTGGCACGCTATATTACTAACATTCAAGTAGGATATGAGTTTGGCACGCCATTAACGTTCGGGTACCAAAACAAAGATGATGACACCGACACTGGTGAAGGGCCAATGCAAGCACTAGATGATTTTAATCAAACCAATGATGAGGCGTATCACGAAAAGATTATGGGCAAGAACTTAGCGAATACTGGTCGTGCGTATGAGCTGCTATATGTAGCAGACGGGTCAAAAGATCCACGAGTTACGGCAATCGATCCCAATAGTGCGTTCGTAGTCTGGTCTACCGACGTAGAACCCGTAGAACTATTTGCTGTGCGCTACTACGTCGTTAAGGTGGCAGATGAAACAAATTATCAAGTTGATGTCTATACGGATAAGAGCATTTATCACTTTACAGCGGGTGACGAACCCGATAGTGATTGGACTCTGACAGACACCGAAGAACACTTTTTTCAGCAAGTACCGTTAACTGAATATAGCTTAAATGAAGAACGCGTGGGCGCTTGGGAGACTAAACTCGATGAGATTGATGCCTATGACCAAGCGTTGTCTGAGATGGCTAACAGCCAAGAAGACTTTAGCAATTCAATGCTGATGATCAACGGAAAAGTTGCCAACAATTCCGGCAAGTCAGAGCAAAAACTAGGGCCAGACGGTCAGCCAGTTTACATTGACAACGTGAGTGGTGGATATACAAATGAATCCACAACCAACGGGAAAAGTAATGCACCCGTTATGGTTGAAAAGGTGCTTGATAGCAACACAAACGTTTTGTATCTACGGCCATATGTCCAAAAAAATCCAAACGGATCGCCAACTGTTGTGCCAACATCGGCAGCTTATCTGACTAAGTCGTTGAATGCTAGTGAGTGGCAAATTTATATTAACCAATTGTTATCCGACATTCATAAGGACACAAATACACCCGACACAACTGACCAAAACTTTGCAGCCAATGCATCGGGTGTTGCCATGGCTTACAAACTATGGGGTAGTGACCAAGAGATGGCTATGTCGGAAACACTTTATCAGCGTGGCATACGGCGCCGGTTGCGGTTGCTAATGACGTATTGGAGCTATCTCAAAAATAACGACGTTACGATCACCGCTGAAAACAATCCGTCCGACAATGTGACAATCACATTCACGCCTAATCTGCCTAAGAACAATCAGGAAACGATGACACTTATTCAAGGCCTCAATCAGACGGGCAAATTTTCTGCAGAAACATTGCGTAATTTGGCTGAACCGATTACTGGGATTCCGGCTGATCAAGAAAAACAACAAGTAGATGATGAGTCTGGCGATCAAGATGAACGAACAACAAATATGATTGCTGCTGCGCAAGCCAAACTGCAGAACGTGAATGGGGTAGGTGATAGCGTTGACAACGGTCAAGAAGGAGCGCCAGAAGATTCGCCAACTGGTCAAACAGGACAAGGCGAACAGTCAGACGATCAATAGCTTCTATCAGCAATCCTTAAGCATTATCGCCAACCATCTAAAAGAATTCTATAACGAGTACGCCGATGATAGTGGGTTAACTCTTAATCAAGTGTCGTCAGCAGTTAGTTCATGGGACACGCAACACTTTTACGCTGCCATTAACGAAATGTTAACGGACGTTCAACCCGACGATAAACTATCTAAGCAGTTACAGGCTGCTTATGTTAAAGCATCATTAACCAAGCGAGATATGTTGGGTGCAATGATTGGGGCTGGTATGAGTATTGCGACAGCGAGAAGCGAACTATATGGTGTCACAGAACTAAATAGACAGCGTTCGGCAGCGTATGCAGATAACTCTTCACGTTCGCAGCAAAACGTTCCACAGAGCACTGATCAGGCCGAATACGTGCAACGACTATGGATGCACCAAGATGTTATGGCTAATCGCATGATTGAGACCTTAAATAAAGGTCTGAGTCGAGGAATTTCGGTAACCGCAATGAACAAGCTAACTAGAAGCATTCCACAGTCGGGCGATCGAATTGATGATAACTTGGCAACACCAATGAATCAGCTATTATCTCGAATTGATGGATTGATGCAGACACAATCGGTTGAGAACACCAACGAAGGTAAACGACAAGCTTACGAAGATAGCGACGTTAAATTTGTAATGTGGCTAACCGAAGAAGACTACCATGTTTGTGATATTTGCCAACCATTAGACAAGCAGATATTTCCATTCGGCCAAGCACCGATTCCTCAAGAAGATACGCACCCACGTTGTCGATGTCAATTGGTAGCGTGCGATGAAGATGGCAATTTACTTGATGGCCAACTAGACGGTATGATGACAGGTGAATTTGATTAGGGGCGATTTCTTAGTAATAGCCCCTTAAAAACACTTACAAATAAGGGTAGTTAACAAATAATCAAAATTATAGGGGTTATTTATCTGCTTTATATGATAATAGCTCCTATTTTTGTGGGCTTTTTCTTACTTGCAGCCCTAAAAGAACAAGCAATTTAGTCATTCGGACTTTAACCGATCTAGTCTACGGACTTTAAAAAGGAGCTTTTACGATGAAGATGAACTTGCAATATTTTGCTGAACCTGGTGAAGAACCAAATCCAATCGATCCTGATAAGGAGCAGCAACAAGAACCTAAAGATCAGGAACCATCCGGTAAAGCATATTCACAAGATGACGTGAATAAAATGATGGGTGCTAAAGCTAAGCAGCTGGAAGAAAAGTTTAATGGTCAGCTGGAATCCCTGAAAGAAGAATGGATGTCCAAAGGGGAAGAACGCGCTGGTATGAATGCGCAACAGAAGGCCGAAGCAGAACTCAATGACAAGCGGCAAGCCCTGGCAGACCAAGAGAAACGATTGCAGGAACGACTAGACGCCGTTGATGAGAAAAATGCTTTGACTGCAACTAAGTCAGCCTTAACGGATAGCAAGATTCCTGTTGAATTTGCAGAATTCGTTACTTCTAAAGATGACGATGTACGTAAGAACAATATTGACAAGTTTATCGACTTGTTCAACAAGGCTGTTCAAGATAGCGTAGAACAACGCGTCCAGGGCACACATACGCCACAAAACGGTGGTCAAACAGTTCCAGGATCGCTGACACGCGAAGATTTTGCCAAGCTCAACATGGATCAGCAGACTCAAATTTATCGTGAGAATCCAGATTTATACAACAAACTTAAATAGGAGGTGTAGGTAATGGCTGTAATTAACGGCAATCCTACGAATTTTAGTAACTTAATTGAACCAACAGTCTTTTTAGACTGGATCTATCGTCAAAATACTCAAACTAATCGATTTGTTCAATCTGGTGTCTTGCAAAATGACCCAGTATTAGGTGGCCGATTGCTTCAACCGGGTCGGACAGTAGAAATCCCGGCAATGAACGACTTGTCCGGCGATGCTGATGAATGGAACGATACTAACGACATTCAAACGAATGGTGTCGATTCTGCGATGGAACACGGCATTAAGATGTATCAAAGCAAGTCGTTTGGTAATACTGACTGGGGCGATTTGATTTCTGGCGCAAGCACCCAGCAACAAATTGCCAATCGTTTTGGTAACTGGTGGACTCGCCAAGATACTGGTCTACTGCTGAATACGGTAAAAGCAACTTTCAACAACGCAGATATTGCAACTGCAAAGTCTTTCGGTGTTGGCTCTGAAAAGGAATTATCTGCCGCAGACTTTGTTAAGGCACTCGCACGTATGGGCGATACGATGGATAACACCTTATCGACATTAGTTGTTAACTCAGCAGCTTATTCAGAAATGCGTGAACAACAATTGATTGAATACCTGCAACCTGCTGGTGCAGCAACTCCAATTGCTACGTACCAAGGCATGAGTATCGTTCAAGATGATAGCATTCCAGTTGCTTCTGATGGAACTACTTATGCACTCATCTTCGGTCCAGGAGCCATTGATTATGCAACGGCTACGCCAGACAATGGTTTAGTCGTACAACGTGATGAATTCCAAAAGGGTGGCATGGTTGCCATCATTCAAAAACGGGTAGTAACTTGCCATGTGGCCGGCACTAACGTTGACTTAACGCAGACTAATCCTGACACCTACCAAGCTGATTTGAAGGCCGGCACTAAGCCACTGTTTGCCGTGTCTTATGATCCACGACAAATTCAATTGGTTAAGTATGGATTCAAGGTTGGTACAGACTATGTAGTGCCAACAATTAATGCGCCTAAGAAGGCAGCAATCACTGGATCAAGTTCTACAGGTAGTGGATCAAGTTCATCAGGTAGCGGCAAGTAGAAAAAGGTGATTAGGTATGGAAGACGCACTTATGCCGGAAAATATCAAGAGTGATATTAATATCTTCCAAGGATTTAGCGATGCTCATATTAAAGAGCGGTTAGATGACGCGGCGCTTAAGGCTAGTCACGATCAAATTTCAGAGGACGCGTTAATCAACGCCACAAGAGCTTGGACGCGTCATCTGCTATACAATGATTGGTTCATGAACTATGGTGGCGTTCAATCCGCAAGTACGTTTGGTAACTCGCAGACAATGGTCAACTTTAATGGATATGACGACTACCGTGCTGAGTATGATGACATCGTTGATGATTATGGTGTGTCGGACTCAATGGGAGCCGTGTGGACAGAATGACAGAAGACTTTGATAATACTGCAGAGGCAATTAGACGATTACAGGAGTTGCAGTCAGTTAGATTGTTCGTGGGTGTGCCGTGGCTTAATAATCATTTGAACATGATTGCTTTGGTCCAGGAATACGGTAAGACTATTGTTCCAGTCAATCGACAGTGGCTGGCGTTGCCAACACCGAACTCAGGTGATAAACGGCCAGCAGATTTTCAAAACCTTTTCTTCATGTTAGGAAAAACTGCTGATCAAGCCTATTTAGCCATGCCGGATACTAATAGTGGTTTTAAAATCATGTTTATTCTGCGCAAGAGTGTTGTGATTCCACCGCGGCCATTCTTGCGTTATTCGTTTAATCACCATCTCGGTCGGTGGACAGAGTTGGGAGCCGACTTGGCTTTTAAGTGTATGGTCGGTGAAATTGAGCCGAAAGATGTGTACTCAGTATTGGGAGAAGCGATGGTCAAAGACATTAAGCAAACCATTGCTGACTTCAGCACACCAAGGAACGCGCCATTAACTGCCAAGAATAAAGGATTTAATGATCCGTTAATTGATAGTGGAGAACTGCGTGACTCAATCACGTGGATTACAGAAAGGATTTGAGTTTATGAGTATGGAATTAGTTATTGTTGCAGCAAAGACGGGGACAGACGGTGCTTATATCACGCCAAGTCGTGACACGGAACAAACGAGTGACATTGCCTTCTTCCCAGAAAATGATCCAAAGGTTGTCAAGATTACGGGGTACGCGCCTGGTGATACAATTCCTAGCGGTAAATATTTTGCTGCTTTCTATAATCCAGACACTAAAAAGTTCCTGGGACAATTTGTGTCAGTATCTGGATTCACGGTTGCAGGCGAATCAACACCAAGTGATCTTAAAGTAACGCCAACCGATACTGGTGCTGAAGTCGCATCAGGCAACTAGCGATGAATTTTCAAAATTTTGGGAATTTTGGATTCATGAATGACATGTTAGCCGAAGACTTGACAGTCACCATTCCAGGTCATGACACCGGAGATTCTGATGAACTAGGCCGACCAATCATGGCCCCAGCTACGGTAAAAAAGGTGCATGAGCCGATTGTTAATTCGACTAATCCAAACATGACGTATACCCCAGAATTGGGCGGTCAATTGCCTGTAGGCACGCTTTATTGGCTATCAGGTCTAGTTGGCTGCCCCAAAGGAACAAAGGTGCAGCGAGCTTCTGGTGCGACCTATGAGGTCATTAATCACGGTGATGATTTTGCAGCTGGACGTGTGTACTACCAGTTGAAGGAGGCTGGCACTGATGAGTGAGTTCAACCTGTATGATGCTGTTTCAGCAGCACTCGTAAAACAAATTAAAACGTATATGCCACAAGTTACGGTTCGTCCGGAGAGTGTTAAAAACTTTACGCCTGATTATCCGTATGTCACGTACAAAATTTATGACGATTACGGACGAGTGCTATTTAATACCGTGAATGAAGAAATTTTTGATATTCACGTTCAATTTAAAGCCGTCTCAAATGACGAAGGAGAAGCTAAAACACTCGGGCACGAGTTGCGGAAGCTTTTTTTCTTGCAACAACCGGCGTATGAGCTATTTCAGCAACACATTGTTGCCAAGGATTGTAGCACGATTCCATCAACTGACACGTTTCTTGACGTTGATTGGCAGTTTATGTCTGGTGCTGACTACACGTTTGGTGTTCAAGACAACTTCACTGATGAGACACAAACGGGAAGTATTGCGAGTGTTGACCCGCAAATTAATACAAAAGGAGCTGAATAAATTTTGGCAATTAAACAAACAACAGACGTCCACTTTGTTGTTTCCATTCATGCGTTAAAGAACTCAGGTGGCACGCCAGCCGTTGGTATTGCAACTAAAGGGGCGGACGCAACAACTAAGGCGTCTATTTATACAGACTTATATAGTCTGTCAGCAGATTTTGATGAAACAACTGGCGTTTATTCCCAAGCGGAGGCAATGTTTGAAGCTGACAACTTCAAGGGTCCAGTGGAAGTTATCACCTATCCTAATGTTGACTCAACGACCCCAGCCAATGTTCAAACGACGGGAACAACTACTGGTGCAACTGTCACGGCAACGACCACACCTGGGATTGTGGTTGGCCTGACTGAACACTTATTTGATGGATTCAAGTATTTAGTTCTGGACGGGGCTACTGAAGCAGAGACTGAGGCCGTATCAGACTTTTTGTATGACAACCAACGTATCATGCTGGTTACGCAGCCTAAGTCGGTTACTGATCTCCAAACGTTGTCCACCCATGTTAAGGGCATTCAAACAAAAAAGAATTCACTTGGGAATACAGCAGCTATTGTTGAAACGGCTAGTGATCGTTTCGTGGCTGCTCAAGCGGCCGCATACGCTGCAGCCAACTTACCAGTTGATTTTCAGCACATTGGTAATCAGTCACAGTTCGAACCAGACGCCGATTTATCAACCGATGATTACGACACGATTGCTGCAGCTAATGGGACAGTAGTTGTAAACAAGTCTGGTGATTACATGTTGCTGAACGGCCTAGCTTTGGCTGGAAACTACGTCGACCAATTTGTTCATACGCAACTGGTCATCGATACGTTCCAGACGGCATTGCAGAAATATCTTAACCGTCATAACTTCCCAATTTTTAATGACGCCACGATTAAAGAAATGGCACAAACTATTGAAGCTTGCGGTCAGCAACTGCAACAGCAAGGCGTATTGGCTAGTGCTGTTCAAATTACTAGTGTGCCTCGTTCTAATGTGTCTAGCAGTGATGTGGCCGCACGTAAGTACAACGGATTCGGGTTCAATGTTCAGATTGCCGATGATATTGATACGATCAACGCCAAGATTGATTTGACACTTTAAGGAGGGATAAGTTATGGCAATCACTTTATCAAACGGAAAAGAAGTCAATTTATATTCCGCACGGTTCTTACACATTTATTTGTTGTGGAAAGGCCAATCGAAAGAATTAGGTGGCTTCCAAAACGGTGAAGCTTTTAGTTCACAACGTACGGCTGCAGATACAACTATGCAAGGCGATTTTCACTCAAACGTTATGTTCTTCGACACTGACGACGAGACAGGGACCCTAACGTTGAATACCTATCCTGGCACTTCAACAACTGATATTCTGTTCAATCTCTATCATTTACAACACGATGAAATGCAAGCAGGACTATTGAGTGCTGACCAAATGTTTGGCCTCAATATCGTCAATGATTCTACTGGTGAAAAGATCACTGCAGAAGGCTGCCGTTTAGCCGGCCTGCCTAATAACCAAGGTAATGAGCAAGCATACTCGCTGGCCTGGACGGTACTGGCAGGTTACTACCAAAACACCGGTGCCGATGTTGACGACTCAATGTTTAAAAACTAAAAGCGCACTAACCGTCCGTTAAGGGCAGATTAGCGCACTGTTTTCATGTTATACTGACTGAGCAAGAAGTTTTAAGGGCGGTGGCTGTCTTTTCCCTTGTGAGGTGGGGCCCATGGGAACATGGAATAATCTTCAGGAAGGTTTCACAGTCAATGAGCGTCTTCCAGACACTCTCGTTGATGTTGCTGTTTGGCACGTTTTTAATCGCGCTACTCAGCTATATCGACAAAAGGAACAAATAAAAAAGCCGCCCTGCTCAACTTTGGTAGGTTGCAGGACGACAAAATTATCGTTTGAATAACTTGCCACCGCCTTTGAAGCGGCTTGCAGGGGTCGGTGTGATAGCACCGACCTTTTTCTATGCCCATATTATAACACATTTTCAAATCGCAATCTCACAAATAGACTATGAGGTCACCAGACGGTGTCCTCTTTTTAATTAAGGAGAGACTTTTATATGTCAGAAAAAGATGAACAAGCTATTGCAGCGTTTATGGATAATCAATTTGAACGAACGGTAGAATATACCGATTCGAAGGGTGACAAGAAGACACGTAAGATCACGCTACAAGATCCTGGATTTGATATTGCCTCACAAGCAATTGATGCCCTAAACGTTGGTGAAGATACCGGAGACGCAGGTCGACTGTTTGACCTTATTATGCACAACGTATTAGTTAATCCACATATGGATTATGAATCATTGAATGCAGAAGTTCCAGACGACATTAAGAAGAAAACCGTTACTAAGAAAAATCGTAGCGGTAAAGACGTGCATATCAACATGGTTTGGCCAGGTTATCGTACTGCTTTGCAGATTGTTTTCATGTCAACGCGGCCATCTGGGGCATCTAATATGAACGGTACGATGACCAAGCTTAATAGTGAAGTTTTCCGCACAGATAAGAATGAAGTACTTAAGATGAACTTCTGGGACGCTACAGGAGATGGCAGTGGACTAGGTATGATTGCCATGCAGGAAGCTACGAAGTTCTTAGCAGAAATCACGGACCGTAACGGTGACCAATCGGTATTAGGTAAAGCGTTTCAATTTCTTATGGAGTCGTTACAACAAGTTAAACTCTAAGTTTACCGACGCTCATGGCAATGTTGATCAGTCATTATTAGACAAGGTGGTTGACAAGCGCATGGCTTTTGTTAACCCAGCGCTGTTTCTAGGAATGACAGAACATGATATACGGCAACAGACCCAAGATGAATTTTTGGTTAGCAATGAAATTGCTGAACGGATTGGTAAGGAATTAAAAACAATCATTGCAAAAGGCGTGTCTGATGGAGTCCTGATGGCACTAGGGAAAATATTAGGTCAGAAAGGAGGAAAATGATGGCAGAAACTAAAGAGTTGCGGCATGCCGGTATTGGCATTGATCTTAAGGTCAATGGACTAGAGGAATTTCGTAAGGCAAACTCGATGCTTGATGACTTCATGCGTTCGTTTCATGAAATCACTGGTCAGGCTGATAAACTAAAAGAATCACTAGGTTCTGGGCTTAACATATCTCGTGATGTTAATCAGTCTAAAGACAGCATGGCTGGATTTCGAAGTGAGTTCCGCAAGACTGCCCAGCAGGCTGATACCTTTAAACACAATCTGGACTTTTCCAATGTAGGGGCTAAAGACACTGAATCGATGCGTAAGCTCAACGATCAAGTCGGCAAGCTACGTTCTGACAAGATTACGCATATCAAGACTGAGATGCAGGGATCAAATAAGTCAACTAACGATGGTTCTGAGGCAATTAAAAAATATAGTAATCACGTAGATGAAGCTCATCATCGCATGCGTCGGCTACATGATATTATCTTCGGCAGCTTTGTAGGAACAGCCATTTCTAATGGCTTGCAGAACATGGCATCGGGTATTCAAAACGTCGTCAAATCGGGCTATGAATTAGCTGAAGGTGGCGAACAAATTCGCAATCAGTGGAAAGATATTGGGCTAAGCAAAGCGCAAGCCAAGGGCATGACCGATCAGATTGGTGAGATTCGTAGTAAGTCAAATATGGCTGGTTCAGCAATTGATGCGATGCAAAAGAAGTTTTATGCAGTGACGAACAGTGTGCCACAGGCAAAGAAGTTTACGAATGAAATTGCAGCGTTCGGTGCAGCTGCAAACAAGTCCAGTCAGCAGATTCAGCAAATCTCTATGGGTGTTGCTAAATTAGCTGGATCTAAGAAAGTTTCGGCTGGATTTTTTCAACGTTCAATTGGACAGCTACCAGCATTCCAAAAAGCAATCATTTCAGCTAGCGGCATGACAACCAAGGCCTTTAACGATCAGTTGAAGAATGGCAAACTGACTGGTGCTAAGCTACAGCAGTACATGACAACTGCCGCTAAGATGAGCAGTAAGGAATGGGCCAATTTTAGCAAGACGACTAAGGGGCAACTGGCCGGAATTGAAGGGACTTGGCAAAACTTAAAAGCAAAATTCGCTGGTCCCCTCGTTGAGGGTATGGCTAAGGCCTTAGAATCGGTTGATAGCAAGAAAGGTGGCCTAGGCGACGTTAAAAAGCAATTGCAAGGCATTGCAGAAGCTTTGGGCGCTAAGATGGGCAATTATATTGGTGAGGCCATCAAATTCTTGGTTAAAAACCGGAAGGCTTTGTCTGAGATCGCTAGTTCTGTATTTACCATTGGTAAAAATTTAGCTATTGGGGCCTGGAAGCCTATTGCGTCGATCATCAAAACTATTGGTGGCCAAAGCGGCAAAGCTTCTAAAGGTTTGCGTGGATTTGGGGACGCGTTAAATGCTATTTCTAAACACAAGAGTGCTATTCAGTCTGTAGGTAAGGTTCTTATGGGTGCATTTGCCGCCAAGAAGCTTTTAGAAATGGGTAGCGGGATTCGGGGACTAAGAGAGAGCATTTTAAAGTTCACATCATCAACGAGATTAATGGGAGCAGCCATTAAATTACTTCCCTGGGCTTTGTGGATTGCAGGTATTACTGCGGCAATTGTAATCTTAGTTAAGCTATACCAGCATGATAAAAAATTCCGCAAGTTTGTTAATGGCATTATGGCATCAGTTAGAAAGATGGTTAAGTCGTTTAAAAATTTGTGGGGAGACGCCAAAGGTATCTTTAAAAATGGATTTAAGACAATTGAAAGCATCGTTAATGTTGGGATTGATGTTATAACTGGCAATTGGAAAGACTTTAAGAAAGACGGCGTTAAGCTGATCAAATCATTTTGGTCCTTAGCCAAAGACGTCTTTAAGGCTGACTTTGACTATATCAATGATCTGACTGGTGGAAAATTAGGAAAAATGACTAAGGCATTTAGCAATACTTGGAAAGATATTGGCAAGGGCTGGAAATCATTTTGGAATGGTATATCTGATTGGTTCGGCGATCTCTGGAAAGGTATCGTTAAACACGTTCAAGATGGTATCAACAACGTCATCAAAGTTCTTAACTCAGGAATCAGCGGTATTGATTCAGTCATTCACGCATTTGGTGGATCTAGCAAAGCAATTGGAACGATTAATCCAGTTCACTTAGCAACAGGGACCGGTGCTTTATCTGGTCAGCGTAGAGCGATTACTAAGCCAACCATGGCTATGTTGAATGATGGACATGATTCGCCAGAAACTGGTAATCGAGAAATGCTAATTCACCCTAATGGTATGGGCGAACTGATTAAGGGAACCAATGTTATGCGCATGTTAGAGCCGGGCGCTGAAGTGTTGAATGCCACGGAATCTAAAATGGCTATGAGCATGCAACACTTTGCTTCGGGTACTGGCTTCTTTAGTAATCTATGGAAGGGGACTAAAAAGGTGGCTGCTGACGCAGTCGGCGGTGTCGAATCAGGCATTTCAGGAATTGGTAACTTTGCGTCGAAAGCTTGGCATGGTGCGACACACTTGCTGAGCACGATTCAAAAGATTATTGCCGGACCCGGCAAGTATTTAAATAGTCTTATGGGTAAGAAGCCATCAGGACAAGGCACTATTCTTAGCGACTTTGCCGGTGGCTTTTATAATTCCATGAAAAAGCAAGCCTCGACTTGGTGGTCCTCACTCTGGTCAATGGCATCTGGGGTTCTCGATGATTCTGGATCAGCCTCAGGCTTACTTGCTGCGGTAGAAAAATACGGTAAGGGAAAGAAATACGTTTGGGGTGCAACTGGGCCTAATACGTTTGATTGTTCTGGATTGGTCATGTATGCCCTGAAGCATGCGTTCGGTATTGATTATCCGCATTTTTCGGGTTCACAAATTGCTAAAGCCAAGAGTATCAGCAAAGGCGACTTGAAACCGGGTGATTTGGTCGGAAATAACGAACACATTGGGGTCTATGCTGGTAACGGTAAGTATTGGTCAGCTATGAGTCCAACTAGTCATCCGAACGTTGGCATGAGTTCGCTGTCATACTTCCCAGGAACGCCTAAATTTGGTCGGGTACCTGGAACTGAAGATAAGTCCAAGAACAATACCAAGTCCGGTGGCAGCGCCTTACAAAAGCTCATTAAACAGGAAACTGGTGGCATGATGGGCTGGATTGAAAAACACTTATCACCTTTGCTGGATTCTGGCGGCGATGCCAGTGGCGGAAGCGTTAGCAGCGCGTTAATTCGCAAAGCAGCATCAATGATGGGAGTTCACCCGAGTGGGGCGGATATTGCCAATATTGAACGGGTCATTCAACACGAATCTGGTGGGAATGCTAAAGCTATTAATAAATGGGACTCTAATGCTAAGGCCGGAACACCATCTAAAGGTATTTTGCAGTTCATTGATCCGACCTTTCAGCATTATGCAATGAAAGGCCACAAGAACATTTACTCTGACTTGGATCAGCTTTTGGCCATGTTCAATGATACTAACTGGCGCTCCGATGTTCACACTGGTGGCTGGGGTCCAACTGGTGCCGTTCGCCGGGAAAAAGGTGGAAAACTAGCTAAGAATCAATTATCAGTAGTCGGTGAGAAAGGCTGGGAACTGTTTAATCCGGATAATTCCGGTGTAGTCATTCCTCATGAAGCTTCGGAAAAACTTATTAGTGGTGGTAGTAAGGGTAAAGTAACCATTAGTGCGCCCACTAAGGTGGTTATTCAAGGCAACGCTGACAAGTCAGCAATTGACGAGTTAGATAGCCGGTTAGAAAAACGTAATGATGATTTAGTTGAAAAGTTCCGCGAACTTTGGGGACTAAATGATGAAGGAGGGCTTAATGTCTAATGGCTAGCAAAACGAAGAAGCTTAATTTAAAGGGTAAGAGTGACAAGAAGATTGCCAACGAAGCCCAGAAATGGAAGAAAACCGTTTCTGCTGATGCAGCCAAGATTTCCAAGGCCGGTAAGGCGATTACTGCTGCCGAAAAGAAAATTGATACGGCTAATGACTATTTAAACAAAGCCAATGGCTATAAAGCTAAGAGTTCAGCTTACGACGCTCTTGAAACTCGAATCGAAGCGCAAGAGAAGTTGATTGCTAAGACAAAGAGTTCGTCCAAGAAGAAAACAATTACTTCCAAAATTACGTCACTGAAAAAAGATAAAAAATCATTAGTAAGTGATATGAAGAAGATTGCTTCCTCAGCTGGTTACCAGAAACAAATGTCAGCAAAAACCAAAGCACAAGCGAACATTAAAACGGAAAAAAGCAAGATTAGCAGTCTAAAGACTAAGAAGTCTAAAGACAAAAAAATTTATGGTCAATATTCTTCTACAAATACTGCACGCAAGTTAGTTGCACGGAAAAAACTTCAAAAGGCTAATGGAAAGAGTATTCGATCCAAGATTAAAGTGGTCAAGAAAAATTATGGTGGTCAAACGGCTATCTATCGTGCTGATTTAAAGACTAGTCGAGTATTTATGCTAGGGGAATTTGATCCGTCAGAAACTAACGACCAAGATGTGCCAACTAATGCAGTTGACAAGTCTGATCCACGAACTAACTACAGCGTACGTAATTCTAAACAGTTATCGGGGACTTACTATTTATTTGGTAAGTCTTTTTCTGATTGTGATAAGCAGTATGAAATCTTACAAGGTTGGGCACGTAAGGGCGTTGAGGTCACTGTACGAGGCTTCTCTAAGTGGAATCATGCTTACTTATCATCGGTTGGTAAGACGGCTTATACAGCAGGCAATAAAAATAGCATGCAGCTATCAATTACCTTCACGTATGCCCAAAAAGACAAAATTGCTTATGCCAAGAAAAAGACTAAAAAGAAGTCGAAGTCTTCGACGGGAGCAAAGACCGGTACCAAGAAAACAACGCACAAAACGGTAACGGTAAAGTCTGGTATGACTTATTGGTCAATTGCCCAAAGCCATAATGTGTCAGTTTCCAGCCTGGAAAAGATGAATAAGTGGCCCGCTGCTAAGTTGCCAATTGGTGTGAAAGTGAGGTATCAGTAATGACCGTTCATGACACGATACCAATCGAACCAGATGATATGCCATATAATCGCCAAGTGGATTTAGACTCCGGAAGTTATATCTTTGGATTTCAGTGGAATGAAATTGATCGTACCTTTACGATAGACGTTTCTACGCTTGATGGTGTTGCTATTCGTCAAGGCGAAGTGCTGGTGCTTAACCAACCACTTTGGCGTAATATTAACATTGATGGCTTGCCGGCAGAAACGATTATTCCTCTGGACGAGTCCGGAAATGAAATTGAAATTGATCCAGGCAATCTGGGTGATACCGTTAATTTATGTATTGATGATATTCCTGATGGCGAGGTGTGATTGCAATGTCAGTAAAAGTTAAAAGCGACGGTTACTATTGGGGATATACGACAACTATCGTGATTACTCACAACGGGGCCAAACTCACTTTATCTGAAAAAAACAGTGTTCCGATCAATTATGAAGTACCGTCTGATGACGGTGGCAGTCCGGCAACATGTACAGTCACCGTTTTTAATTTGGCCAAAACACACCTCAATAAGATTCATAAAGGCGACCATATAACGTTGCATACGGGGCCAACAGGGCTCTATGGTCTACTTACCGAGGGGACCATTTCGCAAGTCTCACCGGAGACGAGAGACGGCATGGATAAGGAAACACAGATTACGTTCACTGAAGGTAAAGACTACAGCAAAGAAAAACGATTGTATAGCAAATTTAATGGATCGAAAACGGTTACACATAAGGTTAAGACGAGCGACGGCAAGACAATTTCTTATCAAACTAAGCAAGTTAAAAAGGTAAACATTGCCTTTAAAAAGAATGTTAAAGCTAGTCAAATTATCGCAAGGATTAAACGCGACGCTAAGATTGACATTGCCACAGTGCATTTAAAAAAGAACAAGGTTTACAAGAAAGGCTACTCGCTTTCATCTAAGCCATTGGCCGCTATTAAATCAATCGCTAAGGATTGTGGGAGCAAGGTCTACTATCGACGAGGTGCAATTTATATTGATGATTGGCAGAAGCCTAACCCATACAATGAGCACTTATATCTAGCGATGACTAATGGGCTAACGCAAGAGCCAACCTATAACAGCACTGACGATGGTTCAGCAACCTGGACGCTAGAGTGTTTCGATGATCCACGAATACTAGCTGGCTCAGCTGTCTATGTAAAATCGACGGAGATTACTGGATTGAAACGAGTTAAGAGCGTTACCCATACGCACGATCGAGATAGTTACAAAATGGAGGTGGTTGTTTATGCCTAAAGTTAAAAAGAAAGTGGTTGATCCCAAGCACAAGATGTCTGATTTTCTGGAAAAAGAATTAATCCCGTTGATTTCATCGCAGATTAATTGCAACATGATTGGCCGGGTCATTTCATACAGAAAAACTGATCATCGTTGTAGTGTTCAACCGTTGCCGCTACAGTCTGACGGGGACAAGCGTGCGCCTCTAGTTGAGTGCGTGGTGCCATCGTCAATTTGGCAGCTTGATGAAGTTCTTGGGAAACTAAGCAAAAGTTGGAAGCCAATGAAAGTCGGTTCAGTTGTGAGCGTTGACTTTTGCGACCGTGAAATGGACAACTGGACGGGTAAGAGCAACTATGCAATTGAAACCAAACGGGTTCACAGCCTACAAGACACAATTGTACAGGCGGTGATTTTGTCATGATTGCTTTTGGATTAGACGACACCGGTGACTTGGATTTTGATGCCAACACTGGTGTTTTTAATTTGGTTGAAGATGACGATGAATTGGCACAAAAGCTAAGCTTACTGCTAAACATCAACACGGCAGAACTCCTGTGGAACGAGGATATTGGGATTGACCATAATGATCTACTAGCTAATGCAGACGATCAAGGGGTTATCCAGTCAATTCTCGCTGATTACTTACAAGAACAATGGCCCGAAGAGTTTGATGCGGTTGAGATCACTGATTTTCAGGTGAATGCTGAACAGCGAATCACTAACTTGTCAGCGACAGTAACCCTTAATGGCGGCACCACAATTGCGGCAACAGTCGGAGTAGACGTAGGAGGCGATGTTGATGCCACTAACGACTGATACAGGATTTGACCGAGAAGAATTAGACGACTTACGTGATGATATTAATGCGCTATTCATTAAGCGGTTTGGTGATGGCATTGACTTAGATGACAGTCAGACGCCCGGCATGCTGGCAGGCGTGTTATCTGAGGCAGACGATACATTGGAAAAACTGGCCCAAGGCGTTTATAACTCATTCTTTGTGCTGAAAAGTTCCGGTGCTAACTTAGACGACTTGGCGGCAGAACTTAAGGTCTATCGTAAGCCTGCAGTGAATGCTTATGTAGACTTGCGAATTGACGGGTACGTAGACCCAGATTCACCAACAATCATTCCAGAAGAAACACAATTTTCCACACCAGATGGACAGGTATTTTCGACCATGGCTGACACGAAGATTACACAACAAGCTACTTACGTTGATAGTGGGGGTAATACGCAGCCATTAGAAGATGACGACGGTAATGTATTAGGCCGGCAAATCGTTCAAGCGGTAGCCATCGAGACGGGCACAGCTTCGAACGTTATGCCCAATACGGTCATTAATCCGGAAGACTCAATTGACGGTTTTTATGCGGTGACAAATCCTTCCGCAGCAACCGGTGGTGGTGATCCAGAAACGGATGACGAGTTACGTCAGCGCGTACTAGCTAACCGTTTAAATACACCCAATTCAACGCCAAATGGCATTCAAACCGCTATTAAAAATCTATCCGGGGTTACCGACGTCCGACTGATTAACAACAACACAATGAGCAAAGATAGTTACGGCAATCCGGCCAAGTCAGTACATTTGTATGTCATTGGCGGTGCTGATGCTGACATTATCCAAACTTACTTTGATTACTTACCACCACAATCCAACACGATTGGCTCAGTGATGGGAACTGCAACGGATATTGGTGGCCGTCAGCACATTGTGGCTTTTGATCGAGCAGAAACGGTCCCTGTCTTCATTAAAGTCGATATTCATATTGATGATACAAAGTTTGATACGGACAATGGACCGGCCAGTATTAAAACAAACATCATTAATTACTTCGACACATTGGGCATGGGCGATAAGGTACTTTATTCTAAACTATTTGCTCCCGCGTATTCGCCGGTTGGTGTCACTGATGTGGCACTAACACTGGGAACCAGTTTAGATAAATTAACTGAGGCCGATGTAAGTGTTAGTGATTTTCAACTAGCGGTAACCAGTTCAACTAATATCACGGTCAATATAATCGAGTGAAGGTGACTAGATGTATCAAACCGAAGCAGATTTATCAAACGATTCGCTACGTGACTGGATAACGGCCATGCTGCCTGGAAAACTTAATCAAGAAGATGATTCCAACAACCAACGGCTTCTCAATATTATCAGCGATATTTTTTTGGCACATAAGAATGACTTGCTCAACATTTCGGACCAATTGCGACTGTCAAAAGCTGCTGGCCAAGTGCTGACTGAAATTGCGGCGGATTACGGTGTCACACGGCTTGATGACGATGATGATTTTTTGCGCTTTCAGGTACGGTTACAGTTGCTTAAAAATCATAGTGGTGTGACAACCAATGACATCAAGAAGCTCATTGCAACGGTCTTAAGCATTGATCCTAGTGTGTTTGATATTGATGGCACAGATAATCCAGAAGAGATCGAAGTGACCAATATTCCGTTTGACTTCAACTCTGGCGATAAGGCTGAGATAAAACGGAAGATTTTAACAAACGCGATTCAATCAATGCTACCACCAGAATATTTGTTGAAAGACTTACAGTACGCCGTAACGGCCAATAAGCCATTATATGTGGCTGTACATGCCCAAGCATATTCACAGATAACCGTAAAGGAGACGATCTAATGGCAACACCAAACGTTGGTATCTTAACCACCGCCGGTAAAGCTTTAATTGATAAGGTGAATTCCGGTCAAGCAAAAATAAGTTTCAGCAAAATTGTCTTTTCATCGATGGATAATTCCCAATTATCCGATATGCAAGTCAAGGCTTTAACCGCAATTGCCCCACAAGAGGTGGTGGTTAGCTCACCAGAAACGACACTGGACACCAATTCTGGAGAGACTCGTATTCGAGCTACCGGGACTAATGAAAAATTAGCCGACGGCGTATACGTCAAAACCTACGGGGTCTTCGCCAAAGACGATACCGGCAGCGAAATTTTATATGGTGTGACCGTGTCACCCAACCCCAACTATTTTCCTGCTTATGATGGTGTCACCCCGCAAGCAGTGACTTACAGCTACAAAACTGTCATTCAAGAGACTAGCAATATTACCATGACGAACTCGAATGATGTGTATGCCTCTCAGGAAGATTTAGCTGAGGCATTACAGCCTTACGCCAAGACGGTTGACGTTAATCAGCAACTGGATAAAAAAGTGAATATTGCTGATATGCGTAAACCAGCTAGCGATGTAGCGGGAATTGAAGAGGTTAACGCCAAACAAGATAAAATTGGTTACACACCTGCTGATGATTCAACCGTTTTGCACAATAACGCTCTTAATCAGATATTGACTGATAATTCAGGAATTATTATCGGAAATGATAAAGATTTCGGGTTTATTAAGAGACAGAATTATAAAGGTGGTTTAGCTATTGGCTCAGGTAACAGCTTCCACTTTTTGGCAACAAATGATGCCGCTTTAAGCAATACATCTGAATATCATGACGTTTGGAATATTTTGCCTAATGGTCAAGTATCAATTCTGGATGGTGCTTATTTTACACCTGCTGATGATAGCAAAGTAGCCCACCTATCTGGAGCTAACAACTTTGACACCGTTCCAACGGTCAACAATAATCCGTTACTACTCGCAAGCAGTTTACCGTCTGATCTTGCACGAACATCTCAGCAAACCAACTTTACTGCGGGTTTGCAGTCAGGAGGTATATCAGTCGCTACCAGCGACGATTTGAAAAGTGTTGCAGACTCTGCTTGGTATATAATTCCGGAGAATAACACTAACACCATTACAGACATTGGATGGATGAAAAGAGATCCGGTTAACAAATACTTGTATATACTATACAATTTTGCATCTGTTCCACGGATTCCAACCTCACCTGAAATGATAGTTGACTTATCAAGCTATGTCGACGCGCTTGATGATGCTCTTGGATATATAATGCTTTCATCAAATGACTACTCTAGCAACGGAAATGTTTGGAATTTGAGCGATCCACATAGATCAATGTCAACAGTTTGGGCTAGAGACGCAAAATTAGTTGTTGGATTAGGGTTCAACTTTTACGACCTAAACGACGGAAACAGTCATTTAAAATTATCAACATTTAATGACAACGTTGATAATAATCCGTGGACAAATAAATGTTTAAGAGTTCACTATAACAATTGGATTAGATCATAATAATTAATTTAGAAATAAGTAATTTTTATGACTTATTATGTAACACTTGACATCGATCAGTATAAATAAATCACTGGCAAGGATTATGTAGCACCAACAACGCAAGCAACGACCACAAGCACCACTAACTAGCGATTAATAGCCAGTTAGTCAGTGCTTTTAATTTGTCCAAAGTTAGGAGGATAAAAAATGTTTAAAGAAATTACAGATGTGTTCAATTGGCTTAATAATGTGGGAGTATTCGCCTTCTTAATGGTGTTAATTCCCGCCGTGTACAAGCTGGCAAAGCCACTATTAACTCGTAAGGTTCAGACGGAAAAGAACACCCACGTTAAGCAAGGCTTAGAAGTGGGATTAAATTTGGCGAATACGATTGTTCCAGAAATGGCAGTCATGGCTGACTTATCCCTGTCTGATCGCAAGAAGGAAGCAATCCGCTTCGTTAATGCTCAATTAACGGCCAATGGCTTTGACTTAGATGTTCAAACTATCTCTGGACTGGTTGAGAAGGCTTACCAAGCTTATAAGGTAGCCGGTGGGGATAATCATGCCCCAGTAGTTACCCAAGCACCAACGGAGGTCATTACCCCATCAGAAGGGACTGACAGCAATGACTAAAAAGATTGTTGACCTGTCTTCTTATCAGGCCGATTCCTTAGCTTACATGAAGCAACTCAAAGGTTGGGGAGCAGAAGGTATTATGGTCAAGTTAACCGAAGGTACGGGTTATCTAAACCCCAAGGCTGGCAACCAGATTGCCAATGGATTCAAAGTATTCGATACCGTTGGGGTTTACCACTTCTTCCATGGACGGGGAACGGCTGAAGCTCAATACTTTCTGGCTTGGGTGAAGAAGATGGGATTAGATAAGTCCACAGTACTTGCAATTGATGTTGAAGCACCAGACTTACCATATTCCACGACCAGTCAGGTTAATGTCTTCCTTCGATACCTGATTGACCACGGGTATAAGAATGTGATCACGTACGGCTCAGGTAGCTGGTTCAATGCTGGCCGAATTAATCGTTCCCAACTGGTAGATAAAGCAATCTGGGTGGCGGCTTATGGTGTCAGTCAACCGGGGGTAGCTAATGCCAACGCTTGGCAATGTACCGACAACTGGCACGGTGTAGATTGCAGTTATGATTTCGATGGTAAGCTGTCTGGCAAGGTTACCAAGGCGACGCCTAAGAAAGCCTCATACTGGGCTGATAACGGCTTGTATGAAGTGATTACTGACCAAGTTAACGTGTATGGCAAGCCAGCCCTAGACAAGGCTGATAAGCGCCGTATTCACTTCTCAAAGGGAAGCACAATCTACGGTAAGGCTGTTAAATATGGCAAGGTGTACCGGATTAAGACGGACGTTGGGTACATCTCAGCTAACAAGGACTACGTAAAATTGGTTAGAAAGTCTGGTGGCAAGTAATGACCTTTGATCGTTGGATGGAATTAATCACCTTGGCTTTGGCTGTAGTCGCGGGTATATATGCAGCTTTGATGGTTATCATGAAGCCCTTCACAAATCAGCTGCAAGACATTGCTCAAAGTATGAAGGATAGCAGCCAGCGAATTGAACGGCTGTTTGATTCACAAAATGCGCTGCGTGAAGATTTAATTGCTAGCAGAAGCGAGCATAAAGTTATCAACGAACGCTTAGACAATGTTGAAGACGATGTACGTGAATTAAAAAGTAAGTAGTGCTAGGATTAATTTAATCCTTCAAAGTTGACACAACCCAAAAGCCACTCATCTCATCACGAGGTGGGTGGTTTTTTTGCTAAATTATTGTATATTTTTGATTTTTTTAATTATTTTCAGTAAATGTATTGCCATAGTCTTTTATGTCATTTAAGATGAAGTAGAAGCATGCGGAACAAATGTGAAACATTTATGGAGGTGTTTGCATGTATTCTATTAATGATATAGCTGCTTGGTTCATCAATAAAGAGCCAATGAGTGATAAGAAACTTCAAAAGCTCTCATACTATGCCGTCGCGTGGGGATGGGCACTTTTAAAGAGGCCCATTGTTTCTGATACGGACTTTGAGGCATGGGTTCACGGACCAGTGTCACCAGTACTTTATGCGGAGTATCGTCAGTATGGATGGACAAATATTTATGAACCAGCGGTTCCGGGAAAAACGATAGATAATGATGAAATGGTGTCTGATTTAATGGAATCCGTTTGGGAGACCTATGGGGATAAGACTGGAGACGAACTTGAGGCTTTGACCCATTCAGAACTACCATGGAAAGAGGCACGTCGGGGTCTTCAATCTAATCAATCAAGTAAAAACAAGATTTCACCTGAAACAATGGAAAAGTTCTATAGTGAAATCTACATTGGCGATTAGTTATGAGAAAACTGACGAAAAAGAATCATGCTAGAGAAAAAACGAGTAAGGTTTTGACTAGTGCCGTGAGTAAGGGAAAAGCCATTTCGAAACTTACTTCAGATGAAAGATCTAGTGTCAAATTTAAGATTGCGTTAACGGAGACACTACAAAATCCATACACCTTTAGAAAGATGAAACCTGCTGACATTAAGGAGTTTAGTTCTTTTTTAAGCAAAACAGTTGGAAGAAACTTATCTATTTCAAAAGTTGAACAGCTTTATTTAAGGACAGATGGACCAAATGGCGCAAAAAACAAAGAAACAATTCATGACGCGGAAAGAATAACAATGCATTTTGATAATGGGAGTCGTGATTTTAGGATACATGGTTATTATGATGATTTCGATTATTTTTGTGTATGCCGAATTGATCCACATCATGAATATGCTTTTTAAAATTCACAAAGTTTACAAAAGAGTTCAAAGATGTAAAACAGGAAAATCGACATTAAAGCCACTCATCTCTTAGGAGGTGGGTGGCTTTTTTGCGTACATTCTGCTTCGTTTAAATGGACAAGTATACGTCTAAAAGCTGAACGTGTTGTCTGAGAGCACGTAAGCATGGATAAAATAATAAAAAATAAATAATTTATTTTTTATTATTTATTATTAAATTCGTCTGAATTGATTGCGAACTTTAGCATAGAGTCTATGACATCAACTATCTTGGATTCTTGTCGATAGGCAATGTCTTTTACTTGCTTGTAAGTGGTTTCTCGGACTTGCACTGGACGAGTGCTTTCTTTTTTTTGCTTAAATGGGCTTTCGTTATCGCCTAGTTGTTGGTTAGCCTGCTTTGCTAACTTGCCTAAAAAGTCATTAGCCATTTTCCATTTCTCCAATCCGCTTTAATTGTTCTTTTAGTACCATATCGTACATTCCAATTGCTCGTTTATCCCAATGGTCTTCATTCTTAATTCCTTCGTTTGAAAATAGCTTAACTCGCTCTTGCTGCCAAATTCTGTTGGAAAATACAGCGTCTCCAAATGAATCTATGGCAGCTTGTGTTATTTCTTTATCAACTTTGGCATCTTTTTTAACAAGGTAAAGAATTACACCAGCAACGTTAAAAGATGCTTGATAATCACTTTTTAGTTGAAACATATACTGCGCAGTTTTAAGGACAGATGTGTAAGCTTGCTTTTGAGTTTGCAATACTAACGATATATAGTCACTAGCTAAGATTGCATTATTGGTAAAAATGGAGAGTGTTGGTGGAACATCGATGATAATGTAATCAAATTGTTCCTTAAATTTTTTAATCAGCTCGCTTAGTATAAGCATGCGATCATGAGATTTAATCTTTTCAGCTTTACCAGGCCATAAACTTAGTTCCCAATCAGCTGGAATTATTGAGATATTATCGGTTAGAGTAACTACTGATTTGCTTAGATCTAAATTTAGTAGTCCGTTGTAAAGAGACACAGCCGGTTCAATTTCTTTGTTAAATGTGGATTTCATAATTTCGGTAGCGTTTGCCTGCGGGTCGAGGTCAATAAGCAAAACTTTGCTTTTGTTGGCACCCAATAAATATGTGTTCATGACGCTTAGTGTAGTCTTGCCTACGCCACCTTTAAAGTTAAAATGTAGCAATGTTTTAGCTCTCATAGTATACCCTCCAATGACACAATTATAACACAATAATAAGATAATTTAAAATAAATAATATGTAATTTAAAATAAATAATTTATTATTTATAATTTTTAAAAGCTTGACGAGCTATCGATTCAGGGTTACCATTACTTCGAGGACATTATTGAATAATAAGTCTACTCTACTAAATTATATACAAATAAAATAGAACATAAAAAAACACCCACCGACTGGAATCGGTGAGCGCCACATAAAAGTCATCGCTATTTAATGACTATTATATCATGGCCGGTGCGATTTTTAAAGCCCTAGGGGACAAGCTGGGGTCTAAATCCAAGGGGACACGTTTGCCAGTGCGACTTCAATAAGTCTGGCTATACCACAACAAGGTCATCTGTACGGCTGGGTGGTGAATGGTGAGCGCGACCATTAACGGCGCGGGTGGTAAAACGAAGCTTCGGCTTGGTGCCATTGATTAGTTGGTGATCGAACAAAAATAAATACGTATCATCAACGCCTTCTAGGGCGTTTTTTAGTAGGTTAAACCGAAAACGTAGGTTTATAATGAGTGGTGGTAGCAATACCGCAATTGTACAGACAAGCGACGGGCGTTAACGACCGACGAACTAAGGGGAAACTTTTAGTAGTAGAATTGTACTCTGGTTCAGTTATTCCAAATAGCTGTTTCCAGGGAACAATTCTGCGCTCAAAACGTCACTCCCTCTAAACTGAATGGAAAACCGTAACCCGTCAAGTCAAATTCCAAAGAAAAAAAGAAAGTTGGTGGAATTGTTGGAATGTAAGGATTACATTGTTCCATTGAATCCAGATGTGATCGTTAAGAAGACAATCTATCGGAGTTCTGCAAGAATTACTGATCGACAAAGGAACCAAGTGAAGAGAGTTTTGCGTAGTCAAGGGTATCAGGGAAGAATTAGTAGTATTCGATACACTCG
>NZ_RHNN01000029.1 GCF_003946245.1 Levilactobacillus cerevisiae
CACTTTACGCCAAAACGAAAGTGGTGAGGAAAGATTCCGTCGAATCATTTCTCACCACTAAGGTTAGTCTGTTTTTTAAATGTAACTCGCATGACACCGCCAATTGGGGATCAGGTTAGACTGTAGTTGCCGGCTTACTTTACATACTTCCAGGCATGATAGTTCTCGCTTCCATTAGCATCCACCATGACTGAAACTACTTTTCCATTCTTATTTCTAGTCGACATAAAATGGAAAGCATTTCCCGTCTCACCAGCCGCATAGAACCCAAACATTTTAAGAGTCACCGTACCGACCTTCAAATTGTAACGATAAACGTACAGATGCTGATTATTTAACTGACGTACCCGATTCCAAGCGCCCGCACGCTTCACCTTGCGGTACCAGGTCACGCCGTGTTTTTTGACCACAGTTTTGGCATAGCCATGGTTTTTGATGTGGGTATACCACGTTCCCCGCGTCTTCGGTGACGTCGTATGCGTATACGCAATGCCGGGTAATGTTTTGGCCGCTTGCGCAGGTAATCCTGGCATCAGTACCAGCGTGAACCCCAGCAGTAATCCCACGCCAAGTCTTTTCAAATTCATGTGAACCCGCTCCTTCTAACTGATATGTACGCTGCTAAAAACTTACGCATTAAGTATACGAAATGTAGGCGACACAACTTGGCACTTCTTTAAAAAAATATTATTGGCCAGACCCCCAAAAAACAAGCCTAAACCGGACATACCAGTTCAAACCTGTCTTTTTGAGTGGCATCTTTAGCATCCAAGACCCTTTGCCATCATTCAGTCAATTGGTAGCTTTCATCTATTAGATTAGCTAATTCCTTCTTCGAGACCAACTGACTAATATCTAATGTGATCCAGTGTTGCTTCGTGAAATGTTGTCCGGGCAAGATATAGGGAAATGTACCAACTAGCTCATCAATCCTCGCAGGATGGCATTTCAGATCAATGTACAAGACCTCGTTTTTTTCATAAACGAGACCAAATATTTTCTTGCTGGCTTCATGCCGCAGCGCGTCGAAGACAATCCGGTTGCGATGGTCCGGAGCATTAAATGGCTCATCAACGATAACGCGTTTACCCTCGCTACTGAAGTTAATGAGGGCTTCTTTTGTCATTTCCATTATTACGCTCCCTCCTTAATGATGTAGTGACACCAATGGTAATTAAGCGCAATCGTATCTGCGCCACAGAAAATTGTATTGACAGTTAGTTCCCATCAAGAGCAGGAATACCGGCGACAGGATCCTATTAACCAGGGCTGGACAGTCAATCGTTCTGAAAGTTCGTAATCCAAGTTGTAAATTGGCATCAAAAAAAATGAATAACCATGCCATAGGATGGATACTCACGGGTGGCTCACTCTTAATGAGCGAAAATGGCACACTTCTACGTGACGACCACAACCTCAGGCTAAACAATTGTTCTACAGCGATAACGATACACGTCATAGGTGATTGGGCCAAACAAAAAGGACCGCCAACTAGCAACAGTCCTCACCAAATTAATTTCTGCCATTAAGCCTGTCTTGACTCACTAATTAATCCGTTGACCAATAGCAAATGCGTAGAACTTCTCTGCATTTGGACCATTATCAATCGACTTCTTCCCTTTGACATTTTCTTCAATATTTAAGCCGATTTCATACCCCTTAAGCTTACCTAATTTGGCAGCCGTGTAACCGTAATCATTTGCTAAAATCTGCTTAACCTTTTTAACCCGTTTCTTCGTGCTAACGGCGTTACTCGTAGCTAAATATTCAGTAACCTTAGGAAAATAGGTCACGTTTTGATAACGACTCGTCTTCAGCACGCTCTTCTTAACCGTTGGCGCTGCTGGATCTTCGTTACCAAGTTTCAAGCCAAATTCATACGCAGCGATATTCGTTAAATCATAGGCTAACTTCATGTTGGGCAATGACTTCACTATCGACCGGGTAATCCCTTGAGTTGGTGAATACTTAATGTAATTTTGGAAATCCTGACTATTCGTAAACATGCCCATGGGTACAAAGCGGCTCTTCAGCAGGTCCATCGCTAACCCATGCGTTAAATACCCCCGCCAAACATAACCAACCGTGCTCTTAGGATGTGCCTTGGTCCCACCAGCATTAATGTAGTAGTAGACCGATTTGGTTCCACCATGCTGCAGGACGACAGTTGAAGCACGTGTAAAAGTCGTATTAGGTCTATCCGTCAAATAACCGTGCCGTTTCGTATGTTTTTTATTCCACAATGCCACTTTCTTATTGGGATACTTCGCACGATAAGTCGGCCGCTCAGTTGGCCACTTTTCTGAGACCACCGTATATTTCTGAGAAGCTTGCGCCGTTTGCGAAAAAACCAGGCCCAATGCGATACTCAAGATGAGTCCCAAGACTACCCCTAATGTCGCTCTAAATTTCATAACGTCCATTCCCCTTTTAGCTTATCTTACCATACTTCCAATCTTTTCAGGCCATATACAATCCAGAATGTTGTATATTGGAGATGAAGATGAATTCTCCTTGTATCGTGACATGATTGTACTCGTGACGCAACCAACGTACCCAATTTCCGGAAGGAGTTCTCACCATGACTAAGCGACCTGACTTCACACCAAACATGAATCCTATGGTATTTAAACGCTTTTATTGGTATCAAACGGAGTTACGGCAAATTTGTCGTCAACAAGGCCTACCCACAACTGGCACCAAGGCCGAGCTGACTACTTACATCTTGACACTACTCAATGGTCAGGCTCCCCAAGACATCCACCCTATCAGAAAGCTGCGGAGAAGGTCATCCGCCAAGCTAACGGCTGGGCAAATAACGTTAGACACGAAGCTCTTGAATTCTGGTTTTGCACTCAATAACGAGGCTAGAAGCTTCTTTGCTCACTATTTTGGGGTCCAAAAATTTTCATTTCGTAAAGCCATGGCCATCAAGATGAGAACTGTTGAACAAACGGCGGACACCAGTGCTACAGTGGCGGATTTAATTGCAGTGCTAGAAGCTCCCGCACCTGCCACCACAAAGAACGCCGAAGAGGGCACCTATCAGTGGGAATAATTTTATTAAGGATTTCTGCAACGACCCCATCTCAAAGCGCTACACTGAACCCCTGAAGGTGGCCGCAATTTTATGGCAAAAAGTACGGGACTCTGACCAACCCAAGACGTATCGACATGCACTGGTAGTCAGGCACACTAGCGAGTTAAGTCGTTTCTTGAAGTCGTCCTAGGAATACTGTGTGCTGCAGCTGACTTCCATGAATGCCAACCGCAATCCGACCAATATAATCTGCGTATTTCAACCCTCAGTCCAATGTATTAACTAGTTTTTTTACTAATGCCCCCCTTTCTAAAGAATGAGTTTGGGACAAAACCCCAGACTCTTTTTGGTTCTCCAACTCCATATTGCTGAAACGTGCGACAAAAGGCAACTGGCTCCGCTTAAAACTGCTAGCCAAATAATCCAAACCCGGGATTATCCGGCTAGCAGCCTTAATGCTCACCAGCTAACCGCCTTTTGTCCCACTCTCTTTCTAAAGAATGGTCAACCGACAGTTGCCAGAAAGACCTAAAGAGACAGGCCTGAACCGGAATTTCAGTTCAACCCTGTCTCTTTGAGTAGCATTTTTAGGTAACCAGCAAGTTACTTTGTCTAAACGCTCTTCTACCACCAGTCATATTCACTTGCCTAATCAGTTATTTCCGACTGAGATAGTCACGGCGTTTTCTAAACAGAAAGACCGTGAGTGGCATCAAGAATGTAAATGGCAACGCCAGTCGATATGGCCGGATAAAAGCTAAGGTCAATTGGTCCTTGGTTTCACGCTTGATCGTCGCAACCGCCGTCGTCAAGACGCGATTGTCCTGGGCAACCTGTTGCGTGACAGTTCGGCTGACTTGCTGGTAAACAGTCCGTTTGGTGGTTACTGATGCTTGGGCCAGCCGAGGCTGCCGCAATGCTTGCTGATAGTTTTGACGGATGAGTCGCTGGGCTTTTGCTTTATTGATAAAAGTAGTTTGCTGGTGCGGCGTTGTCTCTGTCTTCAGTTGATGCTTTACCTGAATCAGTGTGTCACTCTTTACCTTAGCCGTCACCGTTAATGCCTCAACCCGATTTTGCGCGAAAGTCCAGATATTTGTTTTGGCTGTCACTAAATTCGTCGATAGCGCCGACACAAAGATGGCCACAGCTAGGGATGTGCCAATCTGTCGGAAGACCCCGATGACGCTCTGCGATGCTGTCAATAGACTGCCAGTAAAGTCACCTGCTGCCAAGACTGTGATGGGGCCGATGACAATTCCATAACCGGCACCCACCAGAACCGCCGCCATGCAGACCTGCCAATACGCATTTGGATTCATTTGACTAAGGACGACGTAGCCACCAATCATGGCAAGACTGCCCATCAAGATGACGGCACGTGGGCCAACCTTGGCCAACAACAAGCCACTCAGCGGAGACCACATAAAAATCATGAGCGACGCTGGCGTAATCATCAAGGCCGCTAGTAATTCGCCTTTACCTTGCACCTTCGTAAAGAAGCTCGGCATCAAGACGAGTAAGGCAACCAGGAAGATTCCTGACATCACGGTCACGATTGCTGCCCCGACAAACTGTTTGTCCTTGAATAGCGCCAGTGGCACCATGGGTTGCTTGACCCGAGACTCGACCACCACAAAGGTCGCCAAAGCAACAAGACTCAGCAGTCCCAGTCCGAGACACCGATAACTCAGCCACCCCCAGTCGCTGCCTTTCACCAGCAATAGAGTCAGGCTAAATAGCATCATCATTGAAAGCACCGATCCCCAAATATCTAAGTGTTCTGCTGTTTGCTTTCTTTCGTGTCGATCAAGCAGCCGCCAGCAAAGAACCAGTGCGAGCAGGGTAAATGGCACATTAATTAAAAAGATGCCGCGCCAGCTAAAAAACTGCGTCACGATTCCCCCAATTGTTGGCCCCATGGCAGCTGCTAACCCCTGAGTAACCCCCAGAATGGCAATCGCACTGGTCCGCTTTTCCATGGGTGCACTCTGAATGCCAATCGTCATACTAGCGGGGAAAACAATCGCTGCACCCACGCTTTGAATCCCTCGGCCAACAATCAGCCATGCCACGTTGCCCGCCAATCCAGAAAATAGCGACCCAACCAGAAATAGCCCTAAGCCCAAAATGTAGAAGCGACTACGACCGTGAATATCGGCTAGTCGCCCTAATGGAATCGTCAAGGTAGCAAATAGAATCGTGTACAGATTTAGTGCCCATGAAAGCTGTTCTAAACTGACGGATAGACCTGTCTGAATTGCGGGTAACGCAATATTCATGACCGTTGTGTCCAACATGCAGAGAAAAATACCAATGGACATTGTCCCAACTAACTTCGTTGTTTTTTTCAAGATTGAGGTCCCCTCCTAATGTGTGTATCGCTAGTTTACGAGCCCCGATGATGATAAACTAGGTTTAGGTTACAGATAAGGGAGAGGTTGTTACCTAATGGACCCACAAGACCGGAAACAGCAAAATCTGACGGCCATCTACGGTGCCTTACTGGAGTTGATGGCGCAAAAACCAGTGATGAATATTTCCATCACCGAACTTTGTCAGCAGGCTCAAGTCTCACGGACTTATTTCTACCGCCACTATCAGAATTTTAATCAGATCATTCTGGCCTATCAGACGCAGAACATGCTACACTATCTGCGGCGATTACCGCAGACATCTAAGGTTGATTTAACGCGGTTAATGACACACTATTTTGAGAATACCAAACTAGAGGCTGAAACCTATCAACTCTTGATTAAAAATGGCAAATTAGATATTCTGTTGGAAACATTTCAGACTGTTTTTCAACTACTCATTAAGCAAGAGCGGATTGCAAATCACACGTCACGTTTAACGGCGCCTTATTACTTGGAATTTTTCTCTGGTGCTGTCATTAACGTCACGGTCAACTGGGTCAAGCATGGCTTTGTTGAATCACCAGCATATTTAGGCCAAACGGTAGCCAGTTACGTTCGCTCAAGTAATCTGATGTAGTGCGACAAAGGTATGTTCCCACCGCCTGTAACTTAAAATTCTTAAGGAGTGATGCACTTGAAAACAACTGTCCAAAAAATTGGTCATTCACTTTGGGTTATTATTCCTCGTGAACTTAAGGCCAAGGTCGGTGACAAATATAAGGTTACCAAAATTGGAGACACATTGATCATGACATCTCAGCGTGAGGACCTATTTAGAAATGAGGCTGACTGGACTGGCTTTCGCAACAGTATCTCCAAGGAAGACCACGAATGGGACGAGGCTGAAGACTAGCATCTGCTCCTGTCCAAAGAGGACTCTGTTTCTGTTGGTCATGAGATTAAAAAGCGACGTTCGTAGCTAACGATTGGTCTAAGGTCTAAAAAGAATTAGAGCGCTCATGTTGAAGTCCAGAGGCGATGATGTTGCAAACAAAATCACAGACTTTCTCCGTGAAGCTGACCTTTAGGACAACCTCCCCAGTTGACTAACAGAAGATGTTCGAGGGAAACCGAAAGTAAGTAAAAACTTTTCCGTAAATTGACCACCATGCTGCTAGCTAAACACGACAAATAACCGGAGTCCCTCTCAACAAGGACTCCGGTTGTTTGTGATGCTGTTTTTGAAGATTGAATCCTGCCACCAAGATTTGACAAACACCAAACACTGGTTGATCGTTAAGCTCTGTGTGGCGTTCGCCCCGCTTGTGCCTTCTCCCGTCTAGCCAAGCCACGGTCGGCTGCGCGCATCTCAAGGTGGATAATCCGATCGAACATTTTGTAAGATAACTTTCGCGCTGCCACCACTGCCAGGGTATCCAGCAATGTCAATTGATAACGGGTCTTAGGCCGCTGCGCGTTAACCGCCTTGAGCATTAAGCGGGCAATGTCGTCCCCCGTCGCCTGAAAGTTCCAACTACCCAAGGCATACGCCTCAACCATCCGCCGGTAAGCAGAATTTTTAGGTGTCGTTGCCACCATGTGATCAGCCGCTGTCTGTTGCCAGTTCGTTGCCGTGCCACCCGGTTCGATTATAATGACGTCGATACCAAAGTCCTTAACTTCTAAACGGAGGGAATCACTCAACGCCTCCAAAGCGTGCTTGGAAGCATAGTACCAACCGCCCAATCGCGAGTACAGTTGACCACCGACTGAAGAATTGTTCAGAATTTTTCCAGCATGTTGGTGGCGCATGGTTGGTAAGACCAGTTGGATCAGGTTGGCCGCACCAAAGACGTTCACGTCAAATTGGCGTTTCGCCTCGGCTGGGTCAACGTCCTCGATGGCCCCCCATTGAGCCGTAGCCAGCATTATTAATCAAAACATCAATCCGGCCCTCATGCGTCAGCACGGCCTGGACAAAAGCTTGATTCGACGCCTGATCCGTCACGTCCAGCTTAAAAATATGAATTCCCTGCGCTGCCAGATCGGTCATCTGGTCCACGTGGCGGGCCCCAGCATACACCTTGTAACCGGCGTTGTGAAAACGTAACGCGGCCGCCTTACCCATTCCCGAGGAAGCTCCCGTAATTAAAGCAACTTGTTTCGTCATTGTCATCAATCTCCTTGATTGTTTTGTTATTTGGCTTGTTTTTATCGTTGAGCGTGTATTCACTATAAAAGAAAGACCTTTCTTTGCCAACTACAAATGTTTAATTAATTTACCATTTGACTAAGAATCGATATTCTTTTATACTGAGCTGTATGAAAAAAAGAAATGAACAAAGACCACAAGAAATTATTGAAACGGTTACCAAGATGATCATCGAAAGTGGCATCGTCAGCATTACCATGCCGCAAGTTGCCCGCCGTGTCGGCATTTCGCAATCAAATATTTACTTGTACTTTCAGAACAAGGATGACTTACTCAAGCAAACCTTTTTAACGCAAAAACATTTGATCAACGACTACCTGTTGACCCACTTCACTGAGCAACCGACCGTGACGGCATCCATGCGCTTGTACGCGCGCATCATTTATCAGTTTGCCCTGGATTACCCGGACGCAATCAACGTCATGATCCAATACGAAAGCTCACCAATCATGCAGCAGGTTAATATTTCAGCAGAGGAGGCAGCCCTCGACTTTGACCAGATTACGCTGCTGGTCAGACAAGGCATGGCAAACGGTGAAATTCGCGCCACGGATCCCGGCGTGTTGCTGTCGATTGGGTATACGACCATTATTAATTATGTTCAGTCCGTGAGTGAACAAACAGTCGATCCCATTCAGGTGCCGTTTGAAGCAATTTTGGATATGCTGGAGGCCATGTGGCGGAAACCTGACCAAGCCTAATTCGGCCACGATAGGTTACTCGTAAATTTTAGGCAAAAAAATAAAGCCCAGGTGAATTCACATCACCTAGACTTTATTTGTCGTCTGCAAGACAACATCGCGGTATTTTGCTTAGGGTTAGACCACCGCAATCACCTGTACTGCTTATGATTGACGTTGGGTATTAGCTTTCAAAAAGCTGATGAGTAACCGGTCGACTTGTAAATTGTCATGCAATTTACTATGTTGCGCATTGGTCCCGACGATTTTGTGTTCCTGGTAGGACTTCGCCCGGTCAGCGACCAGATAGCGTAGCGATTTTGAAGACGCATTGCTGACGGAGCCGTCCGAGTGGGACCCATCATTCTTGTCGCCGTAAATGTTCAGCACAGCAATTTGATTTTTAGGATAAGTCTTGCGCAGACTGAGCAACGCCTTATAGTCCGCCTGCATTTTCGCAGGCTTCCCCGCACGATTTAACTTCATGCGGTTAGGCTCATCGTTCATGCCTAAGATGCCGTTGAAATGTCCCGCAATATCGACCTGTTTCTGTAGCTTAGGCAAATTGGTCGTTTGCTGCTTCAGGTAAAACATGATGGCCATATTGCCCATTGAATGACCCACCATATTAAACTTTTTAATGTGATACGTCTGCTGGAGCTTCACCACGACCGCCGTGGCCCAGCGTCCCCACTGTTGCGCACTGCCATTGTGGTTATCTTCAAAACCAACCTCCACAATTGGTCGGTGGTCATCCTGATGGAACTGGCCAGATAGGGTGACCTTGCCTTGCTTCGACACCATTGCGCGAATCACGGTATTCGTCAGCCCTGCATTCACCAAAGAGCGTGCCATCTGGTTTTCAGCATGATAGCTGCTTCCCCAACCGTGAAAAAATAAGGTTGGCTGATAATTATTAGCCGTGTTCACCGTGGCCGACTGCTTGTTTGACTTCGTACAAGCAGATAACCCCAAGCCAACTAGTCCAATCCCCAAAAATAAAACAATTTTTTTCCACATAGTCTTTTCCCCTCTAAACTCTTTGAAAATATTGTTTGCTACTATTGCAAGGGTAACTTTACCCCTCCACACCAACAATTACAACACCCTGAATAACCGGGTAACCTTTGGGCTAAAATCGTGATTGCTAATTGCCGCCTCGCTGATTTAACCGGTCTGGTTTAGCTAATGCTGGCTCAACCAGTTAAGTGCCCCATTTCTTGTTAATTTAGTGCCTGCCACAATGCAACCAGCTAAAACACCGTCACAGCACGCATCTCGTTCCCTTGCGAAACCCCAAGTTGCGCGCATTTACCTTGCTATTTGCGAAATGATTGCCATGAATTGCTTGTTTGCAACCCCACCAATAACCAACAATAGAATTAGTTAAAGCGCACAACAACTAATGATGGGGAGGACGATTACATGCTCAATGTACCCATGCTAGACTTTCATGTTTTTAAAAATCGACAGTTTTCTCTTTCATTAATCTTGGTGGTCCTTTCCTTTATCACTTTGATTGGGCCTCAAGCAATTATCCCAACTTTAATTCAGTCCTCAATGCATCATACAGCGCTAACGTCTGCCTTAGTTTTATTGCCCGGAGCACTTGCCAGCGGTTTAACTTCTCTAATTGCTGGTCATCTTTACGATCATGTTGGTGGAAAAATTTTAGGAATCATCGGTAGCCTGATCGTTTCAATCTCGATGCTACCGTTCTTGTTCTTGAATGTTCATAGCTCACTGATTATGATGTCTGCATGCTTAATATTCAAAATGATAGGTAATTCCCTCGTGATGACACCACTAACAACCGAGGCACTGAACGTACTGCCAGATAAATTGCTGAATCACGGGAGTGCGATGGTGAACACATTTCGTCAAGTGGGCGGCTCGATAGGTACTGGACTACTACGGTCCAGTCATTTTTCGGCGTACATTCAGCATTTGCTGGTACCCGTGCATTTTTCAGCGGGATTATCGTGCTTGGTCTGATTCGGTTCATACTGGCTATGCTGTTGAAACCGACGACACGGGCGAATAAATGATAGGTCCCTTGCCGTCGATAAATATCTGCGTAGGTCAACCCGATGTAACGGGGCTTGACCAAGACCCATCGCTTTGGTCATGGGTCACTCAAATTTACCAATCAAAAAAGCTCACCAAATAACTGACGGTGAGCTTCCTAAGCTAGGCTTCTAACATGGTGACAAACCGGTGATCCCAAATACCCTCGTAAAACGCGATGGTCTGATCGGCCGTCATGAATTTATTGTCAACGGTGGTCGTTAGCCCCCGTGTCATTTCAAGGTCGTAGCCGATACCGTGGGCCACCTTAGTCGTGGTGTCCACACAGTATTCAACCTGCGCGCCACAAATTTCCAGGGATTCGGCCGCAAAGCTCGTCAGCACCCGCCGCAAGTTCGTATGATAAAATGCGTTGGCGTGCGTCTTGGACACCACTGAGTCCGTTGCGCGATAGTCCAGTTCGGGAATCAACTCCCACGCGTGCGACCCCTTAACCAGGTCGTCGTCCGCCTGCTGCACAAATACAATGGGCTTTTTGGCTTTCCGGTACGCAGCAATCCGGGCGTTAACGCCGGCAATCACTTGCGGTAGGTGTGCGGCGGTCTGTTCGCCGTAGCATACACCGTTTTGAAGATCAATGACTAATAAGACATCTGCCATGTTGATGGCCTCCTTCAGGAAACTTACTGTTTAGTTTTTATGATACGCCTTTTGCGGCAGGGTTCAAACTAAACTTAAGGTAATTTCGGATTAGTCGGTCTGATTTCGCAGTGGCTTACTGCCGTCAAATAGCTGTTGGTTAACCACCCAACTTTTGGCAAGCTCTTCACCCGTTTCGGCAAGCGTTAGAGCAAAGATGCCACCGTTTTCTGCACCAGAGCGACTGCCTGCGTCAATCAAATAGCGGGGTAAGTCAGCGGCATCCGCCTGCATTTTAATGAAACCATAGCCGTCGTCGCTGATGGTTTGAACCGGCGTATGACCCGTCACAATGATTTTATTGGCCAGGTTACGGTGCCACGTTTTACCAGGACCGTAATAGTAGTCATCACGAATCCAGAGTAAATCATCGCGAACCTGCTGGTTAAGCGGATAAGCCCAATTGAGGCCCGCGTGAACAGCAAGTAAATCATCAGTCGACCAAGTCAGGGGCAACTGGGCTAAAAATTTGGTGTAACGAGCCAACGGCGCTTGCCGCAAAGCATCGGCGACAACGATTGGATGACTGGAGTGGATGCCCAAGTGACGCCAGGTGTTCGCGCCACCATTCAGGCGCCAGGTCTGATAGCTTAGATCATCACCGTTGGCCGTCTGTAACCAAAAATCATCGTGATTCCCCAATAGTGCCACGTCGCCATGCTGGTTGACGCGCGCCATGATGATATCTAAGACCGCCAGCGGATCGATGGCAGCGGTCTGCTCGGTGCCCTTTCGTGACGACCGTCCATCAATATAGTCGCCCAGAAAAATCAAGCGGCTCCCCTGCAGACTCGGAGCCCGTAACAGCACGGCCAAATCGTCGGCGGCAGAGTGAATATCCCCAATAAATGTATACTTCATGAAATTTTGCCCCTCTCCTCCTGGCTGTAAGCCTTGACCGGCAATCTCAGTAAGCCGTTTTTTGGCAAAAAATCAGCGTTCCGCCTTAGCCAAACGCACACGCACATGTCGGTTTGATTTAGTATAGCACGTTCACACCACAGCAAAAGCGAACGTATGTTTTAAATGAATACGCTGATTTGCCACTGATTCCTATCTGCCAATTTTACGAGGATAAGTCCTTTGCCTGCTCCAGTACCCGATGAATTGCAGTGGCATCACTGGCTGCCAGCAATTCTTGATACAAGCTTTCATTCTGTAATAATGCTAGCAGTTGACTCAAGGCGTGCATGTGCGCATCACGATCAATTGGCGCCAGACTAAAAATTACTTGTAACTTTCGTTCTTCACCATGGGCCGCCAACGTTACTGGTTGCTTCAACAAAAGTAATGACATACCTAAGTGATTGACATCATCTTCTGGCTTCGCGTGTGCCAACATGACCCCGTCCTTAATGATCATGTAAGGTCCTTTCTCTAAGGTAATGTCGATAATCCTCTTTGCGTACTTGGGTTGGACCGCATTATCTATCTGCAACGGCACTAACGACTCATGAATGGCATCTTGCCAGTCTAAAGGTGCAGTTGCAATTTGAATGTGAGCCGGAGTAATCAGATCCGTTAAAGACGGTCGACTGTTGGGTAGCGAAGATTTGACAGGTGTATCTTGAAAATAATCACGGAGACTCGTTGTTAGGCCGTCGAAATCATCAACGCGGGCGTAATCGGTAATAATATCCAGAACTGCGTGTGCCAGCTTCGTTTCTCGAGAATTATCGAGGAGGTCCAGTCGCCGAAACTCTTGACTCAACTGTTGAAAATCAGCTGATGACGGAATCGCCTGTACCCGCAGAATTGGTACGTTCGCTGACGTATGCAATTTGGCCGTTGTTAGTACCAGTCGCGTTGCACGCTTTTCCAAATCAATCTTTTGAAATTCTTCCAAACTAAATGGTTGCGAGAAATTGATGTCTGGATAACGGGCCGACAATTGTTGATAGAGTAACAGGCTAGTCCCAATGCCACTCGTGCAAACTAGTAATACATCCGGCTGTTTCTCAGATGCCAGCCAATCTGGAGATATTCGTTGGACCTCACCACCAAAGTAAACAGCGATTAAGGCTAACTCGTCACTAGAGACAGGCGCATGTAGCAATTCTTCAAAGGGTTTTAACGCATACTTCGTTAAGTTCATTAAGTAGCTATACTTTAATTTAACATCAGTCAGGTTTGCATGTTGATAATGAACGCTATACTTTATTCTGAAGTACGTGGAATAAAGATGGGTGGCCAATGCCTCTAGGAAGGCATTTGAGACCATATCAATTCCCGAAACCGAGCTAAATCGCCGGGCAACCTTGTCAGTTGTTCGTAGCAATTCTTTCACAAATCGATCAGTATTATTGACTTGCTGTAGCTGCCCAGCCAGAACCAATTCGCGTAAGCTTCCTATTTCAGCGGGGGTTGATTGCCCGTATTTTGCTAAGAGTTGGTCACACCACTGGCTAAAAATATCAACTGGATAATTTTGAATATTTGTTAGCAGGCGTTCCGGATCGCGCGTTCTTTTTAATAGCCACGCGATATACCAGACCAAAGCTTGAACTGCATCACCACTGTAATAATTTCCAGATTCCGCTTGCAGTTGCGTTAGTTGTTCAGAAATCTCTTGAATACTTGGGAATTTCTGTATAAGTTGGATAATAAACGCATTCTGTTGGGTCAATTGTTGGTATACCCACTGCCGTTGCGTAATTTCACTTCCAACCATTGCTTTCCCGTGCTTGGTATTAATCACCTCAGTGTCCGCCGGTAGACTGTCTTCTATTTCCCGAAAGTCTTTGATAATGGTATTTTTAGACACGTTCAAGCGTTCCGCCAGATTCACAAGTGATAGATGTGAATCTTGCTGGATGAGATACCAAATAATCATTTGCCGTCGCTCAGCCACGTTTAAAATTGGTTGCTTATCTGACTGCGAATGGTGCTTTAGCTCATCCAATGTCGACTGTGTTAAAAAATAACCACCCTGTGATAACCGTTGAACATCGTCAAGGTTCAAGGCTTTCAGTGTCGTATTTACTTGTTTTAACCAATAGAATACACTGCGGCGAGAGAGACCCATCTTCTCCTCTAAATCAGCCACAGTCTCATACTTCTTGCCCTCGGCCAAGATAGAAATCAGTAGGTTCACCTGTTTTTTATTGCTAATCGTCAGCATAATATTACCTCAACAATCTCGTTATTTCTCACCCTTGATTCACTTTGCAAACTACCTTTAAAATTAGCTAACCACCAGGATTCAACGCCAATAATTAGACTTTTTCTCAAAAAAACAAACTTAGCCGACTGTAGCCCGAAAATACTAAATGCATGACGTCAGTTCTACCTGACAACCATGCTGTTTAGCAAATCATTATTCTATTGTCTGACTAGGTTGCAGATGTTTTTCCACCAATTCTTTAACCTCTTCATGGGTCTGACAGGTGTTAATGGCTTCATCAACCACCTTTGTCCAATCAGTTGTGTCAATCTTTTTCATTTGACTTCGCACCCGCAAAATAGAGGTGGCACTCATGGAATATTCATCTAATCCCATGCCCATCAACAATGGCACGGCAATTTTGTCACCAGCCATTTCGCCACACATAGCGGCTATTTTGCCTTCACGATGAGCAGCTGTCACAACATTCTTAATCAGCCGGAGTAAGGCTGGGTTATACGGTTGGTAGAGATAAGAAACATGTTCATTACCTCTATCGGCAGCAAATGTATATTGAATCAAGTCATTCGTCCCAATGCTGAAAAAGTCGACTTCCTTAGCAAATTGATCGGCAAAGACTGCTGAAGCGGGAATCTCAACCATCATGCCCAATTTAATATCATCGGCAAATGGAACACCCTCTGCGGCTAACTTGTTCTTTTCCTCAGTAAAGACTTTCTTCGCCGCCCGAAATTCTACCAGCGTCGCAATCATTGGGAACATGATTCGAATCTCGCCGTACTTGGAAGCCCGAATCAGGGCCCGCAACTGTGTCCTGAAGATTGCTTGTCGATCTAACGAAATCCGGATAGCACGGTAGCCCAAGAACGGGTTCATTTCTTCAGGCAGTGGTAAATAAGATAAGTGCTTATCCCCACCAATATCCATCGTCCGAATAACAACTGGCTTCCCCTTCATGGCCTCAGCAACCTGCTTATAGGCATTGAATTGTTCATCTTCGGATGGCAGCTTGTCACTATTCATGTAAAGGAATTCCGTTCGAAACAGGCCAACCGCTTCTGCGCCAGCGTCAGTAACTGCTTTAATATCGTCAGGTGTGCCGATGTTCGCAGCTACTTCGAAATGCTTACCGTCTTTCGAGATTGATTCAGCATCCCTTAGTTTTCGCCATTCAGCTTTTTCGGCAGCGTATTGTACCGCTTGTTCCTGAAATTGCTTAACTTCATTTGCACTAGGTGATACTACTGCGAAACCATCTAAGCCATTCAAGACGACCGAATCACCATTTTTAACCGCTTGCGTTGCTTGTTCCGACCCAACAACGGCTGGAATTTCCAAGGTTCGCGACATAATCGCCGAGTGGCTAGTCCGTCCGCCCAAGTCCGTTAAGAACCCTTGGACGTAGTTCGTGTCCATCTGGGCAGTATCTGAAGGGGTGAGGTCATGAGCAATAACAATAACGGGTTCATTGATCAGCGCTGGATTAGGAAGTAACTTCCCCAACAAATGACTCAAGACTCTCTTGGTAACGTCCTTGACGTCTGCCGCACGCTCTTGCATGTACTTGTTATCCGTCATTCCCTCGAAAATCGTAATGAATTGGTCAGTGATTTCTGTCAATGCCTCTTCCGCGTTAATCTTCTGTGACTTGATAAGCTCATCGATTTGTGAAATCATTTCGGGATCGGCTAGAATCGCCATGTGGGCGTCAAAGACTTCGGCTTCACTTTCCCCAAGCGTTTCGGCGGCCTTGTCCCGAATAACTTGCAAGTCGGCTTTAGAATCACTCATAGCTTGACCAAGACGCTGGATTTCGGCATTCACGTCCGTAATTGACTTCTTATCAAAGCTTAAATCTGGATTCACTAAGCGGTAAGCCTTGGCAATACCAATACCGTCACTAGCGGCAATACCACTAATTCTCTTTGACATGTTTTCATTCACCTCATCAACTGCTTATTCAGACTTTTTCCATAGTTCTTCGTATTTCTTAACGATTGTTTCCGTATTGAATCCAAATTTCGCAACAATTTCAGGACCCTTACCACTCAGGCCAAATGTATCAACGCCAATGGTTTCCCCATTCAAACCGGTGTATTTCCCCCAGCCAAATGTACTGTCCATTTCAATGGAAATTCGCTTATCAACTTGTGGTGGTAAAACAGAATTCTGGTATGCCTCACTTTGCTGCTCAAAAAGCTCAAAACTAGGCATGGACACCACGGAAACATCGTATTGCTTTTCTCGTAACTTGGCTTGCGCATTCAAGGCCAATTGCACTTCGGAGCCAGTCGCAATTAAGATCCCATCGGAGGCTTCACTCTTTGCAGGTGACACGACATATCCCCCACGAGCAACGTCTGCCGGATTGGTTTGTTCCAGGAGTGGCAGGCCTTGACGAGAAAGGACCAATACAGTTGGCTTGTCAGTCATTTGGGCGATTGCTTTCCAGGCACCTAAGGTTTCATGAGCATCAGCTGGTCGAATAACATTCAGGTTAGGAATGGCCCTTAAGCCTGCTAATTGTTCAACTGGTTCATGGGTCGGCCCATCTTCACCAACAGCGATTGTGTCATGTGTGAAAATAAAGGTAACTGGCAGCCCTTGTAAGGCAGCTAACCGAATCGCTGCCTTCATGTAGTCTGAGAAAGTGAAGAAGGTACTTCCAAATACACGCGATCCACCGTGCAACGTCATGCCATTTAAGGCTGCTGCTTCACCAAATTCACGAACGCCAAACCAGACATTGTCATTAGCAGGATCTAAAGGATTAAACCGCCCTTCATCTTTTAGTTGTGTTTTATTACTAGAAGACAAATCGGCAGCACCACCCCAGAAGTTCGGGTTAAACTTAGCAATTTGCTGTAAAATTTCTGAATTGGTCACACGAGTTGCAACGGCTTTGCCAACCGTTTCGTCCGGTAATTTAACTTGACTCATGTCTAATTTGGGACCAATCTCAGGCGTGAATTCGGCGGCTAGCTTAGGTTCATTCCGCTGATAATTCGTGTAGAGTTGTGTCCAATTATGATGAGCGGCGATTCCCCGTTCTTCAATGCCCTGCTTAAACTGCGCGTAAGCATCTTCAGAAACAGAGAAAGGTGTTTGACTCCAGTGATAGAACGCCTTGGTCTGTTTCATATTCTCAGTTCCTAAAGCCGCACCATGAACCTTATTAGTACCAGCTTGGGGTGAACCATGACCAATTTGCGTTTTGATTTCAATGATTGTTGGTTGTGTTGCCTGCTTAGCCTCGTTAATCGCGTTATCAATGGCAGCCAAGTCCTCACCATCTTCAACAAATAGATAGTTCCAACCAGCACCCTTAAAGCGATAGCTCTGGGTCTCAACGGATCCATTAGCCAATGGCCCATCTAACGTAATGTCATTCGAATCATAGAGCACGATTAATTTATTCAGCTTTTCCTTGCCGGCAATGTTAATGGCCTCTTGACTAATGCCTTCCATCAAGTCCCCATCACCAACCAGTGAATAGGTCCGGTGATCAATTAAATCGTAATCTTCAGTGTTATACTTGGCTGCCAAATGCTTTTCAGCTAAAGCCATTCCCACGGCCATTCCAATTCCCTGACCCAGTGGCCCAGTTGTGGCATCAACGCCAGGCGTGTGACCAAATTCAGGGTGTCCTGGCGTCAATGACCCCATTTGCCGAAATTGCTTTAAGTCATCCATCTTGACAGCGTAGCCACTCATATGAAGCAAGCTGTAAAGCAAGGCAGAACCATGACCAGCTGAAAGAACGAAACGATCACGATTAATCCAATTAGGCCGCTTTGGATCCGTTTTCATATGATAGTTCCATAAAACGTAGGCCATAGGTGCCGCATCCAAGCACAGACCTGGATGACCCGACTTAGCCTTTTCAATCATATCTATGCTCAACATTCTTAAAGCATTAACGGCTAATTCATCTTTTTCTGTGAAGGTCACTTGAACCTCACGTGTGCCTGCATTTATCATTAATGATTACTCCTTATCCACAAATCAACATTTTAAAACGACTAGCTTACAAGTAACTTATCCTTCGGCCTCGACAGTGTTATCCTTCTTGTCTCCTTTTAAGAAGAGGGACCAGATAATAACAATCACAGTAAAGGCAATAATACCAACCGTCACAGCCATTTGACCGTAGTTACCTAGATTTCCTAATAAGATTCCTGGAATCAAGTAATCAGTATCAGCAAAAGTTGATGAGGCTAACTTCAACCCACCTAGAACGGGTAGAATCAGTAATGGCAACCAACTGATCAACAAACTATTGACAGCTGAACCAATGATTGCGCCGCGACGCCCACCAGTTGAGTTACCGTAGATTCCAGCGGCACCACCACAGAAGAAGTGTCCAACCACACCGGGAATAATAACCGTTGTTCCCATGCCAATCATGGCAAACATACTTAAAGTCCCAACGATGAAGCTTACGAAGAAGCCGATCAATAAAGCATTTTGTGCATATGGGAAAATGATTGGCACATCCAAAGCTGGTTTGGCATTTGGAACTAACTTGGTTGCGATTCCTTGGAAAGCAGGAACAATTTCACCTAAAATCATCCGAACACCAGCTAAGACAACGTAGAATCCAGCAGCGAAAGTCCCTGCTTGGGTAATTGCGTAAACCAAGAAATTCGTACCAGAACTTAATTTTGTTTCAATGAATTGTGGCCCGGATACAATGGCCAAAACTAAGTAAACAATGGCCATAACCAAGGTAATGGAAACCGTTGAGTCACGTAAGAAACTTAAGCCTTTAGGGAAGTTAATGTCTTCGGTAGACTTCTTAGCATTACCGAACCACTTACCCATTAAACCTGCTGTGGCATAACCAATGTTTCCTGTATGCCCCATTGCGACCTCATCGCCACCAGTGATTCTCCGCATGAACGGTTGGCAAAGCGCAGGTGTAACCGTTAATAAGGTCCCTTCAAACAAACCGCCTAAAAGAATCGTCGTGACGCCAGATTTCATCCCAGTGGAGATTAGGATAACGGCTGTTAAGCAAGAAACGTAGAGCATCGCTTGACCCGTTAAGAAGATGTACTTAAACTTTGTGAACCGGGCCAAGAGAACGTTGACGATCATGCCGACGAACATAATCAAGGCTGTTGTCGTCCCATATTGTTGTAAGGCAATGGCAACAACTGCTTCGTTAGAAGGCACGACCCCTTGAACGTGCAGTGCAAATTTGAACATGGATGCGAACGGTGTCAGGGAAGCTTGTAGAATACCTGCACCCCCGGTCAAAACTAAGAATCCGACGAAGGTTTTGATGGTTCCCTCTAGCACCTTCGTCCCTGGCTTTTTCTGAAGCGCCAATCCTAACATCGCGATTAAACCAACTAGGATGGCAGGCGTACTAACAACAGAGACAATAAAGTTAATCGTGGCTTGCATAATTGCTATTCCTCCAATCAAACGTTGTAAAGCTAATCGTGCTTGATGCCTTCCTTATCCAATAAAACGTTGATCTTTTCCTTTAACTCGTTCTTATCAATGATGCTCTTTAAAACAAACACCTTATCTTGTGGCATATCTGATGCTTGTTCAGCTAAATCACTACCAAGGAAAAAGTAGTCAGCCGCGGTGATATTCATACTTCCAGTATCGAAATGGGTAACTTCAATATTATCTGCATCAACGTTTTCTTCTTTGAAAACGCTGTCAATATTCATTTGAATCATGAAGCTTGAACCTAAACCTGATTGGCAAACCGCTGCAATTTTCATTATTCTTTTACTCCTTTGAATTCGTTGACCAATTCTTCAACTGTTCTCGCATTTTCTATTCTGGCAAAGCTGTCTTCGTCTTGTAACTTCGTTGCTAATTCTTGTAAAGCTTCCAAGTGCTTGGTATTATCACTGGCAGCTAGGACGAAAAACAATGTAATCGGATGCTCCTCGCTTACCAAGTCAATGGCAGGATCGACCTTCATTAGTGCCATTCCCATTTCATTCACGCCATTTTCCGGCCGCGCATGTGCTAAGGCAATGTGGGGACCAATATTAATAAAAGGACCATTTTTCTCAACGACACTGATCATCGCGTCAATGTAGGACTGCTCAATCTTCCCTTCAGTTAACAAGGGAGTCGCTGCCTCTTGAATCGCCTCGTTCCATTTCAGATTTCCGGCTTGTCTCAGTTGGACAGTCCGGGGTGTCAATAAATTTTCTAACATTCTAATTAACCTCCGCTTCTTAAGACAACTCATACTTTAAACCGTAAAGTAAGCGTTTCCAAGTGCAACTCGTGCACACCCCTTACGTGCAAAAAGTGCACTCTTTCACTTGAACACAATTATTAAATATAGCAAATGACGAGTCTTCTGTGCAAGAGAAGGCTCGTCATTAGGCGATTACTTTATTTTTTGTTTACTAGTGCACGATACATTGTCGTGGGTTTTAATTAGTGTTGATTTTACTACTTCATTCACAGTAATGGACTAAAGCTACGACCCTAGTGACTGCGAATGAAGTCTTTGAAGGCCTTATACTAACTCCCTTAAAAATCGATCACCGGCTCACTCAAAAATTTGATTTTTGTCAGCTTGCTTCCGCAAACCAGCACCTCCGAAATTTCTTGAAATATCAGTATTCTGATTTCTAAAATCACCAAATTTAGACTAATCTAAGGCCATTCAAACGAAGGAGGTCTTTATCATGTCAGAAGCAGCACCCTTATTTCAAAACGTCGCGCTTGCCCGGGTTCCCGGTGAACTAGTCCGCGCCATCCTTTCCCACCCGGAAAATCTTCCCCTGTGGGACGCCGAAATCGCCGAGGTGGTCCCTGAAGCCGGTGGTTTCCACATCCTCCGACATTCACCGGCACTCAACACCGAAGAACACGTGACGGTGACCACGACCGCGGACCAGGTCATCTATCAGAGTCAGGGTGGCCGGTTAGCCTATCAGCTCAGCTTTACCCTCAGCTCGGCGGCGAAACAAACGACCATCACCGAAACCTTAATCGTCCCTCCCGCCAATAGCTTACCCTTACCACTTAGCTTGCTGGCGCCCATTGCCAAGCAAGCCTTTGCCCAAAATCTCCAGGCACTGGTCACGCTCGCCGAATCACCACTGGAGGTGACCCCCTAATGCAAGCCATTGTGCAAGACTCGTACCAGGGGATTGACGCGCTCACCGTGCGGACGCGACCCGTTCCCCGATTAACGCCACTGGCCGTTCGGATTGAGACTCGCTACACGCCGGTCATGCCCTACGACCTGTTAACGGAAAGCGGCCAACTCCAGCAGTTGCGGCCCGTCACCTTGCCCATGGTCGTCGGTTACGGCTTTGGTGGCATCGTGCGTGAGGTTGGGCGACTGCGCCAGTCAAAATTAGTTAACCAACCCGTAATTGGCGCGCAGTTCAGCGGCAGTCATCAGGAACAAATTCTCTCCACCCTGCCGCCACTGTTACTTCCAGTACCTCACGGCGTCTCCTTAGCCGCCGCGACAACTGTTATCGGTGGTGCGGACGCCGCTTACTTTGCCTTGAAGAAGAGTCACGTTCAGGCCGGCGCAACTGTTCTGGTCACGGGTGCCAGCGGCAGTGTCGGCACGTATTTGTTACAGCTTCTCCACTTGTTTGGCATCCACACCGTTGCCATTGCCCATTCCAGCCGGCATGACTTGCTGCAGGCGTTGGGCGCCGACCAGATTTTGGCTTACGACCGCCCGTTGGCTGAGCAAACCGCCGATTTATCAGCCGTCACGCAAGTCATTGACTTAGCTGGTGCGGCCTCGTTGCTGGATCAACTCACAGCCATGCTGGGTCCCGTTAGCCTTCTTTCCCTGGCCTTGACCGATTACCACCCGCAAGACCCACAACAACGCTTCACCTTTGCCAGCGGCGCCATTATGCCGGCTGATTACCGGTGGCTATTACAACAGTTGGCCACGAAAAAACTCACCGCGGTGATCCAAGAACAATACCCATTTACGGACGTCAAACGTGCCCAGCACCGCTTGACCACGGCGCATGCAGCGGGTCGGATTCTACTGACTTACAACCAGGAGGTGACTGCATAATGATACTTTTAACGACTGATTGGAACCAACTGCTCCCTCAGCTCGTGACCCTGTGGCTGGTCGGCTGGGGCATTCGGGCACTACTGATTGGCTTGATTGTCGGCGGCCTGTTGTGGTTTTACAAACGCACGCGGTAATTTTACGACTCTTAACCATGACGCTTGTGGGTACCATTCAAATTTTCCCACCTAATTAGATAAGATGACGAACAGAAACCCCGCAGAAAATTCTGCGGGGTTTTATTTATTTTCCAATTCAGTGATTGACTATTCAGACACATCACTTAGTCGTTGACGGGCCGCCGCAATGATTGGATCCGCCAAGCCGAGCCGTTCCGCTAACCAAATAGCTTCACTAGCCCCGACCTGATTGAGCAACAACCGGTACGTTGGTTCCAGCGTCTTGGGGTCAAAAGCCATCGTCGCCGTCATGAAGGTGGGACAATCGACAGCGTACTCCTTGATGGCGCTAAAGTGGGTCGTGGCAATGATGGTGGCGTGCTGTTGCCGGAGATATTCAATAATGGCAATGCTGAGTGCCGACCCTTCCTCAGGATCAGTTCCGCTCCCAATTTCATCCAGCAGGACCAAGGCGTTGGCACTGATATGATCAGTCATATCCACCAACGTCGTCATTTCGGCAGCGAAGGTACTCAACTGGGCGGTAATACTCTGGTTATCCCCAATATCGACCCAGAATTGGCTAAAGACGGCCATCTGAGTGCCGGCTTCAACGGGTAATTCCAGACCAAACTGAATCATCAGGGCAAACAGGGCAATCGTCTTTAAGACCACCGTCTTCCCACCAGAGTTGGCCCCGGTGATCATCAAGCCCTGTTGCGGTGTGAGCTCAATGTTGAGTGGCACGGCGTCCGTCAGTAACGGGTGTCGCCCACCAACGATTTTAATGTGCTGTTCCGTGTTGAGTTCAGGCAGTTGGCTAGCCGTTTCCAAGCCATACTGACCCCGGGCCATGATTTGGTCAAACCGACTGAGTAGCGCCTGGTTTTCAGTCAAAGCGTCCCAGTTGTCTAACACATCACCCGTTAAGGTGACCAGCAACTGGTAAACTTCCGCGCTCTCGTCAGCAATCACGCCAGCGAGCACGGCACCCTTCTTCGCCACCGTTGCGGGCTCAAAGAAGACGGTCGAACCGGTAGATGACTGATCAATAATTTGGCCTTTAAACTTGTTCTTCTCGCCGGCCTTCAATTGGACACAGACCCGGTCGTTACGGGTAATTAGCCGCTTACTCTGCACGGAATGGGGATGCTTCTGGACGAACTGGGTCAGTGCCGTCTGAACCTGTTGGCGCTGTTTGACAATCTTCTGCCGAATCTCAGCCAACTCAGGAGTGGCGTTGTCCGCAACCTGGCCATGAACAATGATCTGTTCCAGCCGTTGTTGCAGGCCGCTCAATGGTGACGTGTCGACCATTAACGCAGTCAGTTGCGGTGCCAGCTGTTGGTGCGTCTGAAGCGTCGACTTTAACCGGCGTAGATTCATCAAAAAATGATTGACGAGATCTAACTGTTGGGCGTTTAACATCAGGCCCTGGTCGAGTTTCGTTTGTAATGCTGTCATCTGATCCAAGTCAAAGTAAGTAAAGGTGACGTTGTTCGCCAATAATCGGTGAGCCTCCGCCGTTAACGTCAGTTGCTTACGCACGGTTGCCAGGTCGGTTTGATTAGTCGCACCTTGTAAAGCCTCCGCCGCTCGTGTGCTGTGGGTGTAGGTCGCCACCGTCGCCAAAATTTGATCTAATTGGGTAATTTCTTTTAAATTCACGTTTCTCTCCTTGTCGCAAATCGCCTAGCCAACCGCTTAAGGTCTGAAATGGTTGGGTTATCGCCTTATTTTCACTGTCTTTAACCGTACCACAGGCTTGGCTCGGGAGCAAATTCGCGTCTGTCTATACCTGCCGGCTTACCTTCGCCAAATTTAAGCGGGAACGCTGTGGGTAGGACGCCGGAAGCCTGAGAAACGGTCTTCCAGCTCGCTCACGCCTACATAGACAGTGGCCAATTTTCGTGAACAAACGTTACCAAGTCAGCGATGGTCACATCAATTTCATAGTAAAGAACAAATTTAACCGGGAGAATCCAGCGGTAGAACTTACTATGGCGACAATGTTGAGATTAGCGCAAAGAAGCCAAAAGGCCCCCAACTCAGTAACGAGCCAAGAACCTTTCAGCATGTTCTTATTCAATCTCTCATTCAAAAGCTAATCGCATATCACATGACCACCAATCGCCTAAATCGTTTCAATCGGCAAGTGCATGCCCTTCCAGCCTTCCAACGCGCAGGATAATTCAAACGCCTGAAAACCGGCGGACAGTAACGTTAACAACGCCACCTTGCCCAACGTCGTGCCGGCGGTCCAGTCGTACACCACGTAGGTCTTGGTCTTATCCAACTCATCCAGGCGGTCGCTCAAGTCCTTAGCTGGTAACGCGATTGCCCCTTTGATTTGGTCTTTCTTAATGGCGGCTGGTGCGTTGCGGACATCCAGAATCGTGTATGCCGGTTCTGCCGCTTGTAAGCCAGCCAGGACCGTGTTGTGGTCGATGTATAAGCTCAAGTAAGTCTTTAAGAAATTAATTTTTTCATTTTGCATGTTGATTTCGCTCCAATTCTAAGTTTAAGTTGTGGGTGCCTTGATTGATTTTTTGCAATAAGCCGTTGAGTTGGTCAATTTCTGCTGGCGATAAAGGGGCCATGATTGTCTGGACGGCCGCAAAGTTGTGGGGTAAGAATGCCGTGACGGTTTGCTGGCCCGCTGCGGTTAGCTGAATCAGGGTCGATCGCTTGTCTGTGGGTGAAGCAACGCGGGCGACCCAGGCCTGGGCAACCATACCCTTGAGAAGCTTACTGACGGTCGCCCGAGTTGCCCCCAATTTATCCGCAATCACTGAGGGAGCCAACTGTTGCTGCGGCGCCTGTGCGAGAAACATTAAAATAATAAACTTCGATTCGGACAAGCCAGAATTTGCCAACACCTGATCATACTGGCGTTGCATCTCCCGGTAGGCCCATTGAAAGTTCAAAAATAGTTCGGCGACTTCCGCCTCACCGGTCGAACCAGCGACCAGCGAAATACGGGCCGCGTCTGGCCGGTCATTGAAATCATAATTCGTTGTCAAATGGCTCACTCCTTTTGTAGTTAGCCGGCTAACTACAATGACTAATATAGCAGGTGTCCCCGGTGAAAGCAAGGGAAATCCCCTTTTATTTTTCGTTTTACCGACACCATCAACGAAGAACGCCAGTCTGCGTGGCTTCTTACCGTAACCTACCATTTAATTTCACCACTAAAGGTTAAAACTTAAAGTTTCCGCGTAATCCGCTAAACACAAGGGCTATAACGCTAAATATTGGCAACACAGACTACGCCCGCCGGCTTACTGTTCGCCAAATTTAGGCTGGACCGTTGCGGGTAAAAATTGACGCCTGAAAAACGGTCTGTCAGCTGAGCCTAAATTTGGCTCACTCACGCCTACTTAGGCTGTGACCAATTACGGTAGACAAACGTTGCCAGCCTAGCGATAGTCACGGCAATGTCATGTTGAAGAACAGTCATAACCGGAGGAGGACAGAGACGTAGGTAGCTGTGTCGACGACGTTAGCTGAGTGATTTTCTCAGGTTACGTCGTGGGACGTGTTTGGAGACCGGTGTTTTACCGGGCTTCAAACCGAGCCGGAGGACCGTCCCTCAGGCCGTAGGCGGTCCCCATAGCAGCCGAAGTCTCTGGCAGCCGCAGGTGGCAATTTCCGACTAATTTTGCGGATTGAGTCTCCGTTAGTTGGGGCGTTTAGGTTCTTTGGGACTTTCAACCTTTAGTCACCCAAATAAAAAACGGATGACCCAGCAACGACCAATCGCTGCCAAGTCACCCGCACACATTTTCCTGATCAACGCTCAGAACGACTCCTCACGCCTTACTTCGTCGAAACCTTCTTCACGGCATCTTGCCGAATGGTCGGCGTGGACTGGTGCACCAACGTGACGCCCAGGCAAACGGCGAAGAGTGCCAACCAAATCAGTGACATACCCTGGTTACCCAGGAACCCGTTGTGGAAATCGTAACCGAAGTAATCCGCAAAGCTGGCACCGACCGGCCGGGTTAAGATATAGGCCAACCAGAAGGTCACGATTTCACCCACGCTATTCATTGCCGGCCGCCGGATAGCCCGGTAAGCTAACAGCCCCAAGAAGACGGCACCTAAGATCAGGCCGGTATTCAGGAAGCCCAAGTTCAGCCCAGTAGGATCAACGTTGTACCCGCCAGAACGGGCAGTTGCGAGCCAATCCCCCGCCGCGGTCCCCAGCATGAAGGAGAACGCCACGGTTAACCAGTAGTAAGCTTCCTTCGTGTGTGTCGTGATGTGGTGAATCGACAGGTCATGGGTCGCACGGTACCAGAGCCCGAAGCTCACCAACATCAGTGCCCCAAAGATGGCAGTCGTTTCCATGTAATGGAGGCCCGTCAGGCTCTTAAATGTATCTGCTGAGAACGTCCCAAATACGGCTAAGAGTGCCACCGACAGCCAGTAAAACGTTGGCCGGTAACGTTCGGAACGAAACTGCAAGGTCAGGAAAATTGCGAAGAGTCCTAACGACCAGCCGACGGTAAACAGTTCACCTAACCCGGAATTCTGTTGCCCAAAAATTTGACTGGAATAATCCGATACGGATTCACCTAAGCCCGTACTAATCAACTTGGTCAGCCAAAACAGGAGCGTAATGGCCGGCACTTTATTTAACATGTCTTTCTTTGTCATGTTCATTCCTCCATCCAACACTTATCTGTGTCATTCGATAAACCTAGAATACCGAGTTTATCGCGGAGGCACTAGCTAAGTTTGCTGAAGGAAAAATGAAGGTTCTTTAGAAACGCGTCATCCAGCCGGTTGAAGTGCAATTGTGAAGACACTACCTTGTGGCACTTTATCCGTGACGGTCACCGTCGCCTGATTCAGGACTGCCAACTGTGACACGATGGCGAGGCCCAGACCCGTCCCGGCAATTTTACTTGAACGAGCTGCGTCGACCCGGTAAAAACGATTGAAAATCTTGGCCTTCTGATCATCGGGGATGCCAATTCCTTGATCACCGATCTGAATGGTGGCCTGTTGGTCCGTGGCCTTAACGTTGACCGTTAGTAACGCTGCCTCAGGAGAATATTTGCGCGCGTTATCCAGCAGCGCCAGAATCATTTGCTTGAGACTATTTTCATCCGCATTTGCCATGACCCCCGGTTGACACGTCAACTGAATGGTCGGCACCTGTTCCTGATAGTCCTGAACGAGTTGCGTGACCAGCTCAGAAATATTTACTGGTTTTAGCGTCACCTGCAAGCGCTCGTTGCGCGTCACTCTGAGTAACGATTCCACCAGCTCTTGAAGCCGTAACGACTCACTGTCCAGGAATTGGAGCGATTCATCGAAAACTTCTGGGTGGTCCTTGCCGTGGTGTTGCAAGAGGCTGACGTACCCGCGAATCGCGGTTAAGGGTGTGCGCAGCTCGTGGGAGGCGTCCGAAACAAATTGTTGTTCCCGCAGCATCTGGGCGTTTAGCTGGTCCAGTAAGTGGTTGAATTGCGTTGCCAGCTGTTGGACTTCCACGGGCGATTCCGGGATGGGCAACGGGGTTTGCGGCGCGGTCGATTGTTTGGTCTGTGCCGTCACCGCCGCCGTTAAGTCCGTCAGTGGTTTCGTAATTCGCCGGCTCAACAGATTAATCAGGATGATTCCCAACGACGTACTGAGCAGTGAAACCAACAGGATGGCAATCAGAACCGTTCCCAACTCCCGTAACGTTTCGTCCAGACTCAGCCAAACGTGATAAACAGCCTTAGTCGTTGCCTGTTGACGGTACACGAACAGGCCCTTGCCCTTCACCCACAGAAAATTTGAACTGAGATGATGGACGGTCTGTTGCGTAAAGTTTTTAGACCCCGTTGAATAAAATGTTTGCGCACTGGTAGACGTCGTTGGCAGGATCCGAATTTTAACGTAGGTGGTTGAGGCTCCCTGCTGACTTGACGCTTGCCAGGCATCCGTGTTGGGCGTGACGTGAACGAACGTTTTTTCTAGCGACTGGACCATTTTATTTGCTGAAGTGGTGCTGTTGCTAAACAATAACGCGGACATGACGCCGGTTGTGAGTAATAGACTCAACACCGTGGTGATCAGGATCGTCTGCAAATACGTCCGCACAATCAAGCGCCGGTTGGTCGTTGGTTTAGTTTTCATCTGCGGAGACTTCCTTTAAGACGTACCCGATGCCGCGGATCGTTTCAATCACAATCGTGGACTCCTGGATATCATGTAATTTTTGCCGCAACTGCCGCACGTACACGTCGACGATATTCATTTGGCCCACAAAATCTGTCCCCCAAACATCATCGAGAATTTCATCACGCGTCAGCGGCTGGCCGACGTGCTGCATGAAGGTCAGCAACAGACTATATTCTCGTTGGGTCAGTTGAATCTGTTGTCCGTTGTAAGCGGCCTGATGGGCCTTGGTGTCCAGAACGAGCCCGCTGACCTGATAACTGGGCGTTGTCTGATGCAACTGCGCCTGATGACGGAAGATGACCCGAATCCGCGCCAGCAATTCTTCCATATCAAACGGTTTCGTAATGTAATCATCCGCACCGCTATTCAGCCCCGCAACTTTATCGCCAGAAAAATCATGCGCCGTCAAGAAAATTACTGGCAACAGTGAATCCGTTCGCCGAATCCGCCGGAGAACGCCCAAACCATCAATTTCAGGAATCATCCAATCTAGTAAAATCAAATCCAACGTGCCTTGCAACTGCTCGTACAAAGCCAACGCTTCCGTCCCCGTACTTGCCACGTAGACTTGATAATTTTCAAAGCCTAATTCACGCTTCAATAACGTCTGAATGGCCAGCTCATCTTCAACCACCAATATCGTTTCTGTCACAGCAATGCCCTTCCTTCACTAAGGCTGACGTCAGGCCCGGCCAATTTTACCGCCAACCTGCCATTTCTTTACCTGCGATATTACTAGTATCTGGCGCGGCTGACAACTTTCTTTGCTCAAAATTAATAGGTGGAACTGGTGGATGTCAAAAAAGCCCAGACAGATGGCCTCACCAATTGGATGAAATCGTCTATTTGAGCTTCTTTGAACGGTGATTACAGAAAGCCAAAGCATGGACATAACCTTGCGCATAGGCGAATGAACCCCTAGAATATTGCTCAAGTTATTCACATTAAACTGGAAAACTAAATTTAACACACGAACACCTACATTGAGCAAATCATTGACTAAGCGTTGCATAACATTGCATCGGTGATTTACGCCGATGTCGTGACTAAAACAATCGTAACCGGAGGAGGACAGAAATGGAGTTAGCTGGGAACCAGCTTACAGCGGGGGACGCGTTTGGAGACTGTCGGTTTTAGACAGGCTTCAAACCGAGCCGGAGGACCGCACCTCATGCCGCAGGCGCTCCCCCACAGCAGCCGGAATCTCTGGCAGCCGCAGGTGGCAATTTTCGACTAATTTTTCAGCACTTCTTCAAACGCCCGCTTCATTTTCTTCCTCGAGCCGGTCGCAAGCCTTAATTAGCGGGCAAACTTCCTTGTCGGGCGCTAATTTCATCGAATATTTCCGTCCGTACGCAATCATGGTGTGGTGGGCCTGATGTAAGTCTTCTCGTGCCAACACGCCGACAATTTTCTTTTCCACCTGCAGGGGTGTCGCGGTTTGTGGGACGAAGTGCAAGCGCTTTGAAATGGCAGAAACGTGGGTATCCACGGCAAATGTCGGCAGTCCAAACGCGTCGCTCAACACCACGTTGGCCGTTTTACGACCAGCCCCGGGCAGCGCCATGATGCCCTTCCGATAATTGGGGACTCTATCGTTCATCTCTTCATGGACGATTCTGGCCGTCTTGATAATGTTGCTGGCCTTGTTGTGAAATAAACCAACGCTCCTAATGATTTGCTCAACGTCCCCCACGTCTGCCATCATCAGGTCTTTCGGTGTCGGATACTTTTCAAACAGAATTGGTGTCACCTTGTTCACCGACACATCCGTCGCCTGCGCACTTAAGATCACCGACACCAGGAACTGAAACGGCGTTCTGGCATCCAGCGACTGCTCCACCGGTCCAATGTCCGTTTCCATTTGCTGAATTGCCCAGACAATCTGTTCGTCCTTTAACATGACTCTCAACCCCTCATCGTTTGCTATCACCAATCATACAGCAATCCGCGCTTGTGAGCGATAGCTTTGCCTATTTTACCGACGAAGGGTCAGCTGACGGCTTATCAGGCATGCGACTGACGGGTACGCCCAATTGGCTAGACCACAGCAAGCCCAGCCATGAAATAAACCCAGCACCAAGCATCACCGCCTGAAACCCGCGGCCGAATGCGCCACTGGCCGTGTTGCCACCCCAGCTGTAAAAAATGATGACGGCCACAGTGGTACCAATTGCGCCCCCAAATAAGCGAAAAACATTGTATACCCCCGCGGCCTTACCGATTGCCGTCCGATTCACGGCACCCAACACAGCTTTTTGCAACGCAGGTCCCGCCATCGAAAGCCCCACACCAGCTAAGCCTAATGGAATCACTAACCAGATATAAGGCCGTTGCCAATGAACAAACCAAGCAATCGCACCATATCCCGTACCCTGAAGAAAGAGTCCCCAGGTAGCCACCCGTTTCTCACCAAAACGGTCCACGGCCTGGCCGGCAAACGGGGCGACAATCACCAACGTTCCGGTCCACGGCAACAGGCCAAGTCCCGCACTCAGAGCGGTCGCCCGTTGACTCACTTGTAAGTATTGCGGCAGGAAAAAGACAACGCCGTACATGGAAGCGTAGAGCAGAGCGGTTGCGATATTGCCACCCGTAAATGCCCTGATCTTAAAAAAGCGTACTGGCATTAGGGGAGCGGTTTCAACTGTTTGTCGCCGAATAAACCAGAGGCCACACCTAACGCTAATCAGACCTATCAGTAAAATTGGCCACCAATCAGTTGCAAGTGTGCCCCCAGTTGTGGCCGATAGCGTCCAAATGAGGCCCGCCATGGCAATCACAATCAGACTGGCGTCACCGAAGCGAATCGGTTCCTGCGCACCCCGACTTTCGGGCAAGTACCGTTGTGCCAAGCCAATCCCCGCTATCCCCACCGGCACGTTAATCCAAAATATCCACTGCCAGGCAATCTTAGCGACAATGAAACCACCTAAAGAAGGCCCAACAATCAGTGCCAGACCGCCAATCCCACTCCAAATACCTAATGCCCGGCCGCGCTGACTCCCTGGGACCGCATTTGTCAGAATCGCCATCGACATGGGTGTCATGACGGATGCCCCAACGCCGGCAATGATGCGTGCCCCAATCAACAGACTGATGTTCGGTGCCAGTGCACAGAGAGCTGAGCCAATCGTGAAAATAAGAATCCCCCACTGATAGATGCGCCGACGCCCCAACCGCTCACCCAGGGCCACCCCGACCAGTAGGATTGCGGCAATCGTGATATTGTAGGCATTGAGCGCCCACTGTAACGTCCCAACTGAAATTTCAAACTCCGAACGAATAGCCGTAGATGCTGTGGTGACAATCATCGCGTCCATCATGGACATAAAGAAGCCTAACGACGTCAACGTTAACACCCACCTGTAATTAACTTGTTTGGTCATTTCCCCGTCTCCCTATGTTGAAAATATAGTTCAAAATGTTTTGAACTATCTCACCATAGCATCCACAGTTATTCTTGGCAAGCAAAAAAAGAGACCCCTGGGGATCCCTTGAAATTGGTCTAGACTATAAATTGTCCCAGAAATGGACCAGATACCGATCGACCGTTGACCGGTCTAGCGCAACATATTTTTCGCGGGCCACTTTGCGCGCCGTAATGAGTCCCGCTTCCTGCAGCAGTTTGAAATGGTACGAGCCAGCGGTTTTGCCAATGTGGATTGCTTGATCGACCTCGCCACAGGTGACCTCATGATCCTGGCCATTGAGATATTGAATGATGGTCAGCCGAATGGGATCTGCCAATGCCTTGAAGACCTTCATCATCTGTTCACTTTTTTGTCCTTGAGTTGTCATGTCTTTTATTGTACCTGAAGAATTGAGAGACGCAAGTTTTCAGCTTACCCTTGATTGCCCCGTAATAATTCTTGCGGCGATAGTTCCCGCGTTTGTGTAAACAATTCATATGCAGCTTGTGGCGACTGCACCGGCGTTTGCGCCAGCCAATCAGTGATGAAATCTAGGACGCCTTGGGCCACCAACTCTTGGGCCAACTCGGCAGGAATCGCTGGCGACTGTGGCCGCCCCGTGACCGTTAAGATCAACGCTTTGACCCGTGACCGCAGTTGTGAGGCCGGACTGTTTAGCAGCACCACGGCCAGTTGGCGTTGTCGGTACAAATATTTGAACAGCTGACTGAAGGCATCCGGCACCCCACTTGCCGTTGGCTCTGGCTTAGGATAACGTTGGAAAATATCTTGCACGCGACTAACCAATTCATTTTCAAAATGCGTCAGAAGATCGTACTTGTCCAGGTAGTGCAAATAGAACGTTCCCCGATTGATTTGTGCTGCCTGACCCAGCCGTTGGACGGTCATTCGGTCAAAGCCCTCAGTCGTCATCAATTGGACAAATGCGCGCTGTAGTTTGACTTCGGTTGCTAACATCTTTGCGTCCGTTTCCATGGTGCACCTCCCTGAACAGTTTGTTTAGTTGGACCCATTGTCAATTGCCCCTGAATGAATTCAGAGGCTTGTCGCTCACGTGTCTTGCGACACAGTAGTCCAATATACCTGTTAGGTACTCCTACGCATAGTGGCAACATCGTCGGGTAATTGACGGCTACCCGTTTAACTACCAGGTTTACCCGGTAATTGTTAGCTTTTGAATCTTGGGTCGTTTGACACCGTTCAACCAGGCTTCTCCGAGCATCTCAATATTCATTGCTCCCAAGCGGTCATCATTACAACGATATTGACACTGCGCACACCAATACTCGTGCGTGTCATGATGGCGATTAGTCTTTTCAATCAGCCCACACTTTGGACAGCGTTGTGAGGTATATGCTGGTGATACCTTCACGACGGTACTCTGAACCGCTTGCGCTTTATACGTTAGGAATACTTCCAGTTGGAAAAAGGCCCAAGAACGATGACTGTTACGCAAGGGTTTCGGTAATTCATCGGTGTTGAAGGTCACGTTTGTCAAATCCTCCAGCACAAAAAGCGTGTGAGCGCCGTACGCCGCAACGAGTGTCTTAGCCAACCGATGATTCACATCGGCCATCCAGCGGTTCTCTCGTTGGGCCAGTTGTTTCAGCTTCTTCTTGGCTGACTTGGACCCTTTGCTTTGAAGACGACGCCGATTCTCCAAGAACTTTTTCCGCCGAAGTAGGATCTTCTGGCCATCGAAAAAAGTAGTCTTTCCCAGATGGTCGTAGGCGGTGGCCAAGAAGCGTAAACCACGGTCAATACCGACAATCTGGGGACTACCTTCTCTGTCAAAGTCAGCTACATCCTTAGTGATACCAATGTGTAAGAACCATTTTCCCTGACTGTGGATTAGTTTGGCAGTTCCTAGCTTCCAGTCGCCCTGAAAGTAGTCCTCAAAACCTTTGTTGGTAAAAGCTAGCTTCGTTCGCTTTCCAAGGGTGGTGATGGAGATCTGGGTCATGCCATTGATGAAGGAATAATTACTCTGACGAACCAAATCGGCTTGAGGCCGGCGAAAATAAATCGGTTTTTCCAGCCACGTCAAGCCTCGGGGGATTTGAATCCACTTGTTGTCAGCTGCCTTGTAGCGATAAAAATGTTGTTTCATTTGTTCCTGAACCGTCTTGTAACGAGCGACAACCGTGCGAAAGACCGATTGCACCATTTGACTATTGAGCGCCGATTCTTGTCTAAACTTTTTATACAGATGATTATTTATTTTCAACCAACTCAGTGGAAAGTCGTGATCAAAGACCCACTGGCTGACAATGTTCGCTAATCGCTGGTATTCTTGGGTCATAGCTAGAAATTCACCGGCTTGAATCGTGTCTAGATAGAGTCGCAACTTAATCGTACGTCCTAGCTTAACCATCGGCTACCTCCCCTGTAGGCTGGATTTAGTATACCATATCTGGCAGTCTAATAGGGGAACATATGTTTAAGAACGGCTTAAATTCTTGCATTCATCCGGCGATTAAAATCGCGGGTTTTCTGCTTAGTTTTTAATAAAGAAAAGACTTGCCAAATCGATTTTTATGTAGCATACTACATTACAACGTAAAGGAGGGATTAGCCATGGCCACACCATTTTTCAAGGATACCTTGGCCCAACAACTAAAGATGCTGAACTTGGCCGTTGAAAAGGAAATGAACAACGGTCTAAAAGCCCTTGATATCTCACTAACGGGCACACAGGTCGCCGTTTTGATGCAACTGTATCTGAATACGGATCAGCCGCTGACCCAAAAACAGGTTGAAATTGCCCTAAAGCTCTCTCACCCCACGACCCGCGGTATCATCAAGCGGTTGGTTACCACCGGGCTCCTGCAAACCACCCCGGCCGCTGATGATCAGCGGCAAATCGAATTGCGGCTAACCCCCGCCGGCACCTGGTTCATGAAGAATCATGCCGACCAAATTCAGGCGCAAGTGACCCAAACCGAAGACAAGTTGGTTAGCAAGCTGTCCGCAGCCGATCAAGCCACGCTACAGCGGCTATTAACCACGTTACTGACCACGATGTATTGACCAACAGAAGAACGTTAGCCTTTAACGAGGCTTTTATTTTTTAGCATAAAGTGTAGCTAGCTATATAAAGGAGTGATTTGCCCATGATTACCATTGAATCAAGCAGCAAAAAACGAAACAGCATGTTGGCCGTCCTATTGATTGGGGCCTTCACCATGTTACTAACCGAAACATTTTTCAATAATGCTTTGCCCACTATCATTCAAGCCTACCACGTGACGCAGGCGACCGCGCAGTGGGTCAGTACCGGATACCAACTGGTTGCCGGCCTCATGATTCCAATTTCAGCTTGGGTCTTTCATCGTTTCAACACGCAAAAAAACGTTCCTGCTACTCGCGGCCATCTTTCTCATTGGCTGTATCTGTGGGTTCTTTGCCACTAATTTTGGCTGGCTACTGGCGGGGCGGCTGATTCAGGCCGTTGCTGCCGGATCAATGATTCCCCTGATTCAAAATGTCGTACTCATGCTCTATCCCGAGAACAAGCGGGGAACCGTGATGGGAATTATTGGGTTGGTCGTCGCTTTTGGGCCCGCCCTTGGCCCCACAGTCGGTGGCTGGATCATCGACAATCTGGGTCTAGATTGGCTTTCCGGCGTCTTGATTCCACTCGTCATTGCGTTAATGCTCGCTGCCATCGCCGTCGTACGTCCGGTGCTGGTTCCCCAAAAGTCCCAAGTGGATTGGCTATCGCTGGCAGAATCTTCTATCGGTTTTGCGGCCATCCTGTACGGCTTCTCAGCCATTGGCAACGCTGGCGGTTTGGATCTGATTAGCGTTCTTGCTCTGGTTCTCGGTATCGCCGTCCTCTACTTCTTTGGCAAACGACAATTGTCCCTCACCAATCCCTTGGTAAACCTGACTGTATTCAAGAATAAGACGTTCACTCTGACCACTGCCTTGAGCGCCCTCAGCAATATTGCCCTCCTGGGTGTCGAACTGGTCTTGCCACTCTACCTCCAACGGGTACACGGCCTTTCTGCCTTTCAATCCGGCCTCATGCTCTTACCGGGCGCACTGCTAGAAGGATTGATTAGTCCCATCTCCGGTAAGTTGTACGACCGCTTTGGCATTCGGCCCATCTCGTTGATTGGCTTTGGGATCATTGCCCTGGGGACCCTGTCAATGCTCTTCTTCACACCGCACACCAATCTCATTTTGGTGGCTGGGGCCTATGCCTTTCGGATCGTTGGTGTCGCAACTGTCATGATGCCAACCTTTACTGAAGGACTCAATGCCTTACCAGCCAAGCTCTCCATCCACGGCAACGCGGCTTCCTCAACCGCCCGGCAGATTGCCGGGTCGCTGGGAACTGCCATTTTGATGATGGTCGTTTCCTTTGGCACCCAGTTAGGGAGCAGCGAACACCTGTCGACCGCTGTCAGACTGAATCACGGGTATTGGTTCTCATTCTTAATTGCCTTTCTGATGGCGCTTCTCGGCTTCTGTTTATCGTTCAAACTAAAACCGAAGACGGCGGCGTCAGCCTAGTAATCCCAACTGCTTCGACAACCCTCAGACGCGCGACTGGCGACGAGTCCCCGAAAGAATGTGATGTTTCTTTGACCAACTCCTTATGGTTTTCCTAAAGGAACCAAGAAACCTTAAAACTCCCGCCAAAAATCCCCGCTGATTGCATTTCTGTTGTAATGTATAAACATGTTAACCGATACGACAGACAACAAACATTCAACGGAGGTGGTTCGATGCGTTGGGAACCCTTATTACTCATTATCTTAATGGATGGACTAAGCGGCCTACTCATCGTGACAATTGGCGGCAAGCGTCGCTGGTTTGCCCTCTTAGTGCTAGGCTACTTAACGGGTTTAGCAACGATTCTTTTCACACCGATCTCATTTGATGGTACAGCGGTTTATATCATGCCCATCGGGATTGGCCGGGTCAACTTGACGAACTTAGACGTTTTCAACTTAGGCTTCCTGGAAAATATCATCTTGATGTTACCCCTGGGATTTCTGATTAAATGGGCACTGCCAAAGCTATCCCTCTTCGGCGTTGGTATCCTCGGGCTCTTCGTCGGCAGTAGTGTTGAAACGTTCCAGTACATTCTCTCGCAGCACTGGCTGATCAACCGGAGCAGCGACATCAATGACGTTCTCGCCAACGCATTGGGCGTTTTGATTGGCGGCGCGGTTGTCGCCGTGTACTACTACGTCATAGCCAAGCGCCACCAACGTTTGAGAAGAGTGGCGGCTTAGGACTAAAAAAATCACCCCGCGGGGTGATTTTTTGTGTGCAGTCAGTTTTCATTGTGGCCAATGGCTCTCAATCTTCACGCATCCACTCGTCAAACTCCGGCGCCTTTTCGGGATCATAGTGGCCATTCTCGTCAAAGGTTACCTTTTCACTGGGGATGTTGGCCATCAGTTTTCGCCACTCTAAGGCCGTTGGCAATTTCTCTAACACTAGCTGACCATCATTCACCGAAAAACCCAAGTGATCCCCTGTCGAAATATTGAGCGCTTTGCGGACAGCAGCCGGAATCACAATTTGTCCACCGTGACCGTATCAGTTCCCTTAGAATTAGCCATACTGGACCACCCTTTCTTGTCTTGCCACCTGCCGGCAGTTTCTTAAGACACGAATGGCGGCTTACATCTTTAATTCACCTGTTAGCCGCCATGTTTTCCAAATATTAAATTAGTCCTGTTCATTCACCGAAGAGGCCTTGCCCTTCTTGAACACAAACCACTTGCTGAAGAAGTAGTTCGCCAAAACGACGACCACTTGGTCCACCAGTTTCGTCAACATTTCATTCTGCTGTAGCAAGGAAACCCCAATCCACATGATCCCCATGTCCATGATCAGTGTGGCTCCCCGCGCAAGGAAGAACGACATGATTTCGCTCATCAAGGCCTTCATCGTGGTGTAATGGGAATGAAAGACCCACACCCGGTTGGTCACGTATGCAAAGAGCACGGATAAGAACCAGGCCCAGACGTTGCCGACCTGATAGTTCCAGCCCCACAGTGTTGCCGTCACGTAGAAGACGACCAGGTTGACTAGCGTGGTCAGACCCCCAAAGATCAAATAGGCCAACACGTCCTGATATTTAAAATAAAGTTGCCGTAATTGTTTCACGTTACTCGTCCTCCCTGAACAGTTCTCATCTTACCCAGTTATAGTCGAAAAGCTTAGGGCACGCAAGCACTCACCCCGATTTCATAGAAAAAATTAAGGGTTGGGTCGGTGAGCTGATTTTACCGTTAGTGACTGGGCTTTTGATGAAATGGGTTTGTGTTATGTTGCCGTGACGCGTGATTTATAAATCTAAGTTAAAGTAATTAGTTTAATTCGCCTATTAAAAGGACATTTAAAAACACCGTCCTGGGATTGACAGAACGGTGCTCGTTTCATTTATCGATTTAAACGCTCCTGAATCGTTTGAATCACGCGACTCTTCAACAACAAGTACACCAGGACCACCTGAATTGGGGTCACAATGAGTTGCTTCAACACCCGGACTGGTAATAAACTCCAGAACGGCGTCTGGTACATGATGGTCACCCACAACGTGTTCAGCAGGGCGTTCACCACCACTGCGATGATCACGGATGCAAGTATGATCCGGACCCACGTCACTGGCTGCTTATACAGGAACAACGCGTAAATCAGCGATCCGAGGATTGCTGATAACGTGAAGCCCACAAAGTACGGGCCGCCAGTCATCAGGGTACCGATGACGTCAACTACTGCCGCCGTCATCATCCCCCACCAGGGACCAAACCACTTCGCCAACAGCGCCACAATCAAGAAGGTGAAACTCACCTTGATGAAGGTGTTGCCAATTGAGAAGCGACTGATCACCAGTTGCAGGGCCATCAATAGTCCCATCGTTACCAAACTCAAAGTGTCCAGCTTCGGTTGCTGGGCTTTTGCCATCGTCTTCAATTCAGACATCTCCTAAGGGAGTTGCCACATTGCTGCGGTCAATGCGGAAATAAGATCGCGGGACACATTCCCTTCGTCCGGTGTTCACATTGCGTTCCACCAGCACTTGACGCCTTACTTCCTACTCCGTAAATTTAATTACAGAAAATAGCATACCATACTCGTTGCCGACTTGCACGACTTATGCGCGTTCAAAATCCTTGATCCAGGCCAAGGCCAAGGCCTTCTCCCCTAAATGGGTTCCAATGACGGGGCCAAAGTAGGATTGTTCCACCGGAATTTCAGGATACTGGGTCGCAATTTTGTTCGCCCAATTCTGGCCACCCTCGGGATCGTTGGCATTAATCACCAAGGCCCGCAACGGGTAATCCACTTGGGCTTGGGCTTCAACGAAGAGGTCTTCCACCCGTGCCAACGCCTTTTTCCGGGACCGGACCTTTTCAAAGGCCACAATCTCGTGCGTTTCGTCGTCAAAGGTTAATAAGGGCTTAATCCGCAAGACACTGCCAATAAAGCCAGAGGCGTTGGATAGCCGACCGCCCCGCACCAGGTTTTGCAAATCATCGACCACGAAGTATTCGCCAATCGTCGACCGCAAGTCGTCTAAGCGCGCGATGATGTCTTCGGGCTCAGCACCCGCGTCTGCCATTCGTGACGCCTCAATGGCCAAATAACCCATCAATTTGACGGTAATTTGGGAGTCGTACGGAATCACCCGGATATTTTCAATCGTGGGCGCAATATTTTTGAGTTGGTTCACGAAGCCAGAAATTGTGCTGGCCAAGTGAATGCTGATGACGGCATCGTATCCCTCATCGGCTAATTGATTATATAAATTGATCATTTCACCCAGCGGTGGTTGTGACGTGCTGGGGAATGATTTAGAATTGCGCAACCGCTCGTAGAATTCACTTGTGGTAATATCAACGTCTTCGTCGTAGGAGCGACCATCCATGATCACCGGAATTGGGACAACGTGGAGATGATACCGCTCAACCTCTTCTGCGGACAAATAGCAGGTACTATCAGTGACCACAGCAATCTTCATCTTTACACCTACTTTATCTTTTCATTCGTTTATCTAGAATAACATTTTTCGGGAACCAAGGAAACCAGCGATTCCGAAAAAGCCCGTTCATACGCCAATTTAAAAATACCTTAACATGCCAACGCCGGGTTTACCAGAGATTCGTTCGGGCATCCCCGCCATTTGAAAAGACTGGCCAAGGCCCAATACAGCACTTCTGACCAGTCTAAAGACATAAAACTTTAATTTTCAGTGCGTCCCGCCGACTTGGGAATCGTCAAGAAAATGATCAGTCCCAAGATAAACAGGATCGACAACGACGCGGCCCCAATCCGGGATTGCCCGGTCCATTGGGTGACCACCCCAACGAGGACTGGCCCCAAGACGGCCGAGAACTTGCCGAGAATGTTGTAGAAGCCAAAGAATTCACTCGAGCGGTCCTTGGGGACTAGTCGGCCAAAGTAGGACCGAGACAGGGCTTGAATGCCACCCTGACTGGTTCCCACCAGGACCGCCAACAACCAGAAGCTCCCCACCGTCTTCAGATTCAAGGCCGCCACACAAATCAACAGGTACATGATAATGGCAACTAAAATACCGAAGCGCGTGCTGGTCTTATCCGCCAACCACCCATAGAGGATGGAGAACGGGAAGGCCACCAGCTGAACGACCAGTAAGACGACAATCAGCGTGGTGCTACTGATACCGATGTCTAAACCAATCGACGTCGCCATGGTAAAAATCGTATCAACCCCGTCGATGTAGCAGAAGTAGGCCACCAGAAACCAGGCCAGATACTTGTGTTGGCGAATGTGGCGCAACGTCACCCAGACGCGCTGCCAGCTCTGCCGCAGCGGGGCCGACGTGACGGCCAAGGCGTGACGTTGCTGCACGTTGCGTTGAATCGGGATGAAGAAGATGACCCACCAGACGGCGGCCAGGACGAACCCCCAGCGAGCAACGGCCGTACTGGATAGCTGGCCAAAACCTTGGGTCAGTTGCAACACCATGAACAGGATGAACGCAATCACCCCACCAAGATAGCCGAAACCATACCCGACGCTGGAGATTCGGTCCATTTGCCGGTCATCACTCACATCGGTCAGAAAACTGTCGTAAAATAAATTCCCACCAGAGTAACCGAGCACGGACAAGATGTACACAACCAGTAACCATTGCCACTGCGTCGCCGGTAGGAGGGCCAACCCCACCGTCATGACCATCCCCAACGAGGCAAATCCCGTCAGTAAGCGTTTCTTAAATCCCTCGTAATCCGCGAGCGCCCCCAGAAATGGAGCGAGCACGGCCACTAACAGAGTACCCACGCTATTGGCGTACCCCCAGTAAGCCGTGGCATTGGCCGCAGCAACCCCACTGGCCTCCGCGATTCCTTTAAAATAAATAGGCAGAACGGCGGTCGTCACGATAATGCCATAGCCGGAGTTGGCCCAATCATAGAAGACCCAGCTCCACTGTTCCTTATTTAGCTTCGCCATTCGGCTCCCCCTTAAAGGCCGCGGTCAACGCGTGACCGGGCAAGTCTTCGGGGAACTGGACGCCTAAGAGCCGCGCAAACGTCGGTGCCTCATCAATTAACCGGGCATCAGCGATCGTTTGGTGCTCCTTGACGGCAGGTCCATTCAAAACCAACGTCGTGAAGTAATCTGGCTTATCGGGATCGTAACCGTGAACGCCGTGATACCGGTCTGGTTGACCTAACGTTGCCGGATCAACCGCCTCGACGACGGCTGGACGGCCCGTTTCGTCTGTAAAGTAGTAGCCAGCCTCAGCCTCGACCATAAACCGACAGTGCGGATCCGCGCCCCGTTTGGCAGCGGCATCCCCATCGATAACTGCGCTCACGCCCTCAGTGGCACTCAAGAGTGTCCGCAAATTCTGGGTATCCGCAAAGTTTCTGGTATAGACATATGTACTGCCGTCACACGACTTTGCCCAGACGTGCCAGTCATTTTTAACGGTGCCATTAGGCAGTGGGGTTAACCACCCCCGCTGGGCAAAGGCCTGGTTCAAATGAATCATGTGGTCCACGTTGATTTGATAGTGATCGCCAAGGATGGCAAAGTTGGTTTCCGCAAAGGTCCCCGCCGCAATCGTCGCGTCGATCAGTTGGCCGACCCGGTCGTCTAACCGTTTGAGCGCCGCCATCGCTTCCGGCGAGCGTACGCCGTAGCGGTGCCGCATGCTATCCATGTCCACCAAGTGAATCAGGGTGAGCCACGGCCGCTTGTTTTCCAAGGTATCCACCGCACAAGCCGTGATGAAGTCGTCGAGCTCGGGCTGCTGAATGCCACGGCGTAAATGACCGTACTTCTGGTTCATGCGCAACAGGAAGGCTGGGCTACTGGCCTTGAGTGAGACCAACACCTGATTGGTCCAGATCCGGTTGGGAAAAATTTCCGCCAAATTGTAGGTAATCTTACTGCCAGCCGTCACTGGCCACAGAAAGGCCGCCGTCTTCTTGTGATGTTGCCGCACCAAATCGTACAGGGTCGGCACTTGCACCTCCCGCTGGTACCAGTACCAATCGGGTGACTGACGTTGCGGCTGCATCTTCGTGTTGTTCACGACGCCGTGGACGTTGGGATACTGTCCCGTGATAATGGTCGTGTGCGACGGATACGTCAACGTCGGATAAATTCCGCGTATGCGGCGGACCCGGGTGCCGGTGACCACTAGCCGTCTTAGATTGGGTAGCTCTGCTAAATGCTCATCCAGGTCGCGACTACCCATCGCGTCCAAAGAAATAACCACTAGTCTCTGTTGAATAATCTCTCACTCCTTAATCCTCTACCGTCCGCCGACGATCCATACTCTTGTCGAGCCGGTTCAATAAAATCTGCAATAAGTTGCGTTCATCCGTCGACCAATGTTCAAAGACCTGGTCGGATAGACTTTCAAATGCATTGTTAATGTCTTCAGCCGTATCGGTGCCCTGCTGAGTTATTGTATATACCAATTGCCGTTTGTCGCGACCAATTGCTTTCTTGGTCACCATGTCTTTCGCCACTAGCCCCTTGAGCTGGCGACTGAGTGTTGAGGTATCCAGCTTCGTCTGCTGGGCCAAAATCTCCTGCGTGTTTTCGCCACCACCAATGTGGTCGAGCAATTGCCACTCGGAAACGGTCAGGTGATGTTGCTTGGTCATCCGTTGTAGTAACGTTTGTTGTACTTTATTGATTGCCATCAGCGCTGCCAGACTTGATTTCATAAGGCCCTCACTCCTTTTGGTTGTATTATACAACGGCTTGCTTGGTGACCACAAGCATAAATCATGGCTTTTTTCATGAGTGGACAACCTGATTTCCGGACAATCTTCTTTGCACTTCGGCGTCCGGCCCGTTATACTTTAGATTGTGCCGTTTTTTCCTACAATCAATCTGCTTTGCGATGTTACCGAAACTTACTCGGTCAACTGGTCGCCAAGTTCAGGGCAGGACGCTAGCAACCCAAGTGGTCCTCTACCAGTTCACTTTGAAACGATACGTTTACGATTCAAAGTCACCGGTTCCCCAAGTTAGCTTCAGTGGAAAGGTTCATGGGAACTGGGCCACGAACTATCCAGGTTCTGCCAACTTTACCAGAACCCATTATCCCCAAATAAATTAAGTTAAAGAAAGGTGTGTGCCGCAATGTCTTTTGATGGTTCATTCACCCACGCCATGGTCCACGAGTTGAGTCAGACGCTCACGACCGGCCGGGTCAGTAAAATCAATCAACCCTATGCCAACGAAATCGTTTTGACGATTCGGGCAAACAGTCATAACCACCCCATCCTTTTGTCGGCCAACCCGACTTACGCCCGAATCCAAGAAACTCAGATTCCCTACGTCAACCCGGCTGTTCCGACAAACTTTACCATGATTCTTCGTAAATACCTGCAGGGGGCCATTTTAAAAGAGGTCAGCCAAACGGCAAATGACCGCGTCGTTCACCTGCACTTCACCTCCCGTAACGAACTGGGTGATCAGCAGGAACTACTTTTGATCATTGAAATCATGGCCCGTCATAGTAACGTGATTCTGGTCGACAGTTCTTCCATGAAGATTCTAGACGCCATTAAGCACGTGGGTTCGGACCAAAACCGTTACCGGCTCCTCCTACCAGGCGCGCAATACATTATGCCACCTAAGCAAGACCTCGAGGACCCCTTTAAGGGTAGCCGTGACGATCTGGACCAAACTATCCGCGATTACCCGAACCAGGAAGTCCTGGCCCAAACGCTACAACACCAATATCAGGGCCTGGGTAAGGATACGGCCGCTGCACTGGCTGCCAAGCTCCACGAGACTGGCGACCACGCGGCCCAATTCCACCAATTTTTCGCTGGTTTTGATGCGCCCCAACCGACGCTAGAAATCTCAACTAAGAACAAGACGAGTTTCACGGCCTTTCCGTACCCTACCACTGGGACCCAACAGTCCGCGTCAACGCTGAGTGAACTCCTGGACACGTATTATCAGGACAAGGCCGAACGTGATCGCGTCCAGCAACAAGGGAGTGTCCTGATTCGGGTCGTTCGTAACGAACTGAAGAAGAACCGGACCAAGTTAAAGAAGCTCCAACGAACACTCGCCGAAACGGAAAACGCCGACGAGTACCGGATCAAGGGGGAGATCCTGACCACCTACTTGAACCAGGTCACCCGTGGCGAAACCGAAGTGACCTTGCCAAACTTCTACGATGAGAATCGCGACTTGAAGATTCAGTTATCCAATCAGTTATCACCGAACCAGAACGCCCAGAAGTATTTCAAACGCTACCAAAAGGCTAAGAACGCGGTCATCTACGTGAACGAACAGTTAAAGATCACCGCGGCCGACGTGGACTATTTCACCAACATCATGGCACAGATTGAACTGGCAGCCCCCAAAGACCTGATCGACATTCGCCTCGAACTACAACAGGGCGGCTATCTCCGCGACCACGATCACCAGAAGAAGGCCAAGAAGCAAAAACGGCAAAAGGTCAGCAAGCCAGACCGCTTCACAGCTAGCGACGGCACCAAGATTTCCGTGGGTAAGAACAACCTGCAAAACGATCAACTGAGTCTGCACACGGCCAAACGCACGGATATCTGGTTGCACGTAAAGGACATGCCGGGCTCTCACGTGATTATCCACGCGGACAACCCCACGGATGCCACCATTATGGAGGCGGCTAACCTCGCTGCCTACTTCTCTAAGGGCCGTGAATCTAGTAACGTGCCCGTAGACTATCTCCCCGTTAAACGCCTGCACAAGCCCAATGGGGCCAAACCTGGGTACGTGATTTTCACGGGGCAACGGACGGTTTACGTCACGCCCCAAAGCGACCTGGTTGAAAAGCTTGCGGATTAAAAAAGAGTGGGTCAAAGGGCGCTAAGCTGACGAGTATTAACGGTGATAACCGAATAATCCCGGGCTTGGATTGTTTGGTTATCGCTGTTAAGCGGAATCAGCTGCCCTTTGACCCACGTTTCAGCAATATAGAATGACAGCGAGCCGAAGCCAGTCTGAAATTCGGGCCGGAATCGACGTGCTAACAAACCAATTGCTAATACCAACTAATTCTCCATCAAAAAAGGCGTCATGGCTATACTCCTACTTAGGTAGACAAGCAAATAATCAAAGCTTGTTTACTTAGGGAGGAGTTTTTTGTATGGGTA
>NZ_RHNN01000003.1 GCF_003946245.1 Levilactobacillus cerevisiae
TCAACATCAAGAACCATATCAGACTGGTTGCTTTGGGCTATCAACCGCCGATTGAGGGCAAGATTAAGCCTACTGAAACCATCCGTGGCAGTCTGATCCAAGCGATTAATAAAGCGAGAAATAGTTGGCTGAGAAGCCAACTGATCAGTTCCTAAGCATAGTTTCAACGCAGCGTCTTTGGCGAGCGCAGCAATCATCGAATCATTTTGGTAGCCGGCAATTTTTTGAAGTAGGAGTTGCGTTAGCAACTCAGAAAAACCATGTTTAGGTCGGCAACGACTGTCTATTTGGGGTAAAAAGGATTTGATCATTTTATTAAAATCTATTTTTTGAAGAAATTCAGTTGTCAAAAATAGACCGGCGTCATTGGTAAGTTGGGTACCATCATCACAAAAAGAAATTTTTGAATTGAAGTCTAAGCTGTGGTCTAGTATATTAGTCATTAGGAACTCCCCTTTTGGATATTGTTTTGTCTGATAACTTCACAATACCATTGTAGGGTTCTTTTTTTAACCTTTTTTTGGTCACACCCGATGGGTGAGACCAAAAAAGCTAGAAAACCTCAGAGTCCTAAAGGGCTGGTTGAGATTTTCTAGCTTGCGATGAATAATCCAGGTGGAAGGTTATTTACCATGGAATTTTGTACAGGGCGTGAGCGACGGCATAGTTTCGGAGTCAACCGTAGCGTAGCTTAAGGCATGGAAAGAAGATGGCGTCCTCAAAAATCGAGGCGCCATCTTTTTTATTTTACCTCGGTACGGGCGGTTATTAGGTGCTTACAAAAAAATAGCACCGACCAGTCCTTGTGCTGGCACGGTGCTATTTCTTGTATAGATTTTTAACTGTTTTTCGCTGAAAACCAGTCAATCAGCTTTAATCGCCGCCTGCAGCTTCTCCTCGTTGTAGAACCAGAGAACGCCGAACATCACCACGTACAACACCAGCGGAATCCAGGCGTAGTTCAACGTGATCATGTGTTGGGTCGCGGTGTTTTGGGGATGGTTGGCCACGTAGCCTGACAAATGGAAGAGGCCAGCGGTCACCAGGCCGCCGAGTCCGAGCCCCACGTTGACACCGAAGTCATCGGTTGAGGCCAAAATTCCTTCGGCCTGAATGCCCAGCGCCATGCCGTAGCGAATGGTATCCGCAATCATGATGGAGACCAGCCCGATAATCAGACCGTTGCCGATGGCGTTGACAAAAATCCCGGTAAAAATGAGGGCCAGTTGGTTATTGACCACGCCCATTGTCAAGACGACTTGCCCAGCGCCAGCCGCCACGATTCCGCGCGACATGGTCTGCTTCTTGCCCCACACGCGGGCGGCCGGAACGATGAGCATCACGCCAGTCAGGGCGGCAAAGGTAAAACCGTTGGCCAGCGGGACCAGCGCCTCACTGTGTTGAATGTATTTGAAATAGTAAATGGTGGTTTGATTCTTGATGGCCGTCGTTAACCAGTACAACAGAATCACGACGGAGATGATCAGCCACGGCTGGTTTTGCCGCAACATTTTACCGACCTCACCCCAGGATTGGTGGGACTTTTCGGGGCTGGTGAAGCGTTCCCGTACGTGGAAAAAGGTGTTGAGAATTAGCGCCAATGAAATCAGGCCAAATAGCACGATGGTTAACAGAAACCCTTGCCGTTGGTCACCGTGACCGAACAGGGCGACCAGTGGCAGGGTGAAGACGGCCACGATGATCTGGACGGAGCTGCCGCCAAATTGGCGAATCACCCCGAGTAAGGTCAGCTCGGATTCATTTTGCGTCATGGTCGGCAGAATTGAGGTGATGGGCAGGTTGACCGCGGTGTAGAAGAAACCCAGGCCGAGGTAAGTTGCGTAGGCCCAGACGAGCTTGCCGGCACCGCTGAAAGGCGGCGTGACAAATGTCAGGATGGCAAAGATCACGTACGGCAGCGCGTACCAGAGAAAGAACGGTCGGCTCTTGCCCCATTTGGAATGGGTGCGGTCGATCATTAAACCAATGATGAGACTTTCGGCCACGTCGGCCAGGCGGGCAACGATAAACAGAATCGCGGCGGCACTGGCGGAGAGACCGTAAACGTCGGTATAAAAGAACAGCAGGTAGGTGGTCATCATCTGAAAGACCAGATTATCCGCGGCATCGCTAAGGCCGTAGCTGACGCGCTCGGGCCATTTGGTTTGCCAAGGCTTTTCCATGGATTCGCCCCCGTTAAGATTTGTTGGGTAGCAGTGAAACGAAAAAATGACTCCTAAGATGACGCGTTACTTGCGCCGCTTGCTGGCTTGCGTCAAGCGCCGGTAGACCTCTGCGCCGACTAAGTCGTTGGTCACCATCCAGACGATGTGGCCCAGCGCTTCGGAAACGTGTTCTTCTTTGGGCTGGTCTTCCGCGGCGGGCACGGTGCCCATGGCAGGCATGATGCCGAGGTGAAAGGCGACCCAGATGGCGAGGCCGAACCAGGTGCCGGCGTCCTTCTTCACGGCGGGAATTTTTTCACCAATAATTTGATAGAGTACGGCAAACGTGGTTGAGAAGCCAAAGTGAATCACGTAGCTGACCCACGGCAGTTGTTGGCCAGAGTAGGTGTAGGTGGCATGGGTCAGCTTGGCAGGGATGCCGACTTGTTCCAGCAACCGTTGCGGCGGATTGGTCGTGTTCCGTTCGGGCGTCCGCGGCGGCAGGACGTTTTCCCAGCCCAGCTTAACCAAACCGGATACAACACCAGCGGCGCCACCGGCAAGAATGGCAGCGCTTAAATTTAAGGGATGACGCTTAAAGAGTGACATGAAGAGTTCCTCCTTTAGTTGTTTCTATAGCTTAAATTATAGCCTTTTCGTGGGCGTTTGGGGAGGCTTTGATTGGAGGTATTTTGGGGATCGCTGTGTGTCGAGAAAATAAATTAATACCAAAATATTACAGTATTGATTATCGCTATGGAAGTGAGCCCAGCTCCTAATTGATAGTGACCGGGTCTTTTTTATTTTCAAAGACAGATAGTTGTCATAAAGCCCCCAAAAAGCGGATTGTCGGAGTTGACGGCTTAAGGTTCAATCTATATGCTACCAAATAAGCTCAGAAATATAACAGGTCACATAAGAGAGGCGGCAACAGTTCAATGAATTCTATACGAAGAATAGGGCTACTTTTAGGTATTGTAGGTATGGGTGCTGCGTTTGGCTTGGGATTAGGCCAAACGACGGCGAATGCAGCGACAATTACCACGAAGTACACGAAGTTAACCACGAAGAGTTCGAGTCGTAATTTAACGAGTACCGGAAACTACGCGCTATATACGAAACCCGGAACAACTAAGGGTGCTAAGCTGGTCGTGTCCAAGAAATTGATGAAGACGTTTGGCACTTATTCGGCCAGTGATCGGACATACTTCAAGGAAAATCGGAAGAATAGAACGCACAAGGGTTCTGGCTATTACTTTCATGCATATGGTTATGAGGTAACTAGTACAGGCGCCATTTACTACCGAGTCGTTACCATGAATGGTAAGTATCGTGGTTATGTCTACGGTGGAAAAACGCTAAACAAGTACAGTGGTGGTGTTAAACGGGTGGCTACGACTGAGAGTATTAGCATTAGTAGCACAAGTAGCGTTTTAAACACAACGACAAGTTATTATCCGTTCAAAAGCATCTGGACTTATCCCAAGTATTCACAATATGGGGCAAAATTAGTGATCCATGCGTATGACTATCCAACTGATAAGTTGTTGGTTGTCAAAGCGGTTGAGAGAACCCGGGAACACGATAGCTATCTGTATGTTAAGAATCAGTCTCACCCAAAGTTGAGTGGTTGGACGACAATTGTTGGTGGCTCGCCAAATGAAGATTGGGTTTGAGTGGTCATTTAGTTTTGAATTCAAGCTACGCATACTTAAGCGAGGACGATTAAAACATCTACGGAAACTTCGGATGGTTTAGTCGTCTTTTTCTGTCCGCTAGTAGGTATATGTACAGGTGCCGCGCTTGCTATGACTACCTGTTGATTATCGTTCACCAAATTTTTCAGTCCATGTTTCACCTCTCAATCCCCCAGTCCCCACAAAATTTTAGAATATGGTAAGGTGGATAGGTAGTGTTTCAGAACGGCGGAATGAGAGGGGTAGATGGGATGCAACCAACTTTCAAACAAGGCTTCATCGAGATCAAGGATGCGACGCAAAATAACCTGCAGCACGTGAATTTGCGGGTGCCCAAGTACGAAACGACGGTGTTTGTCGGCCTATCGGGGTCCGGCAAGTCATCGCTGGTGTTCGACACGATTGCGGCGGCATCACGGCGGGAATTAAACGAGACGTTCCCCAGCTTCACGCAACAGTATTTGCCAAAATTTGGCCAGCCCCACGTCGGCGATATTGAGCACTTGCCAGTAGCCATCGTGATTGAGCAGCAGCGGTTAGGGAAAAATGCCCGCTCGACCCTGGCAACGTACACCGGCATTTACTCGCTGATGCGGCTGTTATTTTCGCGGATCGGCAAGCCGTTCATCGGCTATTCCGACAGCTTCTCGTTCAACCTGCCACAGGGGATGTGCCCGGCCTGCCAGGGGTTAGGTTACGTGGATGATATTGCTGAGGATAAGCTGATCGACCCGGAAAAGTCGTTGAATCAGGGCGCCATCACGTTTGTCAGCTTCGGGCCGAATACCTGGCGTTGGCGGCGGTACGCCACGAGTGGCTTGTTTGACGATGACAAGCCGATCAAGGATTACACGGCGGCGGAGTACGAGCTGTTGATGCACGCGCCGCAACAGAAGCTTGACCATCCCGGCGAAGGCTTTCCGCGCACGGCGCTGTACGAGGGCGTGGTGCCGCGGATTCGGCGGTCGGTGATTGGCAAAAAAGAAGCGGAACACCACCGCGAGGCCATCTCGGCGATTGTGACCCGCCAGCCGTGTCCCGTCTGTCACGGCACGCGGTTGAAGCCGGCAGTCTTGACCAATCATATCAACGGGGAAAACATTGCTGACGTCACGGCGATGGACCTGCGCCACGTGCTGACCTTTTTACAGGCGATTACCGAGCCGCTGGCCACCGACGTCGTTCGGGAGCTCAGTACCAAGATTCAGTCGTTGGTCGACATTGGCCTGGGCTATTTGACGCTGGACCGGGGAACCAGTTCCTTGTCCGGCGGGGAAGCCCAGCGGATCAAGATTGCCAAATACCTGACTAGCGCGTTGGTCGACATGGTTTACATTTTAGATGAACCCAGCGTGGGCCTGCATCCGCACGACATTCAGTTGGTCAAGCAGGCGTTGACCCGGTTAAAGGATAAGGGCAACACCGTGTTAGTCGTTGAACATAACCCGGCGATGATTGATTTCGCGGATTACGTGGTCGAAATGGGGCCGCTGGCCGGTCAAGGTGGCGGGACGGTAACGTTTACCGGGACCTACCCCGAGTTGTTGGCATCGGACTCGTTGACGGGCAAATGGTTGCGCCAGGCCCATCACTGGGGCGCGGAACGGCAGCCAACCGGGCAATTAGCTTTGCGACACGTCAAGCAGAATAATTTGAAAGACGTGAACGTGGACGTGCCACTGGGCGTGATGACCGTAATCTCCGGCGTCGCTGGCTCGGGGAAGTCTTCACTGGTGACGGCGCTCAAGTCGCAGCTCACCGAGGACTACATTGATTTGGCCCAGGCGCCCGTCGGCATCAACATTCGCTCGACGCCGGCCACCTACCTGGGCATTTTGGATGAGATTCGCAAGCTGTTTAGCGACGCCAATGACCGCGTGGGGACTAGCCTGTTCAGTTACAACGGCAAGGGTGCCTGCCCGCGGTGTAAGGGGAAGGGCGTCACGATTACCAACATGGCGTTCATGGATCCGGTCGTGCAGACGTGTGAGCTCTGTCACGGCAAACGGTACAGCGAGGAAGCCCTGCAGTATAGTTATCAGGGTAAAAATATTGCGGCCGTTCTCCAGCTGTCAGTCAAGGCAGCGGCGGACTTCTTCCGGGACACACCGAAGTTGGCTAGCAAGTTAGCGAACTTGGATCGCGTTGGGCTGGGCTACCTGACGTTGGCGCAACCCCTGACGACCTTGTCCGGTGGCGAGCTCCAGCGGTTGAAATTAGCGGTTGAGCTGGGCAAGCAGGGGACCATCTACCTGTTGGACGAACCCACGGCCGGGCTGCATTTGCAGGACACGGCGCGCCTGTTGAAGCTGTTCAATGAACTGGTGGCGGCCGGTAATTCGTTGATTATCATCGAACACAACTTAGCCGTCATCGGCCAGGCAGATTGGCTAATTGACGTCGGTCCGGATGCCGGTCGGTACGGTGGTCAGATTCAGTACAGCGGTACGCCGCGCGGCTCAATTGCTGTGACGGCCTCGCGGACGGGTGTGGCTTTGAAGGATTGGATTGGGGAAAGATAGAACAGATTAATTGAACAGACAAAATGGGCTTAGGACATTGAAATCCTAGGCCCATTTTTGCTTCAATAATTTTTGTCATTTAATCAGTTAACCACGGATGGTAGGGTGGCAAAGGTGCTTGTTCAGAAAAGCCTGCCAGTTGCAGTAAGCGGATTGCCGCTGAAATGGTTGCATCGAAAGAGACATCTGAGTTCGTTTGTAGAAACTGCTGCTTATCGTGATTCCAGCGCGTTATTAGCTGGGTACTTTGACCTAGGTCTTGAAAAGCAACAATCGGATTTGTTAAGGCAGCTTGTTGCTGATGCTGGTTAAACTGCCCAACAATTGATTGATATAAATCATGATAGTCGAGATGGTTTCCCTCAAATTGACTTAACGCGTAAATGTCATAGTAATCACGAGTACGCGTATTTTGGTCGCCATGTGCTAAACAAGCAGAGATTTTCTCAGCCAGGATTTGTTCAACAGGATAAGCGTAAGCCTGGATAACACTACCATCGATTTCGGAAATGTGCTGAAATCGCTGTACCTCAGGAATGATTAAATCATTGAGCGTTAAGTCGATTTTTAATTTAAAAGTAATTGGTTTGGTGGGACGAGACGGATCAGGGTTGGCCATCTTCAAATTCAGATGCAACTTATAACCTGGATTATAGTGAGTGGATGACTTTAGGTTTTCAACAACTCGTAAATTCTGAAATGAAACATCGTCCGCGAGTGGGATGGCGCTTATGGTTGTCAGAATCTGGGTTAACTCATCTTGGGACGTCACCAGATTGGCCGAGTAATCCAAATCTCGAGTGGAACGTTGACCAATTCCAATGATGGCGCCAATTAAATAGCCACCCTTGAGAATCAGTTCGTTTCTGTAAGGAGAAACTTCAATTCTGGCCAGTAGGCGTTCAGCAGCATAGCGACTCTGTAAATCCTGAATGGCAATGTGTTCAGTCCGTGCCAATGCGTTCAGTCGTCTAATAACGTCTTGGGGTTTAATGGGCGAATACCGCCGTAATTTTCTGTAAGTCTTGTAGTCCTGGAAATTGCGCCAAATAGCCTTGTAGCTTGGTAACGTTGGCGTTTTCACTTTGGAAATAGTTCCGGGTAGCCTCTTGTCGGTCCCAATCACTAATGGCTTTTTTGAAGCGCCAGGCGTCGATGAGCGCACGTTCCGGATTGTAGACCTTGAGCGGAAATTGATCATCATCCTTAAGCACAGTCGTGAGACCAATTTCGTAGAGCTCATTGGAAACAAAGTGAACGTTGACGTTGGGAAGATGGGCTAATTGTCTGACGCGATAGGCTTGGGGAACGGTCACGTCAACAAAGGTTGCTTGACGATCAATCAGGTCCCACCAAGTGAGCGCGGCGACGCCAGAAATGATGGCCTGGGGGTACTGTAAAGCAATGGCCGCGCGTTCATCAAAGAGATAGTGGTCGTTTGCCCAGATAGTGACGCCAGCGCGACCCTTGGCGATGGGGCGAATCTCACCAGCATCGGTGAGCGCGTTCAACCGGTAACTCGTGAGGCCCAGGGCTTTGGCCTGCCTGGTGGTGAAGACGGATTTTAACTGGTAAAGTGTTTTGTCGACTAATTGTGTATTCATTTTTATCACCTGAGACTGTAGTTTTCTTAATTATACAGTCTTAGTTGTAGATCCTCAAAAATTCCCTTCGTAAATTTCTGTCACAGACAGTCTAAGTAGCATACCTGACGCACATAGCGTAATGAACCAAACAAACGTTCTTTTGACGATTTATTTTGTAATAATGGCAAAACTTGATATTTATCAATTCACTAATCCCCCGTCTGCAGTAAACTAAGTTCTGTAATCAGCGAGCCCCACTAACAACACCAACGCACAAGTCACATGCGTTTGTGAATCACGCGCACCGTGCTAGAATTCACGGTGGACTTAACTAGTAGAAAAGGAGATTTAGCTCATGCCATTAATGCGAATCGATATGTTTAGAGGCCGGAGTAAGGCGGAAATCAAAAATATCTTGGACATCTCTTACCAGGTGGCCACGGAGGAACTGCACCTGTTGCCACGCGACCGGTACCAAATTGTTACCCAGCACGATCCTGAAGAAATGATTATTGAAGACGTTGGCCTGGGCTTTGAACGGACGGACAAGTTCCTGATGTTCAGTCTGACCTCCAGTCCCCGCGCCGAGGACGACAAGGAACGCTTCTACGCGCACCTGGTCAAGGCGCTTGAGGCGGGAACCGGCGTGGCGCCGAGTGATGTGATGATCAATATCGTCGGCAACACCAAGGCGGATTGGAGCTTTGGCGCTGGCGAAGCACAGTTTATGAACGGCAAACTGGCTTAGCGCGAGCCATGACGGTTGCCCAAAATTTTAAATGACAAGTTAGCGGGGATGCCACTAGCGCAGTGATTGCGGCGGGGACATCCCTTTTGTGTGGCAAAATATTAAACGTACGTTCCCCAACTCGCCGCAAATATGATACACTAAAAGAACGCGATTTTGAGACGAAAGGACGTTACGCATGGCAACCACGATTTTAACCCCGGCCGAGAACCGGTTCTTACAACTGAGTCAGCGCGCACTGGCCTTACCGGCATTGACCCGGTTGATGCCGCTCCTGCGCGACCATCCGACCATCAAGGATAGCAGTGACTTCCTGCCGCGTTCGGCTAGGGAAGCCTTGTTGGAGCAGCGCGTCGACTGGCTGGTTCAGAGCAGTGAGGCTTGGAAATTGCTGGCGGACTCCCCGTACGTGATCAATCCCAGCAACAATCGCTTGGATTGGCGGCACTGTGCGTTGTGCCACAAGCCGGTGCGCTACGAATATCACGTGGTGTTGCGTAAGGACGGCCATAAGATTGTGGTCGGGTCCGAGTGCGTGAAGAAGTTCATGAGTGACGAAATGCAGTACCTGATGACCATCACCACGGAGGACAACATCCACGCGGTCGCCCAGTACGACGACCTGACCGAACAGTATCCCCAGGTGCCCGAAATTTTGTGGGACCCGACCGCCTTGCCGCATTTACCAGAAAAGCACCAACGGCGGCAACGCTGGGTCCATAACGGGACCAAGAGCACGGTGACCGGTTATCTGAAACGGCCCCAACCGACCCTGCCGAGAACCCAGTTGAACCCGTACCTCACGGAATATGACGTGCTCACGGGGATTAACCGGGAAGCGGCCACAGTCGCCCAGCAGACGGCTGAGAGACGGGCTGAGCGGGAACGACGGCTGGCGGAGGAAGAAGCTCAGGCGGCCTGGCAACACGCCCAACACCAGGAAAGTACGGCGGTCAATCAGTTACGCGCGTCGGCACCGTATCAAACGTACCTGCAGCGTGTGGCCAATATCATCACGCAACATTTGCCATTGACGGATTTCAAGACCGTATTGGCGAAACTCGAGATGCCGGTGAGCCTACAAAAGTTGGTCAACTCGTATCAACTAGGCGTGATGGCGACGGAGTTTGGCCGAACGGGCCAAATTCAAGCGGCCAGGCTGCAGATTGTACCGCGCTACCTGGTGGCGGACTTAAATCGGGCCAGCCAGCAACGCGCCAAACAGCGTCAACGGGACTGGTACGACGACCTGTTCAACGCGGCGGTTGGGTTTGACCTGACGCCAGAGAAACGCCAAATAAGGCTGAAACAGTTGCAACAAGCCTGGGAGGGCCAACAGGTGCCAACTAGTATCTATGCTGACTGCGCCACGTTGCGGGACCGGCTAACGGCGGGCGAGTCGCTACCAGCCAACTGGCCAGCGCCGTTGCGCCAGGCATTTACGAAGCGGTTAACGGACCAACCAGCAGACCAGTGGGTGCCAGCAAAGAAGAATCACGTGACCACCAGCCAGTTGCGACGATTGGTGCAGGACAACCCAGACTTCACGACGATGAAGCACCACTATCAGCGGCTGTACGCCTTGCCAGCAGCGGAAGAAGCGATGACGTTGTCGGCGTTGGAACAGGTGGCGTTGCAACGAGCGGATGCGCGGGAAAAACGAATGGACCAGACGCAAGCGTTAATTCGAGAACTATTAGATAAGTAAGAAGCCGGGCCCGACATAAATTGTCGTGGCGCTGGCTTCTTTGTTTTGGGGTCGAATGATGGTCAATCGTTCCACCTCGGGTGAAGGTGCTGGAACAACGACGATCAAGTAGATATTGGTACAGAAGAATGGGGAGCAAGCTGCTAGAAAGTTGAAGCAATTTTGACAAACCACGTCGATTTATCCAATCTTTCGCTACTATAGAGTAACGAAAAAATCACTTTGAAAAAGTACGTAATCCCTTACAGCCATAGATGATTGAGGGCGTGTTGCAAGCCGACAAACGTTATCCAAATTCGTATAGATGGCTAGTTTATATGAACGATAAACAGCTACAATAGTCAGCCAACCGCTAGCTATAAACGCCGGAACGCCGGCAGATATGGCTTCTCGACAGACGATTAAATTTATTTTAAATATATGCCAGAAAATTGTTTACAACCCAACCATTTGGCCTTGTAATGGGCTTGTTACATAGTTAGTGAAGCGTAACATCCTTTTAGGGGGAGTTGCTATTCCACAACTGATCTTAATGATTGAGGTGCTCATCTTTATACCAAAATCATGACGATCCTTAGAGATGTTGTCTGTCACAGTGTTTTGGGAATCTAAAGAGATAAATCAAAGGGGTGCTTTATTTATGAAAAAGACATTAAGTACAATCGTATTAGCAAGTGCATTATTACTCGGGACTGTTGCACCAATTGCAGCACATGCAGACGGTCTTTCAGGTTCAACTAATGGTTCCGTAACATTTACTAAACCAGCAGATCAAACGACACCAGTTGATCCTAATAATCCTGACACACCGTCAGTGACGCCAGGCGATAATGGTGGGACTACACCAAGCGGTCCTTTAACTTTCTTGTACGTTACTAAGACACTTGATTTCGGGACGCACGAAACTTCAACCACCGGGGCACAGACTTTCACGGCGGGCACTAATGCAGCTACAGATAGTAAACCCGGTAGTATCAGTACGACGACATTTTCAGGCACGACCGCTAATCCTAACTTCGTTACTGAAGTTTCAGATACCCGTGCAAGTAACGCTGGGTGGGAAGTCGATATGAGTGCAACTAACTTTACAGATGGCACTCATAACTTAACCGGTGCTTCATTGAACTTTAATACTGATCAAAATGCAACAGTCAAAAATTCTGCAACTACGGATACTACAGGTATTTCACAACCAAAAGCTAGTGCTAAGTTAGGTACAACTACTGCAGTTCCAGTTTACACTGCGGCTAAGGGTAGTGGTGCTGGGACGACTTCATTCCAGGTAGATCCTAACAACATTTCACTAAGCGCCATTCCTGCAAACGTTACAGTTACTGGAGATTCAACGACTTACAGTGGAACTTTGAACTGGACATTAGCTGCGCTTCCTGAATCATAATTTTTATTACGAGGAAAGGTGTCCATTGGTTAACGAATGAGCACCTTTTTTCATTACATAAAGTGGTACTATTAACCTGTAGTACGACAAAATGATGGGTAGGCAGAGGTGTGACGATGCAAGTTTTAAAGAAAATTCAATTGGGGTTATTGTTGTTATTCGGCGTTTTTATTGGTGGATTAGGATTAGAAAGTGCATACGCGGCTAGTACTGAAAATAATATTGGGTACAACGTGTCCGCAGAACTTCCTAAAAATCAAATCAATAAGCAAAACTCGTTTTTCGATTTGAAAATGAAGTCAGGGCAAACCGAAACGTTAAAGGTTCGTGTGAACAATATCTCTAATCAAGATATCACGATTAAAACTGCAATTCACACGGCTTGGACGAATTCAGTCGGGCATATTGACTACATTAATCCAACCAAATCGTTTGATCCTTCATTACGTTACAAGATGAGTGATATTAGTCGAATACAAGGTAAGAAAACGTTGACGATTCCGGCTGGTAAATCCAGAGTGGTTTCGGCTGTTGTGAAAGTTCCTAAGAGTTCCTTTAATGGCGTTATCCTTGGGGGCTGGTACTTTAAAAAGGTAGATAACAAAGTCACCGGTAACGTTAAGGGAGCAACCAATATTCGTAGTGAATATTCGTACGTGATTGGGATGAAGTATACTTTGGGGAAAGTGCCAGTTGCAGCCATGAGTTTAGGCAGAGTTGCTGCAGGGTTAAGTAACGGGCACCAAGCGGTTTTTGCCAACTTGAGGAACACTTCAGCGGTTATTATTCCAAACCTGAAGATGGATACGACAATCACTAATCGGGACAATAATCAGACGGTTAAGCATCTTAAGCAGAGTAATGTTCAGACGGCACCAAACTCTGTTTATAAGTACCCAATGTTATTTGAAAACACTACGTTAAAGGCTGGAAATTATCATTTGCATATGGTGGTCAAAAATACTGATCGGACATGGGTGTTCGATAGAAACTTCACGATTACCAAGGCACAGGCTAACAAGTACAATCATGAATCAGTTGATAACCAGGGAATGAACATTTGGTTATTGATTGCTTTAGGTGCGTTGGCAATGCTGATACTGATTTTATTAATTCTCTTGATCATTTACTTGATTCGGAGACGTCGACGTAATGACGAAGACGAGGATGAAACAAAGTAATATAGGGAAAGGAGGGCGTTGGTTGTGAAAAAAATACTCTTGAGAGTAGTTTTGGTGCTTACATTAGTACTAGGATTTAGTGCGAGCACACCAGCGCTTGCCAAACATGTTTTTAGCACTGGGACGACAGAAGCGGGGATCACATTTACTGCGAATCCTAATGCCGAGACTGGTAGAGCTGCGGCCATCGTTGATAGGCAGATTCCTTCTGCGAAAAAAGCCACAGTCACCAAAAAAACGGTTAAGCCGAGTCCGGGTGTGTTAGTCAAGACGGCTGCAGCAGACGTTATTGCAGGTCGCTTGCCACAGACGAATGAAACGCAAGCTTTGTTGGTAACAATGTTAGGATTACTCTTGCTAATTGTGATGCTCTTGTTAGCGTTGATTTATCGGCAAGCACGCCTACTTAGGGAGAGGGAGTGAGTCAAGATGAAGTTGAAGAAAATTTTACTGCAGCTTGGCTTGTTGCTGGCTTTTGTGGGCGTGGGGCAATTCGTTAATTTGACTAATGCTACGGCAGCCAGTTTGCCATCCGGCAGCACGGCTGTGAGTCTGACAGATGGTCAGGTTTACCAGACTAAGTCTCCTGGGACGACTGTTGACGGAGGTAGCAATTATTATTACACCACAAAGACGTATCCAACAATAATTGGTGTAGCGGCAAACGGAGTTGATGCAACTACGCATCGGTTAACTACTGACACTACAAAAATTTATATACTGTTTTCCGATCAGATTATTTCAAATGGTACCAGTTATGATGCTGTATATCCGGCCGTTATGACATATGGTGGGAATTCAGTTGCAACGAGTATGCCAAAGAGTTTGGGTAGTGGAAAAACCGTGAATATGCCAAATAGCTATCAAGAGGTTGATGTGAATCTCAGTAATTTGGCAAGTATTTTTTCTTCAGGTGGTTATCCTAAACTATATGTCGGTTTACAGTATAAAGCTGGGCAAATGACTTCTGATCAAATTGCCAGTTATTATTTTGGTACATTTACTCGGGATGCAACCTTTAAGTTTTCAACTCCTGTGACAATCAATAGTACTGCTGGGAGCGGTTCTGTCAACTCAAGCGATACAGTTGTAAGTGGACAAGCAACTCCAAACGGAACAGTCACGCTTACAGGTCTGACGGATTCAGTTACTACCACCGCTGATTCAAATGGTGACTATTCATTTGACTTAGCTGGTAAAAGTCTGAAGCAGCTTGGAAGTTCTTCAACAATTACAGTGACACAGAGTAATAAGTTAGGTGATTCAGATAGTGTTACTGCCAAAGTGATGGATACCGTTCCGTTAACAATTACGCCCGCAACGTCAAGTCTGACTGTATCACCCGATGATTGGGATACCTATATTGCAGGCAAGTCATCATCCGATATTGCGAATTGGTTAGCCAGTCAAGCAGGATTATCAGTGACAAAGCAAGACAGCACAACGCCGTTAACGACAGGTACTGATGGTGATGGCCTAGCTTTTGACACTACTGACGATACTAGCTTAACCGGTACGATAGCTGGGGGAACCCAGGATGTGGCGATCAATGCCAGTGATACCGCTGGGGATAAGTCAACCACACCCGCTACGATTTCTGTGACGCGGGGTGCTGGCCTTCTCCAATTTACTACGGCAGACATGGGTACAATGGTCTTCGGTAATAAAGATGGCATAGCTGTTCCTAGTCAAGAGACCTTAATTGCACCCGGAAGCTATCAGGTTGGGATTTCTGATACGCGTGCGGCTGAATCAACATGGTCCGTGACGGCTTCAGCGACGGATATGGTAGCTAGTGACGGCAGTGGTCGGACGTTAAGTGGGCACATTGTTTATGAGAATGGTAGTGGTACGAAAAGTCCACTTGATGGCGATAAACCTGTGCAGGTGGCTTCTGGCACCCGTGCGAGTGGTACTACCACTACAGATATTGCCAAGAATTGGACACAGAATAGTAACTCATACACTGGAAGCACCAGCGTACCTGCCGGTGTTTACCTGGATGCAAATCCAGATATCTACGCTGTCGGCGGTGCCTATGGCTATCACGGTACCATTACCTGGGCGTTGTCCGATGCACCAGGTAATCCGTAATATCGATTCCTTGAACGATTAATTCTCAAATCTAAAACGAGTCGCATCTTCCCAATTGGGGAAATGCAACTCGTTTTTTATTAGCGTGAAATTCTGACAAATTGATGATTAACCATCATCCGTCCCCGCCATATCACAGCGTCACAATCTTCCCCACCGCAATCGGCAAGGTCACGTGGGCGTCGTAGTGGCCGACCGCACCGGCGACCGTGGCTGGCAAGGCGACATCGTCCGTGACGCCGTGGATGTAGATGACCCGTTTGTCGAGGGCCAATTCGCTGTCGTTGAAGGTGGCTTTGAATTTTTCATCCAGCGCCGCCAGTGGCACGACCTTGGTGTAGGCGAAGTAGCCGTGATCATCCGCTACCGGGTACGCGTCGTTGGGGATGTCCATCTCGTGGGGCGCGTCGTTGAACGGCACCATGGTCGTGCCGGACACCGCGCCCGTTTCGGGGAGGTCGACAAAGCCGTCGTGGTTCACGTCCTGCGCGCTGGTCGCAATCGCCGCGTCCTTGCCGTCGGGGAAGCCGTGAAAATGCTCCCAGTGCTGCAGGTTGTCCGGGGTGTCAAACATTTCAATGTTAATGGTCAGCGTGTCGCCGTTGATGGTGAACAGCGCCGTCCCGTGAGCCGCCGTGCCAATCACCTGTTCGTTGAGTGGCACGATGTTTGCTTGATAAATTTTCATGTGAAATGACCTCCTCGAATTGATGGTTTTAGTATATACTGAGGTCGAGAATTAAAAATTGATAATTATCAAGAAAATGTCAAAAAGGAGAAAAAAGATGAGCCATTCGCCGATTAAATGTGTTCAGGGAGCGCCAATTTTCAAAGGGCTGGACGATGCCGCCATTGCAGAGTTGGCTAAGATTTCCGTTCACCAGCAGTTGTTCAATAAGGGCAGCGTGCTGTACGATCCGACCAGCCAGTTGGACCGGATGATGATTGTGGATTCCGGGCGGGTCAAGGTGTATCAGCTCAACGAGAACGGCAAGGAAAAGGTGCTGTACATGCTGCGGGGTGGGGCCATCGACAGTGAGGCCGCGCTGTTCGCCAACCGGAAGCATTTCAACTACGCTGAGGCCGTGGAAGATACCCGGATCTGCTCGATTGGCAGGGACGATTTCCAGGCGCTGTTGCGGCGAGAACCTGACGTGGCATTTAACCTGCTCAACATTTTGGGCGATCGGCTGACGGAGCTGGAGTCGGTGAGCGCGCTCACGGGGAATTTGACAGCCAAGAACCGTGTGCTGGCCTACCTCCAACAGATTGGCCAGGAGAAACAGGCCGCCGAGTTCGACTTACCCGTGAGGAAAAAGGAGCTCGCCAGTTTCCTGGGCATCACGCCAGAAACGCTGAGCCGCCAGTTACACCAGTTGGTGGCGGACGGACTGCTGGCGATTGCGGGGAAACGGGTGACGTTGTTGTGAGCGGGTTTTTAGGGAGTAAGAATCAGCGTAGCATCAGAATGAGGTGGGTTCTCCAACCAGGAGAGCCTCCCTTTTTGCTTCCCCGTCATACAATCTGCCAAGTAAAAAAGGCCCGCCAAGCACGGCTAGCCCTTAGGTTCATGCAAAATATTTCCCAGCGAAATCCCCAACGACGCCAGTGTCAACGGCCAGCTCATCGTTAAGGTGTACAGCCAGAAGTCACTGGCATCACTCGGTTTGAAGAAGGCCAGCACGGACTGGCCGGCGCCCGCACTGACGGCCACCAGCAGGCCAAACATCACCAGCTGGCACAACAGGCCGCCATACGTGGAGAACCGGTATTTGTGAACGATGGCCATATCGTGGTCAATATCCGGTGACCCGTACAACGTCGCGTTAATCGTGGGATTGTCGTAGCCCACGTAGAGCGTAATCAGCAGGATGCCCAGCACGTAGGTGTATTTCCACGGAATCAACAGGAACAGGTGCCCCGCCAGCAGACTCACCTGGCTAAGCCGTAGCGCCCGTTTAGTCGACCCCTTACCCAGTTTACCAAAGATGACATAACCGCCCTCAAAGCCAATCAGATACAGCGCAAAGACCACGTACATCCCCACACTCCCAAAATAGAAGTAGGCGAAGAACCCGTTAAATAGCAGCACCAGACTGACCAGGAATCCCCGGTTGAGTAGGCGTACCTTGTAATTGGGCAGGACGTGGCGGTCGCCGTACAGCTCGATGGCCAGCACAATCAGCGCCACCCCAACGATCGTCAGCAGGAGCCAGCTCGGCAGGTTGACCGTCGCCTTGCGCAGTGTGGTCAACACGGCAATCGCCGCAAAGCCAATCAGCGACAGAACCCACCGCCAGCCTTGATGGAGACCGTGGGGATGCGTCGTGCGGTTCTGGTAGAAGTCGTTGGTGAAGTTGTCCAGCAGAATCCCGCCAGGCAGGGCCACCAGATAAAGCAGGCCCAGCACGGTAAACGTCAGCGTGTAACTCCAGCCGGCAGCCAGGTCCACGCCCAGCATGAGACCAAGTCCCAGGAAAATCACCCAGTACAGCCGTTTCATTTTAAAATCAGTCGACTGACTCAGGTGCAGCTTCACCGTTAAAAAGTAGGGCCAGATGGTGGCCGCGCTGTAGCCCCACAGGAGCCCACCAATAATCAGCCAGCCCACCGCCTCCGTCATGGCAAACGTCAGACTGCCCACGGCGCCCAGCACCAGGCTGACAATCAGGTAGGTCGTCGACCGCAGATTCAGTCGTTTGGTGTAGAAAATGCTGGCCGCTCGCGACATGTAGAAGGCCACCAGGGCAATTAGGTACGTTGCACTCTGGGTTTGTTGGTACTTCAGTAGCATCAAAATGTAGGGGAGCATGATGCCGATATTTGCTAGAAAGTTCAGGGTGCCGACGGAAAAGTCGACCCCCGCTTGCCGTAACCGCTCCACGCAATCATCTCCTTGGTTTTCTTTGTTGGTTCTAACTTTGCCGCCTGCGGCAGCTAGGTGCTCCGCCCCGTGAGGCACGCCCGAAGCCAAAGGGCGGTCTTCGCGCTTGTGGTCAAGCCTTGCCCAACCCGCAAGTCTTGACCGCAGCCTGTTGCTGTAAGGCCGGAAAACCACCGACCAACAGCACCGACACGGGAGCTCCGCACCTAGCTGCCTCCGGCTGAATGTTGTGCAGCAACTGAAAATACTGCGGGCTGGTTGCTCGTTTGGCCGGGGTGTTTTGGTGTTATTGTCAGGAATCGGGTTGGCGCTACAAGTCTTGACTGCACCATGGCGCTGTGAGGCCGGCAGCCCACCGACCAACAGCCACGACACGGGAGCTCCGCACCTAGCTGCCTCCGGCTGAATGTTGTGCATCAACTGAAAATGCTGCGGGCTGGTTGTTCGTTTGGCCGGCGTGTTCAGATTTGTTCAGCTTGGTACGAAGTCTTGGCCACGTTCTGTTGTTGTGGTTTTAGCAACATCTCGTTTGGTTTTTGATATTATTTTATCTGGAAATCGCGTGCTGAGGTTTTCAGCTTCTTTACATAGATAACTTCAAATAGTATAGCATTGATTGCGTAGCGACGGGCTAACCGGGGCTTATTTTTAAAGCCATGTTCACCCAGTTAAGTTACCCCGAATTTCAACTGAAGAAAGGACTATCACTGACTGCAATAGTCCTAGATACGTGCCGTTAGTCTTCCGAAACTAAAAAGCGCCACCCACCGAATCGACTAAGTAGCCGGTAAGGCGGGTGACACCAATTTATTTCGTTATGGTATACAGCGAATAACGTTTCAGTTCCAACGCCAGCTAGCCGCAAGCCAACACTGACCCGCAACCACCCAGGCTAACCACCACCGCTGCCCAAGACGTTCCGAACACCAAAGTGGTATCTGAACGCCTATCGGAGCCAGCTGTGTCGATGGTGTTAGACCGAGCGAATTTTCTCGGCCTTACAGCATGGGACAATCTTTGAGACGCGAACTTCGGCTCAAAGTTGAGGTGCAAGCCCGTCCCACAGGCTGGAACCGGCCCCACAGCAGGCGCAGTCCTGGAAGCCGCAGGCGGCCAGCATTAATGCTCTTGACCTAAATCCCTAACACAATCCAAAACAATCTAAGGTTCAGAAGAAGTCCTAGGCGTCAGGCGCTTTTCGATGAAGGAGAGGACCAAGTCGGTGATGATCGCCATCAGCGCGGTCGGCAAAGCCCCCGCTAAAATGATGGCCCCACCGTCCGTGGCGTTGGTCCCACGCACGATGATGTCGCCGAGACCGCCGGAGCCGATGAACGACCCGATTACGGTGATCCCAATCCCGATGACCAGGGCGTTTCGAATCCCAGCGATAATGACCGACAGCGAGAGCGGAATCCGGATGGTCATCATGACTTGAAAGCGTGTCATGCCCATCCCTTTGCCCGCGTCCAGCACGTCGCCGTCAACGCTCAGCATGCCGGTATACGTATTTTTGATAATCGGCAGGAGCGAGTAGAGGAAGACGGTCACGATGACCGTGGTTTGGCCGAGACCCAGTCCCAGCATCAGAATCGACAACATCGCCAGCGACGGAATCGTCTGAATGACGTTGGCAATCCCAATGATGACGGGCGACAAGCGCCGGTACTGGGAAATCCAAATGCCCAGCGGAATCCCGACGATGGCCCCCAGCAACACCCCGTAGATGGAGACGAGGAACGTTTGGTTAAATTGACTCAGGACGTACATCCCGTTGTGGCTAAAATAGTAAACCAGCTGACTGAATAGACCCATGTCTTTCATAACTAGTTGTTCCCCCCTTCAAAGTAGTGGTGCGCCTTCAAGTAATCGTTGGCAACCGTCTGGGGTTCTTCCAGTTGGTCGTCGACTTTGTAATTCAACTGTTGCATGGTCTTCAAGGAAATCTTGCCGGCCATGCGGTTCAAGACGGTTCTGAGTTCCGGATGCTTTTTTAAAATGGCGTCGGTGGCGACCGGACTGGCATCGTACGGCGGGAAGAAGTTCTTGTCATCCTTTAACAGTTTTAAATGGTAGCTGGCGACCCGGCCGTCGGTGGAGTAGCCCAGAATGGCGTCCATTTTATTAGCCGACAGCGCGTCGTAGAGCAGGCCCGTTTGCATCGGTAAGACCGTGCCGAAACTGTAGCCGTACATCTTCTGGAAGGCCGGATAGCCGTCGCCTTGCCGGTTTTGCCAAATTTGGTCAATCCCGACTTTCATGGTTGGCGCGAGCTTTTTCAAGTCGCTCACCGTTTTCAGGTGGTGCTGCTTGGCGTAGGCCGGCTTGACCATCCAGGCGTAAGTGTCGGCGAATCCGTACGTTTTGAAATAAGTCATGTGGTAGCGGCTCTGAAATTCCCGGGTGACGATCGATGTGACCTTGGCGGGATCCCGCTCAAATTTTTCATTTAAAATGGTGGTCAGGTCGGTCCCGTTGAAACGGATGGATGAAATGTCCGCCTGATTGTTTTTCAGGGCGTTAAAGCTGACGTTGCCGGAGCCCAGATTGTTGATGATGGTGGTCTTCAGGTTGGTGTCGTGTTCAATCATCCCGGCAATCATGTAAGCCATGATCTGTTGTTCCGTCGTGTTCTGTGACGCGATGCGGACGGTGTTGTTGCCCGAGCCAGCCAGTCCCGGCAGTGCGCACCCACCCAAAGGCAGGAGGACGACCGCGACCAGAAAAGCTGCGAGCCATTGACGTAAATGTTTTCGCATAGTGGCCTCCTAGCGTAATTGGCGCGGCGTGACGGCCGTTTCCAATTTACCCAATAAGTAGTCGACGATGAGCGCCAACAGGATAACTGGAATCGACCCGCCGAGAATCAAGTCAGAGCGGTACAGGTTCAGCCCGTTGAAAATGAAATCGCCCAGGCCGCCGGCACCGATGTAAGACGCCAGGGTGGCCCACGCAATCACGTAGGTCGCGGACAGCCGGATACCTGCCATGATGACCGGTGCGGCCAGCGGAATCTCGGCCTGAATCATCATTTGCCACCAGGTCATGCCCATCCCTTTGGCCGCGTCGCGCACGGTCGGGGACACGCCCTGCATGCCGAGGTACGTGTTTCGCAGAATTGGCAGGAGGGAGTAGATGAACAGGGCGACAATCGCTGGTGTGGAGCCAATCCCGAAGATGGGAATCATCATGGCTAACAGCGCCATGGCGGGGATGGTCTGCAACACGCCGGCGAGGGTAATCACAAAGTTGGCGCCGTGTTTCATCCGCGTCAACAGGATGCCCAGCGGAACGGCCACAATCACGCCGAGCGCGAGGGCCACCGCCGAGATGTACAGGTGTTGGCCAGTCTTAGCAATCAGCTGCGTCCCGTAAGTTGCTAGAAAATGCATCATTGTGGGGTGGCGCCCCCTTCATCGTGCGTGGCAGCGGCATGAATGTCCGCGTTGATTGGCGAAGCGGGTTCCTCGTTGGCTTCCGGTGCGCCCCGCAAGGCATCATAAACGATGTCGACTAAGGCCGTCCGGGTAACGATGCCGACCAGGTGCTTGTCCTGGTCAACCACAGGAACGTTTTTAACCCCCTGTTTCAAAATCCGGTCGACGGTATCGCCAATCAGCGAATCGGCCTTCACGAAGAAGACTTTGCGGTTGGTGAAGTCGCCAATCGCGGTGTGGGGGTCGGTGATCCGGTTGATGTCTTCCAGGTCAACGTAGCCTTCGAGCACGCCCTGGTCACCGGTGACCAGCAGGGTATCAACCCGCCGTTCGTGCATCAGGTCGATAGCGTCGTCGACGGTCTTGTCGGGCGTGATGGAGACGGGGTTCTTGAGCATGATCTGACTGACGGACAGGATGTTGGGTTGTGCCCGGATCAAGCGTTCCTCACCGATTAAATTGGTGACGAAGTCGTTGGCCGGGTGCCGCAAAATGTTTTCGGGCGTGTCGACTTGCACCTGCTTGCCTTGGCTCATGATGACGACCTTGGTGGCCAGGTGGAGCGCCTCGTCCATGTCGTGGGTCACGAAGATAAAGGTCTTGCCCAGGTCTTCTTGTAAATGCTTGACCAGGTCCTGCAGGGATTCACGGGTGATGGGGTCCAGCGCGCCGAAGGGTTCGTCCATTAAAATGATTTCCTGATCGGCTGCGAGGGCCCGGACGACACCGATCCGTTGTTGTTGACCACCGGAAAGCTCACCGGGGTAGCGTTTCAGCATGTCGTCGGGGAGTTGCGCCAGCTCAATCATTTTGTGGGCTTGTTCGGCTCGTTTTTCTTTGGACCAGCCTAGGAGCTTGGGAACCATTTCGATGTTTTCCTGAATGGTCATGTGGGGCATCAGGCCAATGTTTTGGATGACATAGCCGATTGAGCGCCGCAACTTGACCGGGTCCATTTTAGAAATATCTTTATCATTAATTTTGATGGTACCGGACGTTTGTTTCAGCATGCGGTTAATCATCCGCATGGTCGTGGTCTTCCCCGAACCGGACGTCCCGATGAACGCAATAAATTCACCGCGGTCGACTTCGAGGTTGAAGTCGTCGACGGCAATCTTGCCATTCGGATATTCCTTACGTAGATGTTCCATTGAAAGTAGCATAGATTAACCTCCTGTATAGTGATGTTGCAAATTGCATTTGTTTTTGTGGTGTCCTTTGTCAGCGCCTCCGGGAGGATGAAAATAGGACCCGAGGTGACCGCCGTTCCCGGCGGCGGATTCAAGCTGCCCTGCTGTGGGGACCGGCTCCAGCCTGAGGGGCGGTCTTCCGCCTCGCCTTGAAGCCGCGCTGAAAGGCGCGAGGCTCCAAGGTCGTCCCAGAGTCTAAGCTGAGAAAATCACTCAGCTAAGTCTCTCGACACAGCTGGGTAGCTTGATCCGCCTCTGGTCACTCACACGGGTGTCGGCATTTTCAGTGGCCTAGGCGTCAAACGGCATGGATAACGAAAATTTTTCCAGTGACAGGAAAGTGATGGCCGAACAGCTGATTTTGGCGGCGGGTTAAATCCATGTTGGCCGCAGGGAGGGTGAAAATAGGCCAAGCCGTGGGAACTCCCTTAGCGGCGGGCTTGGCCACTTAGGGGGTTGATACCTTTGAGACGCGACTCTTGCGGCTCAAAGTAAGCACGGAGACCGCCCTTTGGCTCCGTGCGATCGCCCACAGCAATCCAGTCCTATTTTCACCCTCCCGGAGGCCCGGCATTTAACCAGCAACCAAAAATAACGATCGGAGTGCCGGGAGCACACGTTAGACGGGAGCAGCCTGGAGACCGGTCGTATATGATTTTACAGTTGCAGTTGCCCCCATTGTACACGAAAGCCGAGGGTTCACCAAAGGATAACAATTCTCTCTGTTGATAATCAGTTAGTGTAAATGAGTTCTGGGGGCAACTGCGCGACCAAGATGGCCGCTGCCAAGGGTATTTCGTAACGGTAACATATTAATATGAGTTTTCAATAAGTAATTGCTTATTAATTTTCTTAGAACTTTTTTTAAATTAGGGGTTGCCTTCGACCTAGTGTAACCCTTTATAATCATTTACATTGGGTGAGGGGATTGTGAAAGCGATTTTCCTCGGCGGGTGACCAAGATAGGCTGGAACAGTGGAACAGCCTTAGTCAAAAGTCCCGTTCCAATCGCAGTTAGACATATTCGGTGAACACATGATTTAAGAGTGAAGGTGTTCACCGCCTCAAACGATACATGAACGACATGAAAGGAAGTTACGACTTTGAAACGAATCCTACTTGCTGGGGCCATCGATGCCGCCAGCCAAAACTTTGTCCGCCAACTCAGCCAGAATAGTCAGCTCGACCTGACCGTCTACACCTCCAGTGCGGTGCGTTTGCCAGAATCCGTGACGGCGCTGACCGAAGAAGTGTTGGACGAAGGTGGCCTGAGTGCCGCAATGTTGGACCAAGACCTGGTCGTGGCTTTGGTCCCAACGATTCGCTTGGCCCGGACGGCGACCATCTTGGCCACGGCCGTCCAAGCGGCGGGCAGTCCGCAACTGATCATCAGTCGGACCGACGACATTGAAGAATTACCATTGGAAGAACGCCAAGCACGGCAAACGTTGCTGGCAGCCGGCGTGGCCTTTGACCTGGTAGACGGTTTCGGTAGCATCAGCAGTATGCTCGGCGTGGCAGTCACACCGGCAGCGTCTTTTGGGCTGGGTGAAGAGAGCCCGCTTGAACGCTTCGCTGGCTAGATTGCTGGCGGTTAGCAGCACTGATTTGGTTTTCTATAAGTGTCTATCGCGAAATTACGGTGGATGTGACGAAAGTTTTCGTGGCTTAAGACTTTCTTAATACTTTGGCTAAGCTTTTTTGAAATTTAAACTTCACAGAATTCAACAAAACTCCACGATTAGTGATCACAACTAGTCGTGGAGTTTTTGCTCGTTCTAAATTTTGGGACACTGATTTGGTTTTCTATAAGTGTCTATCGCAAAATTGCGGGTGATGTGACAAAGCTTTCGGCAGCTTAAGACTTTCTTAATAACTTGTCCAAGCTTTTTGAAAGCAGGTCGTCACAAGATGGTCAGTAACTATTTGCGGAAACTTAATCGGGCTCAGCGAGGCCCTGTGATGGGTCCAACTAGTCGTGAGATCCTTTGACTAGAGGCTATAGCCTTGAATTGGCTCGAATGGAGAGCGCTTCTTTCGTGGTTAAAGGTTCGGGAGTCGCTCGTGAATGCTAGTACACCGTTCCCAAAACTTTCCATGACTAGTGTGATGAGTTCAGCCACTGGCCAGTATGAATGGAGGGGAGCAACTCAAGGCATATGATGAAATCCTTTTGGATAATTTAAGCTAAACGAAGAGACGGTCAAAACCAATTTGGTTTTGACCGTCTCTTTTTTGAATCCTAGTTTTTAGTTCAAGACACGGACAAAGGACGCGTTTGCAGTGATGTAGCCACCAGCGACTTTGTATCGTAACGTATCGCTCTTACGGAAATTGTTGGCATTAGAGTAGGCGTAACCGGTAACTTTGAGCGTGATAGCTTTGGCAATGTGTCGATTCTTCTGGGTTAAGTTGGCGTTGCCATATCGGTTGATGGCTGTCTTGGTCAGGACCTTGTTTGGCGTCGTATATTTTCCGGCGATAACTAGTTTTTTATTCGCAGAAATATAGCTGCCATTGCTGAGTAAGAAACGGTTGGTCAGATTATGGCCAACGATGGTCTTCACCTTGAGAACTTGGCCTTGCTTATAGTGGATCTTTTTACCCGTCAACGAGACCTTGGCGTAGGCATTCAGACCGCTGGGATTGATGACGGTCACTTGGTTCTGCTTTGTGGCGTAATAGAGTGGTGCCGTGTAGTTAGCATTCGCAGTGATGTAGCCAGTCTTTTTTGAGCCATTCAGGTCAATCACTTTGTAGCGCTTGACACCACTCTTGGAAGTCGTCATCCCAATCACCTTGAACATTGGGCGATTCATCCGGGCCTTCTTGGCATAGGTAGCGATTTTTGCAGACTTACTGAAGGTCGGGGAAGAATAGAGGTTAAGCTTCTTAATGCCATAGATAGCGGAATTCTTAACGACATTGTCAGTTGTCACTTTACTATAAGTGTAGGTCACAGATTGGTCGGAACTGCTGAAAACCCCTGATTCTTTGCCGGTAGTCTTAGTCAGCTTATAACCGGTGATCGTCAGTGGGTCGGTCTTATAGGAATCGCCCAAGGTACCCGTTAGTATCTTATCCGGCTTGAGAGTCTGCCCCTGATCATCGACATAGTGGACGGTGACAGCGTGACTAGTAGCCGTTGGTACCGTTGGGGTCGTTGGATCTTTAAAGACGAAGAATCCAGGATAACCATTTGTAGCAGATAGTAGGCCATCCGCCTGATAAGTGGTCGCGTTGGCTGGCTTGGTTATTAGGTCAGTCATGGGGGTATTCAGGACTGAAAGGGCTAACTTACCAGAGGCATCTGGATCCAATGTGGCTAATTGGGCATCGGTGTAATCAGTCAGGTTATAAATCGCTTTATATTGATCAAAGGTCTCCCCACTAACAAGGCTGTCAAATGCTTGTTCATTCGCGAAAGACGAATCAAACGCGCTTACACTATCGCCACCAAATAAAGCGTCTATTGCTGTAAGTTGATTTCTCATAGAGTCATTATATTCAGTCTGAATGGTGCTGAATTTTACGATACCTAATTTTTTCTCACTCATGACTTTAAGAAGCCAAGCCATGAAGGTCGTTGAACTTTGAAACCCGTCAATTAATGTCTGCTCTGTTGGTACACCTGATAAAGACCAATTGTCAACAAAATATTGTGAAAGATGTTCACCGCTTGCAACAGTTAACGGTTCTGCTGTGAGTTTATGCAGCTGATCTGAAACGTTACTGGCTTGTGCGGCTTGCAAGGATTCTGGATCACCTGCTGAATAGCGTTTCGTAAAATCGGTCGAAAAACTTGGATCCTGGATGGTCTCTGCTGAAAGAGTCTGGGATTCCTGCGGATACCAAGAATCATGGTGCGTGTTGCCTTGACTGTCCACGATGACATTATAAGGTAGTTCCGCCGTACCAATCGTGTAAGTGGTATTGGCTGTATCGGTTGGCGTCGTGGTTGTTGACGTATCTGCCTGACCAATAACCGGTGCAGCAACACCGGTGAATAGCGTTAATGACAGGCCACTAATGAGAATTTTATGTAATAATCGGGTCATAGGATATTCCTCCCAAAATAGTGATGGTGGTGAAATATACGTGCTTAGTTTAACATATATGGCGGACAGATTCCTTAGCTAATTGATAGCGCTTTCATATTTATTAAGGCTCAGAATATGAGGAAAGGTCGTGGATTGACGCACTGTGTGTCCTAAATTTATGGATCGCTGATTTTGTTTTCTAAAAGTGTCTATCGTGAAATGACAGGTGATGTGACGAAAGCTTTGTCGTCTTAAGATTTTCTTAATATCTGGACTAAGATTTTTTTAAATCTAGTCGTCACAGAATACCTCTCTACGATTATTCGCAATTTAACAGAATGCAAAATGCCCCATGATTAGTCGACGCACAACTAACCATGAGGCATTTATCTGTACTTAATGTTAAGCAGTTTTTACATGAGCTTTACGAATCTCTGGGACTAGCCACCAGATGAGACCCAGGTTAACCAGCATCAACAGCGCGGTCGAGAAGAAGACGGCATTGTAGTTGAAGACTCCGGCTAGCCAGCCGCCGAGCAGTGAGCCCATCATGTTGCCGATGGCTTGGAAGGATTGGTTCCAACTGAAGACGGTGGAGGTCAACTCAACCGGCGAATTTTTCGTCAGTAGCGTTTGAATTTCTGGGAACAGGGCCCCGTCAGAAATCCCGACCATGAACCGCAGAATCCCGAGCATCCAGACGCTGGTCACGAACCCTTGCGGCAGGTACATCAGAAAGGCAAACACGTAACCGAAGATCAAGACCTTACCAGAGCCGTGCTGATCCCCGTAACGGCCGAGCCGCGGGGAAGCAAAGATATTTGAAATCCCTGGTAAAGCCGCGATGACGCCGGCGACCACCGTGATGGGGCCGACGTTGTGCATCAGTTCCTTGACGTACAGACTGATGATTGGCGAAATGGAAATGTTCCCGAATTGAACAATCATGGTGGAAGACAACAGCACCAGAATTAATTTGGGATTCGGGAAGGCGGCCAGCGGGTTGTGACTCTTTGGCGCATCCGGCTGCTTGGTGACCGGCTTGAATTTTTCTTCGACCATCACCCAGCTCATTAGGAACGTAATAAATAATAGGGCGGCCGTGATGAAAAAGGTCAGGCGAATCGAGAAGACTTGCGCCAGCACCCCACCGATGACGGGTCCCAGCAACATGCCACTGGTCACCCCGGTCATCAACGTACTGAGTGACACGCCACTGTGTTTCCGCGGTGTTTGTGAAGCGACCAACGCCTGTGCATTTGAAATGAATCCAGCGAAGACCCCCTGCAGTGCCCGCAACGCCACTAACTGCCAAACGCTGGTGGCAAAGCCCATCAACGCCATGGCAGCGGCGGTCCCGAGTGATGACCGTAACAGCATCAGTTTACGACCCTTACGATCGGCGACCATCCCCCAGAGTGGCGAGGCAATCGCGCTGACAAAGAAATCGGCGGCGTAGACCAGCCCACTGTACATGGTGACCTGCGACTTGGTGTAGTCGCCTAAACTACTAATATACAACGATAGAAATGGCATGATCTCGCTAAACGCCATGCCGGCAACGAACGTACAAAACCAGAGAACCCGCAAATTTCGGCGCCATGGGCCGGACTCTCTTTCAGCTTCGTCCAAAATGGTTCAACTCCTTGTAAAGTGAATTGACCGGTGAGATTACCCAAAGTAATGCAAACCAATCGTGAATTATCCGTAATGGTAACTCTACTAAGATACGCCCATAGTCCCGGAACGTCAACGTTAGTGACTTGATTGTATGCGCTCGCAAGTGTTTAAGATAGCGGCTCAGGAAAAATTGAAAAGTTTCGGTAATGATGAGAATCCCCAGCTGGTCTAGGTGGAAACGAAAACCAGCCACACGCCCGCCGAGAATTTGCGGGGTGTGGCTGGTTGGGGAGTTAAGTGTTAGAACGGCCGTGACTATCCGCTTGAGAAGGGTGGGTGGCCACGGTCGCGTTTAAAACAAGGCCATCGGCTAGCGTCAGTGACTAGTCGATTCCGTAGTCGCCGTCCGCAATGGTTTCCAGCAAGCGCCGCGAAGGAATAAAGAAGGCGGCGCCGGTGATTGGCGTGCTAAAGTCCAGCAAGCGGTCGCTCTGCGTGAACATGTTGTTCAACATGCGCTGGGTCACGGTGAAATGGCGGGCGTAGCCAATGAAGTAGGTGCCGACAATGCCTTGACCTGGCTTCGCAAAGGGCACATTCATCCGCACAATCTTGTGTTCGATGCCGTCCGCATTATCTTGCGAGGCAATGTTGTGGGCGTTCGGTAGTTTTTCGGTGTCGTCCAGTTCGCGGTCACTGAATTTGTGACGACCGATGGATTTTTCCTGGCCCTCGGTCTTGAGCGCGTTCCAGGCGTCCATATTGTGCAAGTACTTTTGCGCGAAGGCGTAGGAACCGTTGATGAATTCTGGGTCTTCCTCACCAATCAGGGCGTACTGCGTGGCGTCGGGACCGGCCGGATTTTCCGTGCCGTCAATGAAGCCGATGATGGCACGGCCTTCAAAGTAGCGGAAGCCAGGCGTTTCGTCCACCACGGTCGTCCAGTCACGTAAGAATTCACGCGCTTGATCCATGACTTCGTAGACCACGGCCGTGTCTTTGGCCCGAACGTGGAGGAACAGGTCACCGGGTGTGGCCGGCGCCGTGTACTTGGGGCCCTTAATTTCCTGAAAATCGACCAGTTCCTTGGGCACGTTGGCGTTAGGGAAAAGTAATTTCCACGCGGTCGCCCCAAAACCAAAGGCAACGCGAAGATTGGCATCTTGTGCGCGAATGGCCATACTCCGTTCGATGGCGGCGAGACGATCGGCAAATTCGGCAATGGCCGCGCGATCCTTAGCGAGGTCGTTACGGTCCATAACGTAGGTGGTAAACATGATATTGTCGCCGGCATCCCGGTAAACATCCTGGGCATCTGCTGGATTGATTGGCATGATAAAACTCCTCCTTGTAAATTCGAGTGAAATCGCTATCAAATTCAGTATATCACGGGCGACTAGCGGATTGACAGGCAAGTGTTATCGCCTGATAAAATTTGCTCAAAAAAAAGCGCCCGGACGTTAGGCGAGCTAACATTCAGGCGCGGCAATTTATCGTTGTTCAAACGTGTGAATCCCTTGGGCCAAGCGGTCGAGGCCGTCTTGCAGGCGTTCGGCTGGGCAGGCAACGTTGATCCGGACAAAGTCGTGACCATCGCCGCCATAAACGGCGCCAGCGGTGATAAACAGGCCAGTCGTTTGGCGAATCACATCACACAATGCCTGGGTGTCATGCGTGACATCGCGACAGTCGATCCAGACCAGGTAAGTGGCGTGGCCCTGAATGACGTGGAGGTCGGGCAGGTTCTGTTCGATGAAGGTCGTCAACGTTTGCTTGTTGGCCGTAATCGTTTCGTTGAGTTCATGGACCCAGTCCGCCCCCTGCGTGTAGGCCGCAATCGTTGCCGGAATGGCAAAGGCGTTGGGCTCGGCCAATTCTTCACTGTTAATGCCGCGGTCGACACTGTTCCGCAAATTTTCGTTGGGGATGATCAGGGTTGCCGCGTGCAACGCTGCGACGTTAAAGGTCTTGCTGGGAGACACGGCGGTGATGCTGTTGTTAGCAGCGGCGTCACTGACGGAGGCAAACGGGAAGTAGCCGTGGCCCGCATCCGTGATATCGCCGTGAATTTCGTCAGAGAAGACCGTGACGTGGTTCGCTAAGGCGAGGTCAGCCAAGCGTCGTAATTCGGCCGGTTGCCAGACTTTACCCACTGGATTGTGGGGATTACAAAGAATCATCAGCGTCGTCAGTGGGTCAGCGAGCTTTTGTTCCAGGTCGTTCCAGTCCACGTCGTAGGTACCGTCGTGGAATTGGAGGTCGTTGGCCAACACGTGCCGCCCGTTATTGACGATGGAGTTGTAGAAGATATTGTAGACGGGGGCTTGGACCAACACATTGTCGCCCACGTGACTCACCCGCCGCACGGCAGAGGAGATGGCGGGCACGACACCAGTCACAAAGCGCATCCAGTCGGGATTGGGATCCCAATTGTGTTCCGTGGCGTACCAGTGTTCCACGGCCTCAAAGTAGGCAGTCGGTACTTCTTCATAGCCGAAGATCCCGGCGTCGGCCTTGTGCTTGATGGCGTCGACAATCGCTGGGGCTGTGCGGAAGTCCATGTCCGCCACCCACATGGGCAGTTCATTATCTTTCACGTCCCACTTGACGGAATCGGTGTGACGCCGGTCAATCATTTCAGAAAAGTCATAGCGCATTATTGCAAAGCCTCCTTGGTCGTGGTAATGGTGGTACGTTGCGGGTCGATGGCGGGATCGTCGAAAATCACTTGGCCGATGGCGGGTGCGGTAATCTTACCGTTGACGGGGTTCTTAACACTATCAATTGCCGTGTTGATGGTCGCGTCGATGTCCGTACAGTATTCAAAGGACAGGTCGGTGTTGATCAACGAACAATTCTTCAAGGTTAAATGGTCCACGTAACACAGCCCTTGATCACTTTCCAGCCAACAGTTAACGAAGGTGATGTTCTTCGTGTTCCAGGCCAGGTATTCGCCAATGATGGTGGAATCGTAGACGGTCACGTTATCACAGTTCCAAAAGGCATCGTGCGTGATGAACGTTGAGTTGTGTACCTCGACGTTCTTACTGCCATCGAAGGCGTAGTTACCCGTAATCTTAAGGTTGTGGGCCACGACGTTGTCACTGTTCATCCCAAAGTAGTCCCCGGTAGCCGTGACGTTATCGAGTTGAACGTCTTGGCACCACCAGAGAGTTTCTCCGGCGTTGGCAAAGGTCACATCGTCTAGCTTGAGATGCGACGCGTGCCGGAAGGTCTTGGTGGCTCGCACGAGGCTGTGGCGCATGGTCAGGTCATCACTGTACCAAATGCCAGCGTGGGCGTCCGGTTGCCAGGTGGTGTGATCCAGGGTCGCGTGGTGCGTGTACCACAGCGGATATTTCCACTTAAAAATGGTGTGGTCAATGGCCACGTTTTGGCTGTGCTTCAACGGGGATTCCCCGTCAACAAAGGTACTATTCGTAATATGGAGGTCATGTCCTTGGAACAGGGCACGTTCCCCGGTTAAGGTTTGTTGGTTAATTTCTTTAGTCACTAGTAGATTCGACTCCTTTTTTTCCGATGAAGGGACTAGAATTCAGGGCCTGTGACCCTATGGTGATTATTCTAGTACCTTCGAGTGGCCCTAAGGCAAGTTATTTCAGAAAAAAGTTAAATTCGTCGGCGATACCAATAGAAACGGTCGATGACCAGGAGCCCGCTTAGCCACATAGCACCGAAGAGTAGCCAGAATTTGCCGTTTGATAATACCGGCGCCACGCTAGTTTGTTGAACGTTGAAACGCAAGTACTGGTTCGGGTGATGCTGGATGGCTTTAGGTAATAACGGGTAGGTAGCTGGGGCCGTTAAGACCCTGATTGGTCGGCGACCTTGATTGGTAATGGTCAGCGTATAGGCGCCTGCGGACTGAAGCGGAACGGTTTGGTTCATGTGAATCTGTTGGCCCCGGGAGCGCCAGACGATTTTGCCCTGACTATTTTTCAGCGTTAAATGCCCAGTTAGCTTTTGCCCATTGCTGACGCGAATAACGTTAAAGGGCAACGGCGCCGAGAAGGGTTGCGTTAAGGATTTCTTCGTGGCGATGCTCAAGCGGTGGCCCTGGAAATAACGGCCCTCATTTTGACTGACAACACTGACGGGCTCACTGTTGGAATGCACCATCAGATTGCTGTTCTGCCAGGCTGCACCAGCTAGGAGAACTGTAAAGGCTGCGGCCATTCCCAGCGGTAACCAGCTTGAACGTTGGGAATAGCGGAGAATATTTAACGGTTGTCGGTAGCCCGCCGCGGTTCCCATGATTAAGAGAAACAGCAAGGGCAGGGCGTAACGTTCCTCGGATTCCCAGAAGATGACGTGAAAACAAGTGAGACCGATAAAGAACAAGCCACCCAGCAAGTAAGCCGAAGTCAGGTGGTGACGGCGGATCTGTTGAATGCCCCAACCAAGGTTGACCAGAATCAAGGCTAGGTAGCTCACTTGGCACCAATTGGCCAGGAACCAATCGGTCGTTGCCCGGTGTTGTCGGTACCAGTTGGGAGCACGATCAAAGGCAGAATTGACCTGAAAGGCATCAAAGGTTCCACTGGCTAAGAAGAGCCGGGCTTTGCGGTACAGATGGGTCAGAATGCCTACGGGCCCCATCGACTGAAGCCGTTGCGTGAGCGTTTGCTTGGCCACAGCCTGTTTGGCCGCCTTGGTTGGTTGCAGGCGGATATTGGCAACGTCGGTTGGATTGTATTGGCCATAGGTCGCCGGATTCCAACTCATGGAGATCCAGCTGGTTGCCGGCAGTGAGTCATTTTGATTAATGGTATAGCCGTTGGCCTGTTGTGTTTTGCGGGAAAGCCCGCCACCAACTACCAGCGTGGCCAGTAAGACCAGCGTGAAGAGACAACGGGTGAAACTTTGGTGTGGCGCGTGATTGGGTCGAATCCAAATGGTCAGTACGGCCGCAATCAAGAGGACAATGAAGTTGGCCTTAAGCAGGTAAGCCGCAACCAACAACAGACTGAGTAAAAGACTGCGCCACGTGATTTGTTGCCAGCTGGTTGCCCGCTGTAGGTAGCGAAAGGCCGCAATGGCTAGTAGGGCTAATGGTAGGACGTAGGTATCACTGTAGGTGTTCAAGGCGTAGGTGTAGAGGGGAATCGTGGTCATGATAATCACCATGAAGAGATTTGCCCGGGCCGGGTTCTTGTGGTGAAGCTGTTGCCAAATGGCGACTAAACCTAGGTCCAGCCAGGCAAATTGCACCAGGTTCAACCAGACACCACTGTTGTAGGAGCCTGTAAACAGGTGACCCACCCGCATGACAGCACTGAGCAAGAGCGTAAAACTCACGTTGTTGGGGTAGGTATAGAAGTAGGCGTTCCAGTGCTGACTGCCGTGAATCAGGTCTAAGGCCTGTTGATGCACAAAGTACAGGTCAGCCCGTGGTGCCGCTACCCAAGCAGTTGCGACCCACAACTGAATGAGGAGAAAGAGCCCCCAAAGGCTCCAACTGACCCAGCGACTAGTCTGGGGTTTGATACGGTGGAAGTACCGGAAGAGCAGGCCGACCCCGCCGAGATAGAGGGCACTGGCCATGAGTAAAGCTAGGGGCTTTAACCAATCGTGATCGACACGGATCGTCACCGGACGCAAGGCGAGTAAAAAGGTGAAGAAAAGCACCAAGCTAATAAGGCCACCTAACGTGACGGTGATAACGTGTCGAAGTTTCATGAGCGGCCTCCTGAGTGGACGGATTGATGGTTGAGATGCAGGGTAACGGATACCGGCTGGCGGTTAACGGTCTTGCCAATCGCAAAGCTAGGTGAGTAGGTATCCGTTTGAATAATGAAGCGTGGGCGGTGCTTAACCTCGGTGAAGGTCCGACCTACGTATTCCCCAATGATACTGATAGCAACCAGTTGGAAGCCACCTAAGAACCAGAGGGAAGCCATGATAGAACTCCAGCCGGTCACGACGGTGCCACGTAGATGCTGCACGAGAATCCAGAGCAACATGGCAAACGCGCCGGTGCAGATGACGAGTCCGGCGTACAGCACGGCCCGGATGGGTGCCACTGAAAATGACAGCACGCCATTGAGGGCAAAGCGCAACATTTTCCGTAAAGGATATTTAGAGACGCCGGCCTGTCGTGGCTGACGCTTGTAGTAGAGTTTCGTTGAAGGAAAGCCCAATTGGGGGATGATACCCCGAATAAATGGGTTGCTTTCCTTGCAGGTCATGAGGGCATCAACGACGGGCTTCGTGAGCAATCGGAAGTCGGAATGGTTTGGCACCAAGTCGACGCCGAGTTTTCCCATGAACCAGTAGAAGCCCTCTGCGGTCGTCCGCTTGAACCAGGAATCGGTTGAACGGTCGTTCCGTACGCCGTAAACGACGTCGTAACCAGCATTGGCTTGTTCGACCATGCCAGGAATCAGTGTCGGGTCGTCTTGTAAGTCAGCGTCAATCGTAATGACGAAGTCTGAGTGAGCGCCAGCCGTCTGCATGCCCCCCATTAAGGCGGCTTCTTGGCCATAGTTCCGACTGAATTTCAGACCGGTGAATAGCGGATTCTGTTGTGTCAGTTGATCAATTATCAGCCAGGTCCGGTCCTTACTCCCGTCGTCAACGAATAAAATTTTACTGTCAGCGGCAACGGCCTTTTTCTGAATGAGATCGGTTAAAATGTTTTCCAGAATCGGTGCACTAGTTGGTAATACAGGTTCTTCGTTGTTGCACGGGACCACAATGGTCAACCGTGGTAAGTGTGTCAGCTTCATATAAATCGTCTCCCCAAAGATATAAAAGCGTAATCCCCTACGCTTCTTCATCATAAAACATCCTGGCGTTTTAGATAACCAGAGCGCTCATATTTTAGTAATTTTTAAGGGAGATTAACTTTTCTTGACGCATTTAGTTAGCGCGCGATAATTAAAATCGCTATAATTGGTCTTGTACATAAAATAACAAAACGGAGGTTTACCGATTATGGGAAAATTGGATGGAAAAGTTGCAATCATTACCGGTGCTGCACAAGGAATGGGGGCTGCTCACGCGAAACTGTTTGTTAGCGAAGGGGCACAAGTCGTCATCACCGACATCAAGGTTGATGAGGGTGAAGCGCTCGCCAAGTCTCTGGGCGATCACGCTCTGTTCATCAAGCATAACGTGGCCAGCTCTGCTGACTGGGCTCAGGTGGTTCAGACGACCAAAGAGAAATTCGGCCACATTGATATTTTGGTGAACAACGCTGGGATTTCGTATGCCAAGCGGTTACAAGAGATCACTGAAGACGACTACCTGAAGATTTTCCAGATTAATCAACTGGGAACCTTCCTAGGCTTGCAGGCGGTCGCCAAGGAAATGGTCGCACAACATTCTGGCTCCATCGTGAACATTTCGTCTCTGAATGGCCTGGTTGGTGGTGCCGTAGGGTATACCGATACGAAGTTTGCCGTCCGGGGGATGACCAAGGCCGCTGCCGTAGAATTGGCGCCATCTGGCGTCCGGGTTAATTCGGTCCACCCTGGTGTGATTGAAACACCGATGATTTCGCAAGCGGGATCGGCAGAAATCGTTAAGCAGTTTGCTAAGGCGATTCCACTACGGCGGATTGCGAAGCCAGAAGAAGTGGCTAAGCTGGTTCTCTTTGTTGCCTCAGACGACGCCAGTTATTCGACTGGCTCCGAATTTGTCGTTGACGGTGGGATGTCTGCACAATAATCTTTGGCCTGTCGAGCATGACTTGAAGATTCAATAGAATGGCTATTTTTGGCCATAAAAAGACCGCTGCATAACCTTTACTGGTTCTGCGACGGCCTTTTCTTGTGGCGTCAATTTAGTGGCGGAAGTGACGGTTACCGGTAAATACCAAAGCAATCCCGAACTTGTTCGCCATGTCGATGGATTCTTGATCACGAATACTGCCACCTGGTTCGGCAATGACGGTGATGCCGTGCTGGGCGGCGTATTCGACACAGTCGGCCATGGGGAAGAAGGCATCGGAGACTAAGACGGCTTGGTCATAGTTAGGCTTGACCTCTGCCTTGCCCACGGCAATTTTAACTGCGTCGATACGGTTCATTTGGCCGGGGCCAACCCCCAGTGTTTGGTCGGACGTATTGATGAGAATCGCGTTACTCTTGACGAATTTGATGGCCTTTAACCCGAAGATAATGCCTGCCAGTTGATCGGCATTGGGTTGGGCGTGGCTGACTACTTGAAAATTAGCGGGGTCATCAAAGACGTTGTCACGTTCCTGACGGAGAAGACCGCCGCGAACACTGACCAGTTCATCAGCTTCGGGCGCCTTGGCCGTGCTGAAATCAACCGTCAAAAGGCGCAGGTTCTTTTTCTTAGCCAGCACGTCGTAAGCATCGTCTTCAAAAGCGGGGGCGATGATGATTTCCAAGAAGAGCTTGTGCATCTTGGTTGCCGTTGCCAGATCAACGGGGCGGTTGAGGACGATGATGCCACCAAAGATCGACATCGAATCGGCTTCGTAGCACTTATCCCAAGCTGTCGAGAGGTCAATGGCGGAGCCAATGCCACAGGGATTCATGTGCTTGAGGGCCACGACGGTAGGGTCATCGAACTCGCGAATGAGGCCCAATGCCGCGTCGGCATCCTTGATGTTGTTGAAGGACAAGGGCTTACCGTGGAGTTGATTGGCGGCCGCAATTGAGTACGGCGTCGGTTCGCAGTCTTCGTAAAAGGTGGCGGTTTGTTGCGGATTTTCCCCGTAACGCAACGCCTGTTTACGTTGGTAGGTCAACGTTAACGTCTCAGGCTTCGCTTCATCAGTTAAGTAGTTGGCAATCAGGGCATCGTAGTGGGCGGTGTGGTGGAAAACCTTTGCCGCCAGGTGCTTACGGAGTCGTAAGTCGTCAGTCTTTTCGGCGAGCGCGTGCCCGACCTGATCATAATCGGCGGGATCACAGACGACCAGAACGTCCGCGTAGTTCTTGGCAGCGGCCCGAATTAAAGAAGGCCCACCGATATCGATCTGTTCGACGGCAGCGGCTAGCGTGACGTCTGGTTGGGCAATGGTTGCCGCAAATGGGTAGAGGTTGACACAAACCAAGTCAATTGGCTTAATGTCGTGTTCCACCAACGTTTGTTGATGTTCAGGATTGTCGCGTTTAGCCAAGATTCCCCCGAAAACTAAGGGATTCAGTGTCTTGACCCGGCCGTCTAACATTTCTGGAAAATGGGTTACTGCTTCAATCGGGGTGACCGGCAAGCCAGCTTGAGCCAACACAGCCTGGGTCCCACCAGTCGAAACGATTTCAAAGTCTTGAGCAAGCAACATTTTGGCGAATTCAACTAAACCAGTCTTATCAGAAACACTTAACAATGCACGGCGCATACGGGAGCCTCCTAGTTGTATTTTTGCGTACCCCCATCATACGTGAATTTCTCTGAACAATCAACGGGAACAAAATATAAATATTCGTATATCGAATTACTTTCACGTTGATAAGGTCAATTAATAAATATAATTGTAATTAAACGTGAACAATCCGTTAATGGTGACCAGGCCATAGCTGAATCCCGCGTTCTTCGTGTCTGGTGGCAAGCAACTTAGTCCTTTTCCAGGGCAAATCGTCTATTTGGTTGTTTCGCCAGCCTAACCGTTCTGCTGGCGGATGGTCACGACTATCGTTGATTTAACGGCGTTCCTGTAATAAATATAATTGTAAAACGTGGTAACTGAACTGCAATCACCCTGTTACGGAATGCACATTTTAAAAGCCTATGGTTAAGCAAGATTGCGAAACGAGGTGGTGCCACAATTACGGAGGAGTCAACGTCCCGGGGAGATTTGCGGGACGACCAGAGAGTCGGGGAGACCAAATTTAGATAGGGAAGTGCCAAAAATATGTCGAGTAAACAGTCATGGACGAAGCGGTTGGCGCGAACAATCGTTGCGGCGAGCGCACTCGCCTGTATCGCGGTTGCTGGCAGTCAAACCGTTGCCCACGCCAGTACCTTAGCGATTCCAGATATTTCTGAGTGGCAAGGGAAGTTAACCGCCAGTCAGGTCGCTAATTTAAAGAGTCAGGTGTCCTTTGTGATCAACCGGCGGCAGTACGGGTCGTCGTATACCGATCTTTATGCCACCAACAACACGGCGTTGTACGTGAAATACGGGATTCCGTTTGGTGAGTACGATTACGCCCGGTTTACCAGTGCCGCCAGCGCCAAGACTGAGGCCAAGGATTTCTACGACCGGTCGAACAAGAGCGCTAAATTTTACGTCTTAGATTTTGAAGAAAACGATGTCACTTCAGGGACCACCAACGCGGCCGTCAAGGCGTGGTACGACGAAATGAGTGCGTTGACCAACAAGAAGTTAGTCTTCTACTCTTACCAATCGTTTGCGACGAGCTATGCCAATACGGCCCGCCAGAGCTTCGATGCCCAGTGGATCGCTAACTATTCATCGACGCCGACGATTTCATACGCACTCTGGCAGTACACGGATAACAATTACCTGTCCGCGCTGGGCGAATACACGGACAACAGTAAGGCCGTAACGACCGTTCACCCCATTACCTGGTGGACGGATGGCGTGACCACGGCGTTGGCTGACACGTCGACGAGCACCAGTGCCACGAGTTCTAGTTCCACGAGTTCCACTGACACCACGAGTTCGACGACTGCATCGACGTCAACCAGCACGGCAGCGACCAGCTATGCCTACAGCGGGTACAAGGCTGGCCAACACATCTACCTACATAAGGGGGCAACCACCTATACCGATGGGTCGGCAATTGCCGCTGCGGACCGGCAGAAGTTTTACAGCATTTCTAAGGTGAAGAGCGTGACGAGTGACAAGTCGAAACAGGCGCTCTACATCAGTTCGTTGGGCAAATGGGTGCTGTCACAGGATGCGACGGGGTATTGGGTCGGTCAACATGGGTCCTTTAACTTGAAACACAAATTGTATATTTATTCGGATGTGAACTTAAAGACTAAAAAGGGCAGTTACTACGTTGCTGGCGATACCGTTGCCGGTAAAGTGGTCAAGGCATCCAGTGGCCAATCGTACCGGATTAAAACGAAACTGGGTTACATTTCCGGGAACACCCAGTATTCAGACCATGCCTACTACGAATCATTGGGATCGAGCACCAGCGTCAAGACGACCAAGAAGTTGTATGAATATTCGAAATCCTCGTTTGCCAAGTCTAGTCGGTCAACGGCCGTTAGCAAGGGTACCACGCTGAAGGTCACTGGGATTAAGAAACGGTCGTCTGGTTCCCGTTACTTCGTGTTGAGCAATGGTAAATACGTGACGGCACTGGCTAGCTACGTTACGGAAAAATAACCGAAAGAAGTTGAATAGATATGCAACGTAAAACGAAAATCATTACGACCGTCACCACAGCCTTGGCCTTACTTGCTTTGGGCTCTGGCACGGCGTTAGAAATTCACGCGGCCAATGACGTCAGCTCCGTCAGTCAGACGACCGCGCCAACCACGGCGACCGCGGATGGGACCAAGCTCACCGCCGACAGTGCCAGTGGGACCAAGAGTAATTACAAGGTGAAATACAAGGCCAGTGGCGACCAGTCAGCAACCTACCAGAAGACCACGTACGGCAGTACCAATACGGCGGCCAGCCAGGTCGATTACGTGGGCAGCAACACCCAAGGGACCACGGTTAACTTAAACAACGGGACGACCGCCGTGATTCAAGGCACCATGGGGCACACTTACGTCCACTGGAACAAGGGTGATTGGTCCGTCACCGCCGTTACCAGTAACGCCGACGCGAGTGGGACCCCGACCCAATTTGCCAAGCAGGTCAACAGTCAAATTACCAAATCTGGTCTGCCAAGTAGCGCGGATACTGGCGCGATTACTGTTTACAGTCAGGCGGATAGTGACGAGACGAACTCGGTGACTTGGCAGGAGGGGAAGCAGGTGTACCAAGTCAGCGGCACCACCGCCGACGCCACAGTCAAGGTCGCCCAAAACGCTGATAACTAGTGCTTGGTTGGTCCTTTGCAGCGCCTTAGCACGTGTTAAAAATAGGCCGGAACGCTATGGGCGGACGGTCAGAGCCGAAGAGCGGTCTCTAACCTCGCTTTGAGCCGAAAATCACGTCTCAAAGACGCCATTTTCTGAGGAGAACACTCAGAAAATCCCATGGCTGAGCCTATTTTTAACACGCACACGGCTGACACGGTCCGAACCAATCACGTTGTCGCTGGCATTGGCCGACAGAACTGTGGCTATGTATTTAACAGAGTGTGGGATGGCCATGTGGTTGTAATGATATGTGAGCTGGCGCCTTGCCGGGCGGAGAAAATAGGCCGGAACGCTGTGGGCGGACGGTCAGAGCCGAAGGGCGGTCTCTAACCTCGCTTTGAGCCGAAAGGCGCGTCTCAAAGACGCTATTTTCTGAGGAAAGCACTCAGAAAATCCCACGGCTGAGCCTATTTTCTCCGCCCTATCGGCTGACATGGTTGTGACCAGCGACAGGGTGGTTGCGTTTTGAGCGACTGAACTGTGGCTGTGTTCTGAACGGGTAGGTCTCTCAGCGCATTGTCGTCCAAAAAAATATAGACTATCAAATGGTGATTCACCAGCTCAAAACTGGTGAGTCACCATTTTCGTCTCACAAAATCACAAAACCCTACGAAGAATGCCGGCTGACTAGCTTTTCCGGGAAGGCCACCGTAAATAATTTAACTATGGTGAGCGATAGCCGGAGCTGGGCAGATTCACCGTCCTGTGTCGGTGGTGTTAGACCGGGTGGGCTGTTCCCGGCCTTACAGCACGGGACGTGCTTGGAAACTCGCGTACCGTAGCGAGGTTTCAAGCCGAGCTGGAGGACCGTTTCTCAGGCCGGAAGCGGTCCCCATAGGCGGTGTGTCTGCCCAGCGGAGGCGGCAAGCGCAAACATAACACAAATTATTTTGGCTTTCCGCGAAAAATAGCTAGTCACCGGCGTTCGTGAGCCTTAAACTAGAGCTATGCCTATTAACGGGAGGGGTCGCATTGAAGAACTTGCGTCAGCCTGAATCAGGAATCTCCTGGTTCTACCAACGATTTTTAAATAATCATATTACGATTTTGCTCTTAAATATTTTTCTCTTACTGCTGGTCTTGAACGAACTCATGCAAAATGCCTGGATCCTCACACCAGTTTGGAAATTCATCGGGATTACCATGCCAGCCATCGTGGTGGCGGGGATTCTGTTTTACGTCCTGGATCCGTTCGTCCATTTCATGGAACGGCGGTTTCACTTACAATCGGTGCTGGCGATTGCGGTGGCGATTCTCCTGACGGTCGGCATCATTGTGATCATTTTTCTCAATTTAATTCCATTTCTCACCAAGCAAACGTCCGGCATCATTGGCGCCTTGCCGCAGTTTGCCAATGACATGCTGCACAACATCAATCACCTGAACCAGGAGCACCACTGGCTGTCCAACAGCAACCTGGCGGACATCAACGACCGCGTGTCGACCTACTTTTCCAAACGGGGGCTGAACCTGCTGACCGGTACGTTGAGTTCGCTAGGGAACGTGGTGACCACGGTCAGTGACTGGATCATTACGATTATCACGGCGCCGCTGGTTCTGTTCTTCATGTTGAAGGATGGCTCGCGCTTTCCCCATTACATTAGTCAAGTGGTACCAACAGCGTACCGAGCCCGGTTTATCACGATGCTCGATCAGATGAACGTCAAGGTCAGTTCCTATGTTCGGGGGCAGCTGACCGTTGCCTTGTGTGTGTTGATTATTTTCACGACTGGGTATTCGATCATCGGGCTGCGTTACGCGCTTTTGATTGGGTTGTTAGCCGGGCCACTGAATTTGATTCCGTATTTCGGGTCGGCCATCGCGCTGATTCCGGCGCTGATCATCGGGGTGGTGACGAGCCCCTCCATGTTGATTGGGGTCGTCATCGTCTACCTGATTGAGTGGGTGTTGGAAACGCAGGTCCTGTCGCCACTCATCATGGGGAACAGCCTGGCGATGCACCCAATTACCATTGTGTTTGTCCTGCTAGCTGGAGGAAAAATGTTCGGCCTGATCGGCGTGATCTTTGGTGTTCCAGGGTTTGCCGTCCTCAAAGTGTTAGCAACGACGGTGTTCCAATGGTATCAAGAGTATTCCGCGCTGTATCCGGACGTTTTACCACCGGACGAGCTCGAGCCTTAACGTTTTATTAACCTGGCTATTTCCAGCGAAATAGGTGCTAAACGGCGTGACCATTACGGTTAACGCCGTTTTTATTTTGCCGGTGTTTCACAGTTAGTTTGGGGAACCGCCCAACTTTAAGCTTCCGCAAAGCCCCCTTTGCCATACTCGTTAGCATGATATGAAATGGAGGCGACCCTGAATGAATTTTTTCAAACGGGCCTGGTTAAACGTGTGGGCGAAGAAGGGCCGGTCAGTTTTACTGATCCTGGTTTCGTCCGCCATCTTAATGTTCGTGTTAGCAGGTTTACTGATTCGCAGTGCGGCGGTTAAGGCGACCGACCAAGCGAAGGCGGACGTTGGCGCGACCGTCACCTTGTCGGCGAACCGGCAAGCGGCGTTTAAGAAGATGCAGAGCAGCAGTAGTAGTTCCACGAGTAAATCAAGTCGACCGAAAATGACGTTGACGCCGGTGAAACTGAGCGATGCCACTAAGATTTCTAAGTTAAGCAACGTCAAGAGTACCAACGTCACCAGTAGCACCACCGTGAATGCCAAATCCTACGATGTGGTTTCGACCAGCACGGGGATGGGTAGCAGTAATGGCGGCGGTCCCGGTGGCATGAAGTCGTCGACGAGTTCGGGCGATACCCAAATTGATGGGGTGACCGCCACCAGTTTAGCGACTGACTTTAGCAGTAACCAAAGTAAGATTACCAAGGGCCGCGGGATTACCACGGCTGACAAAAACACCAATCACGTGGTCATCGAAAAGGACCTGGCGAGCCAAAACAATCTGACCGTCGGCGATACGATTACCGTGAAGGAGACCGCTGGTGATAAGGCCAAGGTCAAAATGAAGATTGTTGGGATTTACAAGGCTAGTTCCACCAGTTCCAGTAGCACGAGTCCCATGAGTACGGATCCGTCGAACACGATGTACACCTCGTACACCCTGGCCAACACCTTTAAGGGCAGCACGTATGCTGGAACAGCAGACTCCGTGACGTTTAACATCAGCAATCCTGCCAAGGTCAGCAGCGTCAAGACGGCCGGTAAGAAGCTGATCAATTCTAGCAAATATTCCCTGAGCACCGATGACTCCAGCTACCAGACGGTTAAGGCATCCATGGACAACGTGGAGGGCTTTGCCAACAAGATTGTTTGGCTGGTTGCGATTGCCGGCACGATTATCCTCGCCCTGATCGTCATCTTAATGATTCGGGAACGCCGCTTTGAAATTGGCGTGCTCCTGTCCCTAGGTGAGGCGCGCTGGAAGATTGTGGCCCAATTCTTTACTGAAATGTTGATGGTGATCGTGATTGCCGTGGCGATTGCGGGTGCCGGTGGTAAATTTGTCGGCGACCAACTGGGTTCTCAGCTGGTTTCTCAAAGTACGACGACCACGCAGACCACGTCAACCAGCTCCGGTCAACCCGGTGGTGGTAGTGGCGGCGGTCAACCTGGTGGTAACGGTGGCGGTGCGGGTGGCCCAGGGTCAACGAGCACCACGACTAGCGCCAAGGCGGCCGATACCGACCTGGACATTAGCGTCAGTGCCGTTGATTTGGCCGAGCTGGGTGGCTTTGGCTTAGCCATCACGTTCCTGTCCATCATGATTGCTTCCGGTGGGATTTTACGACTGGAGCCGAAGAAAGTCTTAATTTCCTAAGGAGGAACGCGCATGTTAAAAACGGAAGGCTTGGGTTACTGGTACCAGGATAAAAGTGAACCGCTGTTCCAAGACATTAATCTCGAGTTCGACGTGGGGCAGTCCTACGCAATTCTGGGTCACTCTGGAACGGGAAAAACCACGTTTCTGTCGCTGATTGCCGGACTGGATAAGCCCAAGGAGGGCGACATTCTGTTGGGTGACCGGTCGCTGAAAAAGATTGGGCTGACCAACTACCGCCGACGCGATGTTTCAATCGTGTTCCAGGCGTACAACCTGTTTACCTACATGTCACCGTTGAACAATTTGCTCACGGCGATGGCAATTACCGGTGCGGAACATGCCGGCGACAAGCATTTTGCCCTACGCACGTTAAATGATCTGGGCATCAACGAGGACCTCGCCACCCGGAACGTCCAACAGTTATCCGGTGGGCAGCAACAACGGGTCGCGATTGCTCGGACGATGGCCTGTGACGCCCAGTTAGTGGTGGCCGATGAACCGACCGGGAACCTCGATGAGGATAATACCAAGGAGGTCATCGATCAGTTCCAAAAGATTGCTCATGACCGGCAGAAATGCGTGATTATCGTGACCCATGAACCCGACGTGGCCGCCCGGTGTGACCACCAATATCGGTTGGAGAACAAGCAGTTTACCAAGCTGGCTTAAAGTCTCAAAGAAGCTAAAACGGACCAGCTAACAGACAAGGTTAGTTGGAAATTGCCACCTGCGGCTGCCAGAGATTCCGGCTGCTGTGGGGACCGCCTGCGGCCTGTGGGGCGGTCCTCCGGCTCGGTTTGAAGCCTGTCCAAGACCGACAGTCTCCAAACGCGTCCCACGACGTAACCTGAGAAAATCGCTCAGCTAACGTCGTCGACACAGCTGCCTCCATCTCTGTCCTCCTCCGGTTATGATTGTTTCTTCAATATGACATTGCCGTGACTATCGCTGGACTGGCGACGTTTGTCTACCGTAATTGGGCATGGACCAAATTTGGCGAATGGTAAGCCGACGGGGTTCGATAGTGTGGCCAATATTCAGCGTTATATAGCGGTTTATGCCCGACTTTAGTTAGGTGCTAATTGAATGGCAAAAGGCTCTGTTCCAGCACGTTCCAGTGAGAACTGTGTTGGTATAGAGTGGAACAGGCACCCGCAATGACCGAGCTGGTCGTTGGTGGGTGCCTGTTTTTATGTTGCAGACAGCTGGAATTGCTGTCAGGGCTGGCTGAGTAATTAAACCTGTACTTTTAAGAATTACGTGTTAGAATGATCACTGAAAACGACATTGAACGGAAAAGTATCAGGCATGGAACCGGTTCCGTTCAGAATTAAAATAAAACGAAGAAGGCCTTCAGCATGACAGTTTTTAGTGCGTACTCTGATGAGGAAATGGCAACCTATCTCCAGGAACAAGTTAAGGACGGAACGGTTTACACGGATGAAAAGACGTTGAAGAAACAGTCCTTCAATCCCAATGCAACCGGTGGTGAAACAGGCTTAGCCCGGGCGTTTGTCGAGGTTGGTAGTGTTGATGATATTCAAGGTGTCTTGCGGACAGCGCGGAAATTTCACATTGCCGTGATTCCCCAAACCACCTTTAGCAGCACGGTGATCGGGTCCGATGGGATTGCTGGGGCAATTATCCTGTCAACGCGGCGGATGAATCAGATTTTGGAAATCAGCAAGGAAGACTCCGTGGCGGTTGTCCAGCCCGGCGTCGTCAATGGCGATTTGGACCAGGAAGCCCGCAAACAGGGCCTGTTCTATGCGCCAGATCCCGGTTCCAAGCCATTTTCATCCATCGGTGGGAACGTTTCAACCAACGCCGGTGGTATGAGTACCGTGCGTTTTGGCGCAACCAAAGACAATGTGCTGGGCTTGAAGGCCGTACTGGCGGATGGTCGGGTCGTCAAGCTGGGTGGCCGGACGCTGAAACAGGCCTTCAGTTACGATCTAACGCAACTCTTCGTGGGCTCTGAAGGCACGCTGGGCATCATCTACGAAGTGACTGTGAAATTAATGCCGATTCCGTTGGGCAAGTCCGTCATGGGCGTGGCCTTCTTCAAGGATATGGGTGCGCTGGCCGCCGGTGTGACCGCGGTTCGTATGTCTGGTGTCTACCCGACGATGCTGGAGGCCTTGGACGGCAACACCGTAGTGGCTCTGGACCGGTACGAAGGCACGCACTATGCCGATAACAGCGGCTCCATGCTGATCTTTCGGCTAGATGGCAGTAGCGACGAGAGCGTGGGCGTGCTGAATGATTTGCTTGCCCAGCACGACGCTCAAAACGTAAAAGTCACCACGGATCCAGCGGAACAAAAGGCTTTAGAGAAGTTACGGCAAGACATGTTACCCGCCGTTTTCTCTGGCAACAATCACCTGATGGAAGACATGGCGATGCCACTTTCCAAATTAGCACCGATGATGGACTTCCTGCAGGACCTCGGCAAGGAATTGGGCATTAAGATTTACACGGCCGGACATGCCGGTGACGGTAACGTCCACCCAACCTTCACGTGGTCCGAAGATGAAGACGAAGTGCCCGCTGTGATTATTGAAGCGCTGCGCAAGACCTTCTGGAAGACGCTGGAACTCGGCGGCACCATTTCAGGCGAACACGCCGTGGGAATGCTGAAAAATCAGTGGAACAATCCCGAACTGGGTGAAACAGTGGACCTGTTGCAACACCAAATCAAGACGCTGTTTGATCCCATGAATTTATTGAATCCTAAGCGGAAAATTGACTAGGGCTGGTCGCTTCTGGGGAAGTACTTTCCCAGGCTGACCGAAATGAATGATACGTAGCAGTCGCGCTCAAGTGATGAGTGGGGCTGTTTTTTTCGCCTAATCAGCATGGAACAAGGCGGAACTCTAGGCCGTTCCGGGTGTCGTGTTCCAGCAAAAAGCGGTGAGCAATAAACTGGTAGTTATCTGCTATGTCGATTATTATTAACGATAATATCTATGGCCAACAATAGTTCAGTTTGGACGAAAGATAACCACTAAGCATAAAGTTTGCTAAATTGGCCGACAAATTAGATAATTATTGGTACAATTGGAGGCGAATACAATCCCCGGAATATAACAATACAACCGGTTGCAAGCTTGCAACGAAAGGAAGACAGCAATGGCTGACGCACAGTGGTGGCAACACGCGGTCGGGTACGAAATTTACCCCAAGAGCTTTTTAGATAGTAACCATGACGGTGTGGGCGATTTGCCCGGCATCCAAACGAAAATTTCCTACTTACAATCCCTCGGCATCGACTTTGTTTGGCTGTCGGCTTTTTACCCCTCCAGTCAGGTCGATAGTGGCTATGACGTCACGGACTACCGGAACGTGGATCCCAAATACGGGACGCTAGCGGACTTTGACCAATTGATCACGGCGTTTCACGCGGCTAATATCAAAGTGGTCATTGATCTGGCCCTCAATCACACGTCCGTCCAGCATCCGTGGTTTCAGGCTGCCATGGCGGACGTGACGAATCCCTATCACGACTATTATATTTGGCGGGCAACGACTCCCGGGCAGACGCCCAACAACTGGGAATCGATCTTTGGTGGCTCCGCTTGGACCTATGTACCAACCGTACAAGCCGCATACTTACACACTTTCGCAGAAGCCCAACCAGATTTAAATTGGGAAAATCCCGCCGTTCGCCAGGAAATGGCGGCCACCATGCAGTGGTGGGCTGACCGCGGCGTGGATGGCTTCCGCCTCGATGGCGTCACTCACTTGAAGAAGCGGCAGGACTTTGCCAACGTAGCCCATCCGCGGACTGATTACTATCAGGACGTGCGGGGCACGGATGCCTTTTTAGCTGACCTGCAACCCGTTATCAAACGTAATAAGCTACTGGTCGTTGGCGAGGCGGGCGGCATCGACCGGGAAACAGCACAACGCTGGTTGGACCCGGAACAGGGATACTTTAACCTCCTCTTGGAATTCGATCACGTTCATTTCTGGGAACGCGCCGAGCCCAAGCTACCTGTCGCAGCATTACGGGCGACGCTTTCCCACTGGCAATTTGGACTGGCAAAGGTCGGTTGGAACGCGCTGTTCATTGAAAATCATGATTTACCCCGTGCCGTTTCCTATTACGGCAACGCTCAAGATTATCGACGGCGTTCCGCGAAGGCGCTGGGGCTGTGGTACCTCCTAATGAAGGGCACCCCGTTCATTTATCAAGGGCAAGAACTGGGGTTACCCAACGCTGATTTCACGGAGATTGGCGATTACCGGGACTTAGACAGTCGGCTTTATCACCAACAGCAGCGGGCTGCCGGGGTACCTGAGACGCAGATTTTGCGCCAACTGGCGATGAAGAGTCGGGACAATGCGCGAACACCCATGCCGTGGACCCATCAGCAGTACGGTGGTTTTTCTGACCAGCAACCGTGGATTAACATGACGCCGGGTACGGAACAGATCAACGTGGAACGGGAAAGTCATGACCCACATTCAGTTTTAACGTTTTACCAGCAGCTCATTCGCTTGAAAAAATCCGTGCCAGCCCTGGAACAAGGGCGATATGAGCTAATAGATACGCGTGATGATCAGCTGTTTGTCTACCGGCGGACCCTGAACGGGGACAACTGGCTGGTCGTCGTGAACATGAGCAATCAGGTCGCCACCACGCAAGAGTTTGATTTAACCACAAGTGAATTAATTTTTACCAACACCGAAGTTGACGCCGATTCGGATGAAAAACAGATTGCGCCGTGGGAAGCTCGTCTGTACCATTTACGGAAATTCGAATAAAATCGGACAAATTATCAACTGAATCTTCGGCTCCCTTTTTATACCGTAAACTTTTTTATAAATTGCGGTGTAATACTTGCAATTCGGTAAATTGTTCTTTATTATTAAATATATAGATATTTCTATGGGGTCAACCATTTTTCGTATTGCTAGTCGTGTTAACTATCTTACCGGTTAGCAAAGTGAAGATAAGGATATGATAATACTATGAAGAGTAAGGTCGTTCATGCGGAGAGTTTCTTTGAATCTTTCATGGAGTTGAAGCGAGAATTAGAAAAGGCAGCAACCCGATTCCAACGAACCATGGGGATTTCAGTGGATCAATATGCGATTTTACACCACATCTTGGAGAATCCAGGAAAATTGACGTCAGCCACCGTGGCCGACAGTCGCGGCATTTCCCGGGCAGAAGTTTCTCGTGGGATTTCCCAATTGATTCGGCGGGGCTATGTCGTTCAAAGCTATCAAAGTTCTGACCGGCGAGTACGGCCACTTTCATTGACAGCGAGCGGTGAGCAATTGGAAATTACTTGTCACGAAGCGTTGAAGGATGCGGCAAGTACCATGAGTAAAGTCGACTTGGATGACAGTGGCAGTCAATTTACGGTGGGGCAACTCACCAAGATGTTGAGTGTCCTGACCACTAAGGATGACCCAGAGGAATCAGAAAAGTAACCTAAACAGACCCTTTAAACAAGAGGATTAGTCGAACACGACTAATCCTCTTTCTTTAACCATAAGTTAAAACATGTGTAACTTGTGAAATTCCGAAAATTTGTTCACAATATTAGGACTTTTCGGGTACTGGGATTTCTGTCATTTTTTTCTGGCGGACGTGGTACACTTAACGTATTGACGGAAGAGAAGAGGAAATTCCATGATTGTCGAGAGAAAGATTGGCACCGGCGAACAGAATCTCGTCTGGGTAATGGCGATGATTGAAGACGATGCTGACAAGGAGTCCCTGCAGGTAACGTACGGTCTAACGGATGAAATTTTAACCTACGTAACCGACGTGAATGAACGGTCCCATTATGACCGCGATGAGTATTTGAATACTCAATTGTTTGTCCTGCATGTGCCGGTGGTGGTCGATCAAATTTCCCAACGGTACATCACCCGGCCAGTCACGTTTCTGCTAAAGGGCAATCAAGTCTTTTCCATCACAACGCAACGCACACAGTGGGTGAACCAAACCCTGAGTGAGCGAATGAAGCTGCAACAGATTTCGGATACCAATGAGTTCATGTTGATTGGGCTGTTCATTTTATTTGACCAATTCATTCCACCCATTCGGAAAATCAATGCGGAACAAAACCGACTGGACAAGCAGTTGAATCAGGCGCCCGACAACAAGGATTTGATTGCGCTGTCTAACCTGCAACAGAGTCTGGCTTATTTCGTGAGCGCTACCCGCAACAACGCCATGATGGTGGTCAACCTGAACAGCACACCGTTTGGCAAACAGTTGTCCGACAAGAACAATGAGCACTTGGCGGACGCCGTCATTGAAGCCCGCCAAACATCTGAAATGACGGCGATTGAGGCGGACGTGGTCGATCGGATTTCGAATACGTTTAACAACGTGTTGAACAATAACCTGAACGACACGATGAAATTTTTGACTATCTGGTCGTTGGTTTTGACGATTCCAACAATCATTACGGGGTTCTATGGCATGAACGTCAAATTGCCGTTTGCCAATGATACCATTTCTTGGATTTTCACGGTGGTGATGATGCTGGGCATCATGGGCGTCGTGGCCCTGCTGTTGCGGCATCGGCATTTCTGGTAAATCACCTGCAAAAGGACTAAATGAGTTGGAAATTGCCACCTGCGGCTGCCAGAGATTCCGGCTGCTGTGGGGACCGCCTGCGGCCTGTGGGGCGGTCCTCCGGCTCGGTTTGAAGTCTGTCCAAAACCGACAGTCTTCAAACGCGTCCCACGCTGTAAGCTGAGAAATCTCAGCTAACACCGTCGACACAGCTGCCTCCATCTCTGGCCTCCTCCGGTTAGGCTTGTCTTTTTGCCGTGACGTTGCTGTGGTTATCGCTGGGCTGGCAATGTTTGTCCAGAATAATTGGCTATTGTCTATGAGACCTACCAGCCTAAATTTGACGGCAGGCATAGATGATGTTGCCGCTAATTTCAGTACACGATGTCTGTTATGTTGTGGGCTTTATCTACTTTGCGGATTGCTTTAGAAATGACTAACTAAAATAGTTTTCGTGAGCCTGGGCGGTTGTTCCAGGCTTTTTACGTCGACCGGTTTAAGAAACACTTGCACTTTAGCCAAAACTAGCTTAAAATTGTTAGCTGACTAACAAAAGGAGCGAATAGCCATGACCACACGACGGTTAGGCGCTTGGTTGCGGGACGCCGAGCACCAGATGAACATTGAGATGAACGACTTTGCCCGGCCGTACGGGTTAACTGGCATGCAATTGTCAGTGATTGACTTCTTGAGTCGACAGTCGGAACGGGTCGTGTTCCAGGTGGACTTGGAACGAGAATTTCACGTGCAACGTTCCACGGCATCCTTGCTGGTGAAACGGATGGTGGAACGGGACCTGGTCACCCGCGTAGTCGCGTCAAGTGATAGCCGTAAACGTCAGCTACAGTTGACCACGAAAGGCCAGTCGCTTGTGCCGATTGTTCAGACACACCTGGAACAGCAAGATGCCAAGATGGTGACTGACTTGACCGACCAAGAGGCAGCGGCGTTCCAGCGCGCACTGCGGAACGTCAGCCGTTGGCAAACAACAAAGGAGTAATTTTATGACAACTGAAAAAATTGATCCACGGGTCGTTGGCGCTGTGCTGGCCACGGGCCTGATGTCGCTGAGTGGCGTCATCGTTGAAACCGCAATGAACATTACATTTCCCACGCTGATGAAACAGTTCAACGTGACGACTGGAACGGTTCAGTGGATGACCACGTTGTACCTGCTGATTGTGGCGTGCATCGTGCCAATCTCCTCGTATTTGAAACGCCGCTTCAAACTGAAACAACTCTTCGTGGTGGCAAACCTATTATTTATCACGGGACTGTTGATTGACGCCTGCGCGGATAGTTTCGTCTGGTTACTGATTGGTCGGGCTATTCAAGGATTCGGCACCGGGATTGCGTTGCCGCTGATGTTTAACATTATCCTGGAACAAGTGCCCCTCAGCCGAATTGGCATGATGACGGGGGTCGGCACCCTGGTAACTGCTATTGGACCGGCGATTGGGCCGACGTATGGTGGCATTTTGGTGACGAACCTGAATTGGCGCTACATTTTCTGGATTCTACTGCCGTTCCTAATTGTGTCATTCTTTGTCGGCATCAAGACGATTAAGCAGGTCTCTGAAACGCGCCCGGAACGCTTCGATTTTTTGAGTATGCTGGGTGTGGTGGTGACCTTTAGTGGCTTAATCTTTGGCTTCAGTTCACTGAGTGATCAACCGTTTCTCAGCTGGTCAGTCGGTGGGTCACTGTTGTTGGGACTCCTCGGTCTGGTCTACTTTATCCGTCGGACGCGCCGCAGTGCTCATCCCTTGATTCAACTAGAGGCCGTGGCAAATACCGCTTTCGCCTGGCATTTACTGGCGTTTTTCCTGCTCCAAATCACCGCGTTAGGATTGTCGTTCGTCTTGCCAAATTATCTCCAGTTGGTCGACCAGCAATCCGCCTTCGTCGCGGGGCTGGTGGTCCTTCCGGGGGCGGTGATTGGTGCCGCGTTCTCCCCAATTGGCGGAAACATTCTCGACCGGTTTGGGGCCAAGCGGCCAATTCTCCTTGGTTTAGGTTTGGTAGTCCTGATGTTAGTTGCCATGACGGGCTTTGCGCGTGGTATGTCTGCCTGGGCCATTCTGGGCCTCTACGTGGGCTATATGGTCGGCATCGGGTCATCATTTGGGAATATCATGACGGATGGCTTAAAACAGCTCCCAAACGCTTTGAGAGCGGATGGAAATGCCCTGATGAACGCCATGCAACAATTTGCGGGCGCCATGGGAACCGCCATTGTGTCAGCCATCATTGCGGCCAGTCAGGCTGGGAGCGTCGGGAGCACCATGCTTAAAACGGCGACGGGTTCTCAGTGGGCCCTATTATTCCTGGTTGTTGCCGGAACATGCGCGTTTCTCAGCATGATCGTGGCGTTTCGGAAAAATCAAATTTAACGAATTACTGGTAAAAATGAAACGTGGTCAGCGACAATCTTATTTGAAAAAAGCCTGACCAAAGCGGCTTTAGCAAAAATTAACGGTCGCGAGGGTATCACGTTGGTAGCGCTACTTTCCTAACTATGGGAGGTGGCGTTATTTTTATTTAAGCTGGTGCGTGCTAGAATTCGTGTCCAACAAAGCCAAATGTGGCTGAAAAAAGTGAGGCGACTTCATGAAATTTGATTGGCGTTATGCGTTTCATTCATTCTGGTTTTTAATGGCCCTGATGGTGCTCTTAAGCTTAACGACCGCCGTTGATAATGTTCACGGCGTTCGGATTGCGCTTGGTGTGATTTTAGGATTCTTACTGGTAGATGGACTCTGGACGTGGCAGTACCCTTACTTTAATCGGCTGGGGCGGCAAGGACACACGGCGATGATTAATTTATTTTTGTTCGCAATTATCGCCGCGTTTACCTTAGCATTCAAGCAGGATTGGTCGGCGAGTGTCTGGGGGTTCATGAGCTTCTGGCTCGCTAGCATTGGTGGTACGATTGACGGCTACTTAGCGCAACCGACCCGCATCCTGGTAGGACAGACCCGCGGTGACCTGCGTAAGAAAGCAGAAATCCTGCAAAATTCTTCTCGACTCTAGGCAACATTGGTTAAAAGAAAGTGTCGATTGAAATTGCCACCTGCGGCTGCCAGAGATTCCGGCTGCTGTGGGGATCGCCTGCGGCCTGAGAAACGGTCCTCCGGCTCGGTTTGAAGCCTGACAAAATGCGTCAGGCTCCAAACACGTCCCACGGTGTAAGCTGAGAATTTCGCTCAGCAAACACCGTCGACACAGCTGCCTGCATCTCTGGCCTCCTCCGGTTACGATTGGTTTTAACTATTACGGTGAGCCGATTGGGCTGGAATGTCGTTGTTGTCAGTATTTTAATGGCTAATCGTTATTGCAATAAGGATTACGCGATTCAGTCTTCAGATTATGGGCAACAACCACCTGAAACGGCTTTATTCCAGGCGATTGCGCCTGCATCATACTTGAAACAGTCTTCATAGATTGAAAGTTTTGAGCCTATTTGGACTGATTGCTTTAAATATAAATGAAATGGCGGCGACCATGCCGCTATTTTTTTGCCGAAATTGTTAGCCTAGGCGTTGCGGGCCGAACCAGTGTCAGCCGCAGGGCTGGTGAAAATGCGCCAACGACAAGTCCCACCAGTTAAACTGAGATCAGCCGTATGAGTGACCAGAGGCGAGTCAAGGTGCCCAGCTGTGTCGATGGCATTAGCTGAGTGATTTGCTCAGGTTAGGCCATGGGACGATCTTGGAGACTCACGGCTCTCAGTGAGGCTTCAAGTCGAGGCAGAAGACCGCCCCTCAGGCTGGAGCCGGGCCCCACAGCAGGGCACCTTGAACTCGCCGCCGGGAACGGAATCCACGACCGTCTAAGTTTCGCCCGGTAAGGTGGACTGTCGTCGGGGAACGAAAAAGCCGGACCGTCAATCAAGACAACTCGGCTTTGAATTTAGCGTATTTAGTTTTAAGGGTTACTCAGCCGCATAGGTCCAGTCATACGAGAGCAGCTGGTGAAACCGTTCGCCAATCGGGACCCAAAGTTTTGCTTTGGCGATGTTGGCAATGGATTCCCAGAACAGCGGATCTTTCCGCTCCTTGTCGCTCAGGTTAATGTTGACATAACTCCCGGCTTCCGTTTTTGCAATCACGTAAGGATAGAACACCTTGGTAATTTGGGCGGGAGTAATGGTTTTAATTTGCGGGTTGTCATCAATCAGCATAGTAGAACGCTTCCTTTCACTTGATGAATTCAGTATACCAAGCAAAGGTAACGATAACCACCAAGTTTGATTAAGGATTTCCTGAGAAATTCTTAGTTTTGTTTAGCGGCTGGTGCGACGGGGAAAGATACCGTGAATTTCGCGCCGTGCGGGTCATTGTCCGTGATGGCAATCGTGCCTTGGTTCAGCTGAACCAGGCGGGAAACGATAGACAGACCCAGGCCACTACCCTCAATTTTCGTGGAACGCGACGCATCGACCCGGTAGAAGCGTTCAAAAATGTGTTCGCGGTCGGCCGCCGGAATTCCTTGCCCGTGGTCGGCGACGCTCAACTTAATTTCACCGTCCTCCTGGGTCACAACGACGTGAATTTGCTGGTCAGAAGGTGAATATTTATGCGCGTTGTCCAGCAGGGCAATTAAGATTTGGTGGAGCATGTCGGTGTCGGCGCAGGCCATGGCGGGCTGGTCGGTTCCGGCAAACGTCACCCGTTGACTGACCAGTGGCTGGTAGTGTTCAACGACCGCCGCTGCCAGTTGATTGAGGTCAATCGGCGTCAGTTCAACGTCGGCCCGATCCGCGCGGGATAGGTGGAGCAAGTTTTCAATCAAATGTTGCATCCGCAGGGATTCCTGGTCGATGAAGCCCAGGGATTCGGGGATGATTTCGGGATGCTGTTCCCCGCGACGTTCGATTAATTTTAAATTTCCGCGAATCGTGGCAATCGGCGTGCGCAACTCGTGGGAGGCGTCAGAAATGAATTGGCGCTCGCGTTCCAGTCGGCCGTTCTGCGCGGCGAGGAGTTGGTTAAAGTCGCGCGCCAGTTGGGCGACTTCGACCGGTTCCGTTGGTTGCGGCAGGCCGTTTTGGCTAATTTCCGGGTTGGCCGCGGCTTGTTGGGCGGCGGTCGCCAGGGCAATCGTCGGCGCACTCAGACTCTTGGCCAGCCGGCGAACGTACAGCAGGCCAATCAAGAGGCTCAGGCCAATGGCGATGATCAGCACGGAAATCAACACGTGGAGGTTGCCGACCAGCACGTGCATCCCAATGTAGAGGTAGTAGGTGCGGGTCCCCGTTTTCAGCGTTTCCGAGAAGTACAGGCCCCAGCCTTTGATGTAGACCAAATGGGTGAACGGCACCGACGTGGTATTCGCCTTGGCCAGTTGCGTGGCGTGGGGCAACAGCGAGGTGGTCGAGCCGTTGGTATTTTTAATCAGGACAAACGTGTTGTGCGAGTTCAAGCCACTACTGCGATTGACCGCGAGCCAGTCTTTGAAATTGCTGACCTGTGTTGTTTGCAGGCTGGCGCTTAATTTTTCCGCCTGATCCTGCGCGCGTAACAGCTGGTCGACGGTTAAGGTGACGCTGACGGTGACCACGATGATGATGCCAATCGTGATCAGCAGGCTGGTGACGGAGTGGCGAATGATGTCCGCGTAAGTCCGCGGGGAACGGTTAGTGCTCATCGGGATCATCTTCCTTTAGACTGTAGCCGACGCCCCGAATGGTGTGGAACAAGTGGGGAGCGTCCGCCGCGTCGATTTTATTGCGGAGGTAACCAATGTAGACGTCGACCACGTTCTGTTGGCCAAGGAAATCCACGCCCCAAACGTTGTCGAGCAATTCATCACGGGTGAAGACTTGGCCAGGGTGTTGCATTAAAAATAGCAGCAAATCGTACTCCCGCTGGGTCAGCTGGATGGTCTCCCCCGCGCGGTCGACCTGGCGCGTCTTGGTGACCAGGGTCAGGTCGGCCAGCGTGTAAGTCTGGTCCAGGCCGCTTTGATGGGCCGTGCGGCGTTGAATCACCCGGATGCGGGCGAGGAGTTCTTCAATTTCAAATGGTTTGGTAATGTAGTCGTCGGCGCCGTTGTCCAGGCCGGTCACCTTGTCGCCGAGGTAATCCCTGGCGGTCATCATGATTACGGGCAACTTGTCGTGTTTGCGAATCCGGCGCAGGACTTCCATGCCATCCATTTTCGGGAGCATCCAGTCCAGCAGCACCAACAAGAGGTTGTCCTTTTCGCGCTGGTAAGTTTCCCAAGCAGCTTCACCGTCGGCCGCGGTCAGGACGTCAAAATCTTCAAAAGTGAGTTCCTTCGCAACGTAGCTGGCGAGGCCCTCTTCGTCTTCAACGAGTAAAATTGTATTCTTCATTAGGTAGACTCCTTAAATAGCAATGGGTTACAGACAGTGTATCACGTTTAACGTGGATTCATACAGCGCCTTACCGGGCGGCAAAAATAAATTGGAACGCTGGGGGCAGGACGCCCGAAGCCAAAGGGCGGTCTTCGCGCTCGCTTTGAGCCACTAAGACCGTGTCTCAAAGACGCCAATTTTCTAACCGGTAAGCCCACCGATTAGAAAATTCCCCCGGCTGAATTTATTTTTGCCGCCCTCACGGCTGGGACGGTAGTGAATCCAGTGGTCCGCTGAATGGTTAAAATTTGGTCGTGTAATCGTGATGAATGGGGTTGGCCGTTTTAGCATAAGTGGTTCTAAATCATTGGTCTCAAAGGGATGGGATGGGTTCGGTCTTCTCAGATAAGTGAAATATAAGAAATTCAAAGATTAACCTTAGCCGTGCTTAAAGATTGCGGCCGCGCCGGCGTGGTATAACTAAGACATCGAAAGCGCAGGACAAAAAATTCAAGGAGTGGTTAAGATGACAAAAGCAAAATCAATGATGACGAAAGTAATGTTGGGTGCCATGACGGTAACAACTTTGATGGCAACGTCTGCCGGTGCTTCCGCCGCAACCACGGCGACCGCTACGGCAACCGCTCCGCGAATTGAGCGGACGACGATTCAATTTAGCGCCCAACCTAATACCGAAGTGCAAGTGATCAAGATCAAGTTGCACAAGCCAACGACGACCAAGCAGATTTCTAATCAGGTGCAGACTGCCGTGGATGCGAGCGCGTTGAACCTCAACCAGCAACACAGTGACCGGCAACTCAAATAAGAATACCGGACCAAGCTTAAACGGAGCCAAACAGAATAGAAGCTAACTGACCAGCAGCGGCGGGACCGTTGCTGATTTTTTAGTTGGTGGGCAAAGTTCCAGCTAACAGGGATTCAGTCCACAAAGTTGGTTGGAAAGTGCCACCTGCGGCTGCCAGAGATTCCGGCTCGGCTTGAAGCCTGACATAAACCGTCAGTCTCCAAACGCGTCCCACGCTGTAAGCTGAGAAATCTCAGCTAACACCGTCGACACAGCTGCCTGCATCTCTGTCCTCCTCCGGTTAAACTTGTTCCGCAACATTAAAATGATGTGGCCATCGCTGGACTGGCAACGTTTGTTCACCAATATCGGTCACGGTCTATGTAGACGTTCCAATCTAAATTTTTACGACTGGCAAGCCAATAATGACCGCAATGGTGCTAATACTCAGGCTCTATTCCTGATTTTAAATTAAAAGTCATCCCACGCCTTCATCAGGCATAGGGTGACTTTTAACATACTTAATTCGTTTACCAATTAATCTACAATGCGGACAAAATGGGTATTGGCCGTCATGTAGCCGCCCGTAACCTTATACCGGAGGGTGTCGCGCTTGCTGAAGTTGTTGGCGTTGGAGTAAGCCCAGCCTTGAACGGTGAAGGTGGCGTGGGCCCGTTTGGCGTAGTGGTGATTACGCTGGGTCAAGTTAGCCGTATCGTAGCGGTTCACGGCCGTCTTTGCCTGAACGCGTTTCGGTAGCTTCACGGTCCCGGCCTGCACCAGTTTTTTATTGGCGGTGATGAACTGGCCGTTGTTGAGGACGAACCGGGTGGTCAGGCCCTGGGTCACAATATTTTTGATAGTGAGGACCTGTCCCTGCCGGTAATGTGCTTTTTGCTGGGTCAGATTCTGTTGCCCATAAGCGTTGATGCCACTGGGATTGATGACCGTGAGCTGATTGTGGGTCGTCGCGTAATAGGTTGGCGTGACATCCGCCGTGTTCGTGGTCATGTAGCCCGTTTGGCCGGCCGTCTTGCCCTGAGAATTCACATCGATAACCTGATAGCGCGGCGTCCCGTTCTTAGATTTAGCGGTGCCGGTTACCCGAAACATCGGCCGGTTCATTCGGGATTTCTTGGCGTACCATTGTTTGCGCGTATTTGAACTGAAGTCAGGAGTGGCGTAGAGGCCAACTTTCTGGGTTGGCGAAATGATAGCGCCCTTGGTCACAGCGGTATACGTGTAGGTAACGGATTGCGCGGTCCCACTAAACGTCCCAGATTCAGGGCCAGTCGTCTTGCTCAGCGTGTAACCGTCAATGGTCAGTGGGTCGGCTTGGTAGGTGGCCCCGAGAGCGCCCGAGAGCGCCCGAGAGCGCCTTGTCTGGCTTGAGTGTGTTGCCCTGGTCATCGACGTAGTGGATGGTGACGGGCTGACTGGTGGCTGTGGAGGTTGATGGCGCGCTCCCGAAGTATAGGGCCATGATTGGCTCTTCGGTCACCGTTGCTAAGGTACCATCGGTTACATACGAATCCGAGTCGGTTGATGGGGTTAATAAGCTCCGTACAGGTTTATTCAGCAAACTGTCGGTAGCAGATACGGTCTCAGCGGGATTGACCTGGGAAAACTTTTGAGCGAAATCAGGATTATTTTCATCTATCCCGAATTGCTGACAGAGCGGGTCTACTTCAAAAGATAGCTGATTTGAAAGAGCCTTAACACTCATGAATGCATCCTTTAAGGGATCGTAGTCTTCATTATCGCTGTTGTCAGTGGCCTCTTTGACTTGTTGCAGGGCGTTTTGATAATAGTCTGTCTTAGCTTGGTTTAAATCAAAGGTGGGAAGCCTTAACTGCGCATCCAATTTAATGAACCAGCTACATGCATAAACCAGTGAATTATACCTTGAGAGGAAGCCGGGTGTTGATATTGAAGGTTGTTTTTGAAAATCAAAATAATATTCGCCAAATTTTTCTTGTGGAGAGCTTAGGGTAACACCATCGGCAAGCTCGCCCATCATGGTTTTAGCGTTCCCTGCACCCCGGTTATTGGGGTACGCAGCGTCAAAGGTCTGTGTAAGGGTGTCAGTGTTGTTAATTTCATCTGATGTGTAAGACAGATGAAGCTTCGGGAACCAGTAGTGCTTTTGGGATCCCGAGGCCGTTATGTAGCTGATATAGGGCATCTCAACTGAGCTGATTTTATAGGTAGTTGCCGTGTCACCGCTAGCACCAGTCGTTTCAGTACCGCCCGCATCCGTACTAGCAGCCTGCGCCAACACCGGACTCAGTAGGCCGCCAAAGAGAACCAGCGCCAGGCCGGCAAGGGTTAATTGATGAACCATTTTAAGCATCGAACTCACTCCCTAGACATTTTTTACTACAAGATTAGTTTAGCACTGAATCCATGCGCATCCCGAATTATATATATAAATTTCAATCGCAGACTGCCGTATACTAAGTCCAATTGACAGTGCAGCGGCCTTTGTCGGTACCCCAAAAAGCGGCATCCAGGAAGTTTCCCAGACGCCGCTTTAACCATTTTCAATTTTTACTTAATCGCCTCAACGACGGGTGTGTCGCCGTTAACAATCTCAATAATTTGCTTTGGCAGGGGATGTTTAACCACGGCTACTACCGCTGCGGCGACATCCGCCCGGGCAATCTTGGAAGTTGCGGCGGTCGCTGGCGTGGTTGAGATCTTGCCGGTTGGGTCGTCGTTGGTCAGAATGCCTGGCCGCACAATGGTGTAGTCCAGGTTAGTCTGGTGCTTGAGCCATTGATCGGCGTAGTATTTGGCAACGTAGTAAGGCCGAATGCCTGATTTTTCCCAGAAGGCACGGTCGTCGGTCCCCAGCGCACTCACGATGATGAACCGTTTGATGCCGGCCTTTTCAGTCGCAATCATCGACTTGATGGCACCATCGAGGTCAATGTTCAGGGTCATGTCGTCGCCGGTACTGCCGCCAGAGCCAGCGGAGAAAATAACCGTGTCAACGCCGTTCATGGCTGGCACCATGGCGTCGGCCGTTCCCATCAGATCAAACATCCGGGCTTGGCCACCGAGACCCTTGATGGTTTCCGCTTGTTCCGCGTTACGAATCGCCCCGTAGACGGTTTCACCAGTTGCGGCAAGCTGTTGCACAATGTGCTGGCCAACTTGACCATGAGCACCAACAATTAAAGTAGTCATGCAAAATCCTCCTATACGCAAGTTAATTAACTAACCTCCACTGTAACGGTTTTGCGGGTCAATTTCAGCTAAAACGACTCACGAATTCGGGGCCAGCGGAAACAAAGCGGGCACGGGTGAAAATGTCCTCTCCCCCACAAACACAGTGGTGACAGCCAATTGATTGTGTGCGTTTAATTTGTGAAATAGATTACGATAGTTTCAAGCTGGTTTTTCACCTGATAAGCCGTATAATAGAGACAAATCATCCCTGACAGTTAGATCACCCACTGGTTCCAATGGGGGGAGTGGTGGTATTTGGTTAAAAATGTAACCGTTTTAGCCAGCCTGAACGTCATTAACTAACTGTGATCGGGGAACTATAAAGTAAAGGGGTCGTTTCATTATGGCAACGATTTTAGTTCTAGGTGGCGGATACGCCGGCATGCGGGCCGTCAAGTTCTTGCAAAAGGAAGTTCCAAGTGAGCATCAGATTGTTCTGGTCGACAAGACGGGGACGCATACGGAAAAAACCAATCTTCATGAGGTCGCAGCGGGCACCATTGCGCCGGACCGGATTACTTACGAAATCAACGATGTGATCGGCAGTCGGGTGAACTTTATCCGCGACACCGTGACCAACGTCGACATCGATCAGAAACAAGTGACTTTAGCCGATCACAAGCCACTGAGCTACGACTATTTAGTCTTGGCATTGGGTTTCCAATCCGAAACGTTCGGGTTAAAGGGTGCGAGCGAAAATGCCCTGCCAATGGACGATTTGGAGACTTCCGAGGCCGTTTACCAACATATTGAGGCCAAGGCGAAGCACTATGCCGAAACGCAGGACCCGAACGATCTGTCCATTGCGGTCTGTGGTGCCGGGTTCACCGGAATCGAACTGCTGGGAGAACTCAGCCAGTCTCTGCCAAAACTGCAAACGCGCTACAACACGCCAGCCTTCAAGGTGACTTGTTTGGAAATGGGCAAGAGCATCCTGCCGATGTTTGACAAGTCTTTGGCTGACTATGCGTTGGCCTTCATGTCCAAGCACAACATTGAAATGAAATTGGGCGCGGCCATTACCGAAATCAAGCCGGGCGCGGTCGTTTACCAGGATAAGAACACGAACGATGAGCAAGATCACGAAGTCGCTGCGAACACCATTGTGTGGACCGTGGGGGTCAGTGGCTCGCAAGTTATCGCAGATTCCGGTTTTGAACAACGGCGGAACCGGGTAGTGGTGAAGAATGATTTAACCCTGGAAGGCCACCCTGAAGTCTACATTATCGGTGACGTGTCCGCGGTCATGGATCCAGCCAGCAACCGGCCATACCCTACCACGGCTCAGATTGCCTTGGCCTGTGGCTCGCACGCGGCCAAGAACATTGGATTAGCGTTACGTGGCCACGAAACCCGGCCATTCGTCTACAAGTCTAGCGGTACCGTGGCCTCTCTGAGTGACCGCGACGGCATAGGTGAAATCTTCAGCAGCAACAAGAAGATTCACGGCTACATTGCCTCCGCGATGAAGAAAATTATCACGGACCGTTCCCTGATGGAAAGTGCCCACTTAAGCACGACGTTGTCCAAGGGCCGGTTTGATTTGTATCATTAAAATATGACAAATGCGTGACAGAAGCAAGTATGCGAGTGGGTTAGTTAGCCTGCTCGCTTTTTTAATGGTAAAATGAGCAAAAAGGGGAATGACCATGCTACAAAAACGCTTAGAGACACCTTTGGGACCAGTTACCGTCATGTCGGATGGACTGTCCTTGAACGGCTTATGGTTCACCAATCAAAAGTATTACGGGAGTACCCTTCCACGGCTAACGGTAATGGGTGATCGGCCCGTCTTTGCCCAAGTGCAGACGTGGCTAACGGATTATTTTGCTGGGAAACAGCCAGCCATTAATTTTCCTATCAAACCCGAGGGCACGCCGTTTCGCCAGGCCGTCTGGCAGGAGTTGCAACAGATTCCGTACGGCGAAGTCCGAACGTACGGGGAATTGGCTGCCAGTGTGGGCGACCGCTTGGGCCATTTCGTTGGCGCACAGGCCATTGGCGGGGCGGTTGGCCACAATCCCATTAGCCTGGTGATTCCGTGCCACCGAGTTGTCGCTGGGGATGGCGATTTGACTGGATATGCCGGTGGCCTGGAGCGGAAGCAAAACTTGCTCAGATTAGAGGGTTCGCTAAAAACGGACGCATTACGGGTGGATTTCAAAGGAAAATAGCCGAATTTCACTAAATATCCGGGATTATTACTTGTTGCACACAAATCTATCGCACAATAGGCCCTCAGTTATGCTATAATCAATCGTGTTCAAATACTGAAGAGTACGATTATTAATAGACATAATCGGTTGACAAATTGCTCGCCTTTTTTGCCGAAAAGGGTTTCTTCTTTCGCCAGAACGCGTATAATTTTAGTCAGCTTAGGACGTTAGTGAAAGTTACTGATTTCCGGGGGGGATTTTCAGCGACAATTAATACTTAAACTTAAATGGTGTGTAAACGATTGGAGGTATCACGATGGCTGCATCAGAAACTAAGGAGCGAATTGCGGAGGCCTTGGCTTCGTTGTTGAACCACAACACGTTTGATAAGATCACGGTTCGTGAAATTGCGGACGAGGCGGAAGTCCACCGGAAGACGTTCTATTATTATTTCGCGGATAAATACGAACTTTTAGCGTTTGTTTACGAGCACTTCATTGTTGAAGCGCCACGCCGTGAACAACCGATGACGTTGACCTTAGAGAACTGGCGACCGGCCGTAATTCAATTACTGGAACGGATCGCAGACCATTCGAAGATTTTCTTAAACGCGTACCCGTACGATGACGGTGTTTGGCGTCAATCTACGAATGAATTTGTGGCATCACGATTGTCAATTTTGCTCCACGCAATGCCTGAGTACCGTTACTTAAAAGAAGATGTCATTGACACGTCCGCAGAGTTCATTGCTGCTGGGGCGTTGGGCATCATTAACAAATGGGCCAAGGATAATTTCACGGCTAGTCCGCGAACGGTTCTGGACCAAATTACGACGGCTAACCGGCTGTTCAACGGGATTCTTGACCGTTGGAAGTTGAGTTAACGTTAATAAAGAATCATGCGAGTCACTGTCGATCAGTGGCTCTTTTTTTATCTAAAGAGTGTGCCAGCAGGCGTTTAGCTGACGAGCATTAACGCTGCTAAACGAATAATCCCGGGCTTGGATTATTGGGTTAGCGGTGTTAAGCGGAATCAGCTGCCTGCTGGCACACATTTCAGCAATGTAAATTCGAAGATTGAAATTTAGGTTGGAACGCTGTGGGAGGACGACCCAAGCCAAAGAGCGGTCTTGGGTCTCGCTTTGAACCGCACAAATCGCGTTTCAACGTCGCCATTTTCCCAGTAGCCCATTTGCAAAATCCCACGGCTGAACCTAAATTTGGTTCGCTCACGCCTACACTAATCTGGCCAGTGACTCAGCACTAAATGCAATCACAGCAATGGTTTGCGTTTGACGTAACAGCTAAATCACAGGTCTAACTGGGGCAATTTTGGTGGCTTTGTGTTTTCAGCCTTAAACATCATCAGGACAATCCCATTAAAGCAAAAACCGCCAGTCAACCACTTGTCAAAGCAAACAATTGGTTGCGCCCCGAAGCCGATTAAAACTTGGTAGACCAATCGTGTAAAATGCAACCGGTTGAAAGCGGATTCCCTAGGTGGTTTCACAAACATTTTGCGGATTTCATCACAATCAAAGTGCTGGTATTAACAGATAATCGCGGGTATAGTGACAATCGTAAGGGGTTACATTGTGAATGTGGAAGAACCCCGTCAAGGAGGAAAATATCATGGCTTACCAAACGACAAATCCCTATACCAATGAAGTGGTTAAAACTTATGAAAACGCAACACCCGAATACGTTGAAGAAAGTCTAGCAAAGGCTCAAAAATTATACAAGGAATGGCGGAACGACCCAGTCTTCACGCGGACCCCGGTTTTGCACAAGTTGGCGCAAATCTTCCGGGACGAAACGGATAGTCTAGCAAAAGTTTTGACGACTGAAATGGGCAAACTGTACGGTGAAGCTCAGGGCGAAGTCATTCTCTGTGCGATGATTGCCGACTACTATGCCGACCACGCGGCCGAGATGCTCGAACCCCGTAAGATTGCGTCCATTGCCGGCGAGGCCCAGTTGGAGAATCATCCCCTGGGTGTCTTGATGGCCGTGGAACCTTGGAACTTCCCATATTACCAAATGATGCGGATCTTCGCGCCTAACTTCGCCGTGGGTGACCCCATCGTTTACAAGCATGCCGCAATCACGCCAGCGTCAGCATTGGCGTTTGAAGATGCTGTCCGCCGTGCTGGGGCCCCTGAAGGCGCACTGACGAACCTCTTCCTGTCCTACGACCAAGTGTCAACGGTAGTCGCTGACAAGCGGGTTCAGGGTGTTGCCTTGACCGGTTCCGAACGTGGCGGTACTGCGGTCGCTGAAGTGGCCGGCAAGTATTTGAAGAAGAACACCATGGAGTTAGGCGGGGTCGATGCCTTTATCGTCGCCCATGACGCCAACATGGCTGACGTGAAGGCTATTGCACCGCGGGCCCGTTTGTACAACGCCGGGCAGGTCTGCACCTCATCCAAGCGGTTTATCGTGACGGCCAACCACTACGACGAATTCCTGGAATCCCTGAAAGCCGCGTTCTCGTCCGTTAAAATGGGTGATCCGATGGACCCAGAGACGACGCTGGCACCAATGAACTCCAAGAAGGCCAAGGAAAAGTTGCAGGTCCAAGTCAATGAAGCAATCGCCGGGGGCGCAACGGCCTACTACGTTCACGAGCCAATCGATGACGAAGGCCAATTCTTCATGCCAACGATTTTGACCGACATTGATAAGAGCAATCCGGCATACGGCAAGGAAATGTTTGGCCCCGTAGCCCAAGTTTATAAAGTTGCTGACGACGACGCAGCGGTTGCGCTGGCCAACGATGCGGATTACGGCTTAGGCGGCATTGTGTTTGCTGGCAGCCAAGAGGCCGGTGCTAAGCTGGCTTCACGGATTGAAACTGGGATGGTCTTCGTCAACACCTTCTTCAGTTCCTTACCAGAACTGGAATTCGGCGGTGTGAAGGGCTCCGGCTTCGGTCGTGAATTAGGCCTGAACGGTATCTCCAGCTTCGTCAACCAGGAGTTAGTGGTCAAGCGTGACCACCCGAACGATGACGAAACCGGTGGCTTGATTCTGGCGCATAAATTTTAGAAAATAGTGAAACGAGGGAGCGGACAGTTTGGTCCGCTCCTTTTTGTTAGTCTTTAGAAATGGGATTCCGGCAATTCACCACGACATTGACTGGTATCCGATAAAACCGGCTTATCATTTGGCGACTACTTGGCTGAAATAGGCGACCGAAACCCCGCAGGTATGTTACGATGAAAACGATTTCAAAAACTGGGTTGAGGTGACAGGAATGTTAACAGCAAGGGTTGTCTACGCAACAATTACGGGAAATAATGAAGAGCTGGCCGATATTGTGACGGCCAGCCTAGACCGGTCCAAGGTCAAAGTCACGGAAAGTGAAATGTCGCAGACCGACGTCCAAAGCCTATTGGACGCGGATATTTTGGTGGTGTGCGCCTACACTTACGACGAGGGCAAGCTGCCAGAAGAGGGCTTGGACTTTTACGAAGATTTACAAGAGATTGATCTCACGGGTAAAATCTACGGTGTGGCCGGTTCCGGCGATAAATTTTACGGCGAGTACTACAACACCACGGTTGACCACTTTGATGATACGTTCAAGCAGACCGGCGCCACCAAGGGAGCGGACAACGTAAAAATTGACCTGGAACCCTATGAAGAAGACGTGGAACAACTGAATCAATTCGCTCAGCAATTGGTTGCTAAGGCGAGTGCTTAAGCTGGATTGAATTTTTAGCGAGCGATAATTTGAGAGTAATAAAAAATGTCCCGGATATCGATTATCCGAGGCATTTTTGTCGTTCACGTAGGTTAAATCCTAATTTGAGTTCAAGAGAATCTGAACGTTCACCCATAGATTGCGGCTAGTTAACTTGGCCATCATTGTGGCATGAAACGCTGATATGGCAATAACAAGCTGTCATTGGTCTAACAAATGTAGGCGTGAGTGAGAAAAATTTAGGCTCAGCCGTGGGATTTTCCAAGTGACCTCCTTGGAAAATGGCGACTTTGAAACGCGGGCTAGGCGGTTCAAAGCGAGGCCCAAGACCGCCTTTCGGCTTGGGCCGTCCTACCCACAGCGTTCCAGCCTAAATTTTTCTCACGGTAAGCCGGGCTTCAGCGCCAATGTAAAGCGCCAGTATTTACCGGAAGACGGGCTTGCTGTTGCGGTACAAGATATCGTCGTGACCCGCCAAAAAGTTGGCGTACCGGGCGACCGCGAAGAAGTAATCGGACAGCCGGTTCATGAAGACCAGCACGTCTTGGTTGATGGCTTCTTCCTGTTGTAAGGCAACAATCAGGCGTTCTGCCCGCCGCGTCACTGTGCGTGCCAGGTGGAGGGTCGCTGCCGGGGTGGCGCCACCTGGGAGAATGAACTTGTGGACCTCGGGAACGGCTGTCGTGTAGGTATCAATCTTACCTTCAAGCCAGTCCGTTGCTCCGGCATTCTTGCCAAAGATAAAAGCGTGGCGTGAGTCGTCATTTAACGTGGCCAGGTCGGTACCGGCGTCAAAGAGCAACTGTTGAATCTCTTCTAGCTCAGGCTGCAACACCTGGGTCTTCTCATCTAAAACGGAGATGGCAAAGCCCACCAAGGAATTGAGCTCATCAACCGTGCCATAAGCTTCGACCCGGGTATCACTCTTGTTCACAACTTTCTTACCAATGATCCGTGTCTGACCCTTATCACCCGTACGCGTATAAATTTTCATCACTGAATGCCTCCTAAAAGTAAGTCTCTTGGTTATCATGCGTGCCCGGCACTAATTTTGCAAGCGCTTACTGCAAGCAACCGACCGTCGCGACCTGAAAAGATAAAATTGGGGCTAATTTGCGGTTATGAGTGACATGAAAAGATAAGCCGGAATAAAACAATTTTAGCATCAACACATAATTTAGCCCAAATTGGTGAACCAGGAAGACAAAACGGTGCGGTAAACCGTAAAACAAACAAAAATGAAATGATTTTTCAATTGAGATGTTAATTTAATGCTGAATTAAACGGGCGACCTTTTGTCTGGTGTGGAAAAGGCGTTAGAGTCTTGATTCGCTTTTGGGGGCAGCGTAACCTAATTTGTAAGCGGTTTCCGAGAAACGGCCAGTTTACCCGGTTACAGTCGTCATTACATATTAAAGGAGTCTTCAACAATGGGGAACAATCTGGCACTAAAGAAATTGACGTTAACGGCCTTGCTCCTGGCCATGTGCATCATTGGGGCAAATATCAAGATTTTAGGATCAATTGCCTTGGATTCGGCACCCGCATTCTTGGGGGCCATCCTACTCGGACCCTGGATTGGCGCATTCCTAGGATTCTTTGGCCACATGACTTCGGCCATGTTGTCAGGCTTCCCGCTCACGCTACCCATTCACTTGATTATTGGTGCCCTGATGGCGCTGTGCATGTTTGCCTTCGGGTGGATTCGCAAAAAAATGGGGGTCAACCGGCTGAGTGCGATTATTTTAGCTGACATTGTGGGTTATATCATTAACGTGCCCTTAGAAATACCGTTGCTGTATCCGTTGCTAAAGGGCGCCATCATCGCCTTGTTCGTGCCCTTAACGGTGGCCACGATTTTTAACATCGTGATTTGTGAAGCTTTGTACGTAGTTTTGCCGCAACGGGTCAAGCAGGCAGACTTCATTGAAGGTCATGTCTGACGTCGTCACTCACGGTGGGAACCGTGAAGCCATTGCCGCGTTAACGCAGCAGTCGGCCCACGATTTGTTGGATTTCAGCGCCAACATTAATCCACTAGGAGTGCCGCAAAATTTACAGCCCGTTTTACAACAGGCGTTAACGGAGTTATGTGATTACCCGAATCCGGACTATCCAGAATTGGTCGCCGCCATTGCCAAATGGCATCACGCACCGACGGCAAACGTCACGGTGGGTAACGGCGCGGTCCAATTGATCTTTGAACTGGCCAACGCTCTCAAGGCCCCGGAAGCGCTATTGTTGGCACCGACCTTCGGCGAGTACGCACGGGCCTTTCACCATGCGGGGACCACGGTGCGATACCTGACCTTGGCAGCCGCCCAGAACTTTGTCGTCGACGTGGCGACTGTGATTGCTGACTTAGCGGCCCATCCCCAGACCCGGGTGGTGTGCCTCTGCAATCCCAATAACCCCAGCGGTCAATGCATTTCAGACGACGCGTTAGTGCCGCTGGTGGCCTACTGCAATCGCCACGACCTGACTTTAATTTTAGATGAGGCCTTCATGGATCTGACGGTCACCGCCAATCACGGCTGGGCCAACCGGTTAACGGCGCGAGACAACGTGGTCGTGGTGCGCTCCGTGACCAAATTGTTCGCGGTGCCGGGCCTACGGTTGGGGTACGCGTTAACCGCCAGCGTCCAGCTACAACAGGCCTTGCGCGACTACAGCGAGCCGTGGACGGTGAACATTTTAGCCGCCAGGTTCGGTCAACATATGTTTGAACAACAGACCTACTTAGCAGCAACCGCGACGTGGCTTCAAACAGAACAGCCCTGGTTGCAACAACACTTGCGTCAGATACCGTATCTCCAAGTGGTGCCGTCGACCACGAGTTATATCTTGCTCAAGAGCCAGGTGCCACACCTGCGCGAGCGCCTCTGGCAGGCGGGCATCCTGATTCGTGATTGCGCCAACTACGTGGGATTAACGCCCGGCTATTACCGAGTGGCGGTCAAGGATCACGCCGCCAATCAAAAATTAATGCGCGCCTTATGGCAGCTCACAGACTTTCAAATTAACGGGGTGAAGATCATTGAAAAAACTCTTAATCGCTGGGGTCACCAGCGGTTCCGGCAAGACCAGCGTCACGTTGGGGTTGCTGGCCGCTTTGCATCGCCGGTTGACGGTGCAGCCCTATAAGGTCGGTCCGGATTACGTCGATACGAAATTCCACACCCGCATCACGGGCCGGGCGTCACGCAACTTGGACAATTTCCTGGTGCCCAATCCGGCCGCGTTAAACTATCTTTTTACGGCGCAAACTGACGACGTTGACCTGGGCCTGATTGAAGGTGTCATGGGCCTGTACGACGGCCTGGGCACGGATAAGGATGCCTATTCGACGGCCAGCGTGGCCAAACAACTCGACGTCCCCGTCGTGCTCGTGCTCAACGCACGCGCCACTTCGACTTCAGCGGCCGCCATGGTTCAGGGGTTTCAGAGCTTTGACCCGGCCGTGGCGCTCAAGGGCGTCATTATTAATAACGTGATGAGCGAAAATCATTATCAGCTGGTGAGGGGGGCCATCGAACGGTACGTGCCTGACGTGAAGGTACTCGGGTACCTGCCGCACGATGCGTCCGTCAGCTTGCCCTCACGTCAGTTGGGCCTGGTGCCCGACGATGAACTGCCCCAAGTCGACGAAAAAATTGCGCGGCTGGGGGAGTTGATTGACCAGCACGTGGATCTTGACGCGCTGGAGGCGTTGGCGACTGAGGTCAAAGGTCCCACGCCACAACCCTACACCTTACCGCAAGTCCCTTGTCGCGTCGGCATTGCTCAGGATGAGGCGTTTAACTTTTACTACCATGATAACTTGGCGTTGCTGGAACAGTGCGGCATGACCCTGGTGCCGTTCAGTCCATTGACCGATCAGGCGTTGCCAGAGGTGGACGCGCTGTACCTTGGCGGCGGCTATCCCGAGGAGTTTGCTCAGCAGTTATCGGAAAACGTGGCCATGCGTCAGGCCATTCAAGCCTTCTCGCTAGCCAACCGGCCGATTTATGCCGAGTGTGGTGGCCTGATGTACCTGGGTTCTGCGTTGAAAACGGCGGCTGCGACCTATCCCATGGTCGGTATTTTCCCGGGCGTGAGCGAAATGACGCCCCGGTTGAAGCAGTTCGGTTACTGCCAAGCCACTGCCGTTCAGGAAACGCTGTTGGCGGCGAAAGGCCAAACATTGGTGGGTCATGAGTTTCACCACTCAACCTTTGCACCAACGGCAGATTTAGCGCCAGTGTTCAGCATGCAAAAGGTCCGTGACGGCCAGGTGGTCGATGAATGGGCGGGCGGTTATCAGGTGCGCAACACTTACGCCGGTTACCTCCACGCCCACTTCTATCAGAGCCAGGCAGTCATCGATCGGTTTGTCACTCACTTAGGAGCTGATGTCCATGTTACTCGTTGAGATGATTATTGGTGGCTTTGTCCTCGATCTCCTGTTAGGGGACCCGCCAACTTGGCCGCACCCGGTGAAACTAATTGGCCGGGCGATTGCCAAGCTAACGCAAGCGTGGAATCAGGTCAAATTTTCTGACCGGCAACGCACCTGGTTGGGCGTGTTGCTCTGGCTCATCATCGTTGGTGGGACGGGCGTTGTGGCCGCCGGCATCTTCTGGCTGATTCGCGTCAACCACTGGGCAACGCTGATTGTCGGGACCTACTTCTGCTATACCTGCCTGTCGGTGCGGGGCCTGGCGTTTGAGAGTCACAAGATCATGCGCAGCCTCCAACGGGGGGATTTAGCCCTAGCCCGCAAGCAGGTGGGGATGATTGTCGGTCGGGATACCGAGCATCTCAGCGCCGAAGAGGTGTGCCGGGCCACAATTGAAACCGTTGCTGAAAATACCAGCGATGGCGTGATTGCCCCGCTGCTGTATTTAGCACTGGGCGGTCCAATTCTGGGCTTGATGTACAAGGCGGTGAACACCCTAGATTCCATGGTGGGGTACCGCAATCAAAAGTACCGGGCGTTCGGCTGCTTCTCGGCCCGCGCTGACGACGTGATCAACTACATTCCGGCCCGACTGACCTGGCTGTTACTCATGGGTAGTAGCATGCTCCTGCGTGACGACTACCGAACGGCGTTCATCGTTGGTCGCCGGGATCGACAACAGCACCGCAGCCCCAACAGTGGGTTCTCTGAATCCGTTGTCGCTGGGGCGCTGGATTTACGGCTGGGCGGCCCCCACACCTACTTTGGTGAATTGGTCGTGAAGCCCTACATCGGCCAAGCCTCAGCCAAACCGGCAACGACGGTCGACATTGCCCGGACGTTACGCTTACTTTATGTGGCGGCGTTCGGCGGGGTAATTTTATTGGTCGGCCTACGACTTTTAGTGGAAGGATTTTTAATATGAGCGATTACATCACGATTCCCAATCAAATTACGGATAAAAGTTTTCAGATGATTCAAGACGAAATTGACCAGATTGATCCGAGCTATACCTTCAACAATCCCGTTGAAGAGGCCATCATCAAGCGGGCCATTCACACGACGGCCGATTTCGACTACTTACAGAATTTGAAATTTTCCCACGACGCGGTCGCTAAGATCCAGCACGTCCTGTTGCACGGCGGTACGATTTTTACGGACACGACGATGGCGTTAGCGGGGATGAACAAACGCAAGCTGGACGAGCTGGGCGTGCACTACCACTGTTTCATTCGCGACCCGCGCGTCTTTGACATTGCCAAGACCCAGGGAATTACGCGTTCGATGGCCGCCATTGAATTGGCCGCTACCATCCCCACGGAGAAGCTCTTCGTGATTGGCAACGCCCCCACGGCGCTGTACAAAATCTTAGAGATGGTCCAGCAGGGCCGGCTTAATCCGGAAGCCGTAATTGGCGTGCCGGTGGGGTTTGTCGAAGCCGCCGAGAGCAAACAGGCCCTCTACGACAGCGACTTGCCGGCCATCGTGGCCTTGGGTCGAAAGGGTGGCAGTAACTTAGCCGCCGCACTGACGAACGCCATTTTGTATAACTTAGATTTAGCTGAAAAGAAGTAGGTGAGAGACATGGCAACGACTGCCGATGATTACGTCTTTTATAACGGACGTAAGTTGCGGAAAGGATTTACCACGGGGACGACGGCCACTGCCGCGGCGGTGGCGGCAACCAAGACGCTGCTGCAGCAGGAACCACAGACCGTGATTGCGGTCACGGCCGCTAATGGCCAGAATGCCGAGTTTGAAGTTCAGGATTATGAATTTGATCACCAACATGCTAGCGTTGCCATCACCAAGGATGGCGGCGATGACCAGGACGCCACGGATGGCATGTTGATCTACGCGACCGTGACGCTGCGGGATGACGACCAGATTACCTTGGATGGCGGTAAGGGGATTGGCCGGGTGACCCAAAAGGGCCTGGCCAATCCGCCCGGCATGGCTGCTATCAACCCCACACCACGCAAAGTCATTACGCAAGGTGTACGCGATGTGCTGGGGGCCAAACGGGGTGCCAATATCGTGATTTCAGCGCCAGAGGGCGAGAAGGTGGCTAAGCTGACCTACAACCCCAAGCTGGGGATCGTTGGCGGCATCTCAATCCTAGGCACCAGCGGCATTGTGACGCCGATGTCGGAGGAAAGCTGGAAGCATTCGATTTCCATCGAGATGAACATTCACCGGGAGCGGGGCGATGACCGTCTGATCCTAACGCCCGGCAATTATGGCGAGGACTTCTTGACCCAAGAGATGAAAATTCCCGTGACCCAGCAAGTCCAGATGAGTAATTTTGTTGGTTATGTGTTAAAGGAAGCCCAACGTCTGGGGTTTAAGCAGGTCCTGCTCGTCGGGGACCTCGGCAAGATGATTAAGGTGTCGGCCGGTATCTTTTCCACCCACAGCAAGGATGCGGACGCCCGTGCCGAAGTCATGGTGGCCAACCTGGCCTTGCTGGGAGCGCCCGTCGACTTGTTGAAGCAGGTCTACAACTGCCTGACAACCATCGCAATGATTGACTTGATTGATCAGGCTGGCTACCAGGCCGTTTACCAACAAATCGTTGACCGGATCAAGTTACGATCAGAAAAATTGTTAGCGCACCGCGAGCCTCAGGTGGCCATCGAAGCCGTGATTTTTTCACGGGGGACCGGCTTACTGGCGGCGACGCGACCGTTAACCGAAATCGAGGATGAGTGGCGATGATTACAGTCCTAGGGATTGGGCCCGGTGCGGCCGACTTGCGCTTAGTGGGGACGCAACCGCTACTAGCGGCGGCCGATTTAGTGATTGGCGCACCACGGCAGCTAGCTGAGTTCGACCTGCCGGCTGCCAAGACGATGCAGTTGCCAAAGCTTGCGGTTCTTAAGGCGTTTCTGGCCGACCATCAGCGCGAAAATATCGTGCTCTTGGCATCGGGCGACCCGCTGCTCTACGGGATTGGCACGTGGGTCTTGCGTGAGTTACCAGCGGAACCCGTCCGTATTGTGCCGGGGATTAGCTCGATTCAATACTGCTTCCATCAGTTGGGCCTGTCGATGGCCGACACCTACCTCACCAGTAGCCATGGCCGGCAACCGGATTTTGATTTTCTACTCGCGCACGACCGGATCGGCATGGTGACCGACACCAAGATTGGCCCGTATCAAATTGCCCAAGCGATTCTGGCGCGGGGACAACGCCGTAACGTGTTTGTCGGCGAAAACCTGAGTTATCCAGATGAAAAAATTAGCCGGTTCACGGCGGCCACTGTGCCGGATCGTGAATTTGGCCTGAACGTGGTGGTGATTACCCATGAATGATCAAGACTTCTTACGCAACAAGGTGCCGATGACCAAGGCCGAGGTGCGGGCGATTAGTCTCGACAAATTAGCCCTGACGAATAAGCGAACGTTGCTCGACATTGGCGCGGGGACTGGCAGTGTCAGCCTCCAAGCGGCACTGGAACACCCGCAACTACAGGTCACGGCGATTGAACACGATCCCGACGCCCTGGATATTATGCGGCAGAACATGACCCACTTACAGACGCCGCCCATTGAGCTGATTGCGGGTTGGGCCCCGGCGGACTTGCCGCAGCGGCCGTTCGATGCCATTTTCGTGGGTGGCAGTGGCCAACAGTTGCCAGAAATCTGCCAGTTTGCGCAGGACTGGTTAACGCCGGGTGGCAGTCTGGTTTTGAACTTCATTTTGTTAGAAAACGCTCAAACGGCTGCGGCCGAGTTGCGCCGCGTTGGCTTTACCGACGTGGAAGCCATTGAGGTCCGGGTCAGTCACTGGCACGCGCTGGGCAAAGGCCACTATTTCAAACCGCAGAATCCAACCATTATTTTAAGCACCAGAAAGGAACGATAACATGACAGTAGTAAGTTTTGTGGGCGCAGGCCCTGGAGATAAAGATTTAATCACTTTGAAGGGTTACCGTCGCTTAGCCGCCGCCGATGTCGTCATTTACGCTGGCTCCCTGGTCAATCCTGCGTTACTTGATTATTGCCAAGATTCCGCGCAGAAATACGATAGCGCCGGAATGGATTTGGGCCAAATCATTACCTGCATGACCGAAGCCATTGCAAAAGACCAAACGGTGGTCCGGCTCCAAACGGGGGACTTCTCCATTTACGGGTCGATCCGGGAGCAGATTGAAGAGCTGAAAAAGGCCGGTGTTGGCTACGAATGCATCCCCGGTGTCAGCTCATTTCTGGGCGCAGCTTCCAGCATGGGCGTTGAGTACACGGTGCCCGAGGTGGCCCAAAGTGTCATCATTACGCGGATGGCGGGCCGGACACCGGTGCCAGACCGGGAAGCCTTGAAATCATTGGCCCAGCATCAAACGTCGATGGTCATCTTCCTCTCCGTTCAGGGGGTCCGCAAGGTGGTTGCCCAATTACTTGAAGGCGGCTACCCGGAGACGACGCCAGCCGCTGTGATTTACAAAGCGACCTGGCCCGAAGAAAAGAAGGTTCAGGGAACGTTGGCAGATATTGCGGAAAAGGTACATGCAGCCGGCATTCGGCGGACCGCTCTGATCATGGTCGGGGAATTCCTCGGGGATGAATACAATTATTCTCATCTCTACGATGCCAACTTCAGTCACATGTATCGGCAAAAGAGCGTGACGACTGATGGGCAAGACTAACCTGATTATTTTTGCATTAACCGCGACGGGCGCCGACTTGGCGCGGCAGTTGCGGGATCAGGCAGCCGCGGTCGGGACCACCATGACCGTGTGTTTGCCAGCAAAGCTCGCGCGGCCTGATGAAAGCGCCTACGCAGCCGGTGAGTTTCAACCGACCCTGGCGCAGGCTTTCGCCCAGTACGACGGCCTGGTCTGTATCATGGCGACCGGCATCGTAGTCCGGAGTCTGGCACCACTGGTCCGCGACAAGACCAGCGACCCGGCCGTCCTGGTGATGGATGAACGGGGCCACCACGTGATTAGCCTGTTGGCCGGTCACGTGGGGGGCGCCAACGCGCTGACCAACTGGGTGGGTCAGCTGTTAACTGCTGATCCGGTGATTACCACGGCGACGGACACGGAACACGTTCAGGCCTTGGATGTCCTGGCCAAGCAGTGTCACGGCTGGTATCCAGAATTCAAGCGCACGACCAAATGGATCAACGCGCGGTTGGCAGCCGGGAAACCGGTGAGCCTGTACGTCGAACCGGCTTTTCGCCCGTGGCTGACCGATTTACGGGGATTCACCGTGGTTGAAACCCTGGCCGCGGCGGATCCAGATGTCCCACTGGTAGTGGTATCCGACCGGGTGCAAACGGCTAAACGCGACCAACTGGTGCCGGTGATTCCCCGCTTAAATGTGTTGGGCATCGGTTGCCGAAAGAACGTCACCACCGCCATGGTTCAGGCAGCCGTCAGTGAGTTTTGCCAAGAACACCAATTGGCCTGGCGCTCGATTGGCCAAATTGTCTCAATTGATAAGAAAGCACACGAAGCAGCGATTCACTACTTAGCCGCAACCTGGCAAGTACCGGTTCATTTTTACACGGCGGCGACGTTACGGGAGAGCTCAGAAAAGTATCCGCAATCGGCGTTCGTTCAGCAGACAGTCGGTGTCGGCAACGTGGCCTGTGCGGCGGCTGATTACGCGAGTGGTCAACCCGTCGTGACGCCCCGGTACGCCGGACACCAAATTACGCTCGCCCTCGGGCGACAAACAAAGGATGACTAAATCATGTTATACATCGTTGGGCTGGGCCCAGGTTCTAAAGAGTTAATGACACAAGAGGCGTTGGCCGTCATCGAACGGACGCATACCATCGTGGGTTACGCCACCTACGTCCGCTTGATTGAAGACATGCTGACGGACAAGGAAGTCGTCGTCACTGGTATGCGCGGCGAAATTGACCGCTGCAAGAAGGCCATTGAAATTGCGGCGACCGGGAAAGATGTTGCCATCATTTCCAGTGGGGATGCCGGCATCTACGGCATGGCTGGCCTGGTTTTGGAACTCGCCGGCAAGCAAGAACAGCCGATCGACGTCAAGGTGATTCCCGGGGTGACGGCCAGCATTGCCGCTGCCGCAGCATTGGGCGCGCCTTTGATGAATGACTTCTGCCACATCAGCCTTAGTGACTTGATGACGCCCTGGGACGTGATTGTGAAACGCCTGCACGCGGCGGCCGAGGCCGACTTTGTGACTTGCCTGTACAATCCACGGAGCAAGGGGCGGCCGAACAATCTGCACCAGGCCTTAGACATCATGCTGAAGTACAAGTCACCGGACACGGTGGTGGGCATCGGCAAGGACGTCGCTCGGCCGAAGGAAATTGAAAAGATCACGACGATTAAGGATCTAGACGAAACGGAAGTCAACATGACCACCATCGTGATTATCGGTAACCGCAATACTTACGTTGAAAACGGCCGGATGATTACACCCCGGGGCTACACCTTATGATCCTGTTATTAGGGGGGACGTCCGAGAGCTTGGCGGTCGCTGACCTGTTGACGCGGCAGAACCTGCCGTTCGTGCTCTCGGTGACCACCGCTTACGGCGCAGACCTGGCAAAGACGCACGCGGCGCACGTCAGCCAACAAGTCTTACAGCCAGAGGACTTTGCCCCATTCTTTGCGCAGCAGCACATCACGCAGGTAATCGATGCGACCCACCCCTTCGCCCGGGTGATCTCGACGTTGGCCATCGCGGCAACCGCGGCGGCCGGTATCCCGTACGTCCGGTTTGAACGGCCAGACTTACTGACTGACAATGCGACCCAGCGCCTGGTCCCGGACTTTACGGCGGCCTGCGCTGAGGTACGAAAGCTAACCGGCACCATTTACCTGTCGACTGGCAGTAAAACGGCCAGTGACTTTGCGGCAGCGTTGGGCTTGGCACGACTACACGTCCGCGTGTTGCCAACCACCACGGTGATGACCAAGCTCACTGCCGCTGGCTTTGAAGCCACGCAGATCGATGCCATGCGGGGACCGTTCTCAACGGCCCTCAACGTGGAACTCTTTCGCCGGGTGCACGCCGTGGCGGTGGTCAGTAAGGAAAGCGGCAAGCGCGGCGGTGTGCAAGAAAAACTGGCGGCCTGCCAGGAATTAGGTATTCCGTGCATCATTATTCGTCGACCACAGATGGCTTATCCGGTTCAGGTGCAGTCCATCGCAGCGTTGGCAACTTATTTGGAGGTGGCAGTATGACGGGACGTGTGACATTGTTAGGCGCTGGTCCGGGTAATCCGGAGTTATTAACATTATTAGGCAAACGCCGATTGGCCGAGGCTGACGTGATTTTATACGATCGGCTCGTGAATCCTTCACTGCTGGCCTTTTCAAAACCGACGGCACAACGGGTAGACGTAGGTAAGTTGCCGCATTTTCACAAAGTCAAGCAAACGGCTATCAACCAACTGCTGGTGGACTACGCGCAAGCTGGTCAACGGGTGGTACGCTTGAAGGCCGGTGATCCGTATGTCTTTGGTCGTGGCGGCGAAGAGGCCCAATTTCTCAAGGCCAACCACGTACCGTGCGAAGTCGTGTCAGGCTTAACCAGTGCCATCACGGGGCTGGCGGCGGTCGGCATTCCGATCACCCATCGCGATTACGCGTCGAGCTTTCACGTGATTACCGGTCACCATCAAAGTGGTGGCCGGCAGTTGGACTGGGACAACATCGCGCATCAGGAGGGCACGTTGGTCTTTCTGATGGGGATGGCAGCGCTTAATGATATTTGCACCCAGCTGCAGGCAAACGGCCGGGCGGCAACCACCCCGGTGGCCATCATTCAGTGGGCCACGCAATGGCGGCAACGCCTGGTAACCGGTACGCTGGCCGACATCGAAGCGCGCGTCATTGCCGCTAAGATTGGCGCACCGGCGTTGATTGTCGTTGGGGATGTCGTAAAATTAGCTCGCGAGTTACAGCCGACACAACCGCTACAGGGGCAACATGTTTTACTGCCGTATTCAGCGCACTCCCGCTTAGCGCCGGCGTTGCAGGATCAAGGTGCCACGGTCGATTTCTTTGACCGGGAAGTGCCGACAGCCATCGACTTTACGCTGCCGGACCTCAGTCAGGTGGACGCGCTGGTCGTGACTGATGGGCGGGCCTATGATTACTTCCTCAAACGCTTGCTCGCAGCGGGCCAGGACCAACGCACACTGGCGCACTTGCGGATCATCGCGGTCAACACGGCTGTGGCGAAGCACCTGCGTCGACAGGGACTATTGGCCGATGACGTGATCGCAACGCCGCAGACCGCCAACGCCTTAGTCATCGGCGAGGCGGGACGGTTAGCCGCTGGTGGCCTGGCCACGTACCAGTTAACGACGGTGGCCACGCCAATCACCTGGGAGCTGGACGAGTTTCAAGCCATTATTTTTCCAAGTTCACAGAGTGTCCATGATTTTCAGCAGGATCTGCGTGCGGCGCAATTAACCCTGATTGCCATGGGGCCACGGGTTCAAGCGGCGCTACAAGAACGGGGCGCAACGGCGCAGCTAGTTTCGACCAATCGTGAAGACATCTTGGCGTTTTTGAAAGGGGTCCAGCAACATGACCAAGACAGCAATTCTATTAGTTAGCTTTGGGACCACGTATCCGCAGACCCGCCACACCACGATTGATGCGACGGCCGCGGCCTTTCAACGCGCCTATCCGCAAGCGACCATCTTTCAGGCGTTCACCTCTAGCATTGTCCGGCAACGGATTGCCGCTAACGAAGGGGTGACGATTGATTCACCGCAAACGGCCTTACATAAGATTCACACGCAAGGGTTCACTACGCTGTGGGTTCAGTCGCTACATTTGATTGCGGGTATTGAATTTGCCCAGGTCCAAACGGCCGTTGCGGCTTGCCGGGACCAATTTGACCAGGTCATCGTGGGCCAACCGTTGCTGACGACGGAGGCGGATTTCAAACAGGCAACACAGTTCTTACAGGAACTGCATCCCGTCACGCAGCCGCACACGGGCGTTCTGTGGATGGGCCACGGCACCGCGCACCAGACCTTTGCCACCTATGCGTGTCTTGATCACATGTTGATGGGCACCGGGCACTACCTGGGCGCTGTCGAAAGCTACCCGGATTTCGCTCTCGAGTTACGGCGGCTAAAACGCGATGACGTGCGCGCTGTCACGCTCCAACCGTTCATGCTGGTGGCGGGTAACCACGCACATCACGACATGGCGTCGGCAGAAAAGACGTCATGGCAGCAACAGCTCAAAGCCGCCGGCATCGGGGTCACCCCGGTACTGACGGGCTTGGGTGCCTATCCCACAATCCAACAAGTATTCATTACGCATCTGGCTCAGGCCGTGAAAGGAAGCGACACACATGACTAAATTTTGGGGCATCGGGGTTGGTCCTGGCGACAGCGACCTCTTAACCCTTAAGGCGGTTCAGACCATCCGCCAACTCGACGTGCTCTATACGCCGCAAGCTCATCGCGGCGCCACCAGCGTCGCCGAAACCATTGCTAAGCCGTACCTGCCTGCCGATTTAACGATTAAGCGGCGGCACTTTCCTATGGGGGGCGACTGGGCAATCCGGGCGCACCAGTGGCAAACGATTGCGGCTGAAATTGTGGCCGACGTCAAGGCTGGCCAAGAGGTCGGCTTCCTGACGTTGGGCGATCCGTCCATCTACAGTACCTACAGCTATATCGTGGACTTACTTCACACCCAGATTAACGTCGTGACCATTGCGGGGATCTCCGCGTACAGTCAGATTGCGGCGAGCATCTCGACGCCACTGGTACTGGATGATGAGTTGTTAGAAATCGTCCCGGCCACGGCCCCGTTAGAAAAAATCGAAACGGCCATTGACCAAAATGACAACGTGGTGATTATGAAAGTGGCCACCCGCTTCACCGACGTGTACAACTTGTTAGCTCAGCGCGACTTGCTGGGACAGGCGACCGTCGTTACCAACGCATCCATGGCCGACGAACGCATCAAGACCATGGCCGACTATCACCCGACGGACAAGTTGCCTTACTTTACCACGTTAATTTTGAAACACACCACAAGGGGGAATCCGCAACATGAAAATTCTAAACACTAAATTGTCACTGAAAATGGGCGTCATCATTGCGGCCATCTCGGCTGCCTATTTCACGCTCTATCCGCAAGACGCTTACGCCATGCACATCATGGAAGGGATGTTACCACCCAAGTGGTGTCTCTTCTGGTTTGCCGCCGCCGCACCGTTCTTTGTCTACGGCCTATACCGGATGAAACGGATCGTGACGTCTTCCCAACAGAACGCGAAAATCATGTTGGCGTTGTGTGGGGCCTTCGTCTTCGTCCTGTCCTCACTTAAATTGCCATCCGTGACGGGATCATGTTCGCATCCCACCGGTGTCGGCCTGGGGACCGTTATGTTCGGTCCCGGCGTGATGGCGGTCTTGGGCGTCATCGTCTTACTCTTTCAAGCCCTGCTACTAGCCCACGGGGGACTGACGACTTTGGGTGCCAACGAATTTTCCATGACGATTGTGGGACCGCTAGTCGGCTTTGCCGTTTGGAAATTATGCCGAGCCTTCAAAGTGAACCGTTCCGTTTCCCTGTTTCTGTGCGCGATGCTGGCCGACTGGTCGACCTACATTACCACGGCGTTTCAGCTGGCGGTGGTCTTTCCCGATCCGAATACGGGGATGTGGGGCGCGGCCGTTAAGTTCCTAGGCATCTATGCCGTCACGCAAATTCCGTTAGCCATTGCGGAAGGCCTCTTGACCGTGATTGTGTACAACCTGGTCATCAGCAATAACCTGTGGAAGGAGAGTGCCTTGGGATGAGCAAAACGACGAAGAAAAATTTGATTCTGTTGCTGTTCGTAATCATCTTAGTGGTGACGCCGTTTCTGATCAGTAGTCAGGGAACGTTCAGCGGAAGCGACGATCAGGGGACCGCGCAGATTCTCAAGAATGATCCCAGCTACAAAGTGTGGGCCCATCCGCTGTGGACGCCGCCTTCTGCTGAGATTGAAAGCTTGCTGTTTACGCTGCAGGGATCTCTGGGTACGGGAATCATTGCCTACGTGATTGGCAGCGCGCACGGTAAGAAAAAAGCACTGAAACAGTTGGAGGATCAGGCGAAACAGCCGAAGCCAACGACGGGCGCGTAAAAAAAGAGGGATCGTATGCTAACGATTGATAAATATGCTTATGCCAACCGGATTGTCCAGTGGTCGCCGCAACTTAAGGCGTTGTGCTGGCTGATTGGGATGATCATTGCGTTTCAACCGATCATGGCGCTCAAGCCGGTCTTGCTGGTGGCGGTGGCCTGGAACACGGTTTACCTGACGCACGTGTCGTGGCATCAGTATTTTAAATGGTTTTATGCGCTCCTGCCGTTCCTCCTGCTAAGTATTATCGGGATTGTGTTCACGGCGGGAACTGATCCGCAGCAAATCTATGCGCCCCTGAAACTTTTTGGCGGGTACATCGGGTTGTCCAAGGTGATGTTGCCACGGGGGATTGCGGTCGCCGTTCAGGCAGGAACCGCCATCGTTTGTACCTACTGGTTTGCTTTGACCACGCCGTTTCAACAGATCATTGGCTTTCTCAAGTGGACGCATCTACCCAACATCTTGATTGAAGAAACCATGCTGATGTATCGCTTTATTTTCATTTTTATCGAGGCGTTCGAGCAGATTTATCAGGCACAGAAGCTTCGGTTTGGCTATGACAACCTGCACCTGATGGTCCATTCGTCGGGAATCCTCGCCAAGATGTTGTTTGAACAGGTCATGGTCAATTATGAACAAATGGTATACGCGTTAGACGCCAAACTCTATCAGGGTGAATTTTACGTAAAGGGGCCGGAACCATGATTGAACTGCAGCATTTGAATTTTGGTTACGAGCCACAGCGAACCATTTTACAAGATATTTCGTTAAAGCTGGGTCAGCCGGGGCAAAATGTGATTGGCCTGATTGGTCCCAACGGTTCCGGTAAATCGACGCTGTTCTTAAACTTAGTCGGCATCCTCCGGCCCACCAGCGGCAACATTCTGGTGGACGACCAACCGATTGATTACCGTAAAAAAGGTCTCAATGCGTTGCGCAAAAAAATTGGCATCGTGTTTCAGAATTCTGATCAGCAGATCTTCTACTCAATCGTGAAGGATGACATCGCGTTTGCTTTACACAATTTGAAATTACCCCAAGCAGAAATTGATCGGCGGGTGGACCAGGTGTTAACGGAACTGGACATTCAGGCGCTAGCGAACCGACCCATTCAGTATTTGAGTGGCGGCCAGAAAAAACGGGTAGCCATTGCGGGCATCCTGGTGTTGCGGTCGGAATGGCTGTTGCTGGATGAACCCACTTCCGGGCTGGATCCGGATGGTCGCGCCCGCATGCTGGCGCTCATCAAAGGGTTAGTGGCTCGCGGTCAGAAGATTATTTTGTCGAGCCACGACATGGACTTCATGTATGAGATTGGCGATTACTTTTACCTGTTGAACGCCGGCCACATCGTGAAGGAAGGGCCCAAGGATCAGGTATTTGCTGACGCGGCGTTACTCAAGCGTAGTCAGCTGGAACAACCCTGGCTGGTTCAACTCAGTCAACGATTAGGCTTACCTCTGTATCAAAATTCAGAAGCACTATTTGCTGATCAACAACTACAACAAACGTTACGGGCCGCTTTGGCCAAAGGAGAGTGAAAACGATGACGCAAGCAATTATGTTTCAAGGCACGGCTTCAGATTCTGGCAAGAGTTGGGTGGCGGCCGGGCTTTGCCGAATTCTCCATCAACGGGGATTGCGGGTTGCCCCTTTCAAGTCGCAGAACATGGCGCTGAACTCATTTATTACTGAGCACGGCGACGAAATGGGCCGCGCGCAGGTCTTTCAAGCCGAAGCCGCTGGGATTAAACCCGATCCGCGGATGAATCCCGTACTCTTAAAACCGTCGACGGATAAGGATTCTCAGGTGATCGTGATGGGTCACGTGCTCGCCGACATGGACGCCGTGAGCTATTACCAATACAAACCCCAACTGCGGACGCGGGTCCAGGCCGTTTACGACTCACTGGCCGCAGAAAATGACGTGATGGTGTTGGAGGGGGCGGGCAGTCCCGCCGAAATTAATTTAAACGACCGCGACATCGTTAACATGGGGATGGCACGGATGGCCGACGCACCAGTCGTCTTGGTCGCCGACATCGATAAGGGGGGCGTGTTCGCCGCTATTTATGGCACGATCAAGCTCCTGCCACCGGCAGATCAAAAGCGCATCAAGGGCATCATCATTAATAAATTCCGCGGGGATAAGCGATTGCTGGAATCGGGTAACAAAATGATTACGGACCTCACGGGTGTTCCCGTGATTGGCGTGGTGCCGATGGCCGACGTGGATCTCGATGAAGAGGATAGCGTGGCTTTGACCCGTAAGTCCCGACGCGTCGATCAGAGCAAGGCGTTGGACGTGGCCGTTTTAGATTTGGCAAAAATTTCTAACTTTACTGACTTTCATAGCCTGGAAATTCAGCCGGACGTGTCCGTTCGTTACGTGCGGTTCGCGGACGAGCTGGGCGAACCCGACCTGTTGATCATTCCGGGCAGTAAAAATACTAATGAAGATTTACAAGTACTCAAGGAGGCCCAGTTTGTACCAGCCATCAATCGCGTGGCTCAAAAAGGCCGGATGATTGTCGGCATCTGTGGCGGTTACCAGATTCTGGGGCAGACGTTAAATGATCCGACCGGGATCGAGTCGCCAATCACCCAACAGGCGGGCCTGGGATTGCTGGATACCGTGACCACCTTTAACCAAACCAAAACCACGACGCAGGCAACCGCCTTACACGGCCACGACGAGTTGCAAGGCTACGAGATTCACATGGGCGCCACGGTTCTGGGGCCGAACGCACGGCCGTTTGCGACGATTACCACCAACAATGGTGAGGCAACGGACCGGGAAGATGGGGCCGTTTCACCGAGTGGTCAAGTCTGGGGCACCTACCTGCACGGTATTTTTGACAACGCCGAATGGACGCGCCACCTCCTGAATCAGTTGCGCGTGGCCAAGGGCCTGCAACCGCTAGTGGATACGACCCTGTCGTTGACGGCCTACAAAGAGGCCCAGTACGACAAGCTGGCAAAGGTCCTCGAAGACAACTTGGACATGGATCTGATCGAGCAGATTTTAGCGGATTCGGCCACGTCTAAGGAGGTCTCACGGTGAAAAGCCCTTATCCAATCATGTTAAATATCGCGGGCAAACCGGTGGCGGTGGTTGGCGGTGGTCAGGTCGCTGCGCGCAAAGTCCGTGGCCTCTTGGCAGCGGCAGCGGACGTGACGGTCGTCAGCCCTGCGTTGGCGGCGGCCATTGACCCGACCACGGTGCACTGGCTACAACAGCCATACACCCGGGCGGCTGTGGCCAACGCGCTGGTCATTATTGCCTGCACGGACGATCCCGCCGTTAATCAACGGGTGAAGGCGGAGGCCACGCCCGGTCAGTTGGTCAACAACGCGAGTGACAAGGGCAACTCGGACTTCTACAACGTGGCGGTGGCAACTAGTGATTCGGTGATGGTCACCGTCTCAACGGCCGGCCGTTCGCCCCACCAAGCCAAGCAAATTCGTCAGGAAATTCAGCACTGGTTACGCACACAATCGTGGCGTGATCGAAAGGAGTAATGGGCATGTATATGATGTGTGTTAGCCTCAATTATCACCGACTGCCAGCCGCAGTTCGTGAAAATTTTGTCTTCGCGAAGGAAGATTTACCACGGGCTAATCGACAATTGAACGCCGAAAAAAGTATTTTTGAAAACGTAATTTTAGCAACTTGTAACCGGACCGAGGTGTACGCGGTTGTGGATCAAATTCACACGGGTCGCTACTACATCAAGCGGTTCTTAGCCAGCTGGTTTCACGTGACGGTTGACGAACTCAAAGCATACGCGGAGGTGCAGGTTCAGGAGGAAGCCGTGGGTCAACTTTTAAACGTGGCGACCGGACTGGATTCAATCATCAAAGGGGAGCCGCAAATTCTGGGGCAAGTGAAGGCTGCGTTTGCGGTCGCCGATGAGAACGGCACCCCGGGCGTGATGTTGAATCACCTGTTCCGCCAGGCGATTACCTTTGCCAAGCGGATGCATACCCAGTATCGTGTGAGTGAATTTGCCCAAACGTCGAGTCAGGCGGGCCTTCACCAGATCAAGGTCCAGCTCGGTGGCGTGAAGGGCAAGCGCTTGGCAGTGGTCGGCCTGGGTCAAATGGGCCAACAGGTTGTGCGCAATGCCAGTACGATGGGCTTTACGGAAATCGTCGCGCTCAATCGCCACCACGAGATTGCGGACACGCTGACGGCCCGGTACCCGGTCGTGACGAGTGCACCGTGGACAGAATTGGCCCCTACGTTGAAAAAGGTAGATGCGGTGGTCCTGGCAACGGCGGCGCGACAACCCATCATACCGGCGGCACAGGTCGTGGCGTTACGGGCGACTCAACCGGTGGTCATTGACTTGGGCATGCCCCGCAATGTGGATGTGACGGCGTTGACCGCCGCCATTCCGTATTTTGATATCGATCACCTGCAGGCTATCATTTCGGAAAATGAGACACAGAAGCAAGCCATGTTCGCAGCGATGGCGGCCGCGGTAGAGCCGGAAGTGGCCGACTTCTTCCTGTGGCAGAAGCAACTCAACATCGTGCCGGTGATCCGGGCGTTACGGGAACAGGCGCTGAGCGTTGAGGCGACGTCCTATGACGGTCTCTTGCGGCAGCTGCCTGATCTGGACGCGCACCAACGCAAGGTGATCAGCAAGCACATGAAGGGGGTCATTAACCAAATGATTAAGGATCCCATCAAAGAAATCAAAGAATTATCGGTAGATTCAACAGCTGATGCCGACATTAATTTCTTTTGCCGGATATTCGGACTACATAATCTAAGTGCGGGGGCGCAACACGTTCATGAAGAATAAAATTATTATTGGCAGTCGACGCAGTCTGTTGGCGATGACCCAAACGCAAATGGTGGCGGACGACTTGCACGCCAGATTTCCGCAGGTCACCTTTGAAATCAAGCAAATTGTCACCACGGGCGACGTGAACCTGAAGGATAGCCTCCAGAAGATTGGCGGCAAGGGCGTCTTCGTGGAGGAACTGGAAAATGAATTGAAATCCGGCGAGATTGATTTTGCCGTCCACAGCCTCAAGGACGTGATGCCCGTGCTGCCAGCCGGTCTGATGATTGGCTCGGTGCCGCAGCGAAATTCACCGTATGACTGTTTGATCAGTCGGCGGCCGATTAGTAGTCTGGCGGACTTGCCACAGCATGCTCGCATTGGGACGAACAGCTCGCGGCGTCAGGGGCAACTGCTGCACCTGCGGCCGGATTTGGAAATTATCCCGACCCGCGGCAACGTGGATACCCGGGTGAAGAAGCTGGATACTGAGAATTTGGACGCGGTAGTCTTGGCTGAGGCCGGGTTGAACCGCTTAGGCATTGATCTGACGGGCCGTTACCGCTGGTCGTTAAAGGACGTGCTCTTACCCGCCATGGGGCAGGGCGCCATGGCCATTGAGTGTCGCGAAGACGATGCCGACGTGCGGCAGATTCTGGCGACGATTAACGATCCCCATACCGCAACTTGCGTGGGTATTGAGCGGGAGTATTTACGAGAAGTTGGGGGCACGTGTACCTTCCCCATCGGCGGCTTTGCGGTCGTTGACGGCGATCACGTGACCTTTGAAGGGTTGATTGCCTCGACGGATGGGCAGCATGTCTTACGCGAAACACAACGGGGACAGGTCACCGACCACTTGGGCAAATTGGTTGCACAGCATCTATTGGCACAAGATAAATTTGGCATTATGAAAGGGAGTCAGAATTAATTATGGTTACATTTGATCGTCATCGTCGTTTACGGAGCAGCAAAGCTATGCGGGATTTGGTACGGGAGACCCATCTCAACAAGTCAGACCTGATCATGCCCGTCTTTATCGACGCTAACATTACCGGCAAGCAAGAGATCAAGTCGATGCCCGGCGTCTACCAATTTGGGATGGACAGTATTTTAGATGAAATTAAAGACATCGTGGACCGTGGCATTCAAGCCATCATTCTGTTTGGCTTGCCAGATCACAAGGATGAGGTCGGCACGAGCGCCTGGGAAGAAAATGGCATCGTGCAAGAGGCGACCCGCAAGATTAAGGCGGCCTACCCGGACCTGATTGTCATTGCGGACACCTGCTTGTGTGAATACACTAGTACCGGCCACTGTGGCCTGGTCAAGGACGGTCGCGTGTTAAACGACGAGTCCCTGGTGTACATCGTCAAGACGGCCGTGAGCCAAGTCGCTACGGGGGCCGATATCATTGCGCCATCGAACGCAATGGACGGCTACGTGGCAGCCATCCGTGCTGGGCTGGACGAGGCGGGCTTCCAGGAAACGCCAATCATGTCGTACGCGGTCAAGTACGCGTCCTCATTCTACGGGCCATTCCGGGATGCGGCCAACAGCGCGCCGGAATTTGGCGATCGCAAGGGCTATCAAATGGACCCGGCTAACCGCTTGGATGCAATGCGCGAAGTCGTCAGCGATGAAAAGGAAGGCGCCGACTTCGTCATGGTCAAGCCGTCACTGGCATTTCTCGATGTGATGCGCGAGATTCGCGACCACACCATTTTGCCACTGGTCGCCTACAACGTTTCCGGTGAGTACGCGATGGTCAAAGCCGCCGCGCAGAACGGCTGGATCGACGAGGATAAGATTGTGGACGAGATGTTGGTGGGCATGAAGCGTGCCGGCGCGGACCTGATCATTACCTATTTCGCCAAGGACGTTGCCGCCCGGTTAAACTAAGCTGAGAAGGAAGTTAATCTGATGAATATTGAAAAATCACGCCGCGCCTTTGCCGAGGCCAGCAAAATCATGCCGGGTGGGGTCAACAGCCCCGTCCGTGCGTTCAAGAACGTTGGCGGGGATCCGCTGTTTATTAAAAAGGGAAAGGGCCAGTACATCACCGACATTGATGACAACACCTACATTGATTACGTGATGTCGTGGGGCCCACTGATTCTCGGCCATGCCGATGACCACGTGATTCACGCGCTACAAACGGCGGCCGAACGCGGTACCAGCTACGGCGCACCAACCGAACTAGAAACGCAACTGGCCGAACTCGTCCAAAAGATTGTGCCATCCATGGAAATGATGCGGATGGTGTCGTCCGGGACCGAGGCCACGATGAGCGCCATTCGGTTGGCCCGGGGCTTCACCCACAGAGATAAAATTGTGAAATTTATTGGGAACTACCACGGCCACAGTGACTCACTGCTGGTCGACGCTGGGTCGGGGATGGCCACCTTTGGCATCAACACGTCACCGGGGGTCCCTGCCGAGTTCGCGTACGACACGTATACGGTGCCGTATAACGACGTGGCAGCCATCAGTGAGCTGTTTGCCAATCATGGGGATGAGATTGCCTGTATCATTGTGGAACCCGTAGCCGGCAACATGGGCGTCATTCCGGGGACACTTGAATTTCTAAAGACACTGCGGCAACTGACGACGGACAACGGGGCACTCTTGATCTTTGATGAAGTGATGTCTGGGTTCCGCGCAGGTTACCACGGTGTCCAAGGACTGACTGGCATTACGCCTGACCTGACGACGTTGGGTAAGGTCATTGGTGGCGGTCTGCCTGTCGGTTCCTTTGGTGGTCGGCAAGACATTATGGAACAGATTACGCCGTCCGGGCGGATTTACCATGCCGGGACGCTATCCGGGAATCCGTTGGCCATGACGGCGGGGATTACCACGATTGATCAGTTGGACCCCGAACAGTACGTGGCGATGGATCGTAAAGTGACGCGGCTGGTTGACGGTATCAAGGCCATGGCCGACAAGCATCACGTGCCCGTTACCGTGCACCACGTAGGGACGATGTGGAGTTACTTCTTTAACGCGGGCCCGGTGAACAATTTCGCGGACGTGCAGCAGAGTGACGTGGCGTTCTTTGCCAAATTTTACTGGCAACTGTTGGCGCAAGGCATTTACACGGCGCCATCACAGTACGAAACGAATTTCTTATCGACCAAGCACACAGATTATGACATTGACCGGACGATTGCGGGCTTCGACGCAGCGTTTGACGCGACCTTAGCTGAAGACTAAGCGGATGGAGGCGAGAACGTTATGGGAAGGTTAACACTCATTACGGGCGGCGCCAAAAGCGGCAAGTCGGCGTTTGCTGAGAGCCAGTGTCCGGCAGATCAATCGGTCTGCTACGTGGCGACGGGGGTGGTCAAACATCCTGATGCGGAAATGCAGCTGCGGATCAAACGCCATCAACAGCGGCGACCGGCACAGTGGGTGACGGCCGAACGCTATCGCCAGGTGGATGACCTGTTAGCGACCGATCCCTACCGTGATTATCTGGTGGACGACGCGACGATGCTGACGACGAATTTGTTTTATGATTTGGTGGCTGACCTCGCGACGGCACAGCAGGACCCGGATTTCGATCACGTGTTGGCGCAGGCCAGTCGTGAAGATTTGGCGCACATTCGCAAGCAAATTTTGGACGAATGGCAACGGATCATTCAGGTTGTGGCGACCCACGACATTCACGTGATCGTGGTGACCAACGAAGTGGGTTTAGGCATTGTGCCGGCGACGTTGCAGACGCGGTTGCTGCGCGATTTGTATGGCGAAGTGAATCAACGCTTAGCACGAGCAGCGACGGCGGTGACCTTCGTCGTGAGCGGGTTGCCACAGCGGCTCAAGTAGGGAGGGATGGCGTTGGCATGGTTGTTAACGTATCCGCAGGAACGGGTCGCGCGACCGTTGCAGGAGCAATTGGCCGCGCACACAACGATTGTGTATGCCCCGCTGCGAGAGTTGGTGCCAACAGAGCTAACGGCGGCGCAACGAACACAGATTGCGGCGAGCACGGCGTTGGTGCTGACCAGTCACTTTGGGGTCACCACGTATTTAGCAAAATGGGCCCGCGTAAATACGACCGCGACGATCTACGTGCTGAGCACCAAGATGGCCGAGATGTTGCGGGCGGTGCCCAATCCAATAGTCGTGGCGGCAACGGAGAGTCAACGGGGGTTGATTGCGCCGCTCAGTCACTTGCCAGCGACGGCTAGACTGACGTGGTTGTTGGGCGATCACGCCCAGCGCCTGCCAGAATTGCGGCTGGGAATACCAGTGGTAATCTACCGCAATCGGTGGTCCCCGGCGGATGAAGCGGCGATTGTGAAGCGACTGCGACCGGAGACGTTTGACAAGGTGCTGGTGACCAGTCCAAGTAATTGGCAACGGCTACGTACGTTGCAAGCACAATTGCCGGCGGCGGGCTGGCAGCAAGCGACGTACTACGTGCTGGGTGACACCACGGCGGCAGCGTTGCGAGCGGACGGCATTTCGGCAGTGAAACCACGGACGAAGCAAGACGTCTTGGCGCAGGTGATTGCGGAGATGTGTGGGTATTAGCAGTATATTTGGACGACATAAAGGGCCTGGGACAGATGCCCCAGGCCCTTTACGATATATGATTGTTTAAGTTGGATATAAGACTTGTTTAAGTAGGCCGGCTTACCGTTCGCCAAATTTTAGGCTGGAACGCTGTGGGTAAGAGTGTGGCAGATGGCGGTTAGCTGGTGAGCATTAACGGTGATAACCGAATAATCCTGGGCTTGGATTGTTTGGTTATCAGTGTTAAGCGGAGCCAGTTGCCATCTGACACACGTTTCGACAATGAAAAGTTGGCGAACCAAATCCCACGGCTGAGCCTAAATTTGGCGAACGCACGCCTACGTTGTTGCAATGCCGCTAAACGACAAATGTCGAATGGTAAATGTAGCGTGGCAGAGATGGACACCGACAAAATGGTAAAATACCATGCTAGCCGGAGGAGGCTGGAGGTGGAGGTAGCTGTGACAACGGCGTTAGCTGAGTGATTTACTCAGGTTACGCCGTGGGACGAGTTTGGAGACTGATGGTTTTTATCAGTCTTCAAACCGAGCCGGAGGACCGTTCCTTAGGCCGCAGGCGGTCCCCATAGCAACCGGAACCTCCAGCAGCCGCAGGCGAATGGTTAGGTAGGATTAGTAAATGTTGTCGGTGTAGATCCACTGGACCACGGAGCAGGTGTCGGCCAGAATTTCGCTGGCCGGCGTTGGTGGCTGCACGCAGTCGACCAGGTAGATCCAACCACTTTGGTGCGGCAGATTCATCAGGTTGCCGATGGCGCCGATGAACGGATAGCCGTTGGCCAGCTGGGTCATGAATTTAATCTGATGGTCGTCGAAAAATTGCTTGGTGATGTCATAGATTGTGGCATGGGGATCACAAGTGGCAGGCCGGGGGACCGTGTAAACCTGTTGCACGCCGCTCTTTTCTTTACGATAAGTGGACGGCGTGACCTGCGTGATCCGCTTGAAAGCGCGGGTAAAGTAACTGGTTTGTGAAAAGCCAAGATTGCTGGCAATCTGCTGAACATCGGCGTCTGTCAGGCAGAGTTCTGCCTGGGCTTGCGCAATTTTCCGATACAGAACGTAGTCACCGAAGTTCACGTGGAGGGTCTGCTTAAAGCGCCGGCTGAGGTAGGAGCTGGATAGATAGACCTGATTGGCTGCCTGATCGAGTGAAATGGGCTCGTCTAAGTGTTCGCCGACAAAATTGATGGTCTGGGTGATGATGTCTTTGGTTGGTGAGGGACGGGAAACAGCCGGGGCGACGGGCGTCGTGAGCGTATCGGGAAAATAGTGATGGCTCACCTGGGTCAACAGTTGCGTCAGGGAAAGTGTTTGGTTGGGTGGTAGAGACGCCCAGACGGACACGCTAGCCGCGGTGGGGAGGGCCTGGGTCATCGTTTGCTCAAGGTAACTCCGGCAAAGGTCTAGGCGTGCGGCCGTGACGTGGGTGGTGTCACAAATGGCAAACCCGAATAGGTGATAGTTTAGTGCAGCTGGGAATAGTGTGACTTGTTTGAATTTGATATCTGTAATGGCTTCTTGGAAGGATGAATAAATCGTTTGATCCTTAATAAGGGTGCCATCCAGGCTGAAGAAAGCCGTTGGAATTTGTGTTAATTTAACAAATCCATCAATGGCAATGGCGATATCGCTGAGATTTTCGCGTTTAAAAAGTGGCGTTAACATTGGTGCCTCCGATCGTGATAATCCCTAAGTAGATTATACATCCTAGCATAACATGGATTTTGGCTGAGTTATATTCCCAATTTAATATAGGAGTCGAACGTAGAGGTGAGTACATGACAACGTTTTACGTCGTTCGTCACGGCCAAACGTGGGCGAACCAAGCAGGAAAAAAACAGGGAATTCTGGATACGGCGGAAACTATGCTGACACCACAGGGAATGTTGCAGGCGCGGCAGTTGCGTGCAGCTTTTCCAGTGGCGGAGATGGCTGGAATTATTTGTAGTCCGTTGCAACGAGCACGTCAAACAGCCAAAATTTTAAATGAATTCGCCCAGTGTCCAGTAGAAATTTCACCGGAGATTGTGGAACTTTCATACGGGGCATGGAATGGCTGTATGACGCGTGATTTGATGGCAAGGTATCCGGCGGCCTTTGACGCCAGAACGCAAGAGGTGACGGCGACATACACGCACACGGTGGCCGGAGAAAGCATGGCGGCTGTCCGCCAACGCATTCAACACTTTGTCAGGGAGACTGTGACGGCTAGGCCAAACGACAAGCTGTTAATTGTGGGCCACGGTTGGACGGTTAAAATGCTGCTATTGTTGGCATTGAACGGCGATAACGGCGCAGGGATGGTCGACCCGGTGAACGCGAGTGTGACGCGAATTGAGGTGGACCCGGCGACGTTGCGGTGTTATTTGGATTATTATAACCGGGGGTTGGAGACGGAGTTCTAAGGGCCGATAGTTAATTTTAGGCGGGTTAAAAGGACAGGCACCATTACCAAGTGGTATGGCATCTGTCCTTTTTGATTCGAACGTAGTCGACTGCGAATCCCAGACATAAGGAAGTAAATAGATTTTTTCCTTTGTGTGTTGGCGAATCCATTATAGAAATTTGAGGATATCCTTTTGAGCCCGCTTGGCAAAGTTAATAAAGGAACCTTGTCTGTCAATTGACATGCGGTACTTTGGCGTTGTAATTGAGAAGGCGCCGTATAGGCGATTGTTTTTCTTCAATGAAAACCCAATGCAGTAGACGTCTGGTTCATTTTCCTCATTATCAATCGAGTAACCGCGTTCGCGAACTAGGGCAAGGTCTTCTTTCAACTTCTCTTGATCCGTAATTGTGTTCGGACCAACTTGTTTTAAGGGACCAACGTGGGAAAAGTAATCATTTAGTTCCTGAGCATCGAGGGTGGCTAACATCGCCTTGCCCATTGAGGAGGAGTAAAGATTCATCTGGCCACCAATTTGAGACTTCAAATTGACACTCTGTGTACTTTCATATTTTTCTATTAGGGAGACACGATGATTGGCGATGACTCCAAGGTTGATGGTTTCAGAAGTTTCGTCCCTTAATTTTGAAAGCGGAATTTTAGTCATTGCACGAATATCAAAACTGGCGGCAACCCTTTGTCCATAACGAAAGAGTTCCATTCCTAATTTGTAACTTTTATCGTCCTCAGTCCGACTCACCAGGCCTAAAACATCAAGCGTCGTCAATATTTTGGATGCTGTTGAGCTAGTCATATTTGTGCCATCGCTTATTTCTTTTAACGTCGGATTAGAGTCTGTTTGGGCAATGAAGTCCATAATTTCCTTTGCACGTACTAAAACCGTGCCATATAATTTATCAGCTGACATTCTTTTCACCCCGTTAGCATCTCTACAAGCAGATGCCACTTTTGAATTCATAATACCTAATTTCAAGATAAATGTAAATGAATGTTAACTATTATCGCGTCGGGCATTTGAAAATAAAAACCAAAAAGGCCAAAAATTAACTGAATTTTTGGCCTTTTAAATGATTATTAAAGAGTTGATAATTAGGCTTTAATTATTAATAAGTAAATCAATCCCGTGATTAATTTCATCGTCACTTGCTGGGTATTCTAAGGCAACTGGTAAATTTTTGGGTAAAATTTCCAGAGCCGAATGCCAATCAATTACACCAGTATCCAAAGAGACAACCTGTGGTTTTTTGCCACCTAAAACATCATTTTTCACATGAATGTAGCGTGTATATGGGCTGAGAGATTTTGCGGCGTCGAGTTCATTCTCATTAACGAAGCGCCAGTTGCCAAGATCAAAAACAAACTTAATGTCGAGATCACTGTCCTTAGCGGCATTCAAGAATTTCAGAATGTTTTTGGTACTCCCGTTAGCAATTGATTGATCATTTTCAACATTGAATTCAATGTCAGATTCTGCGTACTCACGGAGTGCTGAATGCAAGTCACCACTGAATTTGTCAAAACCACCAATGTTCATTTTGAGTGAACTAACACCCATAGATTTTGCCTCGGCAAAGTATGTAGATAGTTCCGGATTCAGATCGCCATTATCTGTGAAAATGGTTTCTGGCACACTGTAGAACAGTTTTAATTGGTGTTCAGAAACAAAATTCTTGATGTCATTAGCTTCTTTTGCTGGGTCGTCAAAGAACTCTCGCCGAACCTCAGCCTGTTGAATACCAAAATTAACAACCCGCTTCAGCATGTTGAGTTGTGATTCACCGTTATCGTGTTGCTGATTGAAAACCAATGTGTTTAATACAATGTTTTTCTTGTCCATGATAGGGCCTCCAAATTTATTATTAAAGCATGCCTATAGTAATCGCTTACAAAACAATATGTCAAATAAAAAAATACTGATTAATAATCAGATTCCTGCTAGAATCGTGATTAAATCAGTATTTTTTGACTCGAGAAAATTATTTTTTCAAGGGGCTGAAGTCAGATCTCTGAGAAATTAGTTTGAGAAATTCAGTCATTGACAAGTCCTCAACCTTTTTTTGAGTGCCATCCAGAAACTCACTGGCCTCGGAAGAGTTAAATTGCTCGATCAGCACGTATGCCGTTAGATAAGCGAAAAGCTGTTCTTTTGCCTTATCCTGGGTGTTTGCTTTAGAGATGTCATCTTTGGCAATGGAGTCAACAAAGTGATAGGCAAATTCTTTGGGATCGATATGAATCTTTTGTGTACGCATGTTTTAAAGCCTCCTAATCTCTTAACAGTATTAATCTTACAGCTTTGAAATGTCAGGTCAAGATTGACAGTTTGTGCACAATGAAAATGTGGAAATAACTTCCGGATTGACGGGGAACAGGATATTTCCAATCAGGAAATCGTTAATGATTGTCAAGAAATGAACTAGTTGACAGAAGTGGACGGCTACTCACATAAATTTTAAAAAATATTTTTTTGCCTGTAAACAGCGTCTTCTCGGCTTTTGTTGAAAGCGTTTTCTTACTTTAGCGAAAAGCATCCAGAAAAAAGCTTGCTTTTTAACGCGTTAGGATATATGCTGATTTTGTCAAAAAGGAAACGCGATTTCCAAATAAGAAAATTGGAGGAAACAAACATGGCATTTAGCATGGTAACGAAGTACGCACACAGTCCTAAGGATATTGACCATTACAACACGGATGAATTACGTGATCAATTCTTAATGGAAAAGATTTTCAACCCAGGCGACGTTTTGTTGACTTATACATACAACGACCGGATGATCTTCGGTGGTGTTACACCAGTTGACAAGCCTCTTTCAATTGCATTGAGTAATGAATTGGGCGTGGAATACTTCTTACAACGTCGTGAACTTGGTTTCATCAACATCGGTGGCGAAGGTAAAGTTACGATTGATGGTAAAGAAGAAGCAATTGCACCTCATGATGGCTATTACATCAGCATGGGTACTAAGGATGTTCAATTCGAATCTGTAGATCCTAAGAAGCCAGCTAAGTTCTACGTTGTTTCTACGCCAGCTCACCGTGCATATCCATCCAAGAAGTTGTCTTACAAAGACGCTATCGCAATGCCTATTGGTGACCAAGAGCACATGAACAAGCGGACTATCCACAAGTACATTGATGCTTCTATCATGGATACCTGCCAATTACAAATGGGTTACACCGTTCTTGAACCAGGTAATTCATGGAACACAATGCCAGCGCATACCCATGCACGTCGGATGGAAACTTACCTTTACACTGAATTCGGCTCAAAGGATACTCGTGTTGCTCACTTCATGGGAACTCCAGAAAACACGAAGCATATCTGGTTGGAACCTGACCAAGCCGTTGTAAACCCAAGTTACTCTATCCACTGTGGCTTTGGTACAACGAACTACTCATTCATCTGGGCTATGTGTGGCGAAAACCAAACTTACGATGACATGGATCCAGTTGAAATGCATCAATTACGGTAATCACTTAATTTTTCGGAGGTAAATTTAATATGGCACAATCCAGAGAAGAGATTGAACACAACCAAGAATCACTGAACAAGTTCAAGTTGGACTGGTTCAGCTTGGCTGGTAAAGTTGCAATCATCACCGGTGGTAACACCGGGCTGGGCCAAGGCTACGCTGTAGCCATGGCTGAAGCGGGCGCAGACATTTTCATTCCAACATTTGGGACTGAAGGTTGGGACGACACCCGTGCATTGATCGAAAAGCGTGGCCGTAAGGTTGAATTCATGGATGTGGATTTAACTGAAGATGGTATCGCTGACAAAGTTGTTACTAAGGCAATGGCAACCTTTGGACACATTGATATCTTGGTAAACAATGCCGGGATGATCAAACGGAACCCTATTCTTGAATCAAAGGATAAGGATTGGAATCAAGTTATCGCGATTAATTTGTCCGCCGTTTATCACATGTCCTTGGCTGTATCCAAAGAATTTGCTAAGCAAAAGTCGGGGAAAATCATCAACATTGGTTCAATGTTGTCCTTCCAAGGTGGGAAGTTTATCCCATCTTACACCGCTGCTAAGCATGGTGTTGCCGGCTTAACTAAGGCCTTTGCAAGTGAAATGGCTGCTTACAACGTTCAGGTTAACGCAATTGCACCGGGTTACATCAAGACGGCTAACACAGCACCTATTCGCTCTGACAAGTCACGAAATGATGAAATCCTCGGCCGGATTGCTGCCGGACACTGGGGCGAGCCTTATGAATTGATGGGTATCTCAGTATACTTGGCAAGCAACGCTGCTAACTACATCAACGGTGCGATCATTCCGGTTGATGGTGGTTACTTGGTTCGTTAATTATGTGAAGAGTAAATACAGAGTTTATCTCTGTATTTATTTTTTGGAAATTTTGTGAAAATGTTTCAAAAATTCGAAATGTGCAGGTAGATATTATGAAAATTAAAAAGAATATTGAAAAAATACCTGGTGGAATGATGGTTGTTCCTTTAGTTTTGGGAGCGATTATTCATACCATTTGGCCAAAAGCTGATCTGGCGTTAACTGGGGTTACAGGTTCTTATATGGTAGGTACTTCAGTTATCCTGTTTATTTTCTTCTTTGCCGTTGGTACGAACATTAATTTGAAGTCTTCCGGGAAGATTGCAGCAAAAGGTGTCACTCTATTATTGGGGAAAGTTCTGTTAGCAGCTCTTATTGCAATTGTTCTTAACATGTTTATTCCCAAACAAGGGATAACCACAGGTGTTTTCACCGGACTTTCCGTCTTAGCTGTTCTTGCTGCTTTCAATGCTTCAAACGGTGGCTTATATGTTGCATTAATGACGACGATTCCTAACCGAGATGTTGATGTCGCTGCATACCCATTCTTCAGTATTCAATCGGGACCATTCTTTACGATGATTACTTTAGGACTTGCGGGTATTGGTGCATTCCCTTGGCCAGCACTTGTTTCAACCTTAGTACCTTTCATCTTAGGGATGATTGTTGGTGGTTTAGACCACGAAATGCGTGATATGTTTAGTCCGTTACAAGGTGGATTAGTGCCGTTCTTTGCCTTCACTATTGGTTATAGCCTGAACTTAGACATGATTTTACAATCTGGTTTGGTTGGTATCATGATCGGTGTTCTGGTTGTCTTCGTTTCTGGTTACGTTCTGTACTTGCTGGATCGCTACTTAGTTCGGTCAGATGGTTTAGCGGGTTGGGCAGCTTCTTCAACTGCTGGTGCAGCAGTTTCCGTTCCTATTGTTATTGCACAGATGAATCCTGCATTTAAGTCAACTGCCGGTTCAGCAACAGCGATTGTGGCAACGAGTGTTTTAGTTTCTGCTATCTTGACACCAATTGTTACGATGTGGTATTACCGTCGATTGGTTAAGCAAGGTAAAGTGACGCCGGTTGAAAATTCAGAAACGAATACTTCAACGGACGTGAAAACGAAAGAGGCTTAGATAATTTCTAAGTGTAGTTAGGATAGTGATGAACAGTGGCTGAATTTTTAACAATTGGAGAACCTATGGCTGTATTTGCAGCGGAAAACACAGACGTTTCCTTAGTTGACGCGTCAGATTTCCAAAAATATTTGGCTGGTGCCGAACTGAATGTTGCCATTGGAATCTCCAGACTGGAACATACCACAGAGTATATTTCATCCGTGGGTACAGATCCGTTTGGGCAATACATTATGAAAGCCGTTGCTAACTCTGGTGTGGGAACACATTATTTGGATAGTAATCCTGACTTTTGGACAGGTTTTTACTTAAAACAACGTGTAAGTCATGGTGACCCATCAACGTATTACTTCCGTAAAAACTCAGCGGCGGCTAACTTTAATCGTCATAGATTAGATGACATTGATTTTAGCAATATCAAGATTGCACATCTTTCAGGTATTTTTGCAGCTTTGTCACAGAATGATTTGGAAGTTTTAAATGATTTGAGTGCACAGCTCGTTGAGCACAAGATAACAGTAACCTTTGATCCTAACTTGCGACCAGCACTCTGGTCTAGTCAGGAACGAATGATTGAGGTGACTAATGAGCTCGCAAAGCAGGCTACCATTGTGATGCCAGGTATTAACGAAGGTGAAATTCTAATGGGTTCTCGTAACCCAGAAGACATTGCCGACTTTTACTTGAATCAGAGTGCTTTGACTGAAACTGTTATTGTGAAATTAGGACCGGATGGCGCATTGATTAAGCAAAGAGATGGTTCGCAAGAATTAGTTTCAGGCTTTAGAGTTGAAAAAGTTGTGGATACAGTTGGCGCCGGTGATGGATTTGCAGTTGGCTTTATTTCTGGACTTCTTGAAGATAAAACGTTACGCGAATCCGTGAAGCGTGGATGTGCGATTGGGGCGTTGGCCGTTATGTCACCGGGTGATAATGATGGCTATCCGACACCAGATCGGCTGCATGAGTTTTATAAGCAGCAAGCAGCACTAAGTTAGATTGATAAGGGGCTAATTGATTATGAAGAGAGCAGATTTATTAACAAATATGATTAATACCGGTGTGATCGCCGTTATTCGAGCAGAAACGCCAGACAAGGCTGTTAAAGTAGCTGATGCTGTGATTGCAGGTGGCGTTACAGGGCTAGAATTAACTTACAGTGTTCCACACGCTGACACAGTAATCAGTGAGCTTGTTAGCAAGTATGCTGATACCAGTGTCGTTGTTGGGGCCGGAACGGTACTAGATGCGACGTCTGCACGGCTAGCTATTGTTGCAGGTGCACAGTTCATTGTCAGCCCAACGTTTGACAAAGAGGTTGCATTGATGTGTAACTTGTATCAAGTACCATATGTTCCAGGAACTTATACAATTACAGAGGCCCAAACAGCTTTGAAGTTTGGCTCCGAAGTGGTTAAATTGTTCCCTGGTGCAATGGCTGGAACTATTGCGATTAAAGAATACCATGGTCCATTCCCATATCTTAATGTGATGCCTTCAGGTGGCGTTAATGTTGAGAATATGAGTGAGTGGTTTGAAGCAGGTGCCGTTGTTGTTGGTGCGGGTGGCGGTTTAACCGCTCCAGCAGCAGACAACGACTTTGCCGGGGTAACTCGGAACGCCAAAGAATACATGGACGAATATAATCGCATTAAGGACGTTCAGTTAGCTTAATCTAGATTTTCAGAAAGCCACCGCGCACTCCTGGTGGCTTTTTTAGTTCCTAAAGGTTATGTGGGTAAAATTTTACAGTGGATACGGTGCTGACATAAGTAGAAGAAAAGAAACGGTAAAGCCTCCCCAAAATAATTTCTATTCTCAACCCTCATGTGATACGATGAACGAGAATAAAAATTTGAAAGGGTGAATCTCTATGTCAGATCGTTTAAAAGGAAAAGTTGCTATTATTACCGGTGGGGTTGCTGGTATCGGCTTGGGCGTTGCGGAATGTTACGTTCGTGAAGGTGCTAAAGTTGTCTTAACCGCCAACCATAACGTGGATGGTGGCCATGCCGCCGTTGCTAAATTTGGTGATGATGTGAGCTTGTTCGTTCAACAAGACGTCGCCAGTGAAGCCGATTGGCAAAAAGTCATTGATGCTACGGTTGCCAAATTTGGCCGCGTCGACATCCTGGTCAACAACGCCGGTATCGGTGGCGTCAATGGTGCCATCGAAGACCTCTCGCTCGATAACTGGCAAAAGGTCATCGACGTTAACCTGACCGCCAACTTCTTAGGCGAAAAGGCCGCCATCAATGCCATGAAGGAAACGGCCGATGCCAAAGGGTCCATCATCAACGTCTCCTCCGTTGCCGGTCTGGTTGGGCTGCCATTTGCCCCAGCTTACTCCGCCAGCAAGGGGGGCAGTCGCATGTTAACCCACGCCACTGCCCTGAACCTGGCCCAACGCAAGCTCGACATTCGGGTCAACTCCGTCCATCCTGGCTGGATTGACACCGCCATCGTCCCAGAAGCCGCCAAGCAACAAATCATCGCCGGCATCCCCGTGGGCCACATGGGCAAGCCTGAAGACATCGGCGAAGTCTGTGTCTACTTAGGTAGCGACGAGTCTAAATTCGCCAACGGTGCTGAATTTACGGTTGACGGTGGCCAACGCGCTTAAGCTGTTAAGCCTATCAATAAGTTGAAACGAAAAAACGCCTGAAAATTCAGACGTTTTTTTGATACTCACTTTTCAATTTTGAATATACGACCGCATCAGTGTATCCATTAAGAGCGGGGATATGCTGGCGTAAGATGCCGTCTTGATGATAGTGATTCCGTACCGCAACTTGGCGGCTGGCGTCATTCTTTAAAGCCGCTAACAGGCTGATTTTGACCAAATCCAGCTGTTCAAAGCCAACCTGTTCCGTGAGCGCTAAACTCCGGGACATGATACCCTGACCCCGAAATTCGCGGCCTAACCAATAGCCGACGTCCGCATGATGATCCTTGAACTCGTGCAGGTCAATCATCCCCGCCGGCTGGCCCGCAACCCAAATGACCGACAGCCAGAGCTGCTTGTCCGCAATCCGCCCCTGGCAGTAGCGCAGAAAAATGCGTTCATCTGCTATGGTCAGGGTCGTTGCAGCCCAGGGCAGCCAATGCGCTAAATTCGTTCTATCCTGATCGATCAGGGTAAAGAGGGGCCCAGCGTCCGTGGTCAGCGGACTTTTCAGTTCAATTTTCTGTGCGTCCATGAGGGAACATCTCACTTTACTTTTTCTCGAGTTTACGCGCTTGCCTGGTGAAAGTCAAAACGAAAAAATCCCAGTCGACCGTTGGCTTTAACCAACCGTTGACTGGGATTTTGAGGTGGCTACTTCACTAAGCCCACCGTATTTAAAATCAGGTAAATGTTTAAAATAATTAAGATGACTGCAATGATCCAACCGAGAATTCGGCTCCAAGTTCGGTTAGCGAACTCGCCCATCAGGGTCTTGCTACTGGTGAAGATTACCAGTGGAATCATGGCAAATGGTAACGCGATACTCAGGAAGACTTGCGAGAGCGTCAGTAGGTTTTCAATCTTTGCTTCGTTACCGTGGTAGATAATGGCGAAAATAATCACTGGTGTCACGGAGAGTAGCCGAGTAATCAACCGTTGTGCCCAGAGCGGCATCTTCAAGTTGATGAACCCTTCCATGATGATCTGCCCAGCCAACGTCCCAGTAATGGTGGAGCTTTGCCCGGAAGATAACAGGGCTAAGGCAAACAGCATACTTAGAATTGGGCTGGCAATCGCCCCAACAATTTGGCTATCTGATAGAGCGTTGAACAGGTCCACGAAGCGACCGAGGTCACTGTTGGTCCCAAAGAACAGGGCAGCTCCCAAAATCAGCAGCAGACTGTTAACCACGAAAGCCAAAGTTAATTGAATGTTCGAATCGATCGTGGTGAACTTGATGGCTTGGGCCACACTCTTGCGGTCCTTGCGATCAAAACTCCGGGTTTGTGAAATGGATGACCCCAGGTACAAATCATGAGGCATCACGGTGGCCCCGACAATCCCTAAGGACAGGTAGAGCATGCCGTGATTTGAAATGATCGTGCTGGAAGGAATGTACCCTTCCAAGACTTCGGTCATGTGGGGCTGTGCCAGAATCACTTCGTACAGGAAGACGAAGAGGATGACGGCCACCAACGTTGCCACGATGGCCTCAATTTTCCGGAAGCCTAACTTCATTAAGACCAACAGGACCAGAACGTCCATGGCGGTGATGATGATCCCGACAATCAACGGGAAGCCAAACAACAACTTCAGGGCAATGGCGGATCCAATAATTTCGGCAATATCGGTTGCCATAATAGCTAATTCAGTAACGATCCATAGGAAGAAACCGGTGCGCTTCCCCGTATGTTCACGGGTCAACTGGGCCAAATCCTTCCCGGTGACAATCCCTAGCCGAGCCGACATGGCTTGTAAGAGCATGGCGACTAAGCTGGACAGCAGAACCACAGTTAGCAAAGTGTACTTGTACTGGGCACCACCGGCGATCGACGTGATCCAGTTCCCGGGGTCCATATACCCCACGGCAATTAAGGCGCCGGGGCCGGTATAGGCGATTAGGGTCCGCCAGAAGCCCGCGTTTTGTGGTACTTCCACCGTCCCATTGACTTCATCCAGGCTCTTCTGGTCGTTCCCGGTTGACTGAATCATATGGTGCTTCTTTTCGTCGGTTTCATGATTCTTCATAAAATCCCTCTTTTCTATTGGCTTAGAAATTCAGGTAGTCGATTGACTTCTGCCTTTCCTGGTGAACGCGAGTCAGCGTCAGCGTGGCGTAAATGGTGCGAATAATGGCAAAATTTAACGAAGCTAACTCTTGTGACGCGCTTCAATTCCATTCGTAAGTATAGGCTATTTGGCCGTAATGTCAACCTCATTGGAGATAATTTTTGGCGACCCAAAAAAAGTTTTTTATATTCGGATAATTGATATTTTATATTTGGGAGCAAGTAATAGTGAGCCGTAAAAAACAGTGTGGTGACGGTTTCATGGTTGGTCTGACAAAACGTGTGAAAAAAGGGGCAATTCATTTGCGTTTAACGGTTGACCTACCGGACTATGGATACGACTTATTTCAAGATTAGAACCTGCTTACCCTTAATGGGAGAAAATATTTTTTGATCAAAGAATTACGGGCCTGTTCTAGTGGTGATCGAAAGCTGGGAAAGGCAAAGAAAACGGTTCGTTGCGTTAGATTAAAAACAAAGTACAGATGAGCTAGTTCCCAAAACTAGATGATTGCGTTATAATCATAATTAATATCCAAGCGTGAAACTAGCAGAAACGAGGTAACACCCATGCAATCAGAGAAAATTGCGATTTTAGTTGATTCTTGTTCGGATGTTCCGGAGGAAGTATTAGAGGCTGCCGACATGGCGTTGATGCCGATGAACGTAGTCTTTCGGGACCGCGTCTACGAAGACCGATTAACGATTACGCCAACCGAATTTTACCGCCGCCAGGCTACAGAAAAGGCCACCACGGCAAGTCCCACGGGTAAGCGGATTTTGGATGCCCTGGAACGTATTCAAGCGTCAGGGTATACCCAGGTGATTGCCGTCTGCATTTCGGCGGCATTGTCTGGAACCTTTCAGGAGACGCAATTGTTGGCGGCTGATTCGCCGCTGAAGGTCCACGTGATTAACACGCATAGCGTTGGTATCGGTAGTGGCTTTGCGGCCATCTATGCGGCTAAATTACGCGATCAGGGTCTGGGCTTTGATGAGATTGTGGCGGAAGTAGAACGCGTCACGAATCAGACGAAAGTGTTCTTTTATGTACCCAGTTTAAAATATCTACAAGCCGGCGGACGGATCGGCAAGGTCGCTGGTATGGCTGGCACTTTATTAAATGTGAAGCCGATTATTTCTTGTGATCCGGAGGGTGTCTATTATCCCATTGCCAAGGTCCGCGGCGCCAAACGGACGATTGGTAAACTGTTGGATTTGGTGAGTGACGCCATTGGTGACGCAACTCGAGTCAACGTTGCGGTATGTGATGGCGCCGACCCAGACTTGCGCCAACGGGTGTTGGACCAATTAAAAGTAGCACATCCGAACGTAACGGATTGGTATGCCGGCGACGTGTCACCAGCGTTAGGCGTGCACACGGGACCAGGGTTGATTGGTGTGGGCGTCCAGGTGTTGGACTGATTAGTTGGCTGGAAAATGCGGTTGGCTTTGCCTGTAGGCGGTTTTTTAGGGCTGACAGGCATGTGGACCAATTGTGTATTTAAATCGCTGTGAAGCTATGTGATGGCCGATGGGATGATGCACAAGAGATTGCCTTAGACTTTTAAGCTTGCTCTCGTCGATATATTTCGGAGGCCAATTGAGGGCTGAAATGACCAAGACGAATGTGGCCATTTGCTGGACCGTGTTAGTGGAGTCGGAGGTAGTCAAGCACGACACCTGTGTCGGTGCTGTTAGCTGGTGGTTTTCCAGCTTTACAGCACGGAATTGTTTTAGACCGTTAGTCTTGCTCTCGCCACTAAATTCCGAGCCTGGCAGCCTCCGAAATGTGCTACGAGAGGCAACTGGTTCCGCTTAACGGCATAGCGGAAACGCCCCAGACCCGGGGTCATTCCCGTTATGCCGTTAATGCTCGCCAGTTAAGCGCCTCTCTCCGCACTCTTATACAAAAAAGCCACGATTCGCGTCGTGGCTTGAGGGGGGATACGAGCAGGGTTAGATACTTTGGGGGAGTGCTAATTACTGCTCGTAAAGAGTATTAAGATTTGGTACGACTTCGTTAGCAACAGTCATTGTTACTAACTTGATTGTAGTGTAACCCCTAATTGGATTAGGTGCAATTGATTGGTTTCATAAATTTACTAATAACGGGGTTGGCCGTCAATCGTTGGTAAACTTAATGGCTGTTTCCACCTGATAAGGGTAATTTGAAAGCGTTGGTTGCGAAAAATAACTGGTAGTCTTAATTGGTAGCTCATTCCCGGCATAGTAGGGATTTGAGCTACCTTTCTTACGCAGCCAGCATGTCAATCGCGGCAAGAGTTACTGACAAACGCACGATTAAACGTATAATGGAGAGCAGATATATAGTAGAGACATGTGGTAACGACAGCTTGGACTAGGTGGGAGACTGGCAATGATTTTTGTCACGGGCTGCCGCGGTAAAAATCTTGTTGAAGAATCTGATATTCGGTTAATTACCTGTTAACCATTTATAGTGATCCTTTCGATGAAAGCTTAGTTTTGATGGGGTTTGGTGAGCTGGCTGATTGTGAGCGCCCAGTGTAGCTAGTCAGCGATGGTAATGGTAGACATTTAGCCCAATCCGTGGGGGCCGTTTTCGTAAGGATGGCTTATAATCAAAATAGGATGAATTCACTTTTAATATAAGCTTTATTATAAGAGAGCCGTAACTATGGTTGTGGCAGAGGGAGATTTTTATGAGTTTAATCACGTTGATTTGGGAGGTCGTGTGGCACCCCTTAACGGTTCTGGTGCCACTGACAAATCAGCTGGGCACCGGCATCTATCCCATTTTATTCTTTTTAATCTTTTTGGAGTCGGGTATGCTGATCTTTTCCTTCATCCCCGGCCAATCCCTCCTCTTCATGGTGGGGTCGATTGCGGCCAATCCCAGTTCCCGGCTCAATATCTGGCTACTTGTCTTGATGTTTACGATTGCGGCGACAGCTGGCTCGGCAGTCAAGTATTTGACGACCCTAAAGTGGGGCGACCATCAGGAAAAATTAATTGCGCGCCTCCCGGATCAAAAGGTGGAACAGGCGACGGCGGTCTTTACCCGAAATCAGGATCAGACGCTGTTGATTGGCCGTTTTATTCCGTTTGTCGGATTGTTTGTGCCCATCATTGCCGGAACGACGGACATGAACTGGCGCCAATTTCGCTTCTATAATTTACTAGGAAGTTTCATCTGGGTCTTTAGTTGCTCGGCGGTCGGCTACTTCTTTGGCAACACGCCGTTTATTCGGCAAAACTTCACCTGGTTGTTCATTGGCCTGCTGGCGATTCCGTTCTTGGCACGGCAAGGGTGGCAGCATTATCGGACGATTAAAATGGCTAAGAGCCATAACTAGGCGGGCCTACTAATTGCATAGAATACAGAAAAATGGGTGCCGTGACGGATTGTCAGGACGCCCATTTTATTTGGCTAATTATAAAAAGGCTATAGAAAGGGCCCTGAGTAACATGCGGATTACTCAGGACCTCTATTTAGGAATCTGTTAATAAATCACTTGTTTTGGGGGGAGTGCATCTATAGACAGTGATTCCTATCATCTATCACAGTGCTTAAGGTCAGAACGTATCACGAACTAACTACGAGTATGATACCGATTCGGCGATTGATGCGCAAGTGAATTGTAACTGTTCGGAATATCTGGCTAAAAATGTTGTTGGCGGGTAAATCAGCAGTACAGGTTCAGGTTAATCAGTGATCAAAGTAAGTTGAATACCGCGCTGATTGCTTTGGAATCGATTTCAAAATCAGCTATCAAAGTCCCGTAAAATAAACTGATTTGCCAGCAGAGTATACGGGTTACGGTGTCGACGGTCATTTCGTCAGCCACCTCAGCGACCGACGTTGACGAGACCGCTCGCAATGATAAATTTCGTTATTTTCACGAGTCTAATTAGCCTGGATACTTATATAATTATAATAATTATCAAGATTTTTATAGTGCACAACGCACATTCTTTCACCATTTTTCTTGAAGTGTGAGTTTTTAGACCGGTTTGACGGGTTTTCCGAGACGAAGTCATTTATCTTTCGCTAACTTTCAAGTAGACTAGTTTTAGAATCGTTTTTCATGTAGGAGGGTAAACATGAAAGTCATCATTGTTGGTAGTACACACGCTGGTACTAATGCAGCGCTACAAATTTTGCGTGATCATCCAGATACAGATGTGACCATTTACGAACGGCATACGAACGTCTCATTCCTTTCTTGTGGGATCTCTTTGTTCCTTGATGGACAAGTCAAACATCTTGAGGACATGTTCTATTCTTCACCTGAACAACTTGCGGAAGCCGGGGCCAAAGTTTTGACCCGCCACAACGTGATTAAGATCGATGCAGCAACGAAGTCGGTCGAAGTCGTCGATATGGAGTCTGGGGATGTTTCCACGGACACTTACGATAAGCTGATCATGGCGACGGGGTCAACCGTGACGGTACCGCCTATTTTTGGTATCGATGAAGATAAGGTCATGCTTTGCAAGAATTACGAACAGGCCGTAGCCATTGACGCTGCAGCTAAGGGTAACAAACGAATTGCGATTATCGGTGCTGGTTACATCGGGACCGAATTAGCTGAAAGTTACGCGCGGACTGGCCACGACGTTCAACTGCTGCAATCGCGAGACATCATTTTGAACCACTACGTTGATAAGGGCATGTCTGATCACATCGTCAGTTTGCTAAAGGAACAGGGCGTCGAAGTGCTGTTAAATCGGCGGGTCACTTCCTTTACAGGTAACGAAAATGGTGAGCTAGTCATCGAAACGACGAATGGCGACTTCACAGCCGACCTAGCCGTTGTCTGCACGGGCTTTGTGCCCAACACAGAATTGTTGCGGGGTCAAGTTGAAATGGACCGGCACGGCGCCATCATCATCAACGACTACGTTCAAACGTCAGACCCAGACATCTTTGCCTGCGGGGATGCCAGTGTGGTTAACTTTAACCCAACCGGCAAGCCAGCTTACACACCACTGGCTACTAATGCCGTTCGGCAAGGGATGCTTGCGGGGATTAACGTCTTTGGCAATATCCAAAAGTACATGGGAACGCAAGCCACTTCGGCTATGCAGATCTTTGGCCGGACGTTGGCATCAACTGGACTGACCATCGACCACGCGTTAAACGCTGGCTTCGATGCAGACCAGGTCACGTTCGAAGGTACTTGGCGGCCAAAATACATGCCATCTACGGATGATTTGACCATCAACCTGGTTTACAACCGGGAGAACCGGCGCATCCTGGGTGCCCAGTTCTTTAGTAAGCATGAAGTTGCTCAATCCGCCAACGCCATCTCGATTGCGATTCAAAACCGCAACACGATTGACGACTTGGCCTTTGTGGACATGCTGTTCAACCCGAACTTCGACGACCCATTCAACTACCTCAACTTGGTAGCCCAACAGGCCGTGGAAAAGGAAACCAAGCGCGGCCACAACAACCCACGCTTGACCGCTGGGATGGACGAAGATCCAGAACTCACTCAAGACTAAGCAGTTTAATGACAGGCACGGGCTGAATAAGTCCGTGTTTTTTGTCGTCGTAGAAAACGTAAAATCTGAAATGCTGGCAGCATTGTGCAATCCCGTCGGCTTACCGTTCGCCAAATTTAGGCTGGAACGCTGTGGGCATGACAACCGTGTGGCAATATAAAGTTAAAGAACCAAATCCCACGGCTGAGCCTAAATTTGCCTCACTCATGCCTACATAGAGTTGTCAACGACTTCGGTGAGTTGGATTGCCACGGTAATGTTCAGCACTGTAGTGGCTAAAACCCAGTCTTAACCGGAGGATGACAGAGATGGAGGCAGCTGTGTCGACGACGTTAGCTGAGCGATTTTCTCAGGTTACGTCGTGGGACGCGTTTGGAGACTGGCGGTTTTGGACAGGCTTCAAACCGAGCCGGAGGACCGCCTCTCAGGCCGCAGGCGGTCCCCATAGCAGCCGGAATCTTTGGCAGCCGCAGGTGACTGGTTTCACCTAATTTAGCCTTGCTGAGCAAAGGGGTGGCGTATCCATACCCCTTGGGGTATAATGGCAACATTGACGATTAACTTCGAGGAGGAACAACCCATGCAAGCTATTACGAGTAAGGATTTTGAACACATTGGTGATGACACGGCGGTGACCGTGGTGGATTTTTGGGCGGACTGGTGTGGTCCCTGCAAGATGCAGACGCCGGTCTTAGAAAGCTTAGACGAGGCCTACGGTGATCAAGTGAAGTTTGCGTCATTGGATGTCGACCAGAACCAAGAGTTGGCGCAGTCGTTAGGCATCATGAGCATTCCGTCCCTGGTTATTTTCAAGAATGGCATGCCCACGGAAAAAGTTGTCGGTTTCCATCCCAAGGCGGCCCTGAAGAAATATATCGACGAAAAATTAACTGAGGTGACAGCTTAATGGTCCAAACGACTTCTAACCAATTGAAGAACCGGTTGCGACGGGCAGACGGCCAGTTACAGGGGATTTTGAAAATGGTAGATGACGGCCGCGAATGCCAGGATATTTTGACGCAATTGGCAGCCGTCCGGGCCGGTGTTGAGCGGATGATGGGGGTCGTTGTGGCGGAAAATGTGAAGCAATGCGTCGCCGAAGACCAGCTAACAGACGACCAACAGGTGGCGTTACAAAATGCTTTGGACTTAGTGGTGAAGACCCACTAAGTCGTACGTCAGATTCAGACTGATCATAAACCGTAATCACAAACGAAGTCGCCATTGTGGCGGCTTTTTTGGTACAATGAAAAGATACTCTTCAAGGAGACCTGAAAATGGCAAACGTATTCACAATTATTGTTTTTGCTTTTATTGGTGGCGGTGGCCGTTACCTGATTGGTCAGACCTTGCCCGTGGTGGCGGGCTTTCCCTGGGTAACAATTCTGATTAATTTACTCGGCAGTGGTGTCTTAGCCTGGCTGTCCCACGCCAAGCGGTTGACGGCGCACTGGCCGGAAGCACTCACGGTTGGCCTAGGGGTCGGCGGCGTGGGGGCGTTCACCACCTTTTCGACATTTAGCGTGGAGGCCGTCCGCTTGTTGCTGCACCAACAGTGGTTGCTGGCTCTGAGCTACGTCTTGTTAACGGTGATTGGCGGCGCTTTGTGTAGTCTATTGGGTGTCTGGATTGCACGGCGTTGGTGGACTTTCCGCGTGACAGAGCAATGATGGCCGCGATTGCCGGTCTGGGCGCAACGGTCGGCGCCTTGGGCCGTTACGAAATGACGCGTTGGGTGCAGGCGCGGCGGGGGAACCGGTGGCCACTAGCCACGCTGTTGATTAACTGGTTGGGCAGCCTGTTGTTAGGCCTCCTAACCGGTTGGCAATTAAATCATGTGACGCTGGTGCTATTGGGCACGGGGATGCTGGGTGGATTTACTACCTATTCCACGTTCAGCCACGAAGTCGTCATGTTGGCCGATCAGCGGCGGTATGGCGCTATGGCAGGGTATTTGGCATTGAGTGTGCTCGGTGGCTTGTTACTCGCAGCGGCTGGCCTGTGGTTGGGCTGGTTGCTGCGGTGAGACTGTGGGTCACAAGTTGTCGTAGAGGCCTTCTAGCCTATTTTTGACGACTTGCGTGATTGTGCATAAATAAATCAGTGGTATTTCACCTGCAAGTTCCCTATCATGGGGGTATTGATTGAAACGAGAGGAGTGGCAATTTTGGCAGAACGCTTAACGATTGCGGAACAAAATCAGGCGTTGCGGGAACAACTTTCGCCAGAAAATCAGGCCTATTGGGACGACCTGGTGGCCGCGTTACGGCAACAGCCTAAGTTCAGTGATGAGGATAAATTACAGCGACAATTACGGGAACTTTTACCGAATTTATTAGTCGCGCAATCGTCACAAAAATCCGCGCAACAGTTCTACGGCGCGGACCCAGCGACCGTTGCGGCACAAATCGGTGCCCCAGCCAAGGCCAAAGCGACCTGGTTGAGCTGGGATTTGTTGGTCCCAGTGCTCATCTTTATCCTGGGCGTGATTCTCCCCGCAGCCATTCTACCGGCCGTACCGCTGCAAGGACTTTTGATCACGGTTCAGTTTGGCCTATTCATCGTTGCAATGGCCCTTGGAATTTGGGTGGCACAACGGGTGACGGCCCAAGCCCAATTGATTGGCTGGCTCGTCGTCATTGTGGCGTTAATCATTGCCATGTGGGTGGCCGCCAGAATCGTGCCAGCACAAGGCTTGATCTACCTGACGCGCGTCGGTGGGAGCATCACGCTACTCGTGTTCGCGTTGGTCGTGACCGGTCTAACTTGGTGGCATCATCGTCGACACGCGGATTCTTGGTTCCCGGCAATTTTGGGTAGCCTGTGGATTACGACGTTGTTGGCTTTGCTCGCGCGCTTCCCGTTAACTTCGGGGTTAATGGTGACGTCGGCGGGCAACCTGCTGATCGCGTTGGGCACGATTTTAGCCGATGCCAGCATCTTGATTATTGGCTGGCACATTTGGCAAGTGCGGCAGAATCAGGAAAAATAGATGATCATCGTAAAAACTGATTGCTTACCCTCGATATCCGGGCGAGCAATCAGTTTTTTTAGAAGCCTACTGGATCCAACGCATCTGTTTGAAACGTACTCTGCGTTGCCAGTCCGAGTGCTTGACGAAGCCCAGTGGACACCTTCGTAATTTCACTCTGCGGCGTGACTTGATAGTCGATGCCGTTGATGGTGGCCGGTTGTCCCTGCAGCGTCTGCGACTCGATGTGCCGGCTGGTGTGGCCGTCTTTGGTCCGCAGCCACATCAGGTCGTCAAAGGTCAAATTGGTTTGCAGGTTGCTATTGAGCGACTTGAGAACGGTTTGGTAACGTAGGATGGAGCTGAGACTCGCTTCCTTTAACACCAGGGCCTTGATAATTTGACGTTGGCGGGCTTGACGGCCGTAATCGCCCAACGGATCCTGGTCACGCATCCGCGAATAGGCTAAGGCGCTGGCCCCGTTCAAATGAATCTTGACGCCCTTGGTAACGTTGGCCTGTTCGTAGTGGAACGTCAATAGCGGATTGACCGTGACGCCCCCGACCGCGTTGATCATTTTTTCCAGGCCACCCATGTTCAACAGGACATAGTAGTGAATGGGGATGTTGACCAGGTGCTCGACGGTCTGAATCGTGGTCTTGGCGCCGTAAAGTGGGTAGGCCGCGTTGATTTTTTCCTCGTCATTTTGACTCCCATAAATATTGACCAGGGTGTCCCGCGGAATGCTGGTTAGTTTCGCCGTTTGTTTCTGCGGGTTGATGGTCGCGACAATCATGGTATCGGTGCGGCCAACCTGCGTGCGGCCCAGGGCACCGGTATCCGTCCCCAGTAAGAGAATCGCAAATGGCTTGCCACTGGTGATGGTGGTGTCGCTAGGCTTGCCAACGGCGTGGTAGGTCTGTGAAAATGTCTGTTTTGCGGTGTGCCAAGCGTGCCAGCCGTAAAGGCCGCCGCCCACCAACAAGAGGGCGAGCAGGGCTAAGACGAGGTGGTGGCGACGATGATGACGCCCAATGAAGTGCCGTCCCCGTGGCGGCAATGGTGCATTTTGCATGATAATTCCTCCCCTAATACGCTCACTAGTATAGTCACTTACGCGGCAAAAGGTGGGGAACTTTACCTAATTAGGTAGGAACGTTACCAAATCTTAGCAGAGTGTGAAGAAGGGCGGAACCAGTTGCCCTTTTTCACACGTTTCAGCAATGTCGCGGTTAACAGCCTGCTCACTCACGCCTGCTTTGTGGAGGCCAGCTACCTGGGCATTAAAATTTGGCACAGTAGTGAATAGTACCGACCTGATTGAGGGACAAATTTTAACCAAAGTTGGCTACAGAACGTTCCATAGACGACAGAATTTCTAGCAGCTAAAAGTAGTCATTGTCCGGTTTGGCAGGAACCAAACCAGCCATCGTCAGAAAGAACTGAAAATTAGTGGCCGTTAGCGGTTACTTTGGTGTACAGTAAGGGAGTACGTACGTTTGATGATGACGATTCAATCACAGGCGTGGGACATATTAATAGTTAAAAGGGAGTTGGCAAATAATGGCAAAAGTTGAAAGTTTTACTTTGGATCATACAGCTGTTAAAGCACCTTACGTTCGGTTGATTACACGGGAAACGGGTGCCAAGGGTGACGTGATCTCGAACTTTGATTTACGGTTGGTTCAACCTAACGAAAACGCTATTCCAACGGCCGGGTTACATACGATTGAACACTTGTTGGCTGGCTACCTGCGTGACGAAATGAGCGGTGTCATTGATTGCTCACCATTTGGTTGCCGGACCGGTTTCCATTTGATCACCTGGGGCGAACAGTCTACTGAAGAAGTTGCCAAGGCTTTGAAGGCAGCCCTTCACCGTATTGCATTTGATACGGAATGGAAAGACGTCCAAGGAACTGACAAATACAGTTGTGGGAACTACCGCGACCACAGTCTGTTCTCTGCTAAGGAATGGAGCAAGGATATTCTGGACAAGGGAATTTCCAAAGACCCATTCAAGCGTGAAGTTATCTAGCTTCAGGTACCGTTTCAGTAAGTTAAGCGGACTTAAAAGGTGAGGATAAACCTGTCGAAATGACGGGTAGTCCTTGCCTTTTTACGTGTGGGTAAAAGCTGAAGCGCTGGCAACTTTGGCTAAAACTGCCGGCGGACCGTTCGCCAAATTTAGGCTGGAACGCTGTGGGTGGGACGGCCCAAGCCGAAAGGCGGTCTTGGGCCTCGCTTTGAACCGCCCAACCCGCGTTTCAAAGTCGCCATTTTCCAAGAGGACCACATGGAAAATCCCACGGCTGAGCCTAAATTTGGCTCGCTCACGCCTACATAGAGTGAGGTAACGACTAAGCGTCGACTGTCACCTCAAACCAGAATTGTGTACTGACTAAAAACTAGTCTTAGCCGGAGAACTGTACCTTAGTCCCGTAGCCGCCGGTATTGACTTTCGACTAATTTGATGGCGACAATCCCTACTAGTTAGCTTGATGAGGTCCTTTCAACGCCAGCTAAAGCCTGTGAACATTTGTCACTAGTTGGTAATGCTGGATAAGTTACATCGCCGGAATCATTGTTAGGCGGTAGGTCCTGCGATATACTTAATACGTTGAATATATGTCTCAACCAAAAATGACTATATCGAAAATTTGGTTGGCTAAAAGCGTTAATTTCATTTAGAAATGTCTAATACTGTTTTGGGGGAACTAATGATGAGTAAAATAAATTGGTGCTTAACGTTCGTTGCGGCGTTGAGCCTAGGTGTTAGCGGGACGACAACCGCGCAGGCCTATAGTACGTACCATCAAAAATCGTCGGCCTTGAGCGTCGGCAAATTGCGGTCCTTGAATAATTCTCGTGTTCACTATGTCAAGGCACCCAAGAACTACCGCCACGCCAAGAATACGCATGGCATCAACACGATTAAGCATAGTCGGGGTACGGCGGTCACGTTTAAAACGAAATATTTATTACCGCTCCCCGGGTACCACAATCAGGCCTGGGGCAATCCGCAGAGCGTTGCCACCAACGGCCGTTACCTGTATGTGCTCTATTGCCCGACCGCTTGGCACAACCGCGGGCGCATCGTGCGGTATGACATGCAGAAATTAAATAAATTGGGCTTAACCCCGCGGCAATTACAAACGGCCTACACCAGCAACGCTGCAGCTCAGTTGGCCAGTCACGCGGCCGTCAAAATTGGCGCGCCTTTTGAGACCGGCCACGGCCAGTCGTTGGCGTACAACTGGAAGAATCGTCACCTCTACATGTGGTGTGACAAGGAAAAGTCTGCCGCAACGCCCGTCAATCAGTACGGCTACATCAAGCAGATCAAGGCGGAGACATTAACGCCGCGCTACCAAATTCGCTTCCGGTTGAAACACAAGCGGTTCTCCGTCCCGGGCGGCCACGTGCTTACATTTGACACGCAGGGCCGGGCCTACTTCTGGAGTCGACCGACTACCCACCGGGTCTACATTTACCGTGGCACCATTTCTAAGCACCACGTCAAATTCAGCCTCACCCATCAGGTCCTGTCGCACGGGCCGGGAACCCACGTTCAGAGTATGGGGTACAATCCGCACACGAAGCGCGTTTACCTGGTCGCTGACGATTCGATTGCCAGTCTGCCCGTCAGTAAGTTGGCTGGCAAGGGGCACCTCAGTAAATCGAGTGTCCGCTGGACCAAGTTTGGGTCCAAACGGGAATTTGAGGGGCTGACGTTTACCAAGAGTGGGCATGCCTATCTATTGAGTAATCACAACCCGGAAATCCTCATCAGTAACCGGACGAGTTGGTAAGTTTAGCAAGTTGAAAAAGCCTTTTCTCACCACCCATTGACCGCCAACGCGATATACTGGCTGAAAACATTGGGGGGTGAGGGATTATGCGAAGAAGTTATTTACTTTGGGCACTAATCCTTAGTTTGGGGTTGCTGGGGATTGCCACACCGGCGCGGGCTGACATCCAAGTGAATCAGTCGGTGGCGGCGTTGGCAGAGCCCAAGAACCTCACGGCGTTAGACGATTCGCTGGTTCATTTCGTACCCGTGCCGAGCACCTATGCCAACGCAGCGAATCCGCACGGCATCAATACGATTGCCAGCAATCAGGGGAGCGCGGTGACCTTTACCACGAAATACCTGTTGCCAGTACCGGGCTATCAGCATCAGGCCTGGGGTGATCCCCAGAGCTCAGCGGTGGTGGGTCAGTACCTGTATGTGGTCTATTGCCCGACCGCTTGGCAGAACCGAGGCCGCATCGTGCGGTTTGACATGGCGGTCTTGACGTCGTTGCGGGCAACTCCGCAGCAGGTCCAAACGGTGTATGCCAAGTCGCCCAATCAATCCGCGCGGGAAAAGAAAATTCAGGCGGCCATCAAAGTAGGACCCGCCTTCACCACCGGACACGGTCAATCGTTGGCTTACGATTGGGCGACGCAGAAATTTTACATGTGGTGTGACCGTGAATCCGCACCGCGCATCAACATGAGTCAGTATGGCGTGCTCAAAGAAATCAGTGCGAACACCCTGGCGCCGGTGCATCAGATTCGCTTCCGGCTAAGGGCTAAATCATTTGCGGTGCCTGGTGGTCACGTGTTAGCGTTTGATCAAACGGGGCACGCTTATTTCTGGACGCGGCCTAATTCGGCAGACGTCTACATTTACCAGGGAACCATTCGGAACAATCGCGTCAGTTTCCGGTTGACCAAGCAAATTTTGGAAAATGGGCCGGGAACCTGTGTCCAGAGTATGGCGTACAATCCCAATAATGATCGGCTGTACTTAGTGGCGGACGATTCAATTGTCAGTCTGCCAGCGGCGAAGTTGGCGGGCAGTGGCCATCTGACCAGTGCAGATGTGAAATGGACCGGTTTCGCGTCAACCCGTGAGTTTGAAGGGTTGACGTTTGGCAGTGATGGTCAGGCTTATCTGATGAGCAATCACGAGCCGGAAATTTTGGTCGGGAATTCATTAAATTGGTAATAGAACGGTTGGGAGCTAGTCCGCTTGGGCTGGCTCCTTTTGCGCTGCACGCGTTGCGGCGGTGGTCCAGCGAACTGGCTTGCCGTTTCAAGAAAAAGTTTACGTACTTGTGAAAATAATTGAACACACTAGCCCCAGAATAGTTTAGACTGTAGGTAGCACAAAAATGATGAAGAAGGTAGGCGGACACAAATGGATAAAGAAGATTGGCAGGCAATTTATCAGGAATTAGCAGAACTGATTGGCGAAGAAAATACACTGAAGATATTTAAAGATTTCCGGGGAAGTACAGTGAATTTCCCGATGCGATTGGTGCGCCGAGAAGTGATTTTGAATCACATTCAAAGCGACCATTCAGCGGGAGCGTCAGTCCATGAACTGAGTGCGCAATACGACTTGGCCGAGCGGACGGTTCGCAAATACTTACAGAAATAAGGTCCACTAATTGCTGGTTTGTGTGGAAATTTGTTGTGCAATTTCACGTGTAACTCTGCAAGCAATTCAGCATGCAGAGTAGTTGGCGAGGGTGATTACAATTGGCCAGCAAAGTTTGCTAATCTTTGCTTAAGGAAAACTTAAACATTGAAAGGCCTGAAAGTGATGGAAATTGATACGGATGCGTTACAGGGCGTCTATAAAAGACTTGATGATCTGCTGGGAACCGAAGATATGCTTAAGGTCTATCAGGAATTTCGGGGAACCCAGTTGAATTTGCCGATGAAACTCTATGACCGGGACGAAACGATGGCGGCCATTCAAAAGAACTTTCCGCAAATGTCGGAGAAGGTGTTGGCAGATAAGTATGGTTATTCACAACGCTGGGTCAAGCGGGTCATCAATGAGCAGGGTAAGGATTAGTACATAGTTGGTGAGTGATACGGAGAAGCACTGGTAGGCGCGTTACCAGATTAGTGGTATGTGTGATGAAAACCACAAGCAATTTTACTGGTTGCATCCGGTTGCCAACGTTGCTCGCTTGGGTGTTAAGTCCCGGTGGGGTGGCAACACGGTTGACGAAACCTGGTTAAATTTGATGACCCGGCTGGAATCTTGCTGAGTCATACATAGGAGTAATTCGTGATGACAGTGAAACAATGGCTAAAGGTAGGCGTCCTGAGCGCAATGATCATGGGTGGACTGTTGATCCCCGCGGTCACGGGACAAGCAAGTACGAAATCGCAGGAAACAAAGACGATTCGAAAAATTGTCAAACGGGACATGGCGCCCGTCCATGGCCGCTGGTCGGTGAAGGTCACGCGCCTAGGTAACCGTTCGTTAAGCGTGACCACGGGCAATCGGCGAGTGCGGGCACAACGCTCCGCCAGTACGATTAAGGTTTACGTGATGCTAACCATTTTCAAACGGGCGCAGAACCACCAGCTGAAGCTGACCAATGCGGTGAAAACAAACCTGAAGCGCATGATATATTATTCTGATAATACGGCGACGAACGCCTTAATTCATCGGCTCGGCGGGTTTAAAAAGGTCAATCAGACGGCCAAGGCGTACGGTTTCAAGCAGACTCATTTGGCCCGCTACATGCTGGATACCCAAGCGTTGCGGCGTGGCCACGACAACTACACGTCGGTCAACGACCTGACCCGCTTTTTAACGCTAACGGCGCAGCATCAGCTGTTGGGCAAGACGTACGATCGGAAGATGATGACGCTGCTTCATCACTGTCGCAACCACAGCAAGCTGCCGAAACTGGTGACCCATGCGGCCGTTTACAACAAGACGGGTGAGTTCCCAACCAAGGGCGTCCAGAATGATGCCAGTCTGTTCAAGACGACTCACGGCACGTACACGATTGTGGTGATGAGCCAGCAAGGAAACCAAGCCCAACAGTATCGGGCAATGAATCGCCTGGGGCGGGATACGGTGAAGGCTCTTAATGCGCAAAAATAGCTGGGAGTTCAGACGAGGTTGTCTGGACTTTTTTTCTTGTTAAAACCGCTGAATTATAAGTATTTCTATGCTTTCATTATTACAAAATTTTTATGTAAATGTTCTGTAAATGGCCTATACGCCAGCCAATTTATCCGTTAACATTGGGGTAATCAAGTAGTGAGGGGGCGGGTTAATTTTGGATGGAAGTCTCAGTAACGTGATTTTTTCACCTTGGCCAATTCTGCTGTCGTATAAATTAATGTTGTTCCTGCTGCTGATAGGTCACTGGCAGTCAGCGTGGACCCAAGTCATCATGTTAATGATTGGTGGATTCAGTATGATTGCAATGGTCGTCTGTGGGTGGTGGCGTCTTTGGACGACCGCCGACCATGAGTTTTGGGTGCTATATCAATCACTGTACGGGACTTTAGCGGTTTTCAGCATCTTCTTTTGGATGCTACGAGAAGCGAGCTTTGTGACGTTAATCGTCTGGTGGTTGGGCATCCTAGTATTTTCTGGATTAGTCTACGTGAACAAAACACAATGAACCTGGGGAGGGCACACGATGGATGCAACGAGCTATGCATTTTTCCGCAAGAAACTTAAGCACTACATGAAACGGGTCACGAACAACCAGGAACCCTTGATGATTACCCGCAAAAATAAGCACAACGTCGTCCTGATTTCTGTGGAAGAATACAGCAATCTACTGGAAAATCAGTTCATTTTAAGTCACCTAGAAAGTCGTGCCTGGCTACAAGCGACCGCGGAACAAAAGGAAGCCGCCGCAGTCGTCAGCCAAGAACTGGTGACGGAGCCAGCCGAAGTCGATCCTTCTTAAGTTTAAGTAGTGCCATCTTGACCAAGTAATTGTGTGAGGATGGCACTATTTTTCTTAACCGGCCAAGGCGTCAGTGAAACGGGGGATGGAAATGAATGCCAACATCGTATATTTGGAACAAAATATTCCGGAAAACACGACGACCCAACAGCATAATTTATTCATGTTGGACTACCCAGTTTATCAAGTCGAAGCTAACGGCACGTTAACCCCAGTCCTAAATAGCTGGGGGAAAGTCCTATCGATTATGGTGGATAAGAAGGAACGGTTTAAAATATTTTTCACATCTGGCCGAACGTTTGTCCTCGGCAGTAAGAAAATTATGGCCTACGATACCGATTTGGATGGCATGGACCCCGTTTCACGGTTACGGAGCCATGGCTACGTCTTTGCCCCGGAACAACGGGCAGTGGCCACTCAGTCAGCCAACAAGCACTCCCGTTCCGTGTTCCCGAATATCCGGGTGTTACAAGAGATTCCCCGGGAATACGTGGTGATTGACTGTGAATTTGGCGTCCTGTTTCAAACCCAACGAACGGGGGACCACATCACGATGGATCGGGCCGTGATCAATGGTGAGAAGGCCGGTATTTTTCAGCTGGCCGCACTGGGTTATCGCGGGAGCCAACCGCTAGATATTTATTTCAATCGGTATTTTGACGACCCAGCCTTTTCGCCGGAGAGAAAGCTGCGGGGGTTGAAGGAAACGGGGAGCACGCTAGCCGCGTATGAGCAGGAATCCCGACCGGTAACGGTACTGAAAGATTTCATTCACCAGGTCTTGCGGCGGCAATTGCCCTTGGTCTTCTGGGATCAAGGCAATGATCTTCGGTTATTGCAGCACACATTGGCGGTCAATCTGCCTTACTTGGCGGTGGAGGAACGCTTGGCTTTGACCGCGCCCCTCTGCGTTTTCGATGGCAGTCTGTATACCAATCAGGTCATCAACCGGAGCAATCATCAGAAGGATACCCATCACTTCCTCCCCCTCAATGGTATAGCGGGGCTTCTCAACATCTTCAATCCCAAGCAGCACAACGCCGTGTGGGATGCCCAAACGACCCAATGTGTGATAAATGAATTGGCCAAAATTAAGCAGACCAAGCCCCTGGTCATCCAGGAGCCACGGCCAGTTGTGACGCCAATTCTTCAGTTACCCAAAGTCACTTCGGCAACGCCAATCGTACCCGTTAAATCAATTGAACCAATTGAGCCGACCGAGCCCCAGCTCCCGGCCGTTGCGACCCTCCAACGCTTACGAGCGGCTGGACGGACCTATCGCGAAATTGCCAATCAATTTGGGCTAAGCACCAGTACCGTTTGGCGGGCCGTTAAGCGGCGTGAAGGAGTCAGCTACTGACCGTTTCCGGCCCAGTCTGCCTATTTCCTTATAATTAACTAATTTGTAAGACGTTCAGCATCGTTTTTAGGGTGAAGGACGTATAATGAGAATTAGTTTAGGGAATAAGGGGGTCAGCAAATGATGGGGAATTGGAAACCGCTACGTAGATTATGGCGGCTTAATCAGCGAATGGAACAGTGGCGAGCAATGCGGGCAATTAAAGAAGCCTTGCGGATCGCATACCCTTTTATTTTGGTGATGACGTTAGTAGATGTGGTTGGTCAAAGCTTTTTGGCCAGCAGTGGGTTCTTTTTTCAAATTTATCACGTGGGTAGTTGGTTACCCGGTATAGATTTGTGGCAACAATTTTTTCAAGTGATTAGTTTGGTGATCAACGGGGTCGTCGCGGTGATTGTGGCGTTTACAACGGGGCATTATTTGGCGCGCACCTATCGGGGTGACGCACTAGCCGTGGGCGTCATGAGTGCTTTAGCCTTCCTGACGCTGAATGTGAATTACGACGCCTTGTACGAGACAAATCACGTGACCGGTGAAGGTGTCCCACAATTCATGGAAAATAATTTAGGCCCTCAAGGGATTTTCCTGGCGATTGTCGTGGGCCTCACGGTGGGCTGGTTCGGTAGCCATCTGATGAGCTGGTTGGCCAAATGGCAACTGCGCCATCCCCGGTTCGGCCAATTATCCTGGACTGGCCGGGTAGCTTGGCCCTTAGGAATTATTCTGGTGATCACTGTGGGCATTGGCTATGGTCTGAGTTGGTTGACGGACGGTGGCATCAATGGTTTGGTTTATTCAGCCTTGAGTGCTTCCGTTGCCAATCCCGGTCATCGGGGTCTGGTTATTTTAGGCGTGACGGCCTTGAGCAACGTTTTGTGGTGGCTGGGACTGATTGGCCCCGTTTCATTGGCTGGCAATAGTTCAGTCACCTCGCTACAGAACTTAGCTTACGCTGTGCAACACGGTTCTGGGTGGAACGCACCCAATCCAATTACGTTACATACTTTAGGGGATGCTTATGCCAACTATGGTGGTGCGGGGATGACCTTGTCTCTAATCATTGCCATTTGGTTGGTTTCCAAGCAGGCGAGCTACCGGCGCGTGGCCAATCAAACGTTTTTGCCCAACCTGGTCAACCTGAATGAGCCAACTTTATTGGGCTTGCCGCTACTATATAATCCCATTTTACTAATTCCATTTGTCGTGGCACCAGCAATCAATATTGGTCTGGCTTGGTGCGCAATCACTTGGAAACTGGTACCGCCAATTGTCTATCCAGTGCCGCGGACGACACCCGGGCCGTTGATTGCTTTTCTGGGAACGGGTGGTGATTGGCGTGCCTTACTGTTAAGTTTAATTTGCCTGACATTGTCGGTCGTGATTTACATCCCATTCATTCGGTTACTGAATCATGAAGGGGGCGACGACCATGCGGCATAATTGGTGGCGATGGTTGTTAGGCGTTGTGATTGTGTTGGGCATCTTCTTGCCAAGCACAGTCTGGATGCACCAACGCATTTCAAAATATAAGACGAACTATAAGACGCCACTGAATCCGACCATTATGGTACCGGGATCCAGTGCCAGTCAGAACCGATTCGACGCGTTAATTAAGCAATTGCGTAGTGAAACAAAGTCGGCGCACAGTGTCTTAAAGGTCAAAGTGGCGGAGAACGGTCAGCTGTCCTACACGGGATCGATTAGACAGGGCGACAACCAGCCCTTCATCGTGATTGCATTTGAGAATAATCACGACGGCTATGAGAATATCAATAAGCAGGCGAAATGGCTGTCGATTGCTTTTAAGGATCTCGTCAAGACGTATCATTTTAACCATTTTTCGGCGATGGGCCACTCTAATGGTGGCTTGATTCTCAGCGTCTTTCTCGAAAAGTACTTCGGTGAGACCAAGCACGTGGCCATTGATAAATTGATGACGATTGCGACACCGTACAACATGGAGTCGGATAGTACGACGCAGCAGACGGCAATTCTTAAGGAACTGATCGCTGGCCGAAGTAACCTGCCGAAGAAGCTCACGGTCTATTCGGTTGCGGGTACCGAGAATTATTCCAGTGATGGGACGGTACCAGCCAATAGCGTGAACCAAGGGAAGTACGTCTTCCAGAATCAGGTTGCCCACTACACGCAGGTTACCGTGACGGGAAGCAATACGACCCATTCAGATCTACCGCAGAACAAGCAGATTGTCTTGTTGATTCGGCAATACCTGTTGAAGGAAAAGTTGCCCGCTAAGGATCGGTATAAACGGCAAAAGGCTAATGCCTCAAGTTCCATTACCGGGGAAACCGGACTACCCTAAATTTTTGGTATAATGGATAAAAACGGTGGGGGTCCTCTCAGTGAATTTTCGACAACTAGAATACTTTTTGGCAGTGGCCAACGCGGGTCAAATTACGGCCGCAGCCCAACAATTACACATGGCCCAACCACCACTGAGCTATCAGCTCAAACAGCTGGAGGCTGAAATGGGGGTCACGCTGTTGAATCGTTCGGCCAGTGGCACCACACTGACGCCAGCGGGACAACTGCTACGGGACTATGCACAACAGTTGGTCGATCTCCGGGAACGGGCGGACAGTCAGGTGCGGTCGCTGGGTCAGGGCCTGGCCGGCGTTCTATCAGTGGGGGTGATTTCTTCTTCCATTGGTGCGACGCCCAACGCCAAGCTACGGACACTGACCCGGCACTATCCCAAGGTCCAAATTCGTTTATTTGAGGACAACACCTATGGCCTGATTGACCGGTTAGAAAAACGGTTGATTGACGTGGCAATCGTCCGCACGCCGTTCACGGCGCCGGGACTTGCCAGCAAGGAGCTCGCGACCGAATCAATGGTGGCGGTCGTACCGAAGAAGTATGATCACTTTCCAGCGGCAACGTTAAAGGTGGAAGATTTGGCTACAGTTCCGTTAATTATTTATCGGCGGTTTGAGCGATTATTCCAGGCGACCTTCACGGAGAAGCAGATGTCGCCGTTCATTGCCTGTACCTGTGACGATGCTCGGACGGCCGTGCAATGGGCCGAAGCCCGGATGGGCGTTGCCATTGTGCCACAGTCGGTGGCGGAACAGACGAGTGGGGTCCAGACCAGCATCCGGCAGATTCGCTACCAACCGTGGCGGACGACGCTCAAACTAGTTTGGCCGGAGCAAATCACGCCTAGCCCCTTGTTACAACGGTTTATCGACAGCTATTAGGCATATGATAAATACAAAATTGGCGAGGTATCCATACTTTTATTGTATGGATACCTTTTTTAGTTCTGAAAGCGATTGTAATGCCGGTCACTTCTCGTTTGCTGGGAGTGAAAAAGATATGAAAAAAATTTGGCTTAGAGAAATGATTATATTCAATGGTGAACAATCGTAATGGGATGAAAGCGTGAATGCTTTTAATTCAGCGTTTAGCACTGTGAATTCATTAACAATTGGCTTGACTTTTTCTCCCTGGCAAACTTGCCGCCATCCCCGCAAAGGTTGATAATCGGTTAAGTAAATTAGTTGAAGGAGGCATTAGCCACTTATGATTCATACAGCCATTATTATGTTGGCCGTGGGTATCTTCGCCGGAATCGCCGGGTCCATCTTGGGCATCGGTGGTGGGATGATCATCACGCCAATCTTGACCCTTGGGATGGGGTTAAACATTAAATATGCCATTGGGGCCAGTATCATTGCCGTTATCGCCACCAGCTCGGGGTCAACGATCGCTTATCTGCGAGATAACGTGTTGAACTTGCGGGTTGCCATGTTCCTCGAAATTGCGACGACCATCGGGGCAATCGTCGGGGCCCTGTTGACTGGGGTGCTGGATCCCAAATACCTGTACCTGTTATTCGGGTGCTTGTTAGTCTTTTCCGGGTGGAACATGTACCGCAAGCTACGGCGGGGTTCCGAAGTGCTCCAACGGGTCGAACCCGACAAGATTGCTGCTAAGCTCAAGTTGAATGGCACCTACTTTGATAAAGCCGAAATGAAAGACATTGACTATCAAGTTGAAAATGTTCCCGCCGGCTTCTCCGTCATGTTTGGTGCTGGGGTGGCGAGTGGGCTGCTAGGGATTGGTTCCGGTGCGTTCAAAGTTATGGCACTGGATACCTTTATGAAGATGCCCCTCAAGCCATCAAGTTCAACGTCGAACCTGATGATGGGGGTTACGGCTGCGGCTAGTGCGACCGTTTACTTCTTCAACGGGGCCATTTTACCGGGAATCGCCGTTCCGATGGCGTTAGGTATCCTGGTGGGTGCCGTGATTGGTTCGCGGATCATGCAAGTCTTGCCTGCCCGTTGGATCCGAATTGTCTTTATTCCAATTATTCTCTACATTGGTTTTGAAATGTTATTTAAAGGATTGGGGGTTCACTTCTAATGGCACAAAAACCAGCAACGACCGCCAAAGAAATGGCACAGGTTGAGACCATTATTGGCCGAATTCTCCAAGTGGGGGTCGTCATTTCCGCAATTATCATGTTAATCGGCCTCGCAATGTTTCTGATTACCGGTTACTCCGGTTACGAAGGCAGCTTTGTTCCTCGGCACATGGGGATGATTCTTGCCGGCACTTGGCAACTACGGCCCTACGCCATCATGATGCTTGGGGTTTACTGCTTGATTTTGACGCCCGTCTTACGGGTGGTCGTCTCAATCTACGCATTTTATAAAGAAAAAGATCATTTGTACGTGGCCATCACCACGTTGGTTTTAATTATCCTACTCATCGCATTAGTGATTGGGGTTAAAGGGTAAGCAGCAGAATAGAGATGTGACGAGCCCGGGTGAAATGCATCCGGGCTCTTTGTGTTTGCCAATCCTAACAGTGTTCCACCACCAGAACGACGACGAAAAATTTTGGATTCAGGGACACCTTAACGTGACAGTGGGAGGCAATATGCTACACTAAGAAGTAATAAGTTTTTTAGAACGAGAGGCGACTCACCGTGGGAACACGTCAACCAGAGCAGTGGCGGCGTAATTTGGCCGTTTTGTGGTTAGGGACATTTATTGCTGGCATGGGTTTTAGTGAAATTATGCCGTTCATATCGTTATACGTTGATGACTTGGGGACCTTTACCAAGGGTCAATTGACCATCTACAGTGGGCTGACCTACGCGGCAACTTTTTTAGTGATCGCAGTGGTGTCACCTTTGTGGGGGAAATTGGCCGATCGCAAAGGGCGGAAACTCATGTTACTGCGGTCCTCCCTGGGGATGGCGGTTGTGATTGGGCTCATGGGTTTTGTTACCAACATTTGGCAACTGATTGGCCTGCGGTTTTTGCAAGGGTTCTTTGCCGGGTACATTCCCAACGCCAGCGCGTTGATTGCGTCCGAAACGCCGAAAGCCAAAAGTGGCAACGCTCTTGGCATCTTAACGACTGGTTATGTCAGCGGCAACCTCATTGGACCGGTTCTCGGTGGGATTCTGGCGCAGGTCTTTTCCATTCGGTGGACGTTTATCCTGACCGGGTTCTTCTTAATTATCGTCTTCTTCCTTAGCGCGACATTAGTTCACGAACATTTCACACCCGTCAGCAAGGAGAAACAGGCCCAGGCCGGCTTTTGGCTGAAACAGGTGAAAAATCCAACGCTCATCGTGGTCCTATTAGTGTCGACGATGTTTATTCAAATGGGTAACAACTCCATCACGCCAATTATTAGCCTTTACGTGCGTCAGCTGATGCACCATACCGGACCCATTACCTTGGTTGCCGGAATTATTGCGGCCTTGCCAGGGATTTCCACGCTACTGGCTGCCCCCAAGTTGGGCGAATATGGTGATCGGCGCGGTACACAACGGGTGTTGATTTTTGGCTACGTCTTTGCCGTCCTGATGTACTTCCCGCAAGGCTTCGTCACCAGCATTTGGTTATTAGGTGTCTTTCGTTTCATGATTGGGATTTCAGACGGCGCGTTGTTCCCAGCCGTACAAACGATGTTAACTAAGAACGCCCCCCAGTCCTTGACGGGGACCGTATTCAGTTGGAACCAATCCTTCCAAGCCCTTGGCAGTATGCTGGGCGCGATGTTAGGTGGTTTAGTGGCCAACTGGTTCAACTACAACGGCGTCTTCATGTTCACGGCAATGACGCTGTTAGTGAATTTCTTATTATTATGGTGGTTGGTTCCGGAAATCCGGCAGTGGCACAGCAAGCCAACCAAGAGGAGCGTGTAAAATGGCTAACGAAAATATTTCCCAGAATTTACCGGCTCAGTTTCCGAATGACCCGACTTCGTTAAAGGCCATCGATCAGTTTCGAGCGTTGATGTTGAATTATCGGAGTGCCGTGCAGGTGGTGGAGACCAAGATTCATTACCTGGATCAGGAGTATCAGATTCAAAATGGCCACACCCTAGTGGACAGCCTCCAGTCGCGGATCAAATCGCCCGAGAGTATTTTAGAAAAGGTGCAACGGAAGCAGTTGGATTTTAATTTCGAGACTTTACCTGGGCAAATGCACGATATCGCCGGGATCCGCATCATTGTGCGCTTCGAAGATGATATTCTCTCCATGGAACGCCGGTTGGAGAAGCAGCCCGACATCCGCGTCTTGAAACGCAAGGACTACGTGGCCAATCCCAAGCCCAATGGCTACCGGAGCCTCCATCTGATTTTGGCCGTGCCGGTGTTTTTGGCGGCCGGCATGAAAGAAGTCACGGTTGAAGTGCAGATTCGGACGATTGCCATGAATTTTTGGGCGTCCCTGGAACATGAATTGAGTTATAAGAAAAATGTGAAACACCAAGACGAATTACGCCGTGAGTTAGTGGCGAAGGCCGAACTGGTCCGCCAGTTGGACGAGGACATGAACGGGATTAAGAACCAGATTCGGGCGGAAGAAAACATTTGAAATGGCAAGGGTGGTTAGCTGGCTTAAGTGGCGTCAGTTGCACTTGGTCGCGCGCTTCAACAACATACATGTCGAGAGACTAACGAGTCTGGTATTTTGTTCCAGACTTTTTTTCGGCATATTTTCGGTTGCATGGTTAAATGCTTGGGCATTAATTACTGAGAAGCCACCAGTTAGTGATAATATTAACGATGAAGGGAGCGGATAATATGTTACGCCATAAAGTGATTACCATTTTAGCCGTTAGTGCATTGGGACTCGGCTTTGAGGGACTCGTTCAGCCTGCGCAACCAGCTGCTGCACAGAGTGTGTACCAGAAGATTCCGAAGCGTTACCGGGGAACTTGGCACCTGAAACACGCCACCTGGAAAGTGAAAAAGGGCGGTACCATCAAAATTAAGGCGCGGTCATTTGAGAGTGCCTTCGGTTCCTACAAGGGCAAGCAACTCGGCGTTCACGTGGCTAAGAAACACGTCTCACTTTTTCAGATTGCTGGGGGCCAGCAAGTGGGCGAGTTCAATAATCTCCAGCGGACGCGTTACAAGAACAAAGCAGCGTTGAAGTGGACATTTGATGCCCAAACAGCCTACTATGTTAAAGGCTAGTCTCGTTAGGTATGTTTGCTAATTAACGGTTGCACACCCGTGAAAATCATCGTTCGTGATAGGATAAACGATGAGGGGAGTGGATAGCATGTTAAAGCAAATGTTCATGACGACAATCGCTGTGGCTGCTTTAGGTTTGGGGGCAAACACAGTTGTCCAGGCACCAGCAACAGTCGCGGCCCAGGGCGTCTATCAGGAAATCCCACAAGCCTACCGGGGAACCTGGCAGCTCAAGCACGCGACTTGGTCAGCTAAGAAGAATAGTCAGATAACCATCACAGCGCGGTCCTTTAAAAGTCAGTTTGGCTCATACGCGGGCCAGAACTTAGGCGTCAGTCACACCAAGAATGCCATTTCGGTCTTTCAGATTGCTGGGGGCATGCAGGTGGGGGCGTTCAACCATCTACAACGCACCAGTTATCAACAACATGCTGCGTTGACCTGGTCTTTTAATGGGCAGTCGATGACCTATGTACGGACACATTAATACTTAGAGATAACAAAAGCGCCTGGAAGTCTATCCCAGGCGCTTTTGACAACTGAAAAAAGCCTTAGCATTTGCCAAGGCTCAGTTAATCGATCATGCTTAACGTGAACTATTTCTCACTGGAAGCTTGGTCGTCACGGCTAAGTAGCGCAATCCCGTTGACCGCGATCACAGCGATAATTGCCATCCAAATCCCAATTTTCATGGGTTCCCAGGTCATTTGTTTCAGCGTACCGCCGATATAACCAATAACTTCGCCAAAGATAACGGACCAAAAGATCACGACTAAATTAGATTCAAGCCACTTCACACGTGTCACCTCACAATCGTTATTAGTTTACCACGATTGACCCTTAAATGGGTAATTAAGTTTGTATTTTTTTCAGCCGGCTAGAACGTGGGTACGGGTTGGCAAGCGTCTGTGTTGCGGATGAGGCGGTTTTCTAGTATACTGTATGAAATATGAATGTGAGATGGTTGAAGCGACTGCTTTCAAGAACGGCGTCCTCCTTGGGTTGGGGGGGCCATTTTGAAGCGGCCGTTTTTTTCGTGCAAAGGGAGGAAACTTGTGGAACTATTAAAAGATTTAACGCTAATTTTACTGGCAACGACGGTGGTCGGCCATTACTGTACGCGTATTGGAATCCCCGCCGTTATTGGCCAATTGTTGGTCGGTGTCTTGGTGGGACCGGCTTTACTCGGTTGGATTTCGTTGTCGCATTCGCTGGAAAGTTTTGCTGATATCGGTGTCATTATTTTAATGTTTATTGCCGGTCTTGAAAGTGATTTGCAATTGTTAAAACGCTACCTGAAACCTAGTGTGTTGGTGGCCCTGATGGGGGTGTTGATTCCCGTCATCGGAACCTACGCGGTGGGAATGGCCTACAACTTGGGTACCACGGAGAGTTTGTTTATCAGTGTGATCTTTGCGGCAACGTCGGTGTCCATTTCCGTTGAAGTTCTGAAGGAAATGAACGCGCTGAACAGTCGTGAAGGAACCACCATCCTGGGAGCGGCCGTCGTTGACGACGTGTTGGCGGTGGTGATCTTAAGTGTGCTGGTCAGCACGACCGGGACCGCTGTTGGCGAAAGCGCTGCGCAATCCAGCAGTCTTTTACTAACGACGATTGAACAGATTATTTATTTCGCCGCAATCTACTTCGTCGTTCGGTGGCTGGCACCTTACATGGCCAAGATTGGCGAACGGCTGATGATTCCGATGGGACCCACGCTGATGGCCATCATTTTGTGTTTCGGAATGGCCTATCTGGCTGAATTAGTTGGCTTGAGCGACGTTGTCGGGGCCTTCTTCGCTGGAATCGCCATTTCGCAAACCACGGCGCGTTCTACGGTCGATCGGCACATTGAACCAGTGGGCTACGCGTTGTTTATTCCCGTCTTCTTCGTCAGCATCGGTCTGAACATGGACTTTAACGGGTTGGGCAAGCAGCTAGGTTTCATCGTCGTCCTGACTATCGTTGCCGTGCTTTCCAAATTAATTGGCGCTGGTAGTGGGGCTAAAATGGCTGGCTTTTCTTGGGCCAGCGCCAATGCCGTGGGCGCCGGGATGGTCTCGCGGGGTGAAATGGCGTTGATCATCGCGCAGATTGGGTACACGGCTAAATTGATGTCGCCCGTTCGGTATTCGGCGATTGTGGCGGCAATTATTGTGGCTACGCTGTTGGCACCGTTCCTGTTGCGGTGGACGATGAACAAGGTGCACCACGCGGACGTCGACCGCTCCAAAGTCCGCCAGGCTGAATAACACTCAGCTGTCTTTCGCCTCCGGGCGATTGAAAATTGGGCTGGAACGCTGGGGGAGGACGCCACGAGCCGTAGTGCGGTCTCCTGGCTTGCTTTGAGCCGCTGGAAAACGCGTCTCAAAGTCACCATTTTCCTGAGGAAAGCGCTCATGAAAATCCCCGGCTGAGCCCATTTTCAATCGCCCTGCGGCTGACACTGGCGTAGTTCAGCTGGTCTTGGATGTTTCCCTGGTTTTTAATGGCTCATTTGGCTTATTAGTCAATTTGCGTTTCCGGGCGATTGAAAATTGGGCTGGAACGCTGGGGGAGGACGCCACGAGCCATAGTGCGGTCTCCTGGCTTGCTTTGAGCCGCTGGAAAACGCGTCTCAAAGTCACCATTTTCCTGAGGAAAGCGCTCATGAAAATCCCCGGCTGAGCCCATTTTCAATCGCCCTGCGGCTGACACTGGCGTAGTTCAGCTGGTCTTGGATGCTTCTCTGGTTTTTAATGGCTCATTTGGCTTATTAGTCAATTTGCGTTTCCGGGTGACACTGGTTTCGTTCAGCTTCTCTGACTTCGATTCTTAATAACGTGATAAAAAATAATCGTGCGGAACCACGACCCGATTTGGGTGAAGGTGGTTGCTCACGATTTTTTCGTGCTTCCTGATATTGAGACATCGCCCACAATCACTGCAATCCCGCCAACTACCCACTGATTTTCGACTAGCTTAGGGAATTGCCTACTTGTCGCCACTCCAAAATATGATACACTGCAAATGTAAGAGCTTTCACTACAGATTGGAGTGCCCGTCATGTTCCAGACCATCCTCACCGCCATTTTGCTGTACACCGCCACGGCTGTCGACCTGCTCGTCATCCTCCTGATTTACTTCGCCCACGTCAAGGACAAGCGCCAATACTTTGACATCTACCTGGGCCAGTACATCGGGTCGGTCGCGTTGATTTTGATGAGTTTGTTTTTTGCCTTCGTGCTACATTATGTGCCCGAAAAATGGCTGCTAGGCTTGCTGGGACTGATTCCGATTTACTTTGGGATTCGGGTATGGTTCGTCGCGGACAGCGGAGAGGACCGGGCCAAAGAACGACTCAACACAAAGGGCCTCAGCAAGCTGACCGAAACCGTGGCAATTGTCACGCTGGGAAGCTGTGGAGCGGATAACATCGGCTTGTTTGTGCCGTACTTCGTGACGCTGAATCTGCGCGAACTCACGGTGACATTGATCGTCTTTCTTATCATGATCTACCTGCTGGTCTTCACGGCGCAGAAAATTTCCTGCCTACCCGGAGTGGGCGATTTCATTGAGCGTTACAATCGCTGGGTCATCTCCGTGATTTACATCGGGTTAGGGGCGTTTATCATTTTAGAAAATGGCACGATTCATTACTTATTAGCTTTGTTATAAAACGACAAAAAGGGCGTCTGGGACAAAAGTCCCAGACGCCCTTTGCATCTCTAAGTCTATACTGCTGAAACGCGCGACAGAAGGCAACTGGCTCCGCTTAAAACTGACAGCCAAATGTTCACCAGCTAAGTGCCCTCTGTCCCACTCTGTTAAAAATGACGTTCCTCTTTCAAATCTCGTTCACGTTTTCTCAATGGTCGTTGCCATTCCACGGTAAACCACAGGAGGATGAAGACGGCGAAACTGGCCAGACTGATGACCATGCCAAGCTTCAATCCCGGCGTCGTGTACGACAAGACCACGTGGTTCTTTCCCTGTTGCAACGGCACACCAATCATACCCTTGTAGTTCTGGCGAACTGGAATCAGGGATTGCGCGTGCATCGCCGACTTGATGGCGACCGGCTTGCCGTTGACCGTTGCTGTCCATCCCGGTGTATCGGGAATCGACAGGTAGAGGAGTGACCGCTGCTTCGTACCAGTCACGTCACCGGACAACCAGGTCACACCGCTGTTGGCCCGTAGCTTGAGGCGTTGCTGTTTCAAACTGTCGACCAACTTGATGTAGCGTTTCTGATTCAATGACGCAAACTGGTTGGTGTAGCCACCCAATGGCTGCTGGGTGAGATAGCTCACCTTGATGACGTCGCCCTTGGTAAATTGTCCCAGCTTGATCAAATAACGATAGCCGTCTGCCTTAATCATGGGCTTAACCGAGCGACCGTTGACTGCCAGACTGGAGTACACGATTGCGTTGGCCGGTGAGTAGGCGTGCAATAGGCCGGTCGCCGTGACCCGAATCTTAAAGGTCTGAACGAAACGTTGGCCCGGAATCTCGGTGGACTTGGATACCCGTTTCATATCCTTTTCCGTCGCCCGGTGCGTCGTGACTTTCAAAACGTCGACGGGTGACAGCGTGTTCTTCTTAGCTCCTAAAGCGGCTAAGATGCGTTGTTGATTAATCATTGCCGCTTGGTCGTCTAGCTGGAGTTTGCCCAGCTTCTTCGGTACCGCAAACCCAATACCCGCGTACGAATCCAATAAATTAACGGGTTCGGCATTCGATGCGTTCAGCCGGTATTTGACACCCATCAAGGTATCCGTTAAGTGCGAATAGCCCTGGGAACTGATCCGGCGGACGTTCGGACTGAAGTAGCCCAGGTCGTGTTGGAAGACCCGCGCCTGCTCAACCAGCGTGGAACTATAGGAGCTGATGCCCGCGTAGTTGTACATAACCGGGTCGTTGTAGTGATTATAAACGCCGTCATAGGCTTCCCCAATCGCCGAATGACTATAGTCAATTCGGTGCAGGTTCGGCTTCGATTTGCTTGCGGTAATCTTGTCTAAAATCTTCGTATCCTTATCAAAGGCCTTTTCAAATTTCGGCTGGTTGCCCCATTCCATCCCGCGGGTTGCCAGGAGGAAGTTGCCACCCAATTCAACCGAAATCAGCAGGCCCAGCAGGCCTAACCGTACCGGTCGCCATTCACTAATGAAGACCAACATGGTGTTGAGTAGCAACAGACCCAGTGCTGGCCACAGCAAGTGGAAATTAGGTTGACTCATGATGTATAGATCATGGTTGTAGCTGGGTAGCAGGTGATCCCAAACGACGGGGATGACTTGCGCACTCAGAAAACCGATAATCAACAGGCCAGCGCCCCACACGAAGGCAAGCACCTTTTGCGGATCGTTCATGGACTGAGACGGGTGCGTTTGCCAAGCGCGGTAGGCCGTGGTTAATGCCAAGAACGTGAAAAAGTAGACGTTACGGTACGGGAAGCCGGCTGGTTGTTGGAACATGTGCCAAGCCGTGTTGAACAGTGTGATGAACAGGCCGAGGCCCATGACAATTAGGAGCCACATTGTCCGCTTCTTTTCCACCGCATGAATTTGGGGCGAAACGAAGTAAACGATGAGCAACAGAAACATCAGCGTGCCCATGAAAAGGGACGGCGCGTGGTACAGGTGCGACATGTAATTACTGGTGCCGGGGCCGAATTGGGCCAAAACTTCCGGACCGAACATTGGTGTCGGCAGGTAGTTGTTGAGGAAGAAGTTACTCTTTCCCGTCAACAGCATGCCCTTAGCCGTTGGAATCAGAACGATCATCGACATCCCGCCAGCCAGCAGCGACCCAATCGTAAATTGGCGAATCGCTGGCCAATGCATGTGCCAGACAGTCTTGAATGGCGTGGCGGTTGGTTGATGTTCAACGATTAAATAGATGAAGTACATTACTGAGAACAGGCAAGTCATATAACCCATGTAGTAATTGCTGATAATCGTCGCCGTCAAGCTGACCGTGTATAAGCCGTAGCGGTGAAGGCTGACCAGTCGATGCAGTCCCAAGGCGACCAAGGGTAACCAGATCAGTGAGTCGAGCCACATCATGTCGTAGAAATACATGCTGACGAAGCCACAGAGACTAAACGCCGTGGTGAACAGCAGCATTGACCAGCCACTCTTCAAGAAGGCGTGACGCATGAAAATAGCCATGGTCAGCCCAATCGTACTAATTTTTAAAATGATAATCCAGGTAATCGCAATCGGCAGTTTTGTCGCAGAAAACAGGAAGATCAAAAGGTTAAACGGACTGATCACGTAGTACGTTAGTAGGGGAATAATTCCGCTACCAGAACCCAGTGAAAATGAAAATAAGTGAAATTGACCGTGTAAAATCGTGGCACGTAAATTTTCTAGGATTGGCGCGTATTGCGTCCCCATATCGCTAAATAATAGGTTCCGGGGCCCAAACGGTGTAATCTTAAGGTGCCAAAAGATTAAGCACAGAATGATAAAAGGAATGAAAAATGCTCCCCCGTACACCCAGCGGCTAACTCTCAAGGCCGCAAGGGTGTGTCGTTGCTGCTTCATGAATACCCCTCCGTTGATGACGAACAAATGTCTAACATTAATAGAATAACATGCAGACTACTTTGAGGAAAGTTTACCGCAAAATTTACGGCTCGCCGCAAAGAACGTGCCAAACTTGGCAAAAACTTACCGTTTAGTAAGGAAACCAACTCAAGTCATTGGGGTTAAACTGGTTTTGGACAGCGCCTCCGGGCTGGTGAAAATGAGACCGGATCGCTGTGGGCGGGCGCCCGGAGCCAAAGGGTGGTCTCCGGGCTTACTTTGAGCCGCTTAGGGGCGCGTCTCAAAGATACCAATTGCCTAAGCGGCCAAGCTCCCGCCGCTAAGGCAATTCCCACGGCTTGGCTCATTTTCACCAGCCCTGCGGCTGACGCTGGTTTAGCCCGCAGACTTGATTTGTCCTTACTGGGTGTTTTTTGTGTTTTCAGGCGGGTATTTGGATTTCTGTAGGTGGAGGCTTAGAACTTAGACTGTGGACGACTTCCGTTCCCGCCGGCGAGTTCAAGTTGTCCTGCTGTGGGGCCCGGTTCCGGCCTGAGGAGCGGTCCTGCACCTCGACTTGAAACCTCGCAAGACCCGCGAGTTTCCAAGGTCGTCCCATGGCCTAAGCTGAGGAAATCGCTCAGCTAATGCCATCGACACAGCTGGGCACCTTGACTCGCCTGTGGTCACTGACATAGGTGTACTAAATTTATTGGTGCTGATTCATTCCACGAGTCCCGTGGCTGACACTGGTTTAGTCGACCGACGGCAGGACTCTAGGTGATCGTCCATCCGGATGGGGACTTGCCAATTCGGACTAGCTTAAACAAACTGTCCCATCAAAGAACTTAAGGTTGCGTTATTGTTAATGGTGTAGGGTATAAGCTTAATTGGCCTCAAAGCAACCAGCAAGGCGAGCCAACGACTTTACGCTGGCAACATTTTTTCAAAATAGCCGTTGCCAGCTATAGCACCTGCTTAAGAAGTGTTAGCGCTCTGGCAGAAAGCTCGGGCCTGACCACCAGATGTGGTAAAATTTAGCCAGGCAGCTGAGTTGGCCTGACAGCTAACCCAGGAAAGAAAAAATAGGATACCCCAAGGAAGAGTGACGGGGAGTACACCTAAATTTTCCGACTTGGTGTTCACCCGCTATGTCAGCCGATAGGGCGGTAAAAATGTACTCAGCCGTGGGATTTTCTGAGTGGTCTACTCAGAAAATGGTGCCTTTGAGACTCGTTCCTCAGAGGCTCAAAGCAAGTTCAGAGACCGCTTTTCAGGCTCTGGACGTCCTCCCCACAGCGTTCCAGTACATTTTTACCGCCCGGCAAGGCGCTGGTTATATCAATCTCGTTTTAAAACAAACAACAAAAAGAAAAATATTAGGAGGAATGCCCGTTGAGTACTACTGCGAAGGTATTGGTTGTCGAAGATGAAAAGGAATTATCCGCGGACATTGTTGAATTAATCTCACCAATCTGTGAAACCACCACCGCGTTTGACGGTGAACAGGGTGAGTTCTTGGCCAGTCAGGGTGTCTTTGATGCCATCATTTTGGATCTGATGCTTCCTGGCGAAAGCGGGTTGGATCTCCTGTTGCACATTCGGAACAAGGGCGTGAAGACGCCAGTGTTGATTCTGACCGCGAAGGATACGATTGCCGATAAGTTGCGGGGCTTCAATGATGGGGCTGATGACTATGTGACCAAGCCGTTTCACCGTGAGGAATTACTGGCACGCATGAAGGCCCTATTGAAACGCACAGGCCATTTAAACAGCTCCGACGTCATTACCCTCGGCCAGTTGGAAATTAACACAGGCAAGCATTTAGCGACCTTTAACGGCGATCCTTTGACATTGAAGGGCCGTGAGTTTGATCTGTTAGCTTATTTGGTGGCCAATCCCGGCACGATTATCACCAAGGAACAGATTTTTAATCGGTTGTGGGGCTTTGATTCCGAGACCAGCCTGTCCGTGGTCGAAGTCTATATGAGCAACCTGCGGAAAGAATTGAAGAATGCCGGCAGTGACCTGTCGTTGCGGACCATCCGGAATGCGGGGTACATCGTGGAGGCCCCCGATGAGCAATAAAGTTAATCGCGCCCAACAGTGGCGCTTGTTTTGGAGCAGTTTTATTGGGTTCACGCTCATTTTCGTTTTGCTGGGAGTCATTGTCTTTGTTCTGTTTCGGCGGACAATTCTGACCAGTACCGATCAGACACTCCGGGTGGAACGGAGCGCACGCTTAGCGGGACCCCCGCGGCAAACGACGCAACCCTTTGGTCAGACCCAGAGCAACCAGCAGGCGCAGCACCGCGCGTCGATTCATCCATTTATGACGACAACGGTTATCTTTAGTCCGGCCGGTAAAATTTTAAATAAGGCCCAACTGGGGTCGCGGTATTCCACGTTGAAAAATATTGTGTTGGACACTTCGCAACGTGGTGAACTCCGAACTATTTCGGTCAGTGGCAAATACAATTTCCGAACATTGTTGGTTAAGGTCCCCGCTAGCAATGCCGATCAGAGCGTGGCCGGCAAGTACCTGTTGATCATGGAAAATATTGATCCGCAAAAGGCAGCGATGAGTACGTTTACCCGGGTCATGTTGATTACGATGGGTGTGTTCTGGCTCCTGTCAATCTTGATGAGTATGTGGATGTCACGCTTGACCATGCGACCAATCTTGCGGTCGTGGGGGCGGCAGACGGAGTTCGTCGGCAACGCTGCCCATGAGTTGCGGACGCCGTTAACGATTATTCAAAATAAATTGGAATTACTCCTGACGAAACCGAACGATAAAATTATTGATCAAGCAGAAAACATTGCGATTGCCAGTAGCGAAAGTCAACGTCTACAGAAGCTTACCCAGGACTTGTTAGCGTTGGCTCGCTCAGATTCCAATACCCTGCAAACGAACTTTGAAACCACCCACGTGGCCGGCTTCCTGGAACACACGGTGGAACCCTACACGGAAATCGCCGCTAGCCAGGGTAAGAAGCTGGAATTACTGCCAGTCACGGACTTTAAGGCGATTCTCGATCAAAATCTGATTCACCAATTGATGAATATTCTGATTGATAACGCCATGAAGTATTCGCCCAAGGGTAGTACGATTACGGTGTCAGCCAAACTGGTGAACCGCAAGTGGCAGTTGATTGTGGGCGACCAGGGGATTGGTATCAAAGAGGCCGACCGCAAACGGATTTTCGATCGCTTTTACCGTGTCGACACGTCTCGTAGCCGGCAAACTGGCGGAAACGGCTTAGGTTTGTCAATTGCGCAATGGATTGTCAGCCTGCACCACGGTACGATTACGGTCAAGGACAACTTGCCGCAAGGAAGTCAGTTCGTGGCGACGCTGCCACTCAATCCCGAGAACGGGTTAACGCCAGTTGGCGGCCGGAAAAAGACGAAGAAAAAGAAAGTCGACTAACAAAATACCGAATTAGTTAAGTCCCAGCACAAACTTCTGAGCTGGAACTTTTTGTGTGATTACCAAGGGTTTAACCGTTAAGCCACAAACGGTTAAACCTGGAAAAAGTTTCAATGCCGTCGTTTCTATGGTAAGGTGGTTTCATTAAGACATTCGTCTGCCCGGACATAGCTTCGTATCGACCGAGTTGCTGGTTTACAAGTGCTGGTGTTCTCGATGATTGATGAATGCTATTTTCTCACAGTCTTTAGTCGCATTTATTTTTGGATACGTCGGTTCAACGCTACTGTTGTTGGTTTAGCGCTTGGTGGCATGGTTAGAGTGAGGACCAGCTTTTATAACAGCGAACGACGGTGTGAGCCGTGAGGGCGGTAAAAATAGATTCAGCCGTGGGATTCTTGAGTCGGCAGAATGCCGACCCAAGAATGGTGACTTTGAAACGCGGGCTTGGCGGTTCAAAGCAAGGCCGAAGACCGCACTTTGGCTTCGGCCGTCCTGCCCACAGCGTTCCAATCTATTTTTACCGCCCGGTAAGGCGCTGATAACAACCAGTCCAATGAGTAAGTGTAAAAGCATAAGGAGTCTATGAAAAGATGTTAACTATCCGTGATATAGCTGCGAAGGCTGGTGTGTCTGTCTCAACCGCCTCGCGGGCATTAAACAACAATCCGCGCATCAGCCAGGCGACCCGGGAACGCATCCAGGCGCTAGCTGAAGCGGAGGGGTACCTCCCCAATTACAATGCCAAAAATTTAACGGCGGGCGAGGCCAATGCCGTGGGGGTCGTTTTCCCCACGTCTGACCACAGCCAAACCGAAAATCCCTTCTACATTGACCTGCTACGGGGAATCAACGGCCAGCTGCTTCAGCGCCATTATGTGCTGTCAGTCGCCATCAGTAAGACCGCCGATGAGCTGTTGGAAAATGTGAAATCAATGGTCGTCCAAGGAAAAATCAAGCGGTTCGTCCTGTTTTACGCGCACCGCGATGATCCAATCGCAGCCTTTCTCCGCCAACACCATCTGCGATTCGTCACGATTGGCCAGCCGGCCGACAACGCCAACGATTACTTTGTCGACAACGATAATCTGCAGGCCGGCATCGGTGGCGCTAATTTCCTGTTAAACGAGCTGAAGGTGAAGCACCCGGTCTTCGTGGAGTCCACGCACGATTGGGCCTTCGAGCAACAGCGGCGTCAGGGATACGAGCGGGTGGCTGCCAGCTTCAACGTGGAGCCACTGACCTGCAAGTTGGGCGAAATTAACCGCGCACGGTTGTTCATCAAACAACATCCAGAAATCGATGGGATTATGGCAACCGATGATTACAACGCCATCGAATTTTATCGTTTGTTGCGCGAACAATACCACATCACTAACTTTCCAGTCGTCAGCTTCAACCACACGCTACCAGTGGGATTGACGGATGCTGACTTGCATTCGATTAACTTGTTCCCGGAAAAAATGGGTTCCGCGACGGTCGCCTTATTGTTTAGCGACCGGGAACCATTGGACACACCGACGCCTGGTCAAATTAGAATTCCCTACGAAATCAAATAGAATTTTCAGACTCACTTAACTGGCGCTAAAGTCAGTGAGCGAGCCTTTTTTGATTGTCACGCACACCAATTTAAAACTGGAACGGTCCAAAAAAGTTGCAAAAAGTTTTGCGCAAACGGTTGCATAAAGATAAAAGCGGTGCCATAATGATTCATGTAATCGTTTTCAGCAATTATTTAAAAGCAGATTTTGAGGAGGTTTTTTATATGTCAGATGTTGCGTCTGAAGATACATCGGCGGAAGCCGCAAGTAAGAAAAATGGCTTGCCAAAACTCCCTGCCAGCACAATTTGGATGATCAACTTTGGTTTCTTGGGGGTTCAAACGGCCTTCACGTTACAAAGTTCTCAAATGAGTCGAATCTTCCAAACTATTGGGGCTGACCCGAACAGTTTAGGGTGGTTCTTCATTTTGCCACCATTGGCTGGTTTAATCGTTCAACCAATCGTTGGGTACTATTCCGACAGAACTTGGGCACCAAAATGGGGTGGCCGGCGGTTGCCTTACCTGTTACTCGGGACAATCGTTGCCGTCATTGTTATGTGTCTGTTGCCTAACTCAGGGAGTATGGGCTTCGGGTATGCGTCGCTAGCAGCTTTGCTGTTCGGTGCCATCACCGTTGCCTTCCTGGACTTGTCTTCTAACATTGCGATGCAACCATTCAAGATGATGGTTGGGGACATGGTTAACGATGACCAAAAGAGTTACGCTTACGGGATTCAAAGTTTCTTATCCAACACGGGTGCCGTTTTAGCTGCCATCCTGCCATTCCTGTTCGCCGCAATTGGTATCGCTAACACGGCCTCCAAGGGTGTTGTGCCTTCAACAGTTAAGGTTGCTTTCTATGTTGGGGCTGTCCTGTTAGTCATCACGAGTCTCTTCACTATCTTCCGGGTCCATGAATACGATCCAGATACCTATGCGAAATACCATGGGATCACCAAGGAAGATAACGCTGAAGGTGGGAACTGGTGGACGTTACTGAAGTCAGCACCAAAGGTTTTCTGGACCGTTACCTTAGTTCAATTCTTCTGCTGGGTTGCCTTCCAATACCTGTGGACTTATTCCGCTGGTGCCATTGCTTCTAATGTTTGGCACACGACCAACGCCGCATCCGCTGGCTACCAGGCTGCTGGTAACTGGTACGGGGTCTTAGCCGCCGTTCAATCTATCGCTGCTGTTATTTGGTCATACGTTTTGGCTAAATTGCCTAACAGTGTTCACAAATTGGGTTACGCTGGTAGTTTAGGCTTAGGTGCCGTTGGGTTCATCTCCGTCTTCTTCGTTCACAACCAATACGCTTTGATCATTTCATTCATCTTAGTTGGGATTGCTTGGGCTGCGATGAACACTTACCCATTGACCATGGTTACCAACGCCTTATCCGGTGCCCACATGGGGACTTACCTGGGCCTGTTCAACGGTTCAATTTGCTTACCACAAATCGTTGCTTCCCTGGCTAGTTTCGCTTTGTTCCCACTGCTCGGTGGTGCTCAAGCCAACATGTTCTTGTTAGCTGGGATTATCATGGCCATCGGTGCCTTATCCGTCGGCACCATCAAGGAAACTTACAAGGCTTAGGGTTTTAAACGGATGTTGGCAGCGCCTTAGCGGGTGCTGAAAATGGGACCGGAACGCTGTGGGCAGGACGCCCGGAGCCAAAAGGCGGTCTCCGAGCTCGCTTTGAACCACGAAATTCACGTGTTTCAAAGGCGCCAGTTACTCCGCTGACCGCGCAGTAACTCCCACGGCTTGGCCCATTTACAGCACCCACACGGCTAACATTAGTTTAAACCAGCTTGTAACCTTTCTTGATTGCTTGTTGGGCTTAACTTTGTGAGAGCTTCACGGCTGTTGGGTTGCCGTAACAGGTGACATCAGTTTAAACCAGCTGGCAAGGCTTCTTGATTGCTTGTTGGGCTTCACTTTCGTAGGCACTCAGTGGATGCCATGATTGTATCTGCTGGGGTTCCCTGCTAATAAATCTTATAATGTACGTACAACCGGTTGGGCAACTTCAACCGGGAGGCAGCCCTGGGGCTTAACCGTTTCGGCTGACCACTTCGCTGCCTTTTATTTAAACGATGATGTGTTTTTTACCGCAAACATTTTGAAAAGGAGACATGTTTAGCATGAAACGTATTTTTGAGGTACAACCTTGGAACGTCATTACCCATACTTTTGACCCCCAAGACAAGCGGCTTCAGGAATCCATGACTAGCTTAGGTAACGGCTACATGGGTATGCGGGGCGACTTTGAAGAAGGCTACTCCGGCGACTCCCTCCAAGGCATTTACTTGGGTGGTGTCTGGTATCCTGACAAAACGCGTGTCGGCTGGTGGAAGAACGGTTATCCGAAGTACTTCGGTAAGGTTGTCAATGCCGTTAACTTTATCAAATTACCCATCGAAATCAATGGCCAAGCCGTTGATTTAGCCAAGGATACATTTAGCGACTTCACCTTGGATCTCGACATGCAAAAGGGCATCTTGAACCGGGCCTTCACGGTGACGCGCGGTGACGTTAAGGTTGCCTTGACCTTCCAACGTTTCTTGAGTGTTGCACAACAAGAACTCTCCGTTCAAAAGGTCACGGTTAAGAACTTGAGCGACGTCAGTGTTGACGTGACCATCAAGCCAAGCATTGACGCCGATGTTAAAAATGAAGAAGCCAACTATGACGAACGGTTCTGGGACGTGTTAGCTGCAGAACAAGGCCAAGATAGTGGGAGCGTCGTTGCCAAGACGACACCAAACCCATTTGGTACGCCACAGTTTACTTCTGGCATGGAAATGCGGACGGTCACTGACCTGAAGAACGTGGCCGTTACCCAACCCAACGACAAAGAAGTGGTCACTGCTTACGCGGGTAGTTTAGCCCCTCAAGCAACCACTGAATTGGAAAAGCGGGTTATCGTGGTGACTTCACGGGATTACGACACCCAAGACAAGCTGACCAGTGCGATGCACGAACTCAGTGACAAGGTTGCCAAGTCTGCCTATGAAGACCTCCTGAACGCGCATACGGCCATTTGGGGCCAACGTTGGGCTAAGTCCGACGTGGTCATCAACGGTGACGATGAGTCGCAACAGGGGATTCGTTTCAACCTGTTCCAACTGTTCTCCACTTACTACGGTGAAGATTCACGGTTGAACATTGGTCCTAAAGGGTTCACCGGTGAGAAATATGGTGGTGCGACCTACTGGGATACTGAAGCCTTCGCCGTTCCCGTTTACCTGGGGATTACGGATCCAGAAGTTACCCGCAACCTGTTGATGTACCGTTACAAGCAATTGGACGGTGCCTACGTCAACGCCAAGGAACAAGGCTTAGACGGTGCCCTCTTCCCAATGGTGACCTTCGACGGGATCGAATGCCATAACGAATGGGAAATCACCTTCGAAGAAATTCACCGGAACGGTGACATTGCCTTCGCCATTTACAATTACACCCGTTACACGGGCGACACCAGTTACGTCTTGCACGAAGGTGCCAAGGTCTTGACCGAAATTTCTAAATTCTGGGCTGACCGGGTACACTTTAGCAAGCGGAACAACCAGTACATGATCCACGGGGTCACTGGTCCTGACGAATACGAAAACAACGTTGACAACAACTGGTACACCAACATCCTGGCACAATGGACGTTGAAGTACACGTTGGAAATCTTGGGTCAAGTCGACAAAGACACGGCCAAGAAGCTCAACATTTCCGCTGACCAAAAGGCCAAGTGGCAAGATATCGTTGACCGGATGTACCTGCCTTACGACAAGGACCTAAACATCTTCGTGCAACACGATGGCTTCCTGGACAAGGACGTCGAACCCGTCAGTGCCATTCCAGACGGGCAACGCCCAATCAACCAAAACTGGTCGTGGGACAAGATTCTGCGTTCGCCTTACATCAAGCAAGGGGACGTGCTTCAAGGTATCTGGGACTTCATCGACGACTTTACGCCAGAACAAAAGAAGTCGAACTTTGACTTCTACGAACCACTGACGGTCCATGAATCCAGCTTGTCACCAGCCATTCACTCTGTCTTGGCTGCCGACTTGCACTACGAAGACAAGGCGGTTGAACTGTACAACCGGACGGCGCGGTTGGACTTGGACAACTACAACAACGATACGGTTGATGGCTTGCACATCACGGCCATGACCGGTGGTTGGATTGCTGTTGTTCAAGGGTTCGCTGGCATGCGGGTTCGCGATAACGAACTGCATTTCGCCCCATTCCTGCCTAAGCAATGGAAGAGCTACAGCTTCCGGCAAGTCTTCCGCGGTCGCCTGATTGAAGTCAGTGTTCACGCTGACGGCCCACACTTCAAGCTGATCAGTGGGGAACCATTGACGATTGACGTGGCTGGCGAAAAGGTTAACCTTAGCACTGAAGTTACGGAATAGAATTTTAAATTGCTATGCCAAACAGCTCTCACCTTTTGTTGGTGGGGGCTGTTTTTGTATCCAAAGCAAGTTCAAAGCGAAGACCAGCTAACGAAGATTCTGTCCACAAAATTTGTTGGAAATTACCACCTGCGGCTGCCAGAAATTCCGTCTGCTGTGGGGACCGCCTGCGGCCTGGGGAGCGGTCCTCCGGCTCGGCTTGAAGCCTGTCAAAAGCCGCCAGTCTCCAAACGCGTCCCACGACGTAACCTGAGAAAATCGCTCAGCTAACGTCGTCGACACAGCTGCCTGCATCTCTGTCCTCCTCCGGTTGTGATTGTTCTTCAACATAACATGGATGTCACTATCGCTGGGCTGGCAACGTTTGCTAATGATAATTTGCTGCCGCCAATGTAGGTGTGAGTGAGCCATACGTACTGTCGCATACAGTGTTGCGGCTTGAATTTTGCAATCGGTAAGCTGTCAGAGGTAGACAACGCTGTTGATCGGTAATTGTTGTATTGTTAATCCCGACATTTCGGTCTTTTTTGGTGCTGGCCAGTTAGCGAATGGTCTGGGTCAGCCGGCCAGCTAGAAAGGCGGTTAGTCCCTGAATCTCAGGTGCGGCGGTCGTCAAGCAGATGATGGAATAGGGAAATTAAAAACGTCTACCAACATTTACGCTGGTAGGCGTTTTGTGCGCTTAGAAGTCTTGTGGCAAATTATCTTGTTGCAGTTCCTTAGCTTTGACCAATGAGGCGTCTTCGTCCCAATAGGTCAGCCATTCGCCGTTCGTCGTCAGGCTTTCAAGTTCTAATTGGTCCTTCACAAGGAAGTCGGTTTCGAGTTGTTCTTTGAATGCCGTGATCAGGCGTTGCATCGTTTGTAAATTAGCGGCCAGGTCGTTTCCGCCCATATTAGCGATGGCGTCTTCGAATTGGGTGCGAACAGCCGTCTCAATTTTACGAAGTTGGCGTTCCTTATCGCGGGCAAGCTTGGGCTGGTTGTGAACGTCAAAAGCCATGGCTGGACTGACGCCGACGAATTGCACGCTGATTTTGGGCAGGTCTAAGCCGTAGGGAGCTTGCGCGTCGTCGCTATTGCCGTAGACGGTGAAGTCGCGGATGACTGTTAAGATTTCTGACATGGGGTTTCTCCTTTGGTGACTAGAATACGTTTAGTTTACGGCAGGGAAAAACCCACGTCAAACGAAGCCGCGGGCAGGGGTTGGTGTGGGTTGTTTTTGGGTTGTGAATTTTAGTGGTACTTGCCTTTGAGCTTATCTTGCTTTGGCCCGTTTGGCTGGTTCTTCACGGAATAGTTCGGAAATATGCGGCCTCTGAAACGTGCTACACGGGGCAGACTCCTGCGCTTAACCCAGCTAAGAAAATACCCCATCGTTTCTGTGTACCTTATTTTAGACCGTTTGACTGGTTCTACATGGATACTAACCTCGGTCCTGGCAGCCTCTGAAACGTGCTACACGAGCCAGACTCCTCCGCTTAGAAAGTCCCAGAACTCCTGCCCGGCGAGGCCGAACAGAAGCCCTGGGGCTCCCTAATGCTCAGAGTCTAAGCGGCTCATTCCGCACTCTACCAACTAGCCTTCCGTACCCCAGGGATCTGTCCCTGATGGGCCAACTGGCGGAAGTTTAGGCGGGATAGGCCGAACTTGCGCATGTAGGCGTGTGGGCGGCCATCTAAGTGGTCCCGGTGGTGCATCCGGGTTGGGGAGGCGTCACGGGGTAACAGTGCCAAGGCTTCGTAATCGCCTGCTGCCTTTAGTTCTGCGCGGCGTTCCGCGTACTTTTCAACGGTTGCTTCAATCCGTTTTGCTTTTGCAATCTTAGACTTTTTTGCCATGAATAAATAATGCTCCTTCTATATTTAGATAGTAATAATTACGTTTTACAAATGTATCATAGGTGCAGATTTGCTGTCAATCAAAGCGACTTGTCGTTTCTTCAGAGAAGAGATCACAAAAAGCAGGCTCCAGCAATCGTCGGAGCCTGCTTTGCTAAACAACACGCGCTGTCACCAGCTCGCCCGTTAGTTTTTAGTAAGTGATGTCATAAATAATTTCATCGTGGGCCGTCTCGCCAGGGGCCAATTTCACGTCGCCGAATGCTGGGAAGTTCTGTGAGTCGGGGAGACCTTGGGCTTCTAGCGCAATCCCCATGTAAGGCTGGCCAGCACCGACCGTCAGCTTCATGTCGGACGTGAAGGAGTTGGCGGTGAAGACCACCAATCCATTCCGCTTGGACTTGATGGTTACAGCGCGGTTAGATTGCGGGTCAGACAACTTCGCGATGGTATCGTCGGTACCGGGCACCACATGGTACACGTCGTCGAAGCCTTTTTCGGGGATGTCTTGGAGTCCACGGATGGCCTTACCCAAGTTCTGGCCGTCTGCGAAGTCGTACGGGGTCCCCACGTTAGCAACCATCTTACCGGTTGGTAATTTCTCGCCATCGAGATCGAGGTGTTCCTGACTGTTGATCTGCAACGTTTGGCCGGCAATCAACTGGTCGTCGCCAACGTTGAAGTAAACGTGCAGCGTTGGGTTGAATAGGGTCAGCGCCGTACTGGTGGCTTCAAACGTCAAGGTCACGCGGTCGTGGTTGTCCAGACTGTAGATCATCTTGGCCGTCAGATCACCAGGGAAGGAATCGTCCGTGCTCTTAAAGGTATGCGTCAAAATGATACGTGCTTTTTCGGGATCCGTCGTGTCGAGGTCACCGACCCAGTTGACTGTGTTGAAACCGTGAGGCCCACCATGCAAGGTGTTTTGCCCTTCGTTGGCATCAACGTGGACCGTTTCACCGCCTAAATCAAAGGTGCCCCGGGTAATTCGACCACCCGTCCGGCCAATACCCATGCAAACGTAGAACGGATTATCTAGATAATCGGCCATCTTATGGTAAGATAGCACCAGATTCTTGTCACCCTTATCAGTCGGTACCATTAACTTGTGTAGCGTGGCGCCCCAGCTAAGAATGGCGAGTTTCACCCCATTGTCATTTTCGATCGTGTATTCAGTGACGGCTTCGTCCTGGTAGGTGTCCCAATGTTTCGTAGCAGTTTGCATAGCAAGTCCTCGATTTCTATTTTGTTATGAAGCGTTTTCATTTTCTCTATCATATATTTTTATCCGGACAATTGTCAAATGAATTTCGGATAAAAAGCAACAATTGGTGCGGCTAATCACAAGACGGGCCGCAGAGACTGTTTCTTTCGCTGAGAGACGGTGAACTTATGCGGATGAATTTTCGGCCACAATGATTCAACGTTATAAATGTTCGCTGAACAAAATTTCACTTGTACGCAATTGAGAGAACTGGCATAATGGATTAGTTTAAGGAGGAATGCGGTATGCACCGTAAATTACGTTGGTTACCAGTTGTTTTGGGTGCGAGCTGGTTCGGGTATCGCTGGGCCAGTCGCCAGGCGACCCCGCCGGAACCGTTGCGGCAACGCAGGACCGACGTGGCTTACACGACCACACCGACCCTCTTTATCCCCGGCTGGGGTGGCAACGCGTGGACGTATAATGGTCTGTTGCGTTGGCTTGCTCGGGCTGGTTTTGGTCACAAGGTGTTAACGGTGACGGTCGATCGCCGGGGGGGACTCCATTTTGCTGGTCAATGGGATCAGGTAGCTGACAACCCGCTGATTCAGGTGTTGTTTGAGCATTCGTTCACGCCAGATTACCAGGAACAGATCGACTGGATCACCGCGATTTTGCGGCATTTAAAAAGCCACGACCACGTGGCCGCCTATAATCTGGTGGCGCACTCGTGGGGTGGCAGTGCTGCAGTTAGTAGTTTACTGTTGTACGGGGCGGCCGGGGATGTTCCTCGGCTCAACCGGCTAGTTTTGTTGGGCGCACCAGTCGATGAACGTGACGCAACTCATCCCGTTGACGTGGCTTTTCAGCGCCTTCAAGCGGCGGAAACGGATTTGCGTGAACTGGGTCCAGGGGTGATCCACAACGTCTACGGGACGCTCTCAGGCCGTTTAACGGACGGTTCAGTTCCCGTGACCCAGATTACCCCCTTACGCCAAGTGGTGGCTGACAGCTCGCTGTCGTATCACGAACACCACGTTCCCGGTATTGGGCACGGTCGGTTACACGCCTCACCCGAGATGTGGCGCTTGATTGCCCGCTTGTTGTGGCAAGACTAATCGCCCAGCCCCCGACTAAATGATGTGTTGAATGGTTTAGCTAGTTTTAAACTTCGTCAGCTAAAATAGCATCAATGACGTCGAGCACACCGTCGTGATTATTGTCGGCGGGGGTGATCAGGTTGGCGACATCCTTGACGGAAGCTGTGCCATTCTGCATGGCAACGCCGAGGCCAACGTGAGCCAACATGTCGCGGTCGTTATCGTTGTCGCCAAAGGCCGCAATTTCAGCGGGAGCGATGTCCCAGGTCTTGGCCAATTCGGTCAGGCCGATGGCTTTGTTCATGTGGGCGGCCACGATGTCGATACTGCCGAAGCCGCTGGCCATGGCGTTGATTTGACCCGGGAAACGAGCATTCAGGCGCTTGGCGACGTGCTGGATACTGTCGTTGGGCCATTCGCCGTTGATCTTGTAAATGGTGTCGTGGACCTGCGTCAGGTCGTCAACGCGGACGAGATTGTTGAAGAAATAATCTTGGGTGGCCGTGTCCGCGGGTTCGTCGGTCCGATTCATGTAGGTCCCGTGGCTGCCAGATAGGCGGAGCACCGGTGGCCGTAACGTGTCGTCGGCTAAGATGGTGGTTACCACTTGCGTCACAATCGTGGCGGGGATGGCCGTTTCCAAGAGTTTCTGGCCGTGGTCAACGATCAGGCTGCCGTTTTCAGCAACGAAGGTCTGAACGCGGGGACTCGGCGCAAAAACTTTTTCCAAATGGCCCAGGTGATTGCCGCTGGCCACGACGAAATGAATGTTGGCCGCTGCCAGGCGGGTGAGTTGCTGGTCGAAGCGGGTGTGGTTGAATTGGCGTTGGGTGTTCAAGAAAGTGCCGTCAACGTCGGTCGCAATCAATTTAATACGTGTCATGTTAGTCTCCTCATGTTTTAAGAATTTCTAACATTCATGATAAAGGCTTCTGCCTGGATTATTCACCGTAAGCTAGAAAGTCTCAACCAGCCCTTTGTGGCTCTGAGGTTTTCTAGCTTTTTTGGTCTCACCCATCGGGTGTGACCAAAAAAAGGTTAAAAAAGAACCCCACAATGGTATTGTGAAGTTACCACACAAAACAATATTCAAAGGGGAGTTCCTAATGACTAATATACTAGACCATGGTTTAGACTTCAATTCAAAAATCTCTTTTTGTGATGATGGTACCCAACTTACCAATGATGCCGGTCTATTTTTGACGACCGAATTTCTTCAAAAAATAGATTTTGATAAAATGATCAAATCCTTCTTACCCCAAATAGACAGTCGTTGTCGACCTAAACATGGTTTTTCTGAGTTGCTAACGCAGCTCTTACTTCAAAAGATTGCCGGTTACCAAAATGATTCGATGATTACGGCACTTACCAAAGATGTAGCGTTGAAGCTGTGCTTAGGAACCGATCAGTTAGCTTCTCAGCCAACCATTTCTCGTTTTATTAATCGTTTGGATCAGACTGCCACGGATGGCTTCAGTAGGCTTAATCTTGCCCTCAATCGGCGGTTGATAGCCCAAAGCAACCAGTCTGATATGGTTCTTGATGTTGA
>NZ_RHNN01000030.1 GCF_003946245.1 Levilactobacillus cerevisiae
CATTCTTTGATTATACAAAAATATCCGTTGCCAGTAATCAAATTCATTTGATTACCAACAACAGATATTTTAGAACCATTTTTTTATTTTGGCATATTGCCTGGATCAATTGTGTATGGCAGATCATACACAGCGACCACTTAAAATGTACCACCATTTCAGCGATAGATCTGTGTAAGCCGTGAGGACGGGAAAAATCGTTACCGTACATGAGCTAAGAAAAATGAAGAGGTGGCGGATCAGCGGTAAGTCTGAGCTGAAGCTGGGTAGGTACAGAACCCTGTGTCGATGGCGTTAGGACGAGCGTTTTTTCTCGGCCTTACACCACTGGGCGAGCTTGAAGACTCGTTTTATGAGGCTTCAAGTCGAACCCGGAGACCGCTCTTTGGCTCCGGGTGTCCCCCCACAGGGTGGCGTACCTACCCAGCGAAGCGGAAATAGACCTACCGCGGTTCGTTGATGATGGTGAAGTTGGCATTTGCCGTTGCGTCAATGACGGGGTGTTCCTGCAGATAATCCGCAATGATTTCGCTCATCGCACCCTGGCTTTCAGCCACAATCTTGTCCGCACCAAACATGTCGTAGTGCCCACCACCAACAGCGCGATACTGGTTCAGCGCAATTTGTAGTTGCTGGTCTGGGGTGACCGGTTCACCGTGATAAATCAGCTTTTCCACGCGTTGACCAACGGGATTAGCGATGTTTAATGTGTAATTAATGCCCTCGTACATATCGTAATTATACTGGCGGTGCTTGGGGTGGATGAAGGCCGGATTCACAATGATCTCGCCATCCTTCACGCTAAAGTAGCGCGCACTGACCTCCAAAGCGGCCCGCAAGTCTGCCCCGGTAATTTTCAACAGGGAGAGGCCGTTGGGGTACACGTAGTTCGTCATGATATTACGCATGGTGATGGGATTTTCAAAGCCGCGCGCCTCGTTGTTAAAGAGGGCCGTTGCGGAAATGTCGGCTCCCATCGTGGCCATTTGAACTTTCTGGATGAACTCAATATAAGGTGTTTCATGAATACGGGCGTCAAAGGGATCATCAAAGGTCATGTCGCCTTGAATATGGCCGAGCGGCTGATCTAGCCAGTGGCCGACCGCGTTGTTCAGGCCGGTTGCGGCGGTGATTACCTTGGCATCCAAAGGCGCGTCCGCAGCGGAAACCAGCTCTGATTCGTGGTGAGTCACGGTCACTTTGCCATTGGCATCGTGGTCAAGGTCCAACGTAATCTTACCGACAGCCTGTCCGCGGAACCCGGGTTGGGTCGTGGGAATGTCAAAGACGTCAGTTGCCAGTTGACGATGTTGGTGGCCGGTGACCAAAGCGTCGATACCCGGAATGGCCTCTAAAATGTGGTAGGCTTCGTTTTCGCCGACGTGGATGTCGTTAGGCTGGCCGGTGGTTAAATCGCGCTCAAAGCCGCCGTGATAGCACACAACGACCACGTCAGCCTGCTCGCGGATGATCGGGACGTATTTCTTGGCGGCGATAAAGGCCGACTCGAACTGAAGACCACTGATGTTGGTGGCCTTTTCCCATTTGTAGACGGCCTGAGTGGTCAGACCCAAGACGCCAATCTTGATGCCATCTTTTGCGATAATTTTGTAAGGCTGGCCGTATTCCGGATCCCCGTTGGCATCTAAAATATTGGCGCACAAAATTGTCCGCTTGGCGTCACGAATGGCGTCCTGTAGGTATTCCTGGCCATAATTAAATTCATGGTTGCCCAGAATACCACAGTCGTAATTAATTTGATTATAAATGTTGAGCAGTGGTGCGGGGTTGCGGTCGGGCTGGACCCGCGCAACGTAGTAGGCCAACGGCGAGCCTTCGAGGAAATCGCCGTTTTCAATGGTGACCACGGGGCCCTGTTCCTTGGCAGCGGCTTGCTCGCGGGCGATGACCGTGGCCGCGCGGGCCAGGCCAAATCCCTGGTGGCTTCCCTTTTTCACGTAGTTCGTGGGGAAGACGTACCCGTGGGTATCACTTGTCGATAAAATTGTCAGCTTCATTAATGTCACCCTCCAATAGGAAGTCTGGCTGGCCACGGGTCACGTAGACCAGTTGCTGGCAGACCGTTCGCGAAAAGACGCCGAAATCTTTAACGTGTTAAAGAAATTATAAGCTAGTTTGCGTTGCGTGTAAATTTTACCTGGCAAAAATCGTGAAATTTTCTAATTTTTCTTCACCAAAACGATTGTAGGGGGTGAAATTAGGGCTTATCAGCGAGTCAAAATGAGCTGAAATGTTGTGGGTACTGTTCGTTCCCGGCGGCGGGTTCAAAACGCTCTGCTGTGGGGTCGGTTCCAGCCTTAGAAGCGGCTTCCACCTCGACTTTGAGCCACAAGGCGGTCTCAAAGGTCGTCCCATGCTCTAAACTGAGAAAACCGGTCGCACTGTTCGTTCCCGGCGGCGGGTTCAAAACGCTCTGCTGTGGGGTCGGTTCCAGCCTTAGAAGCGGGCTTCCACCTCGACTTTGAGCCATAGGGCGGTCTCAAAGATCGTCCCATGCTCTAAACTGAGAAAACCGCTCAGTTAAGACCATCGACACAGCTGAGCATTTTGACCCGCCTCTGGTCACTGACACTGTCCAAGCTGGGCTCATTTGGATTATCCCTGCGGCTGAGATTGGTTTAGAGCCGCCCCCCCACAAAACTTTGATGAAGTTAGACTGTAGACGCTAACTACAGGCAGATATGGTCGTTGAACTGAGATGACGTAGTGGCGCTAACGTCTTAGTCCACAACGACCTCTGACCATTACTGTTCAGTTTCCAGGTAACAAAAAACGGCGGCCAGACCTTAATCGTCTGCGTCGTCGCTTAGAGAAAAACGTATCTTACGTTTGGAGTGGGCTGGTTGCAGTAGCAGTGCCGCCCGTTATTTTTACTTGGAGGAGTAAAATTGGTAACTTATTCGTTTGGTTAGTCGTAAGTTATGCAATTACTATACCAACAATTTGTGAAGAAAATGTGACGGAAATATTACAAACAACCCATCCTGGTGAATCATGGCCCGTGAAAACGCTGCGAATAGCGGGAACTAACGAACAAGCCATCCCCGGTGTGACGGGGAAAAGCGGTCCAGTGGCGCGGACGCAAACGGAATAAATCACAAATGAAGAAAATTTTTCAAAGCGAATACTTTATGAAAACCAGCCATCCAATTTTCATAGAGGATAGCCTGCAGACAGAATTCGCTTGGTAGTTGCGGCAGCACGCTAGAATATGGGCAAAGTTGACTCACTCACACTGACATCGACTGTGGCCAATCAGCGCAGACAAACGTTGCCAGTCCAGCGATGGTCACACCAATGTCGGATTGAAGAACAATCTTAGCCGGAGGACCGCCCCTCAGGCCGCAGGCGCTCCCCACAGCAGACGGAATCTCTGGCAGCCGCAGGTGGTAATTAACCACTAATTTCGTGGATTGATTCTCCGTTAGCTGGACCGGCAATGCTAAGGCTAGTCGGTTGTTGCGAGCTCTTGCATGTAGAGCATCTGGTCCGTCGAAATCTGCTGATACAGCTCATCGGCCAGCGCGGGTGACAGTTCCTTCAGGCTCCGCTTCTGGCGAATATAGGTGTATTCATATTGGAAGGCCTGAATGAACAGCTCGTTCTGCTGATCGGTAATTTCCTTGGACACGTAGCGCCGGTGACGGGCGTTGTAGTAGTTCCGCACGGCATTGACTTCCGCTTGGTTATCCACGCTGGAAATGTCGGTCAGGTAAGCGACGACGTTGTTGTACACGTCCTGCTCAATTTGGAGAAAGGCTTCCCGGCGTTTTGCATCCTCTTCAGCGTCACGCCGTGGCCGTTCCCGGGGCGTTCGGCGTTCTTGTTGGACGCGTTGTTGGGCGAGCCAGCGTTCCTGTTCGGGCGTCCGCGGCTGTTGCTGGAGGCGCTTTTGTTGCAGGGCAATTCGTTGTTCTCGGTGGCGCCGGCGGTTAACCGTGTGGGAAATCCGGTGGCTTACGAAGCGGAACCATAACGAGAAATTCACAAAGGGATTGTTGTGGCTCATTTGGGATTTAATCAGTAAGACCCGGACGTAGCGACTGGCAAATCCTTGGGAAATGGTGCCCGCGTCGGCCATGTCTTGGACCGTTTTGACCTCGATCTGGGTGGCGTGGTTGAGAAGCTCACTCATTTTCTGTTTGTCGGGACGGGCGTCGGTGGCTTGACTGTTGAGGACCTCAATCACGGCCTGCGTGGCGCTCGGATCGTCCGGGTTTTCCTGGCTCAAGCGTTCGGTGGCGTAGGCTACCAAGGCTTTACGTTCGCGCAAGGCTTCGGCGGGGTCGACCGGCAATTTTTTATTTGGAAGCAACAAAGGTAAGACCAGTGTTGGGACTAGTAGGCTCAGTACAATCACGACCGCCGCGATGAAAATCATCGAGTTCCGGAAGGGGAAAGCCTGGCCATTTAGCGTCAAAGGTAGTGAGAAGGCCATGGCCAAGGTGATGGTTCCGTGGACGCCGGAGAGGGCACCGACGATGGCGTGGTGCGGCCGTTCTGATTTTTTCGACCGAATCAACGCCCAGTCGAAACGAATCCAGAGATACCGGAGGGTTAGCATGACTAGGTAGAGGACGACGGCCAGGAAAATGTAGGTCGGAATGGACTTTGAGCTATCCTGTTGAATATTTACCCAGACAGTGGGCAGGGAGACGCCCAGCAGGACGAAAACGAAGCCATTGAGGATGCTGGTCAGGATCCGCCAGGTCGTCCGCGATACCAGTTGGAGCTGGGTGCTGGACAGTCGCAGTTGGTTGTTGGAGACACTGTACATCAACCCAGCAGCCACGACGGCCAAGATACCTGAGAGGCCAACGTGTTCAGCGGCTAAATAAATCATGAAGGGCACTAAAATGTCGTAAGGGACAATCACGCTGGAGGAATCCTTCCCGGTACGAACCAGGAAGACCCGCGCCCAGACGGCGACGACCCCTAAAACGAGACCAATCAGCAGCCCGCCAAAGAAGACGATGAGAAAATGTTTGATCCCACCACCAACGGAAAATTTGCCGGTGGTGAAGGCGGTCAGAGCCAAACTGAAGGCAACCAAACCGGAAGCGTCGTTGAAGAGCGACTCGCGTTCCAGCATGCCCATGACCCGCTCCGGCACCGCCATGTTGGTGGTGATGGAGCTGACCGCGACGGCATCAGTAGGGGTCACAATCGCTGCGAGTGCGAAGGCCAAGGCTAGCGGCAGGGTGCCCAGAATGGCGTGACTGAGGTAGCCCATGAGCACGACCGTGAGAATGGCCAGCGCGACCGCCATGGACAGCACGGACCCCACGTTATGCCGGAGCTCCCGGGCGTTGGCGTTGCGGCCGTCGTAGAACATGAGCGGCGCAATGATCAGGAGCATGAAGACCTCAGGCTCGAGGATGAAATGGTGGTATAGGGGTACCAGCGAGAGCAGGGCCCCCGCAAAGATTTGGTAAAAGGCCTGCGGAATGGCGGGAAATAACGGGTAAATTGTATTCGCCACAATGGTTGCGATAACCAAGAGCAGGACGGCGTAGAAGACTTCCAAAAAAATCCCTCCCAATTGAGATTGAACGTTGGCTCTTATTTTACGCCAATCGGCTGAGAAAAGGGGGATCAATTCTCTGGGAGTTTAGTCAAACTCATGTTTAACCATTCACTTGGCGGTGGATGGGCGCTTGAGAGCGATTAAATTGTGTATTATGAATAATCATGCTGATGTTTTGGATATAAATACAATTAATAAAAAAAGAGACGCCAGGGGGGTTAGTTTGTAAAAGTCCGGAACCTATCAGAAGATAATTGATTGAGTAGACGAACTTTGTGCCCCTATTGGTTGCCGACGTTCCGGGAATTAATGTCTTTTCTCACAAGCGAGTGGGGTCAGTTCAAAATGGTTGGGAGACACAACCAACCCACTAAAAAATGTTGCCCCTAATTTAGAAAGTTTCCAAAAAAGGTTGATTATTCATTCAATTGTGGTAACATATAAGTTGGTTCTACTAGATGATTCGCTGAATTGTTTAAGTAAGCTTTGTTATGTTGTCTGTTATCGTTACTCAATCCAACGATAAGGAAGTGCTGAATATGATTAATTTGTACATTGCACCAAGTAGCGCATCCAGCCGGAAAGCACGCGCTTGGCTCAAGGACCACGACATTGCGTTCGCAGAACGGAATATCAAGTCCAAGCCATTGAACGCGGCAGAAGTTAAGCAGATTCTCCGTTTAACTGAAAACGGCAGTGAAGATATTATCTCCACGCGGTCTAACGTGTTCAAGGAACTGCACGTTGATTTGGACAGTCTGTCTGTCAGCCAGTTAGTCGACCTCGTTGTGGAATACCCAGACTTGATCAAGCGGCCCATCATTTTCGATGACAAGCGACTTGAAGTGGGTTACAACGAAGAAGAGATTCGGCGGTTCTTGCCTCGCGATGTGCGGACGGCGGAACTCCACCACTTGGAATCACAATTAAGCTCATAGAATGGATCGATCAGTTCTCGGGGGAGTGCTGGTCGGTTTTTTATTAATAAAATTATAAACCACGCTGCGTGGGCGACCGTTCCTGGTTACCGCACCGGCAGGGCAAGCAAAAGAAAAGCTGACTCGGAAATCATCCTGATTTCTTAGTCAGCTTTTTTGCGTTTGAAATTAGTGACTCGCTTTTAAGTAGCTCTGTGCCATCTGCGTGTATCCCAGTTGTTCCAAGGTTTCCGCAATGGTTGCGGTGATTGTACCGGTCGCCACGACGTCGAAACCAGCGAGCTGGGCGACAATTAGGCTCTCCACGCGGTGAACAACGGTGGGGTCGTTGGTGAGGCTAGCGAGGGTCGCGTGAATCTTCCGCGAATTAAACGGAGCGTGCCTTCCGTTAGGGGTTTCCACGGTAAGACCGGTTGGGTCCATCGTCGCCTGTGATCTTCTGATAACGTCCATCGTCTCTTACCCTCCTAGGTGTTTTGGGCGGTTGAATGGGTTGATTAGCAGCTCATTCAAAAATGCCCGTACAACTATCTTACGATGAATTCAAGAAAAAAACAACTAGATATGGGGGGTAAATTTCACCTATTTCTACATGTGGGGGCAAAACCACAGAGCGTGGTCGACCGTTTTTTACGTTAGATTCCTTTGAGGGTTTCTTGGGCGTGAATTTCCTGGGCCAACAGGGCGTTGGTTGGGGCCGGCACGTTTAATTTCGCCCCCAAAGCGGCAACGTAGCCGTTGAGAAAATCAATTTCGGTGGGCCGCTGGTTGGCCATGTCCTGGTGCATGGAGGGGTAGTGACCGCCATTGGTCTCGGGTGAAAATTGGGCGGCAATCAGCGCCGTGACGTCTTGCGCGTTGAAGTCAACTTCGGCGGCATCCGCGACGGCCTGGAACTCGTTGAGCACGGCATCGTTCAGCGTGCGCCAGTTAGGCAGGGCGCCAAACTCGCCGATGTTGCAGTCAAACAGGGTGCAGTAAGTGTTGAGCACGCTGTTCAGGCCAGCCTTCTTCCAAATGGCGGCCATCACGTTAGCGGCCGGACTGGCGTTGAGACCGGCACCGTTGAGCGTGGTCAGTAAGCCGGGGAGGTCGGGAAATTCGGCCGGTACCACGGCTTGGAGAGAAATACTACCGGTCCCCGTCACCTTGATGTGGCCGGGGCCAGTCATGCCCGAAGACCAGATGGTAGTGCCCACAACGATTTGCTTCTTAGGCACGTGCCGCTCAATCGTTTCGACGTTGCCGATTCCGTTGGCCAGCGTCAAGACGGCTGGTTGATTGGCCAAGACATCGCTGAGGGCCGTCAACATGTGATCCATCTGCATGGCTTTCGTGAAGAGAATAACCAGGTCAAATTGCTCGGTCACGTCCTGGGGCGCCTTGGCGGTCATGGGATAAACGTGATCCTGGCCATCGTCGGTTGTGACGATCAGCCCATCGCGGTTAATCGCGGCAACGTGGTCGGCCCAGTTGTCGATCAGCGTGACCTGGTTTCCAGCTTCCTGAAGTTTAACGCCAAACCGACTCCCCATGGCACCGGCGCCAGCAATTGCAATTTTCATAAAGAACACGCTCCTCAAGTAGTAGATTTAGGTGACGCACTGGCGGCAAGCTGCTGGAACACTAAACTGTCAGACTGCAGTTTGCCGGCCAAATGCGAAACACCCGTCATTAGTTTCAGTGTAGCAGTTTTACGCCAACATGTGGTGAGGAAGGTGTTGTTGGTCTGGGGATTGTTAGGGTGGCGTATGTAAATGGGAGGATAAGATGAAGGCGGTCAACTTAGCAAGCATTGATTGGGTCACCTATTTTAGTTTTCAGGCGTTCGTACACGACTACAGGTAAAATCAATTTTAAAAGGAGAACAACAGGTAGGATCACTACCAGGGAAGGTAAAATCAGTCTAAGCCGATAGGACGGCGAGAGTGGGTTCAGCCGTGGGGATTACCCTGGGGGGGTGGTCGCCTAGAAAATTGATGTGTTTGAGCCGCGAATCTTAACGAAAAAGCGGATAAAACACGATGAGTCGCACAATCTCCGTTGCAGGTAAAATCAATGTTAGCCGCAGGGAGGGTGGCAATGTGCCAAGCCGTGGGAATTGCCTTAGTGGCGTGAGCCGCTTAGGCAATTGATACCTTTGAGCCGCGATTCTTAGCGGCCCAAAGTAAGTCTGGAGACCGCTTTTTGGCTCCAGACGTTCGCCCACAGCGTTCCGGTCACATTGCCACCCTCCCGGAGGCGCGGCCAAGCCGCATTGATTTTTTACCTGCAACCGAAAGATTGACGATTGACATCGGCGGGGCAGTGGGCTAACATGAAAATCAATCATTAAATGAGAAAATAGTGAGAAACTTTATCATGAGGAGCGATGCGTATGCCAAAAGGTGTCAGTGCACAGGATCTGTTCAAATTAAAATCGGTGACTCAGCCGTTAGCCGCAGCTGGTCAAGTCTTTTTTGTGGAAAATGGTATCGACGAGGCAGCCAATGACTACCGCGCCCAACTCAAAAAAGTGGACGCCGCGGGTTATTCCCAGGTCGTGGCCACGAACGGTAAGCTAAACGTTCAGCCAGCCGTGGCGGGCAAGCAACTGTTCTACGTCGCCACAGTTGGGGACGCCAAGGCACAGCTCTTCCAAGTGGCCAGTGCTGGTGGGGAGCCACAATTGGTCACCACCGCAACGCCCCAAGAAGCCGTCAATACCGTGATTGCCGCGGCCGATGGCAGCAGCGTGTATTTCAAAACGACAGAAACGGCCGAACAGCCGAAATTGCCGAGTCCCCAAGCCTTTCCGCAAACGCGTCACGTGGAACGACTGGTTAACAAGGCGGACGGCTACGGCTGGTTACCGCTCGATGTGACCTACCGTTTGCGCCGCTTCCAGCCAGCGACTGGCTTAGTGGAAGAAATTCAGCAACAGGGATTTGATTTCAGCCTGACCTCCGTGAGCGACGATGGCCGCTACGTGACCGTTTTACAGGACGATGATCCCGCTGATGAGCGCAACTTTGCCCACGGCGCCTATAGTTTGGATACGCAGACGGGCGAAACGGTGGACCTGACCGCGAGCCTGGCAAATGGCCATTTTGAAGACGCCACCTTCGCGCCGGACGGTCAGCACGTCGCCCTGATTGGGGACGACGGCACGTCCGGGTTACATACGGTGGCCAACCTGTATTTGGCCAACCAGACGACCGGGGAACTCCAGAACTTAACCGCCGACTTACAAGCGGACCTCGCCCCAGAATTTGCCGGCGATTTCGTTCAGCAGGCCGGTGGCAAATTGGTGCGCTGGCTGAACGCCGACCAGTTTGTGTTTGCCGCTTGCTTCCATGCGCATAGCCAACTCTACGTGGGGGATGCGACCGGCGTGAAATTGGTGGACGACACCGCACGCCAGATTGTCGACTTCACCGTTGTTGATGCGCAAACTGTGGTCCTCGCCGTTTCGTATCAGGACAAACCGAGTGAACTGGTGACCTTGAACGTGGCCACCGGGCAGGAAACCGTTGCATACGATCCCAACGCCGCTTACGAAGACACCCACGAGTTTGCTCATCCCCAACACTTTGACTTTCAGTCCGCTGATGGTCAGGCGTTGGAAGGGTGGTACTTACCAGCGCAAACGCAGGCGCCCAAGCAACCCGTACTGCTCTACGTTCACGGGGGGCCGCACGCCAACTATGGGGACACGTTCTTCTATGAATTTCAGGTGCACGCGAGCCGTGGCTTTGGCGTGGTCTTCTTTAATCCGCGGGGGTCGACTAGCTACGGTCAGGCCTTTGAGAGCAACGTGAACGGTCACTACGGCGAGGATGATTTCAACGACGTGATGACCGGTCTCGACGTGGCGTTAGAGAAATTTCCGCAGCTCGACGCCGACCGCCAGTATATCGCTGGGGGCTCCTACGGCGGGTTCATGACCACCTGGGCAATCGGCCACACCAAGCGCTTTGCCGCCGCCGTTTCGCAACGTTCCGTCACCAATTGGATCAGTCTCTTTGGGACCAGCGACATTGGCTTTTACTTTAACCCCGAGGAACTCGACGTGGACCTCTTCGCGGAAGGCGGGGTTGAATCCTATTGGAAACAGTCGCCGCTGGCCTACGCGCAAAACGTGACAACGCCGATTCGCCTGCTACACGGGGAGTGGGACATGCGCTGTCCCATCAGTCAGTCGGAGGAATTCTTCACCGCGGTCAAACGCAACGGTGTCGATGCCGACCTGATTCGCTACCCCCAAAGCTTCCACGGCATTTCGCGTGGGGGACTGCCAAACTTACGGGTCCAGCGTTTGGACGATATGACGGAATGGTTTACGGCCCATCCGTCGGTGCAGAAGTAAGCGGTAGTTAACCTGACGACTGACTAGAAATAAAAATACAAATATTTATAATGGACTCACTCACTTAACAGGGGTGAGTCTTTTTGATACGGAGATGTCCGGTGATTACCCATTGGTTATGTACACAGGCGATTCAGAAGCGTATCCTAGCAGGTGACGCAATTTTTCTCGAAAACTGAATTGGTGAGTGCAACTTATATGGATAAAAAAATTATATCAGGGTCATTCTGGCTCTCATTTGGGAGTATTTTTTCACGGGTCTTGGGGGTTGTTTACCTGATTCCGTGGTTGGCGATGATTGGGTCGCCACAACATCAAACGGTCGCGCAGGCCTTGTTCAACACGGCTTACACGCCGTACGCGTTGTTCATCGCTCTGGGAACGGCGGGCTTTCCGTCTGCCATTGCCCGGCGCGTGGCGTTTTTCAATGGTGAAGATAGCTTTAATAACTCAAAGCACATCGCGTTTGCGGGCTTTGGCTTCATGGTGGTTTCCGGCGTGATCTGTGGGGCCTTGCTGTACGGGTTAGCGCCCGTGCTGGCGGCTAATAGTCCCGTGAGCTCGGTGGTCAATGCGACGGTTGCGATTCGGTGCCTGGTACCGGCGATTGTGATTCTGCCGTCGATGAGTATTTTACGGGGCTGGTTCCAGGGAAACGGGGACCTCAAGCCGTTTGGAATTTCCCAGCTGTGGGAACAGTTTATTCGGATTATTGTGATTTTGGGCGGCACCTACGTCCTGATTGAAGTCTGGCACCAGAGCTACGTCCAAGCGGTATTCATTAGTGTGGCGGCGGCCTTTGTTGGCGCGATTGCCAGCTACCTGTACCTGCTGGGTCACCTGTGGCGCCAGCGCAACGCGTATCGACGGTTGACGGCCAAGAGCCAGGCGGGGAAGCAACACGCCGCTGGACAGTTGCTGAAAATGATTGGCTACGAGTCGATTCCCTTTGTGATTGTGGGTTCGGGAATCACACTGAGTCAATTGGTGGATCAATTGTTCTTCAAGCAGATCATGCAAGGCCTGTTACACCAGTCGGCCGCGATGACCCAGTACGTGTTCACCATCTTCTCGGCCAATCCAAACAAGATTACCACGGTGATTGTCTCACTGGCGATGGCCGTGGCGGAGACGTCGCTGCCACTGTTGGCGGGAAAATTGGGTAACATCAAGGAAAATCGGCCCCAGATTGGCGCGCTACTGACGAATAATTTTCAACTGTTAACGTTCGTGCTGCTGCCACTAGTCATTCTGGTGAGCGTCTTTGCCTACCCGACCTACGGCATCTTCTTCAACTTTGATGGCGCCGGGGCCACGTATTTGGTCGCAAATGTGTGGCAGAGCCTGATTCTGGGCCTGGCACTGGACCTTCTAACAGTCTTACAGGCGTTGCGGATGAGTAAAAAGGCGACGACCTACCTCTTGACGGGGCTGGGCATCAAGGTGGCCCTGCAACTGCCGATGGTTTATCTCTTCCAAGGGTATGGCGCGTTGCTGACGACGGCGATTGCCTTTGGCTGGATCACGGTTGTCAGCTGGCGACTGATTCGGCGGAGTTATGCGGTCAAGCTGAGCGATATCATTCCGATTGCGCGGTTGAATTTGATTTTCGCTGTAGTAGCCACGATTCTCGTCGATGGCTGTCAGTGGGCATTTGGTCATGCGTTTTTCACCAGTAAACTGCTGGCGATGGGGTATGTTGGCGTGCTGGGATTGATTACACTGGGGATTTATATTTGGTTGGCCAATCGGTTGGGAGTTGCGCAGTTGATTTTTAAGCGCCCGATTAAAGTCGCTTTGCGGCGATAGCCCTGAGTTAATTTTAAAAGAATTATAGAAAAAGGGATGTTGATTCTCGACTTTGTGTTGAGAATCAACATCCTTTTGAATTGGATGAAATTCAAGTTCAATCCTTTCAGTGGATTGATTGTCAGTGACTCTTTAAGATTGAGATGAACCATTTTGCTCATCACTTTCCTTGAGTGATTCTAAGGTGTCTTTATACTGCTCGTAGGCCGAATCCATGGCTTCAACGAATTTTTTTGACAGTAGTTCATCATCCAATATGGTAGTTGATTCGACATTTAACTCACCCGTGCCAATCTCGAAAGATTTGTTTGGTTTAGGAATTTTTGACATTGCTGGCCATCTCCTTTTTATGATTTGCATTGGTTTGCATTGGCTTCTCATTGGAGCAAATACAGTATAACTTAAATGTGTACTTTTCGAAAATTTCTATTTCTTTGAACTAGATCTTGAATACTATTGACTATTTTGCAGCTGTTTTTCTAAGCGTTGTTATCGACCGCTTACTGATGTATGCTTAAGAAGCAAGTTAATTGAAAACGGCGATTCTTGAATTTTCAAAGCTTGATGTGACGGTGTTTTCTTAGTGTATTCCCCACAGGTGTGGGGGTGATCCTAATGATGACTTAGATGAATTGGTTGGTTCTGGGTATTCCCCACAGGTGTGGGGGTGATCCCAAATTGTCGCTACGAGAGGTTGAACAAAAGATGTATTCCCCACAGGTGTGGGGGTGATCCTATCTTCAAGTGCCTTTGCGTCTTTAAAAGACTGTATTCCCCACAGGTGTGGGGGTGATCCCTCTAATGCAAGTGCTTCAACCGTTTCTTCTGCGTATTCCCCACAGGTGTGGGGGTGATCCTGACCAGCGGTAGCAGCACGAACGTTAACAGTTGTATTCCCCACAAGTGTGGGGGTGTTTAAAAAGTCTCGGGTAAAAGTGCATAATTTTTCTGTTTAGGCATCCGAATTTTATTGAGGGTGCCTTTTATGTACTGAATGGAACAGATGGTTGGTGTGGGTGTGAGTCAGCCCTAACCCTAAAACCTAGCTTGCCCTAGGTCGCCAACCTGTCTCTCACCCGAAAATCCCAATCCTGGCAGCCGCCGAAACGTGCTACGTGAGCCAGGTCCCTGCGCTTAAACAGTGATAGAACATCTAATTGGTTTAGGACTGACGCTTCAAATCACTTTGTTTTAGGTCGTCAAACTGTCTCTCGCCCGAAAATCCCAATTCTGGCAGCCTCTGAAATGTGCTACGCAGGGCAACTGGTTCCGCTTAACAACGCTAAGCAAAGCCCCCAGGCCCGGGGCTTTCACTTAGCGCCGTTAATGCTCGCCAGCTGTGCGCCCTGCTCCGCACTCTTTACCCAAAAATCCCCCGTCGTGACGTTACGACGGGGGACACAGTTTATTTCACTTATGAAGGTTGGAACTGTTGATGTTACCTGTTATTCGACGGAACCGACACGGGCGTAACCTACAGCGTGCCACCATGGCGCGTGAACGGCTTCAGTGACCACACCGCGGTTTTGGGAATCGATCATGCGACCGTTACCAACGTACAGACCCACGTGAGAGATAGAACGCTTTGAGCCACCGAAGAAGACCAAGTCACCCTTCTTGATGTTCTTGTAAGTCACGTGTTGGTACTTGTTGTATTGCGCTTGGGCAGTCCGGGGGATGGTCTTGGAAGCGGCCTTCTTGTAGACGTAGCTGGTAAAGCCAGAGCAGTCAAAGCGGGAAGGACCAGTTGAGCCCCAACCGTAAGGCTTACCTAATTGGGCTTTAGCAACCTTGGAGATCTTGTCGTAAGACATGGTGTCGTCGGCGTGAGCAGTTGCGGGTTGAACGATAGCGAACCCAGCAATAGCAAATGCGACCGTGGCCATAATAGTTAAAACAATATCAGTAAACGTCTTCTTCATAAGTGTAAACAAACTCCTTCAAATTTTTTAGATTTTAGTATTAAGTGTTACTCGTTGCGAATCAACATGCTTAATACTATCAGGGAGTTGTTACAGAAATGTCTCAAAGAAATATCAATCGGATTAAAGCTAAAATGACGTTTTGAAACATAAGCCGTTAATCAGCGAGATAAGCGTGCGGAAAATGCCGGTGTGACGCCATTTCAGGGGTCAATGTGATTTGTTGCAGGCGGTTGGTTGTTCGGGGGATGAAGAAATAAGTTAGCCGGTCTAAATCGATGATTCCCCGGTAATGGGTGTAATTATGGTTCCCCTGATCCCGCCGTGTGACATCATATGGTAATATAACCTCGCCCAGCCAATGAAAAAGTTGGGTCGTTGCCGCGGCCGTGGTGGGTGCTGGTGACGTTCCCCAGCGCCGCAGCGCCATGTGAATGAAGCGCCGCGTGGGAACGGAGCCCGCTGGCAAGGGGGTTCCGGCAGCGATGGTGGCCTTAGCAGCCTGAATGGTCGCTGGCGTAAACGTGGTGCCAGGAACTCCCAGAAAGGCGTTTAGATTAGCCAGGTGCGTCGCCAGGACCGGTGTGTTGGTCAAGACCCTCGCCGGATCCGGTTGGGCTGTTAAGGGCCCGCCAGTGGGTTCAATCACCAGCGTTTGCCCGGACCGGTCACTGAGAAGCCAGTGGAAGGGGTAGACATATTTGTCCGCGCCCCATTTCCGACCGACCAGGGTGACCTGTGGCAAATCGGCCACGACTTCGGCCAGGGTAGCGTGTTCGCCCAGCACCCAGTTGATGAAGTCCTGCGGCGTTAAATTGGTTTGGCCGGGGATGGGGGCGTCAGCGTAATCCACGGCGCCGGGCAGGTACAGTTCGGCACACGTGATACCGGTTTCATTTACCCCGTCGGCCATCAGGTACCCAGAAAAATCCGCCGCCATTCGACCGCCGCCCAAAAGCGCGTAACGCGTGGTCCGGGACGTCCCGAGCGCCGTTTGCCAGTGATAGTTGCGGGGTAGAAAAACGGGGCGCCAGGGTGTGGTCGTGGGAAAATCCATGGTTCGCCCAAAAAAGTGGTGGCCTGTAGCGGCCGTATAGGTTAGACTAGTACACACAAGGGAGTCCTCCTTGTTCATAAAGTAGAAACAAGTTCAGTATAACATTGAAATTCGCCGGGACTGCGGCTTGTATTCCTGGCGTGAATCTCGTAAGCTATTTACAGAGATGATTTACCCGAATTTGAGGCTTAATTTTGGAAGGGAACTGGGAAAATGAAATCGACATGGAATTTGGTGGGGATGGCACTGTGGTTAGTGGTCCTCGTAACGCTGGTTTGGATGGTCCACGACATGCGCGTGCGGCGGATTCGACTCATCGTTAAGGAACATCACAGCTTCTCGTGGCAGAACTTGACCATTTCAACGATTGAGCTGGTCGTCTGGCTACTGTTCTTCGGCGGCATGAGCTACACGACTTTCTTTCAAAATGTGAACCAGCTGGGCGACCGCGTGAGCCAGACCACGCGCTACGAACCGTTAGTGATCAACACGGGGAACGGCAGCGGGTCCGCGTACTACGTCACCGTCAACAATAGTACCGGTAAGAAGCCAGTTCAGACCTATACATACCTGACCGAGGGGGAAAAATACCAGGTCAGCAGTACCGTCGCGACCGTTTCGGCGGGCAAGAAGGCCATTAACCTGCCGGCGTCGGCTTACAATTGGGATACCAAGAAGGTCGCCAAGTACGACCAACGCCACCAAAAGGCTTGGGTCGGCGTGATTGAGACGACGTACAAGAAGTCCTTTGTCAACGGCATTGGCCTGCACGCCGGTCGTTTGGCCAACCGCTTCACGTTGATTCGAATTCCGGATCACTCGTTTATGCAGAGTGAATAAGAAACAAGTGTAGCATTGCTGATTAGCTGGCATGTAGCTAGTCGCAAAGAAAAAAATCGCCTATAAATTCCGATTATAACGGGATTTATAGGCGATTTTGATTTTCTTGCGTAATTAGGCGGAGATAACTGGCCGCTCTGTTATGCTGGAAAACAGTAGGGGTTAGGAGAGTGGCGCTGATTTCGTTCGACTCAATTGTCGTTTCTTGGGAATTGAAAAGGATAGGTGAAAGCCAATGCAACAAAAATCTGTCGAGAGGAACTTAGCTATGGGCACCTGGATGTCATTCGTGCTAGGTCTGGTAGCGCTTTTATACCAGATTTGGCGCGACCAGCAACCGCCAAAAAAATAAGCCTTCCCTCAAACTTTAGCGGTTTGGGAAGACTCGAGTCATGAGTTGAACCTAAGCGGCTACCGTCCTTTTAACGGCTAGCTACCATCTGAGAAGTCGGTGTCAGACCACCGGCTTCTTTTTGATTGTCTACAGTATAGCACGAAAGCTTGGTGGTTTCAGGTGATTGTGCTTGGCCAATTAGAATCAGAAAAGGATGTAGCGTGCGTCAATGACTAAGTTTGTGTAGGTGCCAGCGCCAAGTCTTCAAGTGCTATCCGGTAATTGCGGCCATTTCATCGTCAGGAGTCATGATGCTTAACAGCAAGCACCACTCCCAGAATGATGATGACGACCCAAACGCTAATTTTTAACCAATTCGTATTCTCAAGACTAAATGTCAAAACAATCGCCAAGAATGCTAAGACGCCCCAGATTATTTGCCAACGCCGCTGCCACATGATTTCTAGCCTCCATCTATTAGGCTAGTTAACTAAAACGTATTCGGATCCGCCGCTGCCGGTTCATAATCGTCCATCTGCGTGTCGCGGTAGTCCCACCACTCGTTTTCATAGCCGAAGAAACCAGCTTCCTGCATGGCGCGGTCCAAAATTTGGTAGTGTTTTTCCTGCGTCGCTGTCCTTGGATGATCCCGGTGAGCGGCGGCGGTGAAGTCGTCAAACGGCGTCTGCATTTCCAGCTCATTGCCATCACGGTCACAGAGCGTTAGGTCAAAGGTCACGCCCTTTTGATGTGAAAAATTCGGGTTGGGCTTGGCCACAAATGAAGGGTCCGGGTAAACGTCATACAGTTTTTCCTGGGCGGGTACGGGACGATAGGCGTCCCATACCTTCAGCCGGTAGCCTTGTTCACGCAAGAGTGCGCTGGCCTTGGCGAGTTTCTTGGCGGTTCCAGTCCGAGCAATCGCGGTGGTGAAATCGTAAATCACGTGATGCGTAAAGTTGTCAGAAGTGGCATAGCGCAGGTCGACCAGGATGCTGGGGTCCAGCGCTTGAACGTTGGTAAAGCCAGTTTCGAGTTGTGTCATGGTGCACCTCCAAAATGTACTTATGCTGGGCTGGGCTAAATTTTCGCCTTACCGGGCGGCGGAAATAGACTGGAACGCTGGGGGAAGGACGCCCGAAGCCATAGAGCGGTCTTCGAGCTTGCTTTGAACCGCCAAAACCGCGTTTCAAAGTCACCATTCTTTGAGAAGGGCACTCCAAGAATCCCCCGGCTGAGTCTATTTCCGCCGCCCTCACGGCTGACATTAGCCTAGCCATCAACGACCATTATTATTCAGACGGGTGTGATGATGACCAGCATAGTGGTTAATCACAGTATACCGGGTTCCACCAGGGAAAGCTTGTGAAGTGGCTTGAGAAAAGTGGGTTAGGATTGGTTACGTGAAAAGTGTTGATGTGGCGTTGGTCAATTGTGAATATTTACCGACCTGTGCTTTACTGCTAGCGTTGCCATGCCACTTGCACAGGACACTCGGTAGGTTGATCGATGGGGCAAGACTGTTTTCTTTGGCACTAACTAGGGGAGCCGGAGGCAGTCAGGTACGGAATCCTGTGTCGGTGTTGTTGGCTGGGATGAACTTTTCACAGCCTTACAACACGGGCCAAAGGTGAGACTTGCCGGGCTTGCAAGGCTCACCTTTGAGGCTGAAGACCGTACTTCAGGCTTCAGCCGTGCCCCACAGGCTGGAAGTACCTGACTGCCGCAGGTGGACCGGCAAGTTTGCGCCAAAGAAAAAACGGTCGACTCCCCTAGGAGACCAACCGTTAGTCGGGAAACACGAAAGTCACTCAGCTCTCGCACTATTCATTTTACGCGTTTGAAAAAATTCGCTAAGTCATAATGCCTAGTTGGTTCGCTCACTAGCCAATCAGCGGGCGTGTTCCAGCCGGTCCTGGGCGTAAATGCCGATGTCGGCGACGTGAATCGTGCCGGCGTGGTGCTTGCCCTCGGTCGTCAGGAGGCCAATCTTGTTGTAGGCCATGGTGGTGGTGCTGTCGGCGACCACCGCGACGCCCATAACTTCACCTGTGTCGGCGTTGATGCCGGATGGCACATCGATGGCCACGGTCTTGGCGTCGGCCGCGTTAATCGCGTTGATGGCGTCCGCAAATTTGCCAGTGACGTTGCGGGACAGGCCAACGCCAAAGATTGCGTCGATGATGACCGTTGCGTTGACCACGTGGTTCAGGTCGTTGGTGACGGGGATGTTGTAGTAGTTCGCAATTTTCAGTTGTTGAGCCGTCTGTGGGGTGGCTTTTTCCGGATTGCCTAGTAAATAAACTTCGACGTCAATGCCGCGAATCTTGAGCAGGCGAGCGACCGCGATACCGTCGCCGCCATTGTTGCCGGTAGCGGCCACGACCACGACACGACTCAGGTCGAAGTCGTCATTTAAAATGTTGTTGAAAGTTGCCAAGGCGGCCCGTTCCATCAGGACAAGCGCGGGGATGCCAATCACGTTGATCGTGTGGGCATCGTAACGTTGGGCCTCGGCAATGGTAATGGCTTTACTCATAAAAATCCCTCCTTAGTCGGGAAAGGCGTGACTAGTGGGTGTCAGATTGCTGGTCACGGAGAACACGTGCAGAAAGTAATTGTAGTTGGGTGGTAATACTGGCGTAGTCGAAGTCGCTGTCGGGCGGCGTGGCCTGTTGCCACCAGTCGTGGAGAACGGCGATGGCTTGCTGGACCATTTTCTCGCCGTCCGGGGTGAGCTTGAGCCGGCGGTTGCGGCGGTCGTCCGGGTCAGTTTCCTTTTGTAACAGGGATAAGCTGACCAGGTGCTGTACCATGCGGGCCATCAAGCCTTCGTCAACGGCCATCGTCCACGCGGCGCGCCGTTGGTTGAGCTGGCTAGTCTCGGAGACCAGCACTAACAAATAAAATTCGGTGATGTTGACCGGCATTTCGTCGGCCTCCAGGATCTGGTTCATTGCCCGCTGAAATTGCCGGTGGAGGATGGCCAAATTCGTGGTGAAGTCTAAAATTGCGTCTTCCATAAGTCTCCCCACCTCCTAAGTTAAATCTTGTTTGAGTGTGATTGGGCTAAACGCGACGCCTCCGGGATGACACGGGTTGCGCCCGCAATCACGCGAATCACGAAACTTACCGCGGCTGGGTCCATGTGCGTCAGCGATTCGATTTAAGCAGGTGAGCCACATGGAAGCCAGTCGTTCATACACCCCTAGTTTACACCAGATTGCCAGGAAGGATAACGCTTTGACTCTATTCTTTCGCTGAACGTGCTAGAATAGCAATAAAACTAATTATGGGAGGCATTTTACATGTTTATTCAAGTTCCAACCGATATGGATGAGGTGCAATTGCGCCAGCTACAACTGAAGCAGCAGGGCGAGACGGTTACGGAGGAGGTCATCATTCGCCAGGCCGTGCTGGATATTTTCCAAAATGTGCTCGATCAAATTGAAGACGGCCATTATGACACGGCAGATTGGGCTGATGAAGCGTTGACGGTGACTGACATTGACGGCGTGCAAACCGCGGTGATCCAGCCTCAGAGTGACTCGTTCATCACCGATTTCCGCCAGAACGCAGACGCCACGGAAGACTATTTGGAGCAACAAGCCATCAAAGCTTCCGGTGCACGGTAGAAATGTTTGGCCATTTGACTAATTTGGCGTTAAAATAAAGGTGCTGGGCGCCCTTAGTGTAATGGATAGCACATGAGATTTCGGTCCTCATGATCCGAGTTCGACTCTCGGGGGGCGCATTGTGAGTTTTGGTTGATAGACCGGTATTTCTGGACAACCATTTTCGCCTGAAGTCTCGAATGACTGAGAGCTTGTACGAGATGTTGAGCGTAGCCAGGGGTTCCGCGAGAGCTGTGACTTGGGGACTTCTGAAAATATGAACGCAAGTAGATGTGCTTTTCTGTTCATTGTGTAAGAATCTCCGTGTTATAATCTGGGTACAACGAAGTAAGAGCCTCACGAACCTTACCCGTTACTTGTGTGGAATGAGAGCTTCGACGATAACCGTAATGCCTTGAATAATGTTGATGATTAGTAGGATAGTTGTCAATTTGGCGTTACGGTCGGTGGGGCTTTTTTTCTTGCGGTACTGCACATGTTGTTTCGCTACTCTCGGGACGCATTCTTGCGAAAAAAGTGAATAGAATCGTTGATTTGACGCCATTCTTGTGTGGCGCCTTTTTTTGACGACGAAAAAAGCCACCCACAAAACGTGGATGACCTTCCTAAAACTTGTCCTAGTCCTGATGCCGTGGTGGGTTTTCCCACAATTTTTCCACGGGTTCGCCGGCATTAAATTTAGCCACGTGGTCGTCGTAATGTTCTAATTTGTAATCCAACAAGGCGCGTACATCTTTTAAATGATCAATCTTGTCATCAAGCTCGTCGCGTTCATCACGCAGGACTTGCTTCTGAGCGCCGCCAATATCTTTCTCATCCCGCAGTTGGGATAATTGGCAAAACTCGATTAAGGATTCAATTGAGAGTCCAGCCGAGCGCAGGGTCGTAACCAGATAGACCCAGTTCAGGTCGCTGATCGTAAATTCCCGGTAGCCACTCTTATTTCTTGCGACCGGGGGAATAACGCCAACCCGCTCGTAGTAGCGCAAAGTTTCGGTCGTTAGCCCAAACAGTTCGCCAGCTTGTTTAATGTTCATCAGCAATTTTCCTTTCATTACATTGGTGTATCGCCGTCGGTGCCAGGTTGGTCAATACCAATGCTAGCCCGACTAGCAAACGTTGGATCGGCAATGATTTTGGTGACGACAGCGGCCACACTCTTACGGGAGACACTGGTTCCCTTAAAGGGGTCACCCTTTTGTGTCAGTTCGTAATCCGTATTGTCACGGTTGTTTAACCAAGCTAGCCGCAACGTGGTGTAGTCCAAGTTAGAAGCAACTAAGGCGTCATCGGAAGCTTTCCCTACTTGGGCGCCTTTCCCAATCATTTGCTTGTTCCACTCGCCAAATTTACCCGGAACTTCGTCGTAGATTCCTAGGTCATTCACGGAGATGACACGCGCGACCCCAGCAGCTTGCATGGCCGCAATCACGGTTTCAGTCAGCTTAACGGTGCCGGTAGCGCCCATGGAAACGAACACGATGTCTTGATTGGCCATGGCGGTTGTCAGGGCAGACTCGTCCAGAACATCGCCAGTTACAGCAGTTACTTGAGCATTCACCAAGTCGCTGACCCGATCTGCGTTGCGTAGGTATAACGTCACATGATTGTCGGCGTTAGCGGTCAGGTTGGCGGTGACTAACCGTGCGATTGCACCGTTACCACCTAAAATTAAAACGTTTGCCATGTTAAATCACTCCTCTAATATTATATTACAAATACGATAATAAACCTTGAAGTTAACTTCAAGGCAAGGCGTTTTGTCATAAAAATAAAAAAGTTGCGCTGTAAATTAAACAACAGCGCAACTTTTAAGATCGGATTAAAGACGGGTGCTTAACCAGTCCACCAACTTGTTCAATTCCTGTTCAACATATTCTGGCTTCCAATACGTTTCAATGTGGTGGGCGCCTTCGATTAAGAAGAGCTCCTTATCAGAGGTTCCCGTGGCGTTCGCGTAGGCCTTTTCGGTTAGGTAGAAGGTATCAGCTGCCTTACCGGCCATCATCAATAAGGGGACGTTGACTAAATCCATGTTCTCGGAGGCATCGTAAGTCATTAAGTTTAAGAAACTGCTGACGGTATAAACGAAAGAGGACTTTGGGTGGGCGTGGGTTTGGGCGTAGTAGGTGTAGCCTTCCTTGTAGAGATCGTAAGGTAATTTGGCAGCATCTTCAGGGGCCATTTCCTTCAAATCAGGGGTATAATCTACGCCTTCACCGCGAACCTCTTTTTCCCGTGCTTCTGAAGCGGTTTTTAGCCGGTCCTGAATGGTGTTGGCTTCGGAATCCATGAAGCCGTTCCGCCGAACTAAGCCGGAGTTAAAGGCAGACAGGGTTGCGACCACTTTAAACCGCTTGTCGGTCTGACCAGCACGTAAGGTGTAGCCACCGCCACCACAGATACCAAAGGCACCCATGCGGTCATAGTCTACGCCGGGGAAGAGGGACAAGGCGTCAGCCATCCCGTGGATATCTTCTACCCGGTAGGCAGGGTTGTCGACCATCCGTGGTTGACCTTCCGATCCGCCTTGATAGGAGGCGTCGGCAGTAATGGTGATGTAGCCGTGTTCAGCTAGGCGTTGGGCAAATAAGCCGGCAACTTGTTCCTTAACACCGCCATTAGGATGTGCAACGGTTAAGGCTGGATATTGCTTCTCCGGGTCATAGTTTGCTGGCGTGTAGATGTTGGCAGCAATCTTTAAGCCGTTTAACGTGTAATTGATAGGGTGAATGTTAACCTCACCAGGTTTGTTTTCAGTGATAGCGTCCGCATAAACCAAGCCCCAAGGATTATCGTTAAACTTAGGCAGTTCAGCAACGTTAGCATCCGTTAAAATCATTTTTGACATGGGAATCCCTCCAATAAATATTAGTTTATTAATTTTTAGTTCTCTGAGATGAAGACGCCGGTTACTTTAGCAAGGCGCGGTCACTCAAATAATGGTCAATGGTGTCGTTTGAGTTGGCCAGGAAGCCGGCTTGCAAAGTGGCACCGCTGTTTTCAGCCATTTCTTCAAGAAAGGCCGTGTTGGCACTCATGGGAGTGCTCATGCTGGTAGCAAATGGAATGACAGTTTTGCCGGTCAAATCACTTTGCTCGAAGAAAGTATTCACGAACATTGGTGGCCGTTGGTACCAGATCGGAAAACCAATAAAGATGGTCTTCTCATCGGTTAAATCAGGCAGATTGGTAATTTGGGGATGTGTATCGCTATCAATCTGTTGTTTTGAAATTTCAGTGACTAAATCGTATTCAGTCGGATATGCTGGGTTAATGTCGAGTTCAATGAGTTTACCGTTCGTTTTGGCCTGAATATGTTGCGCCGCTCTAGCGGTTGTTCCTGAGTTGGAATAGTAAAGAATTAACATAACGTAAAACTTCCTTTCCTTAATTGATGAGCCTAGTGTAATCCTTGAAGTTCACTTTAAGGCAAGCGGAAATTTTAAAAATTTGGGACTTGCCAACTAAGGCCTAGATCCGCTAGATTAATTGATTTTGCGGATCTAAAACCAGCGATTCAGCTAGGAGAATTTCGCTATAAAGGTCATAAACAACAGTTGAACTTACCACGTGGCGTCGCGCTAAATCATAGAGATAAGTTCGCTCCGCAGTAAAGGCCGCCATTAGGGCTCGCCGTTGTTCCACGCTTTGGAGGGTCGATAGGACATCTGTCCGCGTGCTAGCGCGCCGCCACTGGGTGACAAAGGAACCAATCTTATTGTGCTGGTCCTGATCTTTAATATCGTAAATAACCAAATTACGGACTTCGCTTGGCAGAGAGAGATTTTGGACCGCCTCAACGCCGATTAAAACCATTTTGTGGCGAACTTCCGTAGTTTGCTGGTTACGATTCCGTTCGTCCAAATCAACGGGTAGCCACCAGCGAAAGATTAGGGTGGGGAGCAGCATGCTAAGAATAATCACGACGGTCTCAACGAGTAAAATTAAATTGAAGGTGGCTGTTCCGAGATGGCTAGCTGTTAACGAAAAGGTCATGGCTAACGTGACTGTCCCGTGAACACCACCCAAAGCGAATAGCGTGGCCGTGCGATTACTCTTGTCACCGACCAAAAAGCGTGCATAAAGCCAACGACAGATGAACAGAGCAAGATAGGCCACGATACCAATCAGCAGCCAATCAAAGGACCCGATGACTTGCGTGTAGTTAGCGGCGAAGATACGTTCCAGGTTCAACCCCAGGATGACGAAGACGAAACCATTTAAAATTTGATCCATAAAGTTAATGGTCTGAATGCCCAGGTGCATCTGGCGGGGCGCAGCGAACCGGCTACGACTCGCCTCACTGTTATGAATCAGTCCGGCAGTGACGACGGCAATAATCCCTGAGATACCAGCTTCCTCAGCAATCAAGTAAATGACTAAGGGTGTCAACACGTAAAACAGATTTTGGGATGAGACCACGTTGACGCTGCTACGCACAATGGATTGGCGGAGTAGTGCAAATGCACCAGCCAGTAAAGCACCAAGAAGTGCGCCACCACCGGCCGACCAGAGTAAGGCACCGATATTATGCAGTAAGCCCAGATGTCCCGTTGTGCGCCAGAGCAGAGCGGCCTGCAGCAGAACAATCCCAGATGCATCGTTAAAGAGGGATTCCATTTTCAGGCTAGACTTAGTAGCGGCCGGGAAGGTACGTCCGGTGGTCACGGAGTCCAGGGCCGTTGCGTCGGTGGGCGTACAGATAGCAATCATGATTAGGGCAATCGGCAGGGCTAAGCCAAAGATTCCAGATAGAATCACTGTCGCCACGGCTGCTGACCCAATAGCCAAGACCCCCGCTGAGCCCAGAATGCTGGGAATCCGCTTACGAACCATCAGGATGGGCGTCCGCTGTGCTTCGAAGAACAGGAGGGGCGCTAGGATAATGAGCATAAAGACGTCGCTATTTAACGTCAATACCAGGTGATTTGTGAAGGGAATGGCTGCGACCACGATTCCCATTAAAACGTTAATATAGGTCCTAGAAATTTTAGGAACCAGCCGGGCCAAGATGTTGCTTACAGCGACGGCAATTAATAGAACAAAGAAGGAGACAAATAGACTCATGGGACTTCCCCGCTTTCATACTGATGCCCTTACTGTACGCTATGTTGGGCGCAGTTCCTAGCTGAAATTTCAGGGGAGTAGGTGCATCTGCAGACGGCAAAAGAACAGCATCGGGGGATGTTGTTCTTAAGCGAAAGCTAGACTAGAGACGAGCTGATAAGAAGGTGTCGATATTTTCAATGGCACTTGGCACGTAGTCATGACCATCGTATAAGTCGAAGTGGCGGGCTTTAGGGATGATGACCAGTTGCTTGTCCGTGCTGGCAGCATTTTTGAACATGACCTCGGCACCAGGACGGGTAAAGGCGTTCTCCCCGCAAATCATCAAGAATGGTAAATGTAAGTCCTTGACGATTTCAGTTGGGTGGAATTGTTGCCAGTCTAATTGGGACCAAGACACAAATTCGACCCGGTTGACAGCGGCGCCCCGCTTGTGATCGAAGTAGTACTCAGCGCCCTCAGAGCCAGGTTCGATTAAGTCTAAACGGGTGGCTTTTCCGGTACTGGTGTACAGCGTCTTTTCTTTTAAAATTTCTTCTTTAGGTGCAGTCTCAACGGTATCAATGATTGTGAAGGGGTTGACGACCGCAATGGCCTTTAACCGGTTTTCATTCAGGGCAGCCAATGGTAAATAAACACCAGAGCCACAAATGCCAATTGCACCTAAGCGGTCGGCATCTACGTTGGGGTAGGTGGCCAAAAAGCTAATGGCGCTGTGAATATCGCTGGCCTTAATGGCAGGATCTTCAGTTCCACGAGGTTGGCCTTGACTGGCACCGATATAAGAATAGTCATAGACCAGCGTCAAGTAGCCCCGAGTTGCCATTAATTGTGCGTATAAACTTTGGGTCTGTTCCTTGGTGGCCCCCATGGGTCCCTGGACAACCAGCGCTGGCAGTTTAGCATCGGCCGGCATGTTAGCTGGGGTATAGACGATCCCAGCTAATTTGAGATGAGAGTCTTGATTTTCAAAGACGACCGGGGTACTGTCAAATTCTTCTAAAGGTGCCTTTTCTACTGCAAATTCGCTCATAAATTATTCTCCTCGTATTCTACTGCTTATAGGTTGCGTTCAGCCATCCAGTTGCCCATGTGGTCGGCAACTTCTTGGTTGTTTAAGTCTTCAAACATGAAATGATCATTACCATGAATGCCTTCATCAGGTAGGTAAACGACCTTGGCATCACCACCATGGCGGTTAACCGTTGCGACAAATTCGTTTGCTAATTGTTTAACGCCACGCCAGAAATCCCAAGCCGGAACGTTGGAAGGTTCTGACGGGATGTTGTCACCAAAGTAAATGGCAATTGGCTTCTTGACTAATTCAGCGAAGTCCTTGGCTGGGACGCCGACACCTTGAACGGGCATCGGGTATTTAGTTGGAATAATATCTGGCACTTCATCTTCTGGAAAGACAAAGGTACCAGGTTCAATTGCGATGATCCCGGTGACGTTTTCACTGGCCATACCGATGAACCAGCCAGGGACGCCTCCTTGAGAATGGCTCACTAAGACAGCCGGTCCGGATTTTTCATAGGCGGCAACTAGCGCGGAGGTAATAACGGGAATGTCAAACTCACCGGTATCTGGCGTCATTTGCCGGAAGAATTGGTCAAGTGACGCATCGTCTTTGGGAAAGGCCGTATTTTCAATAAAGTTAGGCCATAAGCCTAAACGGAACTGGGTGAACCAGTTTTGGTCATCTGGTGTCGCGGGAATCTGAGTGGCTACTGATGATTGGCCAGCTTCACCACGTCTAGGTTGATCAATCAGGTAAACGCCGTAGCCCTTTTTCAAGAAGATGTCAGAGAAACCAGGACGGCCATCAGGCGTAGACATCCAACCGGTCCGTGATTGGCCATAGCCGTGAAGGAACATCATTGCGTGGCCGTTACCATCAACGGGGAGCTGATAGAGGACACTGGCATGATCGGCGTGACGGGTTTGGCCAGCTGGGGCCATTTGACCATTGATAGGATCGAACGTGCCCGCGGCTTGTTGGAAGGTGCCGCCAGCTGAAAATACACCTTGTTTTTGAATCTTTAAGTAGTCTTCTGTCATTATCAGTTCCTCCTTATTTTTCCGTATAAACTTCTTTAGCCAGACTAAATGCCGTCCAAGCTTTAGGCCAGCCACAGTAGAAGGCTAACTGTGTAATGATTTCAACGACCTCATCCTTAGTAATCCCATGGGCCTTGCCAAGTGCTAGATGCGCCTTTAGTTGTTGAAAGTTGCCGCCAGACATGAGTGCGGCAATGGTAATCATACTGCGGTCATGGGCTGAGAGTTGACCTTCACGAGACCAGACTTCTCCGAATAAAACGTCATCATTAAGTTCTGCAAATTTAGGGGCAAAGTCACCTAAATTATCGCGACCAGCTGTTTGTTTTTCTGCCATGAGTTAATCCTCCTACTTATCCAAGTCTGCAAATTCTGCGTCAGTTACTGGTTCGAGCCATTCAGTAGTCCCCTTGCTAATGGCCAAGTGTGTGAACCAACTATCCTTCTTTGCGCCGTGCCAATGCTTGACGCCATCGTGAAATACGACCACGTCGCCAGGCTTCAGGCTCTGAGCGGGTTGACCGTCAATTTGGGCCCACCCTTCACCAGAAGTGACCAGGATGATTTGATAGCCATCGTGGTGCTTGTGCCAATTGTTGCGAACGCCAGGTGCAAAATTCACGCTAGCGACACTGACATCAACGTCGTCTGTTGGTGGCACTAAGCCGGTGAGATAACTGTTACCGGAAAAGTACTGCGCAAAGGCTGTGTTTAAGTCACCAAAGCCGAAGATATCGTTCTTTACTTCTTGTTCATATTTTGCCATGAGAATGCCTCCCTTAAGTTAACCTGTTTTAGTAGAAAGATGGTTTGTCAAAGTAGGTATCGGGTTCGCCAATACCAAAGCTTTGACGACTGTACTGACCGCTAGCATCGTGTAAAATGGTTGCGATGCCCCGGGCAACCGCTTGGCGACTGACTTGGGCGTTCTTGAAGGGTTGACCTTTAGGAATCAGTTCGTAATTTTCATTGCCGGCTTGATTGAACAACCAGGTCAGGCGTAACACGGTGTAGTCAGCAAGGTCGGAGTCTTCCATAACCTCGGCACTTGCTAGCATGGCATCTTCACCAGCTTGGCCACCAACCATGCTTAAGTTCCATTGACCGAATTTGCCAGGAACTTCGCCGTAGATGCCGAGAATATTGGCACCAATTAATTTTGTAACATGGTTAGCGTCTAAAGCCTTGACCACGTTTTGAACATCTGAGGTTAAATGCATATGGTTGAGGTAAGCGGCGTCAACACCCTTTGCTGCTGCAGTCAAGGCGGCTTCGTCTGCAAAGTCGCCATTGATCAAGGTGACCCGGTCGTTCGCTGCGTACTGGTTTAAACGGGTGGTCATGTTACGACCATACAAGACTAGCTCGTCGGTCGTTTCGTTCAGTAACAAATCCGTTAAGTAGCGAGAAATTTGACCAGCGGCACCTAATACTAAAATTTTCATATAGAAGCAATCTCCTTTTATAGGCAAATTAAGTTCAAAATGACAAGTCGTTTGGGCCAACGTGATGGCTCTAGGTGACTATGTGTTAGATCATAAACCTTGTAGCTAACTTTAAGGCAAGGGCTTTTTGAAAAATGTTTCTTGCGCGTGTGCAAATTGATTCGTCGCCGAGGCCAACGTGTGACCACCATGCGGGTCTTTCCAGTAGCTAAGGTGCTCGACGTCAAAGGTGGTGGATAGCTGGCGCAATCGCGTAATGAGCGGAGTCATTGAATTCTGCGTGCCATCCTGACTACCAACCGTTGCTTCAATGTGAAAGGGTGCTGGTTGGCTGTCCTTCACAGCTGCTATGAGTTTTTTAGCAGTTAGGTCGGGTTGCAAGAGGCCACCGTCATTGGTGATGGTCCAGCTATCGCCAGCCATGGGGGCGAAGTACGCGAAGTAGGCTAGCCGTTGCTCAAGAACAGACCAAGTTGTGATGGCGCCCATGGAGAAGCCTGCAAATGCCCGATGTTGCCGACTGTCGATTAGATCTTGCGCCCGACCACCGGCTGCATACGTCCGGTAGGCGGTTTCAACGGCTGGTAAAAGTGATTGGCACAGCTCTGCTTGAACAAAATCGGTAATGTAATCGCCATCATTTTCCCAGCTCCCAGTTGGCTCGCCGGTTGTCGGGTAATAGGTAGGTGTCACCACGATTTGTGGTAGCAGCTCGCCAGTGGCCATTCCCTGATCCAGCATCCGTCTGAAGGCAGCGTCGTGCAGAAAAGTTGTCTCATTCATGCTCCAGCCGTGCATCAGGTAAGTGACATTGAATTGCTGGGATGGTAGCTGGAAATAGGCAGCAGGTAGATAAATTAGGGCGTGGCGCGGTTGCTCTTGTTCATTACGGTAGCTTAGTGGAACGAGCCGGCTAGCAGTCGCGGTTGGTCCTTGGTTGACATTGTCTACGGGAATGAAATCATCTCCAATACGGTAATTTATTGAAAGTAGACTTAACTAACGAAGCTAGAATACACCTTAAAGTCGACTTGAGGGCAAATGATATGATTTAATTTCAAAGAAAAATGTTTACAATATAACTTGGTTCTTGAATCACCCCATGGATGCCAAAACAAACGTCCCGTCTTTGTTGCTAGACGGGGCGTTTGTTGAGAAAAGCTATTTTAAATGATCCGGGAATGTGGGGTCAATCCCTTGGGGGAACTTATCTAGGTTAGGATCAACTAGGACATCAACATAATGATTAATCCAGTGATTGATCATAATATAGTGTCCTTGGACCTTCTCGAGCTCGGCTAGAATCCTTTCCTGCTCGTCAGTCATAATCTTGAGCCGCTGTCTGAGCGTTTGCTTACCTTCAGCAGAGAGCTGAACGTATTCTCTGATGGTGGGCACGGGCATGCCCAGTTCGCGTAAGGTAATCACCATTTTGATCCACGCAAGATCATTCTCAGTAAAAACACGATTATTGTACTTGTCACGTTTGACCGATGGCAGGAGCTGTTGATGATCATAGTAGCGAATGGCTGATTGCGAAATACCCATAAGCTTAGCGACTTCTTGAATTGTCATGATTCTAAACCATCCTCCGTCAGGGCACTTGTCTAGGTAATACGTCTGACAAGTACAGCTAATATTTACATCTGTCGTTATTTGATATAGGTTCGTGATGTCTAGCGTCAGAACGTGTCAACGGCTAGAAGCGCAGTAGTACGAACACAGCTTGAACGCTACCTTAGGGGAAGGGGAAAATAAAAAGGATTGCCCGATAGACAATCCTCCGTGTAGTAGACTGAAGTGTGTGTACGAAGGTGCTTGGCTAGATGGCAGTATCAAGAGGTAAAGGCTCTTAGTTTATAGGGTAACCCCTAAAGCCGACTTTAAGGCAAACGCTTTCTTGCAAATTAATCAATTAAATGATGTTGCTTGAGGTAGCGGTTAATCGTCGACTCATTGTTTGCACGAAAACCTGGCTGCAATGTGAGTGCTTTACCTTTAGCCATGCGCTTCAAGTAAGGGGTGCTTACACTGATTGGACTGCTCATGCTAGTCGTAAACGGAATGACCGTCTTGCCGCGAAGAGTGTTGGCTTCAAAAAAAGTGTTGATAAACATGGGTGGCCGGTGATACCAAGTTGGGAAGCCTAAATAGATGGTCTTGTAACTCTTTAGGTTAGGTGTATTGGTAATTTTGGGCCGGCTATTACGATTGATTTGTCGTTTGGCAACGGTCACTAATTTACCATAATCTGTGGGATAGGCAGGAGACAATTTGAGCTTAATTAGGTCAGCACCGGTCTTCCGCTGTAAATACTTAGCAGCGGTTTCGGTGGTCCCAGAGTTGGAATAGTATAAAATTAAGGCCTTGCCATTCTTTTTAGAAGTATGGGTCGTCGCGGCTTGCGTTTGGCTGGTAGCAGCGGTGCTAACGGTTATCCGCTGGATGGCATAATAGCCACCGCCAAAAATGAGTAAGGCTAGTAGAATGAGTGACACAATAGTTTTTTTTGACATAATTAAATTCCTCACTTTGCGTATTTGTATTTGATGTGTTTCATCATAAACCTTGTAGTTAGCTTCAAGGCAAGGGGGGTTCAAAGAAAAATAAAAAAAAGTGCTAGAAGGCGCTTACTGACGAGCATTAACGGGATAACTGGCTAATCCTGGACTTGGATTGTTTGGTTATTCCCGTTAAGCGGAGTCAGTTGTCTTCTGGCACATGTTTCGGCAATATTAATTTGAAAATAAAAAGAGGTTGCGACATTGTCACGGCCTCTTAGACACTTCAAGTGTTCAGTTTTCTTAGTGTAAGCTAGCAATCCGGGCAACGGCGGCCGGGTCACGGTGATCAAAGAATTGGCTTTCTTTCCGGTCTAAACCACTAATGGCCTTCAATTCTTCATCAGTCAACGTGAAGTCGAAGATGTCGAGATTCTCTGCCATCCGCTCTGGGTGGACGGATTTAGCTAAGGCAACAATCTTCCGTTGGGTTAACCAACGCAGAATAACTTGGCCCACGGACTTGTTGTGGCTTGCTGCAATTTCACTTAACACATCGTTGGTGAAAATGTTGTGTTTGCCTTCAGCAAATGGTGCCCAAGCTTCCGGTTGAATGTTCTGCTGACGCATGAAATCAATGCTAGTTGGTTGTTGGTTCCAGGGGTTGATTTCGATTTGGTTCAGGGCAGGCTTAACGTCATTGAACAAGCTTAAGTCAATCAGACGGTCGCTGTCGAAGTTGGACAGACCAATTGATTTAATCTTGCCTTCCTTTTGCAGGTCTTCCATGGCTCGCCATGAACCGTAAACGTCACCGTAGGGTTGGTGAATAAGGTAGAGGTCCAAGTAGTCGAGTTGCAGTTTCTTTAAGGTTGTTTCGAAAGCCTTTTTCGTTGCGTCGTAGCCGGTGTCAGTGACCCAGAGCTTAGAGGTAACGAACAAGTCCTCACGCTTAACACCAGCGCGCTTGATACCTTTGCCGACGGCTTCTTCATTGCCATAGGATTGGGCAGTGTCAATTAAGCGATACCCAGCATGAATGGCATCGACAACGGCTTGTTCGGCCGCTGCTAAATCAGCAATTTGAAAGACACCAAATCCAAAGACAGGCATCTTGTTACCATCATTTAAGTTTACAGTTTCCATGAAAAAACGCTCCTTTAATTAATTCGATGAGTTCATCATAAACCTTAAAGCTAGCTTCAGGGCAATAGAAGTTTGAAAAAAATCAGATTTTAGGTCAATTTGCTCTGATTAGATGGGTGAGACGGCGTTCTTCCGAAGGGGAAAGCTAAGGTTAAAGGCCTAGCGACGCAACACGACGAGGGCGACGTTGGCATAAAAATAGCGGTATAAATCGCCATCCTCAGTGGATGCCATTTATGCCGCTAATGTCAGATCATTTTAAAAAAGGATGCTTAATCTTTGGCGTTGACTACCAGGTGTTCGTTCACAAAGGCGTCAAAACCCAGTTCGTACATTTCCCGACCGTAGCCGGAGTTCTTGACCCCGCCAAATGGGAGCTCGGGTAACGTTGCCCAGACACGATTGATAAAGGTCATGCCGGCCTCAATCTGTTGTGCAACGGCGTCGGCGTGCTTCGTGTCTTCCGTGAAGATGGCACTGCCCAAACCATAACTAGAGTCGTTGGCTAAAGCAATGGCTTCTTCTTCCGAGTTCACTTTGTAGACGGAAGCCACAGGGCCAAATAATTCTTGGTTGTAGGCGGGATTGTCCTTCGTAATGTCCGTCAAAATTGTTGGCTGGAAGAATTGGCCAGGTAAGTCAATCGGATGGTTGCCATAAAAAACCGTAGCACCGGCGTCAACCGCGGCATCGACCTGTTTTTGCAAAGTGGTTTTGGACTTCGCTGAAGACAAGGGGGCTAGCGTGGTTGCTGGGTCCATTGGATCACCAGGCTTAACCTGTTCAAAGGCCTGCTTCAGCATGGTTAAAAATTCATCATACTTATCTGCCATGACGATAAATCGTTTGGAAGCTGCACATATTTGACCGGCATTAGATAGACGAGCGACTGGCGCAACCCGCTTGACCTTGTTCATGTCAGCATCTGATAAGACAATGAATGGATCGTTTCCGCCCAGTTCCATAGTGGACTTCTTTAAGTTCTGACCAGCCGTCTTTGCCACGGAAGCGCCACCGCGTTCGGAACCAGTTAAAGCAACACCCACGACTCGAGGGTCGGCAATCGCCTTATCTACTTGGTCGTAATCGACAAACAGGTTGGTTAAACTGGCGGTTGGTGCACCGGCCCGCCGAATAATATCGACAAAGGCTTCGGCGCTACTTGGCGTATTTGATGCGTGCTTCAAGAGCATGGGATTACCAATCATGAAGTTGGGCGCAAAGACCCGCATGATTTGGTAGTACGGGAAGTTCCAAGGTTCAACCATGAACAAGACGCCTAGTGCCTGTTTTTCATAGTAGGCGTCGCCAATGACGGTGTCGAGCGGTTTACGGGCTAAAAATTCGGCAGCGTGGTCGGCAAAGTAATCGGCGATGTCAGCGCAGAGCTCAACCTCAGCTTCTGATTCACCAATGAGTTTTCCCATTTCTTGGGTGACCGTGGTGGCTAACTGGGTCTTTTCGGAACGCATCATAGTAGCAATCCGGTGTAACGTGTCCCGGCGAGTCTCACTGGGCTCGTTGCGCCATTTGAGATAAAGCGCATGACTATCTGCTAAAATTTTTCCCAACTGGTTGTCAGAGATGTTCTCGTATGAATTCAAAACGTGGTTATTAAATGGATTGATCGTTTGGTAAGCCATTTATTGGTGCTTCCTTTCTATTATTAACTGCGAGTTGCGTTAGCTGAATCACGCAAGTAACCATAGCGTAAACCTTGAAGCCGACTTCAAGGCAAGCCTTTAAGCAAAATCTTTTAGCATTTTGTGAAGTGCCTGTTTAAAAGTCGTTTCAGCTGTGGTGTGCTGATACTGATAAAAGTCAGGGTACTTCGTTTTTAAAACGGACTTCGGGTTTAACCGCCAGGCCTGGTCTTTGTAGAAAGCCGTGTAGGAGATGGGTTGCCATAAGGCCAAGGCCGTCTGGGCAGAAATCAAGGTCGGTAATTTGCTGAAGAGTTGTGTGACCTGATCAGGCGTTAAGGTATCCTGTACAACTGTTTCCAGTTCACGATAGGTGCTGGTGAATCCTAAGCCGAGGACCCGGGTGCCATTGCTCTGAGGATTATTCATGACAGCTAGTTCCAAGCCGGCAATATCACGAACGTCCACACTGTCCATGGGGCCATCAACCAGCTGTCGACTGCCGTGCAGATACGCGTAAATCATGTCGTGTTGCCAAGGGGTGAAGCTGGGGCCAACAATGTTGGTGGGGTGGATAACGGTGACCGGCAAATTAATAATATTAGCCAGGTCACGGACGCGTTGTTCCTCACGAACCTTCATGTTAATAAAGGGCTCGTAAGCGGTATCCATGTGGTCGAGGTCGGGCCAAGTGTCTTCATCGATTGTAGTGACAGTCGGATCAGCAATTCCCATGTCGATGGCAGCCACTGAGCCAATTTGAACGAGTTTTTGAACCGTATTGGCTTGGCTAATGCCTTTAAAGAGATTATTTACAGCCCGAATCTTGGTGGCAATAAAATCTGCAGTTGTTTGTTCATGGCCCGTGAACGGTGCGGAGTTATTGAAGACCCACTGACTCCCAGTTAGTGCCGTTGCGACCGCCGTCGGTGAATCCAACAGGTCAGCTTGAACACCATGAATGTTGGGCAAGAGCTCAGTTAGGGTTGCCAATTTATCAGCGTTACGATAGGTACCCGTGATGTTCGTGTACCCAGCATCAGTCAGCGTTTTAGCTAACCATGAACCAGTGTATCCAGTAATTCCGAGAATGACAATTTTATCGGTTTTTTGCATGTGCTTCCTCCTAGATTTAAAAAGGTGTGCCCTAAGACAATTTCAGATGAGAGCCAGATCAGTAGACCTCTCTTTAGTACCAGACTACGCTACTCTAGAAAAACGTTCTGAAATCAGTCTAGATTTCAGAACGTTTAAATTTGCCAGCCATTAAGCTTGTTTGGTTGGGTAAATGGTAAATTCATTAACATTAACGTCTTCGGGTTGGTCAATGGCAAAGTTCACGACTTTAGCAACGGCTTCAGGACTGATACCAACTTGCTTGTAGAAGGTATCCATACCCTTCTTGGTGTCTTCATCCGTAATGGTATGCAACAGTTCCGTATTGATGGCTGCTGGATAGAGACTAACGGTCCGAATGTTAGTGCCTTCTTCAGCGCTTTCCATCCGAATAACTTCCATTAAATTACGGACTGCAAACTTGGTTGCACCATAGACCCCGGCACCGGCAAAGCTCTTAATCCCAGCAACAGAAGAGGTCGTAATGATTTGGCCGTGCTTTTGAGCTGTGAAGATGGGCATGACAGCGGCAATACCGTGGAGCACACCACGTAAGTTAATGTCGATCATCGTGTCCCATTCTTTCGTGTGCAGGGCACTCATTGGTGAGGAAGGCATAATGCCGGCATTGTTAAAGATGACGTCCAGGCCACCAAATTTGTCCTGTGCCAATTGGACTAAGGCGGTGACGTCTTCCTGTTTGGTAACGTCCGTGACACGGTAGGCTGCGGTGCCCCCTGCGTCTTCAATATCCTTAACGATTGCTGCTAAGCGGTCTTCACGGCGAGCACCTAGGACAACCTTTGCCCCATTCTGTGCCAATAATTTTGCGGAAGCTTCACCCATTCCAGATGAAGCACCGGTGATCACGATTACTTTATTTTTAACAGTCATATTTAATTTCCTCCTAATATTGTCTGGTCGTTTCAAAACATACAGTCTATCGTTTGGCCAACGAATGATGACACCCAACAAATTTCGAGGGAAATTGCCGGGTTCTTGCGAGTTGCCAGAAACACCGCTGACCTTGATTCAAAATGAGTATGGACCTTCAAGTACACTTTAAGTCAAGCCTTTCTCAAAAGAATTTTTCTACTCGCAGCCAACAAATTTTTATTTGCGACTAGTAAAGATGAAGAGACTTCAAAAGCCGGAATGGTCCATTTGACAAAAATGACTTGAAGTCATATTATGTATCTCAACGTAAGAATGACTTTGAGTCATATTTTAAGGAGAGATAGAAATGGATTATAGAACGTTAAATAATGGTGTCAAAATGCCTATGATTGGGTTAGGTGTCTTTCGGATAACGGATGACGCTGAATGTGAAGAAGCAGTGTACCAGGCCTTGAAGCAGGGATACCGCTACATTGATACGGCAACGGCCTATGAGAATGAAGAAGCCGTTGGTCGCGGGATTCGGCGAGCCGGGATTCCCCGTGATGAGCTATTCATTGCGACAAAATTGTGGCTAACGGATGCGAACTATGAGGATGCCAAGCTGGGCTTTGAGAGTTCACTAAGACGTTTGGGATTGGACTACATTGATTTGTACATTATTCATCAACCCTATAATGATTACTACGGTGCTTGGCGGGCGATGGAAGAGTTGTATCAAGCTGGAAAGATTAAGGCACTGGGTGTCGATAATTTCCGTCAAGATCGCTTAGCCGATTTTATCCAATTCAATGACATCAAGCCCCAAGTAAATTACTTGGAGACCCACCCGTTCTACCAACGACAAGATGAGCTAGACTATTTAAACAGCCAGGATATTTTGCAAGTCGCTTGGTCACCGTTTGCGGCCGGCCAGTTTGATATTTTTAACAATCAGACATTAACGGCCATTGCTGAGGTTCATGGCAAAAGTGTCGGGCAAGTTATCTTACGCTGGCTGTTGCAGCGCGGGATTGGGTCAATTCCTAAGACGAGCCATCTGGATAGAATGCGTGAAAATCTGGCTGTCTTTGACTTTAGCCTATCGGCGGATGAGATGGCCCAGATTTCATTGCTAGATGCGAACAAAACTGTGGTTGGCAAACGCGAGACGGCAAAAGGTGTGCTGGCGTTCTTTGATGACTTTAAGGACTTGGATACGCGTGCGTAAGGACTTGTTGAAAGGAAGCTGTGAGTTTTGAATAAGCAATCTAACCTAGGTCCAGTCGTTGGGCAACTAGCGGGAACGGACATCTATGCAAATCAACTACAACGAAAGAATTCTGGTTGGGGCGGCGGTAAATACACACCGTCCGATGGCCAGGATACCAATCAAGCGCAACCGGCAGTACGCAGGCTAACACCAACGGCTAAAAGTATCGTCATTTACTGGTCACGTTCAGGATCGACGGAATTACTAGCCAGTAAGTTGGTGGCGGCCACAGAGAGTGATGTGCTCGAAATCACCCTGGCAGAGCCATATCCGGCAGACTACTTACAAACCCTTGATCGCGCTAACTTTGAACGGGAGAGTAACACCCCGCCACGGGTACAGCTGAAGCTACCGGATTTGAGCCAATATGAGACGGTTTATCTGGGCTTCCAGACCTGGGCAATGACGCTTAGTCAGCCAATGAAGGCATTTTTAATCGACTTCGGGGATGCGCTGGCTGGCAAAAAGGTTGCCCCCTTTGAAACTGAAGGTGGCGATGGTAGTGGAGAGAGCATCCGCGTTATTCAAAATATTTTAAGGACGAAGGGTGTTAGCAAGGCCTCACTAACCGCGCCCCTGGTGATTGATGGTAATCGGGTAGATGAAGCTGATGGTGAGGTAGCTGCGTGGTTAACGCGAGTTGCTAGGTAATCAGGCTAGAGCTAACACGATGAGAGAAAGTGGGATTAAACATGTGATGCACTAGATATGACTGAAGGCCATATTTAGTGCATCTATTTATGAAGGGATGATAAAGTTGAATCGAAATAAAAAACTGATCGTCACGTTTGCCTTAATTCTATCAAACGGGATGGTTGGTTTAGATGGCACAATTGTGAATACGGCCTTGCCAGCCATTATTAGTGATCTCCATGGGCTACAGTATATGGGCTGGATCATTGCGATTTTTCTCTTAGGCATGGCAATTTCGACGCCCCTATGGAGTAAATTCGGTGAGCGTCAAGGAAACAAGCTGGCGTACATGGCCGGAACTGGACTCTTTGCTGTGGGTGCCCTCTTGCAGGGAATTGCGCCCAACATTGTTTGGTTTATTATGGCACGGGGCTTAATGGGCATCGGTGCCGGTGGGATGAATACGATTCCTTTCATTATTTATGCGCAGATATTTAATAACCTGAAACGCCGTGCGCAAGTGATTGGCATTGCGACCGCTAGCTTCAGTACGGCGTCCATCATTGGGCCGCTAGTTGGTGGCTGGTTAGTCGATGCTTTCAGCTGGCACTGGGTCTTCTTCCTGAATTTACCAATCGCTGTGCTGTCGATTTTTTTAGTGGCAGTCTATTTGAAATTAGATGAGCATTTAAACCGGTCATCAGTTGATTACTATGGCGCCGCCTTGATGATTTTAGGATTGTCGCTGATTTTAGTTGGCATTCAATTGTTAGGGGCAGCATCGATTTGGATGACGATTGGTTTAGTTGCGGTGGGGATACTCGTTTTGCTAGGCATGGCGCGGGTTGAGGCGCACGCTGCAGATCCAATCATTCCTAGTCGGCTATTTAAAAATCCCAAATTAGTGATCGATTTTACGTTATTTTCCATCCTGTGGGGTGCATTCGTGGCGTTCAATATTTATATTCCTATGTGGGCACAGGGAATTCTGGGATTAACGGCACTGGTTGGTGGGATGACACAGATTCCCGGGTCAATTACAAACTTCATGGGTTCTGAGATTGGGCCGCTGTACCAGCATAAATTAGGCCGTTACGGCATTATCAGTCTTGGCACGGGGGCGTTTTTGATTGCGTTTCTAGGGATGGTACTGGCGGGTAATCACGCCAATTATTGGTTTTTGCTAGTCATGGGTGCTTTTGAAGGCCTGGGCCTCGGATTATGTTTCAACGTTCTGCAAGTGGCTGTTCAAGACGATGCGGGCATTAAAGACGTGCCGATTGCGACATCGTTTGCTTATCTGGTACGGATCTTAAGCCAGACGTTTATGTCCTCAATTTATGGGGTTATTTTAAATCAAGCGCTAAACTCCGGGGTTAAAGCGTCTCATGGACAGGTGACGATGGGCATGCTGAATAAGTTGAGCAATTCACAGGTGGTGGGTGAACTCCCACAGGCACTGCTCCCGACCATGCGGCAGATTATGTATAACGGGCTTCATCACATTATGCTGACCGCTCTCGGGTTAGTCCTGGTGGTCGTCATTATTTTAGTGATAATTTATGTGCGTTTGCTACGACGGCATGCTAGTCTGATTAGGGAGTAACAGCGGATTGATGCTGTCCAGTTAGGATAAAGGGAATGGTGATTGGAAATGACTAAACGCGATGAAAATGCCAAAACAACTCGCCGGAAATTATTGGATGCGGCCGACCAATTGATTGTTGAGCGGGGGTATGAAAATGTTTTTGTGGAGGATATTACGACGGCCAGTGGCGTGGCTAAGGGAACCTTTTACAATTATTTTCCTAAAAAAGAAGATATCATTGGTGAATTAGAACGAGAACATTTCAGTCAACTGAATGCACAAATCAATGAGATTTCAGATGAACTGACGCCGGCCGCAAACATTTCGGCTTACTTAGCCAACTTTATGCAGATTACGGCGAAGGCCGGGGTAGAACGTGCCCGTGGCTGGATTCGTTTTGTGGCAGTCCCTAATTCTCCCGATGACAAATGGACGTATGATTTTGGAAAAGTTAGTGATTTATTGATCCAATTAATTCAGCACGGACAGCTAGAGAAAGAGACCCCCGTAGAAATGATTGCACAAGTATTATCCATGCAATTGTATGGGGTGATATTCTCTTGGGTGATGAATAAAAGCATCGATCCGCAGAAGGCAATTCAAAATTTTTGTGCGACACTGGTCGAACCACTTATTCAGCCATATATCACTGCCGTATAATGTTGGGCTTAACTGACTACCTTGTCGAAAAAAGCTGTTAGTCCAATGACTAGCAGCTCATCGCCCGTGCATGAAATTGGTGACAGTCTGGTGACGGTTTGAAACTGATTGCTGATTCCGAATGGCTAACGATTCTCAAAGAATGCGGGTTACCAGCGAATTATGGTTGCCTCTGGAGATACCTGGAGAGTGACGCAGAGGCCTCGGGGGGCGCATTCTTTTTAACTAAGGTAGAATTACGTCTTCGAAAAAAATCGACACCAACTACTCGTAATGAGTCGTTGCTGCCGATTTTTTCTGCTAGTTAAATGGTCGTTTGATACCGGCAACGTAAGAGCGTTGGCCGTTCTTGATGTTGGCGACCATGATTCTTGGTGGCCATGATTCGATGACTTTCCCCTTGCCTAAGTAAACGGCAACGTGCCAGATTGTATGGGTACCGGGTTGGTAGTAGAATACAAGGTCACCACGTTGTTTGTGATTGTAGGCTACGCGATGGAGTTTCTTAGCAGCCCAAAGGTTACGGGAATTCCATTCGTTACCCGGGTAGGCGTGGTGAATCGAGCTGGTTGGCAGGGGACTGATACCACCGGCGTACAAGGCTTGCATCACTAAGCCGGAGCAATCGGTGCCATATTTGGGGCTGGATGAAGAACCAACTAAGTAAGGATTGCCCTTATACTTGTAGGCTTGATGAATCATGGCATCAATGTGGGCCTTACGTCCTTGCCAGGCTTTGGCACCCAGTGGCGCAGTGTAGCTATCAATGCCAGTCCAAGCATCTTTGGTGTACCCCATTTTAAGCCAGGTCGCCTCGTTAACGTTTCCAGTCACTTTGAGGTGGTGGCGTCGTTGAAAGGCTTTGACGGCGTTGTAGGTGGCTTGATTATAGTTGTTATAGCCATTTGACGTATGCATCTTTTTCATGATGTACCAGGTCTTGATGCCTTCATAGTGACGCTTAACGGTGTAGCCAACCTTGCCGTAGGGCTTGATTCGTTGATAGTGAACTTGATAATACTTGTGAGGATTTTGATAACCAGCCGTTTTAGCGACGAACGCCTTATTAGCTGTGATGTATTTGTGACCGCTGGTTTTAAGAATGGGCGCATGGCCAGCAGTTTTGGTCACACCAGTAATCTTAACGAAATTGCCGGATTTGACGGTTTTATGTTTGCTGGTTTTGGCCGCGTTGTTATACATAATGATGGTGTGCTTGGTCTTGATGATTCCAGGATTAGTGGTGTAATAACTGGCAGCCTGGGCAGTGACAGTTCCCGCGGTACCCAAGGTGAGGGCAGCGGCAAATGTTAGCCATAAAGCAGAATGTTTCATGATGGTTCCTCCTAAAAAAATAAGTTAATAACTTAAGGCCCGGTAGGCATCCAGTTTACGGTGATGCGTGAAGCCTGCGTTACTGAGTGACCGGCGCTGGTAGGTCCACGGGTCGTTGAAATAGAGACGAGTACGGGTGTAACCAGAGACAGTCACGGCATGATTACTGAACCCGTCAAAGTAGCCGAGCCAGATAACCACGGGCTTGTTGTGGTGAATGTAACTCTTGATAGTGGTTAACTTGGCACCGGTCAAATTCTTGCTGGTCCCCACGTGTTTTTTGACCAATTTGGTTAAGCCACCTGGATAAATGTACCAACCAGACTTTTTATAGGGACTGCCGACAAATCCTTTGTTCGGATTTTTATTGCGGGGCATCTCTCTAGCTAAGCCGGATTTGGTGACGGTGGCACCGGCAAATTGGAGCATCATGGCAGTCGCGGTAATCTCGCAACCTGTGGGCAATTGCGGGCGTTGGGCAATCAACGGAACGTAAAGCTTATACGTCGATTTGATTGTCGCGTTTTGATTGACCCAACCAGTACGGGTGTGGTTGAATGTGAATTTAAGCCATTTAGTCCCGTTAACGATTTCGGTTCTGGTAATGTGGATGGCCCGATTAGCAAACGCGTGACTGGTACTAATCTCGGTTAAGTTGTTGGCGGAAGTCTTGTAGCCGCCGGTGGCGTAGATCTTGTAATTGTGGGACGCGGTGTTGCGCATGGTCGTGTAATAATTAACCGTTTGCAGGCTAGTCACGGGATCAAAATTAGTTGTGGCGGCTTGGGCATGGGTGATTGTCGCGGGGATGAGTAAACCGAGCGACAGAGCCGCAAGTACTAAGCTTGGTTTATGAAACAACGGGGTCACCTCTTCTTTCGTTCATGGTCAGAACAGCCACAAGCAAATGGCTGATAAATGGTGTTAGATTACTTGGCCCCCAGAATAGCAGCGTTAGCTACCGATGGCCGATAGGATCCGTGACTTGCTGCATATTGGGCGCCAATACCAATGACGTTGTTTGCTGGATTCAATAAGGCATCACGATGACCCCAATCACTGGTAGCGTCATAGTAAATATATTCGAGTACCATGGCTTTTCCGGCATTGTACGAATTGTTAACCGTGATATTGAATGTTTCTGATGAGGTAGAAGTGTTGTCAGAGTTAGCGGTGTGATAGACCGCATTTATCATGCTAAAGCCGAGAACTTCGGCAGTATCATAATCGATACCAGCAGCGTCACATTCGTGGATAAAGGCTGTGTTGCCATCAGTATCGTCGTGTGAATAGTGGGTAAGGATTTCATTTGCCCGTGTGGCGGTCACGCCGTCTAAGGCGGAATCTTCAGCTAGGGGACTGGTGCCACGTTGTGTCCGTTCCTGATTGACGGTGTCCAAGAAGCCCCGTTGATAGTCACGCAAGTTCATACTGAACGTTTGGTTACGCTCAGCCGTGCTGCCTACATTGTTGTTGGACGCAGGTGTAGTGGTCGTAGGCGTGGTAGCGGTGCTTGTCTTGGCGTTCGTCTTGGTACTGGTCTTAGTACTTACTTTAGAACTTGATACCCGTTTCAAGGCGCCACGCCAAGTCCAAACGGTATGTTTAGCAGTTTTGAACTTGTAATACACAGCCTTCTTGCCGTTCTTGGTCACATGCACGGCATAGGTGACAGTCACCTGGCTACCGTACGCACCGAGGCGTGCACCGGTGACACGGGGGGAGTGTCAAATTTTTTGTGTAAATGGAAGTCCTCTCCCATTAGCTAGCTTCTAATACATGGATTCTAACGTATCT
>NZ_RHNN01000031.1 GCF_003946245.1 Levilactobacillus cerevisiae
ATACCAAGTATCAAACCGCCCTACACATATTTGGTTTGTCGAAACAATGTTCAGTTTTCAAAGGTCTACCAAGTTATTAGAGAAGCAAATGCTCCGTGACAACTTTTAAAGTATATCATGTCGGTTAAAACGTGTCAACATCTTTTTTCAACTTTTTGAATATTTATTCAACATTCATTTTACTGAAGAAATTTACGATACGTCTTTCTGACAACATAAATCATTCTATCAGTTACGATTTAACACGTCAAGCACAAATTTCAAATTATGATTAACTATTCAGCAATCTGTTATTTATGCATTCCTCGTCTCAAATCAGCAACAGGTAATATCTTACCAATCATCTTTCATTAGGTCAAGTATTTATTCCAAATAAAATAAAAAGCCCCTCTTACGAGGAAGCTTTCTCTTGATCAAGTCGTTGTAGCGCCTCACTTTTCCAACCCTCTAGCCGGTCAGCGATGGGCTGAAACCCATTATTGATTCGGTGATTGGTCCAGTAATGGCGATGTTGATGTTCCAATGGTTCCGGACTGTAGGCAACGTGTTCCAAACACCGTAAAGAAAGACTGATCTTTCCCGTAAACTCATCGATGTCCAGAATCACCACGTTAACCTCCTGATTAACCTTGAGGTAGTCATGGATATCTTGGACGTAACCACAATGACACTCAGAAATGTGGATCAAGCCCTGACGATGACCGCCCAAACTCACAAACGCACCGTACGGCTGGATTCCTGTAATGTGCCCCGTCACCCGCTGACCAATTTGAAACGGCATAGGCCTGACCTCCCTACTATAGAAATGACACACAATTACTCAGCGTCTTTAACGGTAACCTTGTCCATCGTGACTGGCGTTGCCGGTTGGTCGCTGGCATCCGTCTTGACCTTGGCAATGGCGTCAACGACATCCATCCCCGCAATCACTTGGCCGAAGACCGTGTGGCGGAAATCTAACCACGGTGTCCCACCGTCTTTATAGGCATCGACAATTTCTGCTGGGAAGCCCGCATCAGCCATCTGGCTCTGCATTTGGTCCGTCATGTCCTTGTCCTGAACGACGAAGAACTGGCTACCATTGGTATTCGGACCCGCGTTAGCCATTGAAACGGCCCCACGAAGGTTATACAGTTCTTGTGAAAATTCATCTTCAAACGGTTGACCCCAGATACTTTCGCCACCCATCCCAGTACCGGTTGGATCGCCACCTTGAATCATAAAGTTGGGAATGACCCGGTGGAACGTCAAGCCATCATAGTAGCCGGCCTTGGCATGGGTCACAAAGTTTTCAACTGTCTTTGGTGCTTGTTCGGGGAAGAGTTGCAGCTGAATGGTCCCCATGGACGTTTCAATCGTTACTTGTGGACCCCTGGCGTTAGCCAAATCAATTTGCGGAAACTTTGTCATAATTATCCTCCATATCTTTTCAAAACACTATCTGCCTTTCTATTATCACCGCCAACCGACAAAAATGCAACTAGCAGCCATGGTGTTATACTAAGAACACATTTCATTTCAAATTAGGAGACGATCCAAATGACGAAACCAACCACAGCATTAAAGCAACGCACGATTGATCTGTTAAACGAACGCGGCGTTCAACTCGACGACATCGCTAGCCTGGTCATCTTTTTACAAAAAGACTACATCGCTGGCTTAACGACTGCCGAGGCTCTCAGTAGTGTGCAAACCGTTCTCAGCAAACGTGAAGTCCAAAATGCCATCCTTACCGGCATTCAATTAGACATCGCAGCTGAGCACCACGCCCTCCTCGAGCCGCTGCAAACTATCGTCGAACGTGACGAAGGCCTGTACGGTGTGGATGAGACCATGGCCCTCTCAATTGTTGATATCTACGGTTCCATCGGCTTCACCAATTACGGGTATATCGATCGCGTCAAACCCGGCATTCTTGCCAAACTCAACGCGCACGAACCTGGCATCATTCACACGTTCCTTGACGACTTGGTCGGCGCAATCGCGGCCGCAGCTGCTGCGCGCCTAGCCCACGACGACGCGGGCGAACAAGACACGCCATTTAAGTAACAGCCCGACTAGCTTACCCCGTTAGTTATGTCACCTTAACCAAATATCATAATTTCATTAAGGTTGGCCGACTCTGCTGACAGTGGGGTCAAACCCAGCTACAATGTAGGCATAACAAATTTCAGACTAGCATAAGGAGCACCTTAATGGGATATCTAATTGATTTTGTGCTACACATTGATGATCACTTGGTGAATATCGTCAATACGTTTGGGGGATCCACCTACTTCATTCTGTTTGCCATCGTTTTTGTCGAAACCGGTGCGGTGATTCTGCCATTTCTCCCCGGTGATTCATTACTCTTCGCTGCGGCCGCCCTGGCTGCCAACCCGGTATACGGGCTCAACATCTGGTTCTTCGTCGCGCTATTCTTATTAGCTGCGATTGCTGGCGACTCCCTGAACTTCTACCTGGGGGGAAAGGCCGGTGCGGCCCTCTCCAGTCATTCCTGGTTCGGCCGCTTGATCAATAAGGATAAGCTCGCCCAATCAGAGAAGTTTTTCCGCAAGCACGGACCGCTGGCCATCTTTCTCGGCCGCTTCATGCCGATCATTCGGACGTTTGTACCCTTCACTGCGGCAGGTTCACAGTTCCCGTACCGTCGTTTTCTGAAATACAACGTCAGCGCGGCCATGACGTGGGTCTTCATCTGCTGTGGCGGAGGTTATTTCTTCGGGAACATCCCCTTCGTCAAAGCCCATTTCTCAGCCGTGGTGCTGGGGATTATCGTTATTTCCTTGATCCCAGCCATCGTTGGTTGGCTTAAGGGGCGCCACCCGTCAACCCCGAGTAGCCTCCCAGAAGACGACTAGAAAATAGCACATTGAAATAGCCGATGACAGCCTACGCCGTCATCGGTTTTTTAGTGTCTTATGTTAAGTAGCATCAGTTGCCTTCTTCTCTCGCAGTACGACTCTGAAACGCAAAAAGACGTCTGGAATTCCCCCCAAACGCCTTCTTAGTCTCTATTCATTTAACCTACGCGTTTTTAATAGCCACGCGTCCTCGCCAGTACAACCATCCCAGACCGGCCTCAAAGAGTACGAAGGCCATGATGAAACAGTGCAGAAAGAACGTGTCCGGTAGCGCGTTAATAATCGGGTCTAAATCCGGATCAAAAATCCAGTCGTTATTGCGGAATAAAACTTCATGGAAGGCAATGAAAAAGCCGTTAAAGTTCACGGCCAACATGGCGCCCAGCACCAACGGCACGCCCGCCGCGATTTGCGTCGGGCGTAAGAGACGCCACTGTTCCGATCGCCGGTGCAGTCCGCGGAGATAAAGTCCCGCCGGCGTCAGACTCACGAGTAGCACCACGTTGTTCAGGAGAAACAGATTTTTCACGTCATGGAAATGAATCATCCCCGTATAGGACGTGGGAAAATTGCTCATTTTTAAATCCGTCACCCACGGTAACTCCAAGTAGCCTAACATTTGATAGTAATTATGCATAATTTTGTGAGGCGCCATCTGAACGGTCTGACTAATGTCTAGCCAGTGAATATCCAAACGATACAGCCACACGGCATTGATCGTCAAAAAAATACTCAGCGTAATTAACGCCAAAAACAGTGCGGTCAAGCCACCCCAACGTGCTAGCCTAGTCAAGCGGCCCCGCCTCCAAATCCCAATGGGCTAAATCAGGAACCGTATAGGTCGGTTGCACGGCTGCCGTTGCGACCTGTTCTGGCGTGGATACGCCCGTGTAAGTCAACAAGGTATCAACCCCCGCATGGATGCCCGCCAAAATATCCGTCTGATAGTTGTCCCCAATCATCAAAGCGTGTTCTGGCGCCACCCCCATTTGCGCTAACGAGTTCTGTAAGAGAATGGGTTCCGGCTTGCCCACGAAAATGGGGGCCGTCTGTGTCGCATAGCGGACGAGGTCGACCAACGCCCCAGCACCCGGCATCAGACCACGTGCCTTAGGGATATTGGAATCCGAGTTCGTGCCAATGAAGGTGGAGCCACTACGGATTGCTAAAATTGCCTTGGCAAATTTTTCATAGGTCACGTCGCTATCCAAACCCACGACGACATAGGTCGGGTGCACTTCGTCTACCGTGAACCCCTTAGCCGCCAGGGCCTGTGCCAAGCCGATTTCACCGACGACGTAAACCGTTCGTGGCTCCTGATTCCGTTCGTCAGCCCGTTGCGCCAAAAAGTCAGCCGTTGCTAACCCCGCCGTATAGACGTTGGCCGTCGTGACATGAATATCATGATTATCAGCCAGGTTCGCTACCACGTCCACCGGTAGCTTAGTGGTATTATTAGTCACAAATTTAAAGGGCATGTGCGCCGCCTGTAATCGCTCGACGAATACCCGGGCCTTGGGGTAGCGCTTGCTGCCCGCATAAATTGTCCCATCAAGGTCGATCAAATAAGCCTGATACTTTTTCACTACCAACTCTCCCTAATCTTCTTTTTTACGAATGGTAAAATGCCGGCGTCCCTGACCACCAGAAGCAACTGTCACCGTCTTCTGCTCATTTCCTGTTGACTTAGCGACTGGGCGCCGTTCCTCAGTGTACGGGTGCGAGGTATTCCGATGCCGTCTGCGTGACCGGCGGCGATGGGCCGTGTTCGTACCATTCGTGTTATTAGAATGACTCTCAGATTGTTTGTTGGTTGGCGCCTTTTCTGTAGTTTTCGACTGTGCACTAGCCTGATTACCCGCGCTTTCCGTTGCCGGTTTAGCTTGGCTCGTCGTTGACCGCGGATTACGACGGCGGCGGGGTCGACGGGGCTTCGGTGCGGATTTAACATCTAGGTTGTGCAGAATGAAGTACGCACACCCAAAGTTACAGGACTCGTAAAGGTAGTCCTGCACGGCGTCAATTTGGTTCTGCTTGGCGCCTGCACGGTCCTCAGCGTAGAACCCCTTTAACCGGAGTTGTTCGAACCCCCAGTCACCCACAATGTAGTCAAATTTACTCAAAATTGTACTGAAGCGCTGGGCAAACTCCGTGAAGTCAAAACCCTCCCGGACATCTGCCACAACTTCATAGGGATGGCCATTGATTGAGATGTGGCTCTCATCCACCCGGACTACTTCGGCGGCTGGCTCCCGGTTTTCTTTTTGTTCGGCAACGAGTGCCTCTAAATCTTTGCGATCCACCGTCGTCATCCTCTCTGTTTTTAAGATAACGGGTAGTGCTTACCCAGATACTGGGCGAACACTTCCCGTAATAAGTCTTTGTATAAAATCTTGTTCTGTCCCACGATGGAGATCGTTGGGAAAAACGGGATGAACAAATAGTGATCCAATCCCGCAATCGTATACTGCTTCGTGGGTGACAAAGGTTCGCCTCGCCAAGTGACCTCGTGCGTCACGGCATCGTAGGCGATTCCCAAGTAATTGATCTCACCAAAGATTTTACCACGAAACCCCATACCTTTTTGCGGAAAATACCGTAAAAATAACCGAGCCAATTCGAATTCTTGAATTAACCGCCACAAATCGTAGCCACTCAGCGTAATCGTCATGACGTGGATATTGTGCGGTAACAGTTCGTGTAGTTGGTTTTGATTAACCACACCCCGTGGTAAGTCGTGCAGAAACAAGCCAGCATTTAAAATGGCAGCTTGTGTCCCGGCATATTCCGCCACGGCATGCAGACCTTCACGGACCAAGCGGGGCTGACCGACGGGATCGGCTTCCATCGCTACCGGTAGATTGGCCACCCGCTGTTCGGACAGGATTGCCTTGCCCAAGTCGGCCAGCTGGCCAATTTCGGCAGCGTCCGCCGGTTTCTCTGGCAATTTGGCCGTCTCAACCACCCCTGCCTGTGCCCGTTGCACCTGATGCTTCTCGTCCAGGTCCAGCGTAATCCGGCCCACGTAGCGCCCCCATTTGCCAGCCGCAGCTAACAGACTGTGGTTGTCCTGCTCACCGTGCACCAGCAAGTGGTGCGTGTGGCTGCCAATAATGACGGTCACCTCGGGAAAACGCTTGGCAATTTGCCGGTCGACATCCAATCCCAGATGGGAGAGCAGGACACACACATCAAACTGCCCGGCATAGGTATGCAACAGTTGTGTGAGCGCCGGATTCACGGCAATCGGCCACCATCCCGCTAACGGATAGGTCAAATGGTACGGTGCCGTTAAGCCCAGCACCAATACGCGCGTGCCAGCTGCGGTGGTAAAAATCTTGTGATCAATTGCCCAGCTCGGCTGCTCGTGCGTGTCCCCAGTGAGAATATTCCCTAGAATCACGGGAAAGTTCGCGTGGTCATACAAGTGATCTAATTGCGGCCGCATGAAACCCAGCCCCTCGTTGTTGCCAATCGTCGCGGCATCGTAACCGATTTGATTCATTAATTCAATGTTTTTTTGACCAACCGTTGCCTCACTGACGGGGTGCACCCGGTCGATATGGTCCCCCAAGTCAAACGTATAAACGGTGTCTCCTGCTTGTTCGGCCTGCTGCCGGGTGGTCGTCAAATAACGCCGAATCCGTGGCCAATTCTCGAAGTGCGAGTGCAGGTCATTCGTATGCAAAATGGTAATCCGTTCCATTTTTTCAGTCTCCTCTTAATGCTGAGTCTAATCGTACGGCATCGAGGAGGCGCGGTCAAGCGAGCGGCTGACTCATGCGTATTGCCGCGCTACTGTTTCTCCCGAAACTCCTGTGCCTTGCCCGCAACCATTTCTTCGATTTCACTGGTTGAAAATGGCGTACCAAACGGTACCTGTTCCATGAGGTACCGGGTTTCTGGCGTATCGACCCCCACGTTGATATTTTCCTTGACCGGAACGGCATAGTGATGAATGTGGCCGTGCAGATTCACAATTTGATTGACGATGCCCAACATCATTGGGTAATGGGTCATATAGTACTGGCGGTGGTCGTACTTGATGAGTACGCCGACATCGTGAAAGGTAAATTTCGGCTGACCGTTTTCAATGGGATTGTGGGCAGCTAAATATTTGAACAGGGCTCGACTATCGTGGTTACCCTTAATTAATTCTAAGTGACCATTCAATTGCGACAAAACCGCGCAAACGGCCTCATCTGACTTGACCGCTGGCTTGGTGAAGTACAGAGCAATGTCGCCCAGGTGATAGACGGTATCCGTCGGCGCCACACGGGCATTCCAATTGTCAATAATGGTCTGGTTCATTTCTTCTACGTTGGCAAATGGCCGTGGGGCAAAATCATTTTCCCCTAACAAATCTGCGTGAAAAAAATGGGTATCTGATGTAAAGAATTCCATGAGTCATGCTCCCCTTTATAAGACGTCTAATGGTTGTTTCGTGGTTGGTGCTGGAAATGCCTGATCCAATTGCGCCAATTCGGTGGACGTTAACGTGATATCAGCCGCCGCAATGTTCTGTGCCATGTGAACGGCTGAACTCGTTTGAGGAATGGCCAGGACTTGGTCGTGGCGAATGACCCAAGCTAACAAAATCTGATAAATTGAGACCTGATGCTGCTCAGCGATTGCCTTAACGATAGCATTGGTTGTCAAATGGTGGCCCCAAGCATCACCCTGCGCCACGGGTGAATAAGCAATCAGCGGTAATTTGTGTGCTCTTTGCCAAGGCAATACCGAATATTCCAAACCACGACTGCCTAAATGATACAGATCTTCATTGACCACGGCCTGATCTCCGCCTGGTAGTTGCCAAAGTTCTTGTAGATCAGCAATATCAAAGTTGGACACACCCCAGGCACGAATTTTCCCCGTCTGTTGTAGGCGTTGGAGCTCAACCACGGTTTCGGCCAAGGGAATCTTGCCGCGCCAATGGTACAGGTATAGGTCCAGATAATCTGTCCGCAACCGCTTTAAACTGGCGTCTAAGCTGGCTTCCATCCGCTGTTTAGAGGCATTTTCTGGTAACACCTTAGAAATCAAATAGAGTGACTGTCGCTCAACGGTGGTCAAAGCTTCGCCCACCAGATCCTCGGCGCGGCCAGAACCATACATTTCGGCCGTATCAATCACGCGGGCACCGGCTGTAATCCCAGCGCGAATGGCCGCAATCTCCATTGCCCGTTGTGCAGGTTGATCACCCATGTGCCAGGTTCCAATGCCAATCGCTGGAACCATTTTACCTGCAATTATGACTTGTTTCATCATGACATGCACCCCTCTCATTTCGTGCGAGTCGTTTGCTGCCAATTGGTTCCCCACAGCCAACTTCACGCTCGATATATTACCTTTATCCTAGCACTTTCGGCCAGTCTTCGCTGGGTCTAGCGTGCCAAATGACAAACTCTTTTCAACGCAAAAACGCGTCGGGGATGGCTATCATCCTGGACGCGTTTTTCTCTCTAAAATTATATTGCTGAAATGTTTGCCAGATATTGGCAACACGGTCTAAACCTGCCGGCTTACCGTTCGCCAGATTTAGGCCGGAACGCTGTGGGTAGGACGCCGACAGCCTGAGAATCGGTCTGCCAGCTCGCTTTGAACCGCACGAACCGCGTTTCAAAGTCGCCATTTTCCAAGAAAGTCACATGGAAAATCCCACGGCTGAGCCTAAATTTGGCTCACTCACGCCTACATAAATTGTATCTAATTACGGTAGACGAACGGTTTCAGTCCGGCGATGGCCACCTCAATGTCATGTTGAAGAACAGTCATAACCGGAAGAGGACAGAGATGGAGGCAGCTGTGTCGACGGTGTTAGCTGGGCCGTTTTAGGTTCCTTGGAACTTTCGGCCTTAATGCCCGTCAGCTATTCGCCTGCCGGCACACGCTTTAAAATTACTCATCCAACTTAGAGTCATCAGAATCAGCGACAACCGAATTACTGGCCGTTCGCCGATCCTTCAGATACTTACCAACACTCAATGCTGCTAGCCAGAAGATTGAGCCGATCAAGGCAATCAGTGTGTCGACCCGGAACAAGAGGACGATGCCCACCATGGCAAGGAACGCCAGGATAAAGTAATCGCTCCACGGAAAGAATGGCATCTTGAAGCCAGTCGTCACCCCCGCTGCGAGCTGCTGGCGCTTGAATTTGATGTGGGCAACGACGATGGCCCCCCAGATGAACAGGAAGCAGGTCGTGGCCACACTGGAAACAAACGCGAAGACGTGACCCGGAATCAAAAAGTTAAGGAACACCGATACGGCAATGACCACTGTTGAAAAACGCAGTGCGCGTACCGGTACCTGTGCGTGGGAAAGAACGCCCATGCGCTTGGCAAACTTGCCTTTACCCCGGTAAGTTAGGGAGAAGAGCATCCGCCCCGTCGTAAACAGCGAGCTGTTGCAAGCTGAAGCCGCCGCGGTCAGAACTACGAAATTGATGACGGCCGCTGCCGACTGAATCCCAACATTTTTGAAAACTTGGACGAAGGGACTGCTGGTTGGTGAAACGGCTTGCCACGGGTAGATAGCCATTAAGGCTAAGAGTGACCCCAGGTAGAACAGGATAATTCGTAACGGAATTTCGTTAATCGCTTTAGGCAACACTTTCTTCGGGTTAGCCGTTTCGGAAGCGGTCATCCCCACCATTTCAATCCCAACGAAGCTGAACAGCACCATTTGGAAAGACAGGAAGAAGCCCTTAGCACCATGGGCAAAGAATCCACCAGAGACTAAATTAGTGACGCTGGCGTGACCGGCGGGTGTTGGGTAATGAACAGCCACCATGTAGGCGCCGGCTAAGATCAACGCGATAATTGCCACAATTTTGATAATGGCAAACCAGAATTCCGTTTCGCCAAAGGCACTGACCGTGACAGAGTTCAGCGTCAACAGGATGCCCAGCAAGACGAGTCCGGTGACCCACTGTGGTAATTGTGGGAACCAGAACTGCATGTATTGCCCGGCAGCCGTGATTTCAGCCATGGCAATCGTAATCCAGCAGACCCAGTAGGTCCAGCCGGCGACGAAGCTCATATTGTCACCCAGGTATTTCTGAATAAAATCGATGTAGGAATGCGCATTTAAATCCGAGAGCAGTAATTCTCCCAATGCACGCATGAGTAGAAAACACATGATTCCAGTTACCAGGTAGGCCAACACGATCGATGGTCCCGCTAGGTGAATTGATTGGCCGGCCCCCAAGAACAGCCCCGTTCCGATTGTACCCCCAAGCGCAATCAGTTGAACGTGGCGACTCTGAAGGCCGCGTGAAAATTCTTGATCCTCATTCACTTGACTTTTTTTCATCTTAATCGCCCCTTTGTTGAAATTCATTATACACGTCCAGGGGGTCAAAGCTAGTACCAGCAATGGTTGGTTCGGTAAATTAAAAAGCATTGCAGGCCCGGTGCAAACCGTTTTGAATCACTTTAATATTATTTACATGAAAAAAATTCAACTATAGTTGCGAGCTGGTGTTGGCGACCGCTGCTGACACGCACTCAGTAGTTTCGCCACACCCGTTTCCGCTAGCATCCCCAACTTTTCTGCAAAAAAAATAGTCCTACCAACACAATGACGTGTGGTGGAACTATTCTGAGGCTGCGACAAAAGCTACACCCCGAATTAACATTGCTGAAACGTGCCCCAACAGGCAGCTGATTCCGCTTAACACTGCTAACCAAACAATCCAAGACCAGGATTATTCGGTTAGCACCGTTAATGCTCGTCAGCTAAACGCCTGTTGGCTCACTCTTCTCTTTATTTCCGTAAGCGTTCAATGTCCCGAACGATCATTAATTCTTCATCAGTTGGGATCAAGAGCGTCTTGATCTTTGAACCGTCCTTACTCAAGTCACGTTCAACCCCACGAATGTTGTTCTTTTCTGGGTCGACACCAATGCCAAAGTAAGCTAACTTGTCAGCAACTTCTTGACGAATCGTGATGTCATTTTCACCAACACCGGCAGTGAAGACAATTGCGTCAGCGCCGCCCAATTCAGCCAGGTAAGCACCCACGTAACGGACAATCCGGTCGATGAACATGTCCCGTGCCAACTTAGCCCGGGGGTTCTTAGCTTGAACCTTTTCCAGGTCACGCATATCAGCGGAAACACCAGACACACCAATCAACCCAGACTTCTTGTTCAAGATGTTGATCATGTCGTTTGGCTTGTCAATGTTAAGTTTTTCCATCAAGTAAGCAACTAAGGAGGCATCGATGTCCCCAGAACGCGTTGCCATTTCAATCCCAGCCAATGGCGTGAAGCCCATGGATGTATCGAAGGACTTGCCATCCTTGATAGCAGTGATTGACCCACCAGCACCCAAGTGCATCGTGATCAACTTTAAGTCCTTCAACGGCTTGCCAAGCATGGCTGCGGCGCGGCCGGCCACGTAACGGTGACTCGTCCCGTGGGCACCATACTTCCGCGCACCATACTTTTCATAGTACTCGTAAGGAATGGCGTACATGTAGTTTTCTTGGGGCATGGAGGTGTGGAAAGAGGTATCAAAAACAGCCACACTCAGCACGTTAGGTAAGATTTTCTTGAAAGCTTCAATCCCTAAAGCAGCGGCTGGGTTGTGTAATGGGGCGTATTCGGACAAGTCTTTGATTTTTTGTAAAACATCATCGTCAATCACAGCGGAGTCCTTGAAATCTTGGCCCCCAGCAACGACCCGGTGACCAATACCAGTGATTTCGTTGAAGTCCGTGATAATCTTCAACTCGGTCAATTGGTCCAGCATTAATTGAATAGCCGCGCTATGGTCGTTAACGTCCTCATGCGTTTCGTACTTTTGGCCGTCACCATACTTGATTTCAACCAAAGAGTTGCCCAAGCCAATCCGGTCAATGGCCCCTTCGGCGATGACTGATTCTGCTGGCATCTCAAATAATTTAAATTTTAAAGTTGAACTGCCGGCGTTGATTGCTAATGATTTTCCCATGTGGTATTTCTCCTTTTATGTGCGATCCGTCAAAAGGTATTGTTCTTCCCATTGGACGATTTCCGCAACAAACTTTTGGAACGCTGATTGATTCTTAAATGATGGAAATTCACCCAACATCACTTGTTCGACTTGCTTGGCTCCCGCACCTGGCTTCTGGAGAATCAGAATTGCCTTTTGTGCGCTAGCATTTGCAAACAGTTCTGCAGGTAAATTTAATAATCCCTGCAGATAGGCATTATTCGGTAACCATTTCAGTAAGTTTTGTGCCTGTTCACTCTGAAAGAGTTGTGAAGGTACCAGAAAGACGCCGATACCACCTGGTGTTAACTGATTAATGGCTTGTTCCAGCAATAAATGGTGCACGTAGGTGTGCCCGCTCGTGGCTGCCGTCTTAAAATTAACCGCGTTGTCATCGACTGGGTAATACCCAATTGGTAAGTCCGCAACAATCAGATCGCTAGCTGGTACTAATAACCGTTCCAGGGCATCCTGGTGAATCAATTCCACCGGCACCCTTTGTAGGTCACTAGAAGTTTGAGCAATGGCCAACATCGTGTCATCGTTGTCCACCCCGTACGCATCAATTTTACCAGCAACCACGGCTTTAAGCTGTGAAATCACTGCAGTTAACAAGTTGCCCGTTCCTACCGTCAGATCTAGCAAAGACAGGTGCGTCTTGCCCTTCTCCAACCGCGTAACCAGATAGCCCATGATGTAGGCAATCGTATCGGGCGTTAACTGATGATTGGCTTGGATTTCATCAATGCGAATTGCCTTGAGCATCACCAACTGGACTGCTCGTCTAACCGTTTCTGCATCAAAACTTTGCCAATCCACCTGCTGGTACAAGTCGTTCAGTTGCGCAACAGTCTCCTCTTTAGGACGGCCGTCTTCAACCTGAACTTGTCCGTTGAGCAGGTTATCCCCGGTCTCAACGAACGCATCTAAATAAGATGTGCTTAGTGCTGCTTGTAAGGTCGTTGTTGATTCATCAAGCACCTTAAAGAGCGCTTCAGTCTGTTCTTGTGACAGCACGCTTCGCCTCCTTGTGAAAAATCCGTGACACGTGTATCCGCTATCTATACTACCGATTTTTAAGCGGTTATTCAAGCAATCTTTCGGGCTAATCCTGTTTCGCGGGCTTTTCCTGCCGCTGTGCTGGTCGCTTTTTCACATGCCGCTTCGTTTGGCGCTCAATCACTCGGGTAGTCTGCGCGTAATCACGGGTCAACTGGTTCGTTGTCTCTCGCCGCGCCGTTAAGCCAACGCTCACCACACTCAAAAGCAAGCTGACACTAGCCAAGAAGAACAGTGCCCAGAGCGTCAGGAATCCTTGATGCCGCGTAAATCGACCAATGTTTCTTGCCATGGTAAACCCTCCCGTTTGATTTTTAACGCTACCACACCCGATTTGACCTCCCGCCAGTGAATCGCTGTCACGCTCCGCAAGAGCGGATAATAACCTTGCCCCTGAGTGTTAGTCAGTTTTAAGGTCTGCTTACGATCAACGGATAGTCGCAATGTCTTCAGCTCCTGTTGGTCATAAATCAACAACACATCGTCAACTGCGGCGGTCACGCGGTAGCGTCCGGACTGTTCCAGGAGCTGGACCAACTGATACCAGGCAACCGGGTCACGGCGGATGGGTCGCAAAAAGGTGCGTTCAGTCCCCGTCACCAAAAGAAACATCCCCGCCGCGATTACCAACGCTACCACCGTTTCAATTAAAGTGAAACCAGCTCGCCGCTTCATTGCGCCGCAACCCAGGCCAGCAATGCACGGTCATGTTGCCGGCGCACGGCAGTCAGCTTGGCCTGTCGTTGTTGTTCCAAGCGCTGACTCGTTTGGAGAAAATCCTGAGTCAATGTCACCGCCAAACACACGATTGCCAGTGCCAACAAAGCATCAGGCAAGACCCAGCCGTTACGGGTGCCGCGTTTTCGTGGCTTCCACATAGAAAATCGCTCCTCCCAATTGAAATGTTTGATAGAACCAGTGATGGCTGGCCGTACTGTGCCATTCAATCCATAACGCCGTGGCCGCACCAGAGGGATAAATCACCCAGCCAGAACCACCTTGACGCCACTGCAAGGTTTGTGGAATTTTCAGATGCCCCAACGGCTGATGCCCCTTGACCGTTTGCATCCGTACGACGTGTCGGTCTGGCTCTATCTTAATGCTGACCATCTCCTGGCGGCGTATCGCCTGTTGACGGCCGGCGGTCCACATCCGTTGCCACGATGGCCAGAATGCCTGCTCAGCGAGTTGACTTTGGTGCCGTTGCCCCTGAAACGTGACCAGCACAGCCAAACCGGAAACAATGGTTAACACCAACAGGGTCTCAACTAAGGTAAAACCGCTACTTTTCCTTAGCAAGCGCTTGATCCCCCTTGATGATAATCTGCTCCTGCTGTGCACGGGCCACTTGTTGGGCAGTTAAGTAATGACCCGCTTTAAGCTCGGCAAACGTGACGTGCGGCTGTTGATCATCCTTCAGGGGATGGTCGTCTAAATAGGCGGTCACTTGGCCCTGCACAACCGTCGTCATGGCATTACCGTGAATCTTACTGGCCCGTTGTCGCTGGGTGTTCAGATTGGGCAAGATGATCAGAATCAAGAGTGAAATAATGAACAGTACAATTGTCATTTCTACTAAGGTAAATCCTCGGCGCACGTTAGTCATTGTAGACCCCCTGTAAGTTCTGATACATTGGTAAGAGCAGGCTCAAATAAGCACCCACAATCAGCAGGGCCACTACCCCCAACAAGATAGGTTGAACCAGCGCCAGCCCCCGTTCCGTCCGCCGAACCAAATCACGATACTGCAGCGTACTAAAGGCGCGCAACTCACGGGCCAGTTGCCGATTCGTACTCCCCTTTTGAAGAAAAATCAGCAATTGTCTGGGAATGAACTGTTGCCCGCGAAGCCAGCCGACTGGCGACTGGCCAGCTGCCAACTGTTGTTCCAATTTCCTGGCAAGCTGGTGCAACAAGGCCCGTTCAGGCAACTGCTGGAGAACTCCCATCATCTGTTTCACACTCAAGCCGCTTTGGACCAGTTGGCTCAGGTTCGCTGTCAGATAGTACGCGTAATAGGCCTGACAAATCCGCCCCACGTAGGGCACCCGCAAATACAGACTCGCCAGTTGTAGGCTGGGTTGCCGCGCCCACCATCGCCAGCCGGCCACGAGGCCCCCTACTGCCAGTGCCACGCCACCAAACCACAGATAGTGGGTCCAATTCACTCCCACTGTCGTCGCTGGCGCCAAGTCTTGCTGCAGCTGCGGCAAGATGCCAACCTGCAGTGTCACAAACAAGCCTGCCATACTCACGAAGAGGCCCAACGGATACGCCATCAGTTGACGCAGTTTTTGGCGCTGGGTGGCCATTAACCGCAACAACTCCGCCGCCTCCTTAAGTGCCGGGGCCAACGCGCCGTACGTCGTGGTCAATTGCAGTTGAAAGTACACGTTTGGTTGCAGGTATGGCGCTAACAGGGGCACCAACTCTGCGCCAGCTAACAGCTCCCGCTCAATGTCTTGGAGGCTATCCGGAAAGTCGCCCCCGACCGTCCGCATAAAGGTCACCGCCTGCTTGAGTGAAAAGCCACTTGCCAATTGATCCGCCAGCAGCTGGCAGAATCGGGCCTGCGTGGTCAATGACCACTTAGCCGACCCGAAACTGATTCGCCGTCGCCAACGTGATTGTGTTGCTTGCCACTGATTCTTCAAGGGTCGTTCGCCACCTTTCCGTGGTTGTCAGGGGTGCGTGCCAGATTGCCTGCTCCGTTAAAATATCGAGTAGCACAGCGGGTCCTACCCCTTTTCTAGGAATCAACCGCTGATAACAGGCCGCCGTCAACACTTGCCGGAGTTGCGCGGCCGGGATACCCAGGTCGGCCAAACGACTGACGGTCCCCGCTGCCGTCTGGGCGTGGACCGTGCTCAGGACCAAATGGCCACTCAATGCTGCCCGCACGGCCGCCTGGGCGGTCTGTCGATCCCGAATTTCGCCAATGATAAAGGCGTCCGGTCGATGGCGCAGCCCCACCTTGATCAACGCGTCGTACGACATCCCTGCCGCCTCATTTACCTGCAACTGAATGAAGCGCGGTTCTTTGATTTTCACCGGATCTTCTACCGTCAACACCACCGTTGTGTCATCGAGCCGACTAGCCGTGGTATACATGGTCGTCGTCTTGCCCGCACCGGTGGGACCGGCAAACAAAATCAATCCCCGTTGCTGGGCCAAGTCTAGTAACTGCTGCCGTTGTCCAGGAACCAAGTAGGCGCTAGCGGTCGCCGCATAAGGGTAGATCAACCGAATCACCAAGGACTCCTGATTCGCGTAGTCCCCCACCGTCGAAAACCGCAACTCCACCGGAACCTCGCCCGGCCAAGTCATCGCCCCAACTTGGGGTCGTCGCCGTTCACTAACGGCCATATCCGCGTGAAACTTAAAGTAGGTAATCAACTGACGGCCAATCAGCTCAGTAACCGTCTGCCAAACCGTCATCGTTGTCGCCTGCCGTAACCGAATCTGATACCCCGTCTCATGGGGTAAAACGTAAATATCACTCACATGTTGCCGCACTGCCAACGTTACTAATTTCTTGATCAATTCTTCAATCACACTGGGTCACCTCCGAGTCCGTTAAAGTTAACTCCGTAATGAATGGCCAATTGTTTTTTTATTTTCAAAAAAAGGGCAAAAAAAATAACCTCCACCGAAGTGAAAGTCATTTCTCATAAGATTTATTCAACATTTTCAGGCAAAACCGCTGCTTCATAAATATCAGAAACGTCGTCATTGTCTTCCAATTCTTCAATCAAACCTTGGTATTGTGGAGCCTTAGCTTCTGGTACTTCGGTTGTATTTTGAGGGAACATCCGCACTTCAGCGGTATCGAGCTTGTAACCCTTAGCTTGTAAGGCATCACGCGCACCAATCTCGCTTGAAGAATCTGTGTAGATCTTGAATTCATCATCCGTGGTTTCCATGTCGTCCGCCCCGGCGTCTAAAGCATCCATCAACATCGTGTCTTCATCCGTATCCAAACCATCACGTAAGATAACAATGTAACCCTTACGATCAAACATGTAAGAAACGGACCCCGCTGCACCCAGTGCACCACCATGGTGCGTGAAGGCAGAACGAACAGCTGCTGCCGTCCGGTTCTTGTTATCCGTTAAGGCAGCAACCATGATTGCTGTCCCGGCTGGACCGTAGCCTTCGTAGGTGATTTCTTCGAACTTGGCGCCACCAAGACCTGAAGCTTTATCTAAAGCCCGCTTGATGTTGTCTTTAGGCATGTTAGCTGCCCGCGCCTTGTCCATTTCCAAACGAAGTTGAGGGTTACCGTCGGGATCAGGACCACCTGCTTTTGCAGCTTGGTACAAATCACGTGAGATTTTTTGGAAGATTTTTCCACGTTTTGCATCCTGAGCATTTTTCCGGCCCTGGATGTTATGCCATTTAGAATGTCCTGACATCGTAACTCCTCTTTTCTAAAATTTTTTAGATATCCGTATAAAACAGACACTATACATGTTAGCACTTACTCCCAATTCGTTCAATTGGCAAGCTCACTATTTATCTATGCACCATAAAATGTATACGAATATCGACGTTTTACCGTTACACTAGGCTTTTCATGGTTTTTCAAAAGAATAGATTATGCATAAAAGCTAATTATTTTAAATAAATGTTGTATAAATAAACTAAACCTGCTAATATCAATGGCAACAACAAATTTATTGAGGAGCTTTTTATATGAAGAAGAGATTGGTATTATTCTTTGCTCTGCTATTGACGCTGGTCACCGGCTTCACCGCCATGACCACGACGGCCAACGCCGCCACCGACAATTCGCTGACAAAGATTGAAAAGAAGGGCACGCTGGTCATGGGGACCTCGCCTGATTATCCCCCTTACGAATTCCAGGCGACCGTTCACGGCAAGTCCCAAGTTGTCGGCATGGACGTCGCCGTGGGAAAGAAAATCGCCAAGGACCTGGGCGTGAAATTAGTCGTCAAGTCGATGTCGTTTGACTCCCTCCTCGTTGCCCTGCAAACTGGCAAGGTCGACATGGTTATCTCCGGGATGAATCCTACGCCCGCACGGCGGAAGAACGTTGACTTTAGCCACACTTACTATCAAGGTGGGTACAGCATCGTCATCAACAAGAGTGACAAGGGCATTTACAAGGACAAAGATTCCTTCGTTGGCAAGACGATTGGTGCTCAGACTGGCTCCACGATGTACAACGAATCCAAGAAGCAAACCAGTGGCACGACCGTTAAAGGGATGACCTCCGTGTCCGACCTGATTTTGGCCCTCCAAAGCCACAAGATTCAAGGGGTGGCCATGGAAAAGCCATCCGCTCAAGCTTACGTGGCCAATAACAAGGAACTGGCCGCAATTCCCAGTAACTTTAACTTAAGCGCCTCCGATACCAGCGCCTCCGTTGCCTTTGCCAAGGGGTCCACTGCCCTGGTGAACAAGGCCAACAAATCCGTTGACCAGATTAAACGCGAGAACCTGGTCAACAAGCAATACCTCCCGGCCGCTGGGAAATACTTAAAGACCAACACCGTTAACACCAGCATGTTCCACTACTGGAAGGCCTTCCTCACGGGGATCGAGTACACCTTGATTATCACCGTATGCTCCGTCTTCTTTGGGTTCATCCTCGGGGTGCTCCTATCCCTAGCACGGATGGCCAAGGGTGGCGTCTTCAAGACAGCGTTGCGCTGGTTGGCAACCGCCTACGTTGAATTCATTCGGGGCACACCCATGATGGTCCAAGTCATGTTCGTTTACTTTGGCCTGGGACTCATCGTCAACCTGCCCGCGTTAACCTCCGGGATTATCGCGATTTCCCTAAACTCTGGTGCCTACGTTGCCGAATACATTCGGGGCGGGATCAACTCCGTGGACAATGGCCGAACGGAAGCCGCTCGGAGTCTGGGGATGTCTAGTGGCACCACCATGCGTTACGTCATCTTACCGCAGGCCTTAAAGAACATCTGGCCGTCATTAGGAAACGAATTTATCACCCTGATCAAGGACAGTTCCATCGTCTCCATCATTGGGGTTTCCGAACTGATTTTCCAAAGCAACATTGTGCGGTCTGACACTTACCGGGGCGTTGCGCCAATTGCCGTCATCATGGTCCTCTACTTCATTTTGACCTTTACGGCGTCCCGGATTCTGAACTACTTCGAAAGGAGAATGCAGCATGACTAAACCAATTATTGAGGTTAAAAACCTGGCCAAGAACTTTGGCAAGAACCCCGTTTTAAAAGACATCACCGAACAAGTCAATCCCGGCCAAGTCATCGTCATCATCGGCCCTTCCGGTAGTGGGAAATCCACCTTTCTTCGCTGCCTGAACCTCTTGGAACAACCAACTTCAGGTGAGGTCGACTTTTCCGGTGAGAATCTCACGACCCTGGATACCAAGCGGGTCAATGAGTTACGGGAACAAATGGGGATGGTCTTCCAAAGCTTCAACCTCTTCCCCAACATGTCCGTCCTGGAAAATATCAAGCTGGCACCGATGAAGGTCAAGCACATGGCCGACGACGCGGCGACCAAGCTGGCGCACGAACTGCTCCAGCAAGTGAACCTGGACGACCACGCCGATGCCTTCCCTGCCAGCCTGTCTGGTGGTCAAGCACAACGGGTCGCCATTGCCCGTGCACTGGCGATGGACCCCAAGGTGATGCTGTTTGACGAACCTACCTCCGCGCTGGACCCAGAAATGGTTGGTGAAGTTCTGAACGTTATGCAGGAACTGGCCAATCAGGGGATGACCATGGTCGTGGTGACCCACGAAATGGGCTTCGCCAAATCCGTGGCCGACCAAGTCTGGTTCATGGCCGATGGCTTCATTCAGGAAAGCAATACGCCGGATGCGTTCTTCAGCAACCCGCAAACTGAACGGGCCCAAGACTTCTTGTCCAAGATTTTAATGTAGCTTACTTCAACTTTCACAGCGTACGCCAAAAAGAGAGTGGGACAAAAGGCGGTTAGCTGGTGAGCATTAAGGCTGATAGCCGGATAATCCCGGGCTTGGATTATTTGGCTATCAGTTTTAAGCGGAGCCAGCTGCCTTCTGTCGCACGTTTCAACAATATAGAATTGGAGATGCAAAAGGAGCCTGGGATTTTTGTCCCAGACTCTTTTTTGCGCTTATCACCTTACATTTACTTATTCATGACGCCGCTTACGCAACCCAGCCAAGCCCAAGCCACCCAGCAGGATGCCTAAGGCCGCCCACCAAGTAGTTGGCGCTTCGTTAGTCTGTGGCAAGGTTGCCTTGGCCGTCGTCGACGTGACCGGATCAGCCTTGGCTAGGTTGACTTTAGCCTGTGCACTCGTGGCTTTAGCGGTTGGGGTAATCAATGCCCCGTCACCACCATGCTTGAGTGTTCCCGAATTGCCTTGAATGGTCGCTCCAATGCCGCCCCGGTAGCTACCCAGCGTCGACTGAGCACTCTTCTTCGCGCGCACATTCACCGTGGCACCCACGCCATCCTTGTGGACGCCCTGGTCGCTGATAACCTTGTGCACCTCATTCGGGTCAGCGGGATCAGTTGGCGTAGCCGGATCGGTTGGGTCTGTCGGGTCAGTGACATCTGGGTCACCGCCGTTTCCAGGATCGGTCGTCCCGCCACCGCCGCCGGTTGTTGGCGTGACCACGTGCAAGGTCACTATCTTGGTCAGGCCAGCGTACGTCAAGGTCACTGGATAATCGCCGGCCTTGGTGAGATCCGCATCCCCGAGGTCTAGTGTAATGTCACTGACCGCCACGGCTTGTGCATTAGTGTCCGTGGCCACCGGTTTGAAATCAGTGGCCGTTGGGGCGGTCCCATTGACGTTCATGGTGTAATCACTCCCGGTCAACGTTGGGTCAACCGAATTGATGGTCAATTTGCCTAAATTCGTGGTGCCGATCACATAGTTCGTGCTGAGATCCTTAGTCGTCGGTTTCAACTGGTATTGGTACATCCCAGCAATCTCGCCGGGAACCCGGGTAATATCATCTGCCGTCAAGCCCGAGTCTGAAACGGCTGTGTCGCTCGCACCCACCGTTGTGGTCAGTACTACGCCTGGATCGGGCGCCCCGGCGTCCTTGCTAGCATCCTTTACCGTCACCGTCAACACGGCTGGATTAACCGTCACCGTTGCTGTCGTCCCGCCATCCGTCCAATCAAAGACATTGCCAGCTGGTGTTTCGGCTAAGACCCGGTCGATGGCCGCATCGTTCAATTTCACCGTATAGGTTCCCACGTTGGCCGTGTTGCTTGACCCAGCGTTAGCCACGACATCCAGGTCCCCACTCTTCAACGTGTAGATGAAGCCGTTGCTAAAGGTCACCGTGTAGTCTGCGGGGTCGACGACGGGGGCTGCGCCGTTATAAGTGACTTCTGAGCTCCCTGAGAGTTGGAACGTGGCCTCCCGCTTTTGCACGGTAATCACAGCTGTTGCCTGCTCGCCCTGGTAACTGTAAGTCACGTTGTAGGTGCCCAACGTTTGGGTCATGGTGGCAGCGGTAATCAGATTACCCGCCGCGTCTTTGACGGGATTACCATCCGTGTCGGTCACCGCTACGTCAAAGTTAGACCACTCGCTCTTCGGAATGACCGTCCCATCCGTCATCGTTGCGCCAGAAATGTTTTCAATTGGATTCCAGCTTTCCCCATACCAAACCGTTGAGTTGACCACCTGGATGTGCGGATCGTTTAGCACGACCTGATAAGTGCCGGCATAGGTGAGACCGGTACTATCCGTCAACGTCCAGTTAAAGGTGAACCCATCTACGTTATCTGGAATGGTGAATTTACCATTGCTATACGTAACGCCGTTGCTGAGCTTCGTTAAGACCAAGTCGCTGTTGTCGGCGCTACCAATGGCGGTCGTAAACAGGTCGTCAATCGACGTTAAATCGTTCTTGCTGGTGAAAATGGTTGCGGTCTGGTTCAGCGCCAAACTTGCATTACCCCCACCGGCGGTTAACCGACTAATCCGATTGTACTGAAAAGCATTTTTCCCAATCGTGGTCGTGGTCGGCACTTGGACGCCCGTGAGCTGGTTGCCATAGAAAGCATTGGCCCCAATACTGGTGAGCGCAGTTGCCGTCAAATCCAAGTTGCCACCTAATGCGTTATAGGCGAAGGCACTCGCCCCAATGGTGGTCAACGCTGGGTTCACAACCAAGTCGTCAAGGTGGTTGCCCGCAAAGGCGAGGTCGCCGATGGTAGTTAAGTTCTCCGGTAACGTCAGGGTTCCCGTCAGGCCGGCATATTCAAACGCCCCACTCTTAATCGTGGTCAAAGCGGTTGCCTGACTGGTATCCAGTGTGCTTAATTTGGCATCATAGGTGAACGCGTTGGCACCGACTGAAATCAAGCTGGCCGGCAGATTGATACTGGTCAACGCGGAATTGGCCAGGAAAGCCTGATCGCCGATCGTTTGTAAGCTCGCTGGCAACGTCACGTTGTCGAGGAAACTGTCATAAATAAATGCCGAGTTGCCAATGGTCTTTAACTGACTGTCCGGAGCAAAGGTGACGCTGGTCAAGCCACTGGTGGTGTTCCCGCTGGCATCCTTACTGGTCATGGCGCCGAAGGCATAGTCGCCGATCGACGTTAAGCTCGCCGGCAAGCTAATCGACGTGATACCGCCATCATAAGTGAACGCATAGTTGCCAATCGTTTGCAGGCCATTGCCGAAGGTGACTGAGGTGAGCGCTGTGTCGCCAACGAAGTTTACGTCACCATCTTGGTAATTTGAAAAGGCGTAATCACCCACCTGCTGAACGCCATCGCCCAACGTGACCGTGGTCAAGGACGTTGCCCCAGTGAAGGCTGCGGTTCCCATCGTGGTCAACGTGGGGATGTTGAGGGTCGTCAGGCTACGGTCGCCCGCAAAGGCTAAGGCGCCAATCGACGCCAAATTAGTGGCCTGGCTGAAATCAACATTCGTTAAGTTGTAATTGTATTTAAAGGCACCGTCACCGATGGTTTTCACGGTCGCGGGTAAGACCAAATCACTGATGCCACTGCTTACAAATGCATTCTCCCCAATGTCAGTCAGGGTATGGTTTTCACTCAGATCAACCACTTTAAGATTACTCAAGTAGGCAAAAGCAGAGTCGCCAATCGACGTGATGCCATCACCAATCACAATATTGCTGACATTGGTTGTGAAATTGTTATTGTTCATGAAAGCATAGTTCGCAATACTGGTGACCTGGTAAACTTTACCGTTGCTATCCGTATACGTGGTCGGAATCACTACGGTATTATCGGTAATCTGTTTGGCAACGTTAACCAAGGTCGCTGTGCCATCAGTATTTGGGGTGAAGTTAAAGTAGCTCTGATCCGTGGCTGGTAACGTAACCGAATCACCCAGAGACGCTGACAGCGCCTTGATAGTCATTGGCGTATCAGCAGTCACAGCTGGCGCATCGTCGGCTAGTTTGTCCACGCTATCAGTTATGGCATCCGTATCAGGCGTGACTGCAGGTGCCGCCTCAATCGAGGCATCATTTACAGCGTTTTCGGCAACTGGGGCCGTAGCGGCTGCCGGTGTCGTAGAATCCTTGGTTTCCGAACCTGCGGACTCACCAGAATTGTCCGGTTCAGTCGTCTTCTCAGAATCCGTAGATGGCGCTGGCGTGTCAGTTGACGTCGTATCCTTCCCAGTAGTGTCGGTTGAATTACTATTGCTAGAGGTGTTGGTATCGCTGTCACCAGTCCCCGTCTCACCGCTATTACTTTCAGTGGTGTCCTGCGTACTGGAAGCGTTGTCTTTTACATTTTCGCTATCACTATTGCCAGTAGACTCCTCAGTCGTGGTCGTGCCACTAGTCAGTGTGACACTCTTAGCCGTTGTGCTCTCGGCAACCGCTCCCGTTTGACTACTACTGTCGGCAGCACTGACCGTTGTCGTGTCCGCATGTGCCACGGCACCCTGTCCCATCATGGTGCCTAACCCAACAGCGGCAACCGTAATGGCGGCGAATACCCAGTGTTTGCCATCCTTATACATCTTGTAATGTTGCTTTGTTTGCATCGTTGCTTACCCCTCTCACAATTGGAGTCCCTTGTCCTCCAAGCCCGTCCATCAACAACGAAATGACTGGCTTCTTCATGCCTTACTTAGTATCTTAATCACCAAATAAGTCAGTGCAACTAAATCCCATTAGTGGAACCAAGTTAGTCTCTAAGCCTTACGAAACAGCCAATCATTTCTTCCTCAACTTTAAACACACTTCCTGATATTCAGGTGCTAAACGATGTTGTGCAACACCTAATCCCGTGGCACCTTGACAGACATCAAGCGGCCACTGTCCCATTACCATATTTTTAAAAGGACGATTATTTTAGAACATTGTGTTTACCTTTTGCTTTATTATATGGCATTACTATAGCATGTTAGGGGGTAAAATAACAGTTTAAACTCGCTTAATGTCAGCTTTTGTCGTGGAAATTAAAATTCAAAAAAATATTTTTCATCTTAAAATGGACGTTGCACAAACTTACTAACCTTAGTGGTAGTTGTGAATTTCCCTTCCACTAAGGTTTAGGGCAAAAACCTTTTTGGCTTAAACTAGCACTTATCACTGATAAATTAAGGCTTACACGTTTCTTCGTTCGCCATAAATTCTCCTAGCTTAGGTGGTCGGCACTGATTGGACTATGCCCTTGTGAAAAATGGCAATTCAATGTGCGTTCATGTGTGCCTCATCGAAAATACTGGTTGAATCCGATAATATCGTTCAGAAGCTGACCAATGTTTATGAACATCCCCGAAATGAGGCCAACCCAAAAACGACTCCTCAAGGTGATAAGTCAGTCTGCCTGCTTATCGCCTTGAAGAGCCGTTCATTGTGATATTTTCGGTTGCTTAAGTCACTAACCTTACGTAAACCACGGTTTATTCGTGGCGCTTACGTTGCCAACCAGCTAAACCCAGTCCACCCAGCAGTGTTCCCAGCCAGGCTAACCATGGTGTTTGAACTTCATTCGTTTGTGGCAATGTGGCCTCAGTGGCTGCCGTTTGTGCCGTCTTGTTCTGTGATTTAGCGGACAAGACAGATTTGTTGGCATCACCACCGTTTAAAACCACGGTCGTTCCCGTTGCTCGTTTGGATTGGGAATGACCCTTGTCCACTTTATCTGCCAGCTGAACCACTGCCGCATCCCCACCAACTTTCGTCAGCAGTTGCTTAACCGGTTTCTCGACGGGTGCAGTCGCTGCTGGATTCTTGCGCGTTCCCTGACTACCAGTCGGTTTAATCGTCGGTATCGTTGGCTTGGCCGGTGTTGTTGGCGCAATCGGCTCTGTTGGGTCGGTTGGTGTCCCTTCATCCCCGGTTCCTGGATTCGTTGTCGTGCCGCCGTTGTTGCCACCAGTCGTTGCCGCTACCACATGCAGCTTAACCGTAGTCGTCTCATCACCATAGCTGAGCGTTACCACATAATCCCCCGGCGTCGTCAAATCAGCTTGGCTCAGATCAGCAGTAACCTTATCCGCAGTCACCGGTTGCGCATTTTCATCCGTAGCCGTGGCGTCAAAGTCCGTTGCGGTTGGCGTTGCATCGCCCACCTTCATCGTGTAATTGTTACCAGCAACCGTTACCAGGGCTGCTGTGATTGTCAAACTTGCTGGCTTAAATGTAACCGCAAAGTTTTGACTCAGTGGATCTGTCGCTGAGACCGCCAGCGTATAAGCGTACTCTCCCACCGTTTCCCCAGCCGCACGCGAATAATTAATGGCTAAGGGGAAGTCGGCAATAGGAGTACTCGTCGTGTCATCATCAGCGGTCACGACAAACGTTGGTTCAGGATCTGCTGTCCCTGCAACTTTGGTCTGATCAGTCATCGTAACGGTCACGTTGGCTGGTGTGATGGTCAAATTAGCATCTGAGTTCTCATCTGCCCAGTCAAAAAGCTCTGTAGCGTCTTTTGCTTCACCCTCGACCCGATCAATTGCCGACTGCGCCAAAACCACTTTGTAAGTCCCAACGTTTGGCAACTCGGTCGTTTGCGCATTCCCAGTTGCAGCTAGTTTCGTTGTGCTGCTCGAGACTTCATTCGGAACTAATATCAGGTCACCTTCCTTTAACGTGTACACAAACCCATCAGACATGGCAATCTGATAATCCTTAACGTCAATGGTTGGGGTGTCTCCCGTATATTGTACTGATTGTTTACCGGTCAATGTGTATGTTCCTTGCCGCTTAGAAACGGTCAAGGTGATGGTTTGGGCATTCACCGTGTCACCATTATAGGTATAAGTGACCTTGTACTCTCCTGGAATCTGGGTCACCTGATCCGCCGCTACCGTCTCATCCGCAGAATTCTTAATCGAAACGGTCAAGTCCTTGTACGCTAGACTAGTTCCATCCGGTTTCTCCGCACTAATGAAGTTCAATTCAGGTGTCCAATTATCTTTGTACCAAGCTTGACCATCCACAACCTTAATGTCAGGATCATTCAGGACAACCTGGTAAGCACCGCCGTAGAGATTTTTTCCCGCGTTATCGGGGTCTGGTAAGGACCAGTTAAACTTAAACCCAGTTATTCCGGTTGGGATATTGAATGTCCCGTCGGCCTGATTATAGGTGACCCCATTTGTCAATGAGGTTGGATCAATCACCAAGTCCTTGTTGGTTAAATCACCAACCTTGGTATCAAACAAGGTGTTAATAGTCACATTTGCAGAATCTCCAAAGTAGGCGGCATATTGATTCAAAGCCACAGAACCATTGTCTGCGCTAGTGGTTAACTGCGTAATTCGGTTATAGTCAAAGGCGTCTTCCCCCACGGTCGCAGCATCTGGGACCGTCACACCATTCAGTTGGTTGCCATAAAACGCATTAGCTCCCACCGCGGTCACCGTATTTGGCAAGTCTAGGTTGCCACTCAATTCGTTATAGGTAAAGGCACCTTCACCAATCGTCTCGAGGCCGTTATTGAATGTCACATTCTCCAAATGACTGCCCGCAAAAGCAAAGTTACCGATAGTTTTGACACTGTCCGGTAGCACAAAAGTTGGGGCCTGCGTTTCATCCGTTTGGCCGGAAGACGCTAGTCCTGAATATTCAAAAGCCCCATTACCAATCGTCGCCAGCTGGGTTGCCTTACTGGTGTCAACCGTTTTGAGCCCAGCATCATAGGTAAAGACATTGTCTCCGATACTTTGCAGGCTTGCTGGCAATGTAAAGCTGGTAAGCGCCGAATTGGCCAAGAAAGCCTGTTTGCCAATCGTTGTCACCGTATCTGGCAACGTAATCTCGTTCAAAACCGTATCATAAATAAACGCGTTGTCAGCCACTGTCGTCAGCCGGCTCGCGGATCCAAAGGCCACCTTGGTCAATCCGCCAATGGTATTTCCAGCGGCGTCCTTCAAGTTATCAGCGGCAAAGGCACTATCACCAATCATCACCAAATTATCTGGCAAATTCAAGGTCGTTATCTTGCCATCATACGCAAATGCATTGGTACCAATGGTTAAATCATCATTGGCAGCCGTTCCGGCAAACGTGACATCCTGCAAGCTGGTATTAGATTCAAAGGCCCCCTCACCAATCTGCGTCAGCTTGGCTGGCAGGTTAACGGCGGTGAGTCCTGTCCCGTAAAAAGCATTTTTATCAATTTTCGTCAAATCACTATCGCTAGGGATGCTCAGCGTCGTCAAGTTGCTGTCCCCAGAAAAGGCTGATTCACCAATCTCTTGAATTCCCTGTCCCAACGTTACCGAAGTCAATTCTTTATTATCTTGAAACGCATGATCCGCAATCTTGGTGGCACCAGTCAGGTTTACGCTCGTCAACTTGGCCCCATCAAAAGCATTCGCGCCAATCGTACTTAAATTAGGCGCTTGTGAAAAGTCCACGTCAGCAAGATTATCATCATTTGCAAAGGCTGAATCACCAATTGAAACCAAGTTACTTGAGAGCTTAATGCTCGTCAAATTGCTGTTATATTGAAAGGCGTTATCGCCAATGCTGGTCACGCTGTCAGGTAGGTCTAACGAACTGATTTTGCTGCCAAGAAAAGCCTTGTCCCCTATACTGGTCAGCTGAGTTGCAGCACTCATATCCAGGTCCGTCAGATTAACGTACTGAAAGGCACCATTACCAATCGCGGTTACAGTTGCCGGCAGTGTCAGTGAGGTGACTCCCGTGCTGACAAAAGCCTCGTCGCCAATCGTTTCTAGCGTATGGTTTTCACTCAGATCAACCACTTTAAGGTTGTTCAAATAAGCAAAGGCGAGATTCCCAATGCTTTTGATACCGTCCCCAATAACCACCGTTGAAATGTTATTGGTCCGACCGGTACTGCTGGCAAAGGCACCGTCAGCGATAGCCGTCACATCATAGGTCTTCTGCGTTCCGGTATCGTAGGCGGTCGTGGGCACCGTCAGTGTGGCTGAAGTAATCACATTTTTCACGCCACTGAGAGTCACCGTGTCGTCTGCGTTTAAACTATACGAAAAGTCACCGTCATCAAACGTTGGCTCAGCTGTTGTCGCCTGTGCTTCCACGAGATTAGTTGTGGCCGCCTCTTTCACTAGCATGCTGCGGTTTGCCAGCTTAAATAAACTAGCCATCTGAAGACCGCTGCCAGTAACGGAACTGTCGCCAGTATTGTCAGTTTCTAAGTCCGCAACTTTTTCATCAGCATTCGTCAGCACTTGCGCGTTCACTGTTTGCGGATCATCAGTTGACTCAACTACTTTTGAATCATTGCCGGTACCACTCTCTTGGCTGCCTGTTTCCGACGTGGACGTCTCTGGCTCCGACACGAGCGTATCCGTTGTCAGCTTGTCAGTAGCGTTTACCTCATTGTTATCCGCCGGGACATCCTTCTTAGGCGTACCCGTACTGAACGTATTCGTGTCAGAGGTATCGGTATCGGACGTATCTGCCGCTGGCGTGTTCGTTCCTGTGCTCGTTGGATCCGTGACCTGCGTACCGCTATCAGTGGTTGTCCCTTGTCCAGCCACTTGGTTGCTCCCAACTGCTGAGTCATCTGACTTGAGTGCGTCACTACCACCCGAATCCTCGCTACTGTTATCGGATTCTTGTGCGCTTGCCGGTGACGTCGTTGTGTCGCTCGTGACCGCCGCTTTCAGAGTGGTTGTCGTCCCTGTCGTTGCCGCAGATACGCTCCCAGTTTGGGCATTGGTCGCATCCGAACTAACCGTATCAGCGTGCGCAATCGTCGCTTGACCAGCTATGGTTCCTAGTCCCATAGCTGCCACCGTCACTGCCGCGACTACCCAGTGTTTCCCATCCTTGTACATCTTGTAACGTTTTTTCTCTAGCATCGTCACTTACCCCTCTCAAACAGGACGGCCTCATCCCACAGAACACCGCAAATTTCTCAGCGTTCAGTCCGTTTTCAGATTATTGAAGCCAAATTTTTCAACCTGACCAATTCCTATTTATGACACCAACCTAGTCAACAAATGCTGTCATAAAGCCGTTTAGGATGTCCTACTTTCCATTTATACGATAAAGTTAATTATATTCTATGCCCAATACTTGTGCCCGTCAACAAGTTCTTTTCATAATTGTCAGCGTAAATGAATGAATTCTGTATTAAATAATTCCGCATTGTGTATATCGTTCAATTAATGTGAAATTTAGGTCAAAAAAAACGTTCACTGCCCTAAAGTTACACGAGGACAGTGAGCGTCTATTTTGCCGTAAAACAAAAGGAGCCGGCACACTCAGCCAGCTCCTTACAAGTTTTTTGATAGTCATACCAATTTGTAGTGTTCTTACCACACCACGCGTTATTCTTTCCGGAACGTCCGGTGGCCCAGCATCACAACCAGCCCAACCACAATCTCAGCAACCCCGGCGAAAATGACAACGCCTAGCCCGCTACGACCAATCGTGGTCAGCAGATTTGCCGTCAGCCGACTGGTACTGGTGATTAAGTATGGCAGGAGAAAATATCCACCAATGCCCACCGCTCCGGTCAACAAGCCGCCCAGCGTCAATCCCGCACCAAGGCTCGCAAAGATGTGGTGCACGCTCATCGCATAGAAGAACGTGACGATCAGCAGCAGAACCGTGGCCAGCAGCACCCAGAAATCTATCTTCTGCGCGCGTTGGACCTGGACGGCAGCCTGCGACATAGCTGTCGTGTTAAACGCCGCCTTGGCCCGTTTTTTGGCCTGCTTAGCGATGGCTGTCGTCATCCCTGACGTGGCGGTCACACCCATGGTCTGTGCCTGTGTACTGATCGCCGTGGCTAACTCAGTGGTATCAACGGTGACGTCCGCGGTTTGACCATAGAGTTGTGCAACGCCCACCTCTAAATACGGCTGCATAATGCTAGCCGTGACCGGTGCGCCAGAAACGCCCAGATTTTGTAAATCATCATTCACGTGATTGATGATTTTTTCACCGGCCGTCGAACGTGAAACCACGCCCGCCGTGTAGGTCGCGTTAAAGACAGTTAATTTGAGACCAGCGCTCACGGTCAGCAGCAGAATCAGAAATGCGACCCACCGGGCTAATGCCGGGCGTCGCTGATAGGTGCCAGCTGGCTGTGGGGCTGCTTGTTGCTGTTGCTGTGGTTCCGGCTCTTCATCAGAGTGGTAGCGCGCCATGCGACTATTCTCACTCATAAGAACCACCTCCCGATACCCAATATGATTTGCTTATTATTGTAGCACATCTAAATTTCAGATTGGTTAAGTCTAGCTTAATCACGCGAAAACTTACGTAATTGTTCGGTGGGTTAAGTGGTCTACTCCGCTTCCGGGTTGGTGAAAATGAGACCGGACCGCTGTGGGCGGACGCCTGAAGCCGAAAGGCGGTCTTCTGGCTTACTTTGTGCCGCTTGAAACCGCGTCTCAAAGACACCAATTCTCTAAGCAGTAAAGCTCACCGCTAAGAGAATTCCCACGGCTTGGCTCATTTTCACCAGCCCTGCAGCTCACGGCCGCTTAACCTATCGGACACCGCGTGTTTGCTTATTCGTCAGTGCTTGTCAACGGTGAACGTTACTTTTAACTGGAAAGGTTGTACTTCTTTATTCAAAATCTGCGTACCTTGGCAAAAATATTTTCACCAATCCGCAGGCGAAACCACTCGCCCACCTTAAAACGGCCCCTATGTATGCGAAAAGGTTCTGGAAACAGTTTCCGGAACCTTTACGTGGTGCTATTTAGTCGAGCTCCGCTTCATTAACCCGTAAGGTAAGATCACGGTGTTCTCTTCAACAGTTTCGTTGTTCATTAGTTTCGTCAACAGACGCATAGCAACGGCCCCAATATCATAGAGGGGTTGCGTAATCGAACTCATCTTTGGCCGTACCAACTCTGTCAGCTTGGTGTCGTTACTGGTGATGACTTCAAATTCACTAGGAACATCTACACCGGCATCGGTCAGACCATTCATCACACCAGCAGCCAGTTCGTCGTCCCCAACAAACGCAGCGGTTGCGCCGGCAGCGCTTAAAGCGGGTTCCAGCGATTGACCAGCTTTGTAAGTGTAGTCCGTTTCAAAGACCAACTTGTCGTCGTAGGCAATGCCTGCGTCCTTCAAGGCCTTCTTGTACCCCTTCAACCGGTAGTCGTGATTGATGGCTTGTTCCATGGATCCAGAAACAAACGCAATCTTCTGGTTACCGTGATCGATCAAGTTCTTAACGGCTTCCGCCACAGCAGCAACGTAATCGATGTTAACACTGGGTTGGGCCTTTTCAGAATCAACTGAACCGGCCAAAACAACGGGTGCCTTTGAACGCTTGAATTCTTCACGCAATTCATCGGTAACCTGATTGCCCATGAAAATGATCCCATCAACTTGCTTAGCCATCAAGGTGTTCAAGACTTGAACTTCCTTGCCACCATTTTCATCAGAGTTGGTCAGGATGATGTTGTACTTGTACATCATGGCAATATCATCAATCCCACGTGCTAATGACGAGAAGTAGATGTTGGTCACATCTGGGATAATAACTCCCACCGTGGTCGTCTTCTTACTTGCCAAGCCACGTGCAACAGCGTTTGGCCGGTAGTCTAGTCGGTCAATAACTTCCAGAACTTTCTTTCGTGTCGCTGGCTTAACGTTGGGATTGCCATTAACCACCCGCGAGACGGTGGCCATGGAGACCGCCGCTTCCCGTGCCACATCGTAAATTGTAACTGTTTGTTTTTCCATAGCGATAGCCCTTTCTTTCTTGGTTTGATTTGTTTTCATTCGTTTTCAAGCAACTTGACCAGTATACAGAAAGTCAATCAGAGACGCAACATTGAAAACGCTTTCATATCAAAGAATACCTTAATTTCATCGAATTTTCAAGGCACATCTCCCCATACGGTGGAATCTTTTGCCCTAATATCGTTTACTATAGGTCATTTCAACCGCGTTGTTAAGCCGTTTACAGAAAACAAACACGGTTAGCGGGCGATAAAAAATTCTTGTGGATTTATGCGGACGAATTATGAGAATTTGGCCATTTTTATTTTCATTTATCTTGTTTGAAAGCATGAACGCCTTTCTCAACAGCAATAACTCCTGGTTTGTGTGCCCCAATCCGGGTAATCCCCACACCAATCGTTGCCTTATGCTATAATTAACACATCTTTTAAAGGGGTGATTGAATGACTAAACTCGAACAGATTCAACAATGGACAGCAGAACAACACGCTAGCATGACTTATCTCAGCAATCCCAAAACTATCCAGTACCTAACTGGCTTTGGGAGCGACCCGATCGAGCGGGTACTGGCACTGGTCATCTTCCCGGACCAAGACCCATTTATCTTTGCACCGGCCTTGGAAGTCGAAGTTATTAAGGAAACTGGTTGGCAGTTCCCCGTCGTTGGCTACTTGGACCACGAGAATCCTTGGGCCATGATTGCCGCTCAAGTCAAGCAACGCCACGTCGACCCCGACCACATTGCGTTGGAAAAGGGCCAGCTACAGGTTGCCCGGATGGAAACCTTGGCTGCACAATTTAGCCATCCCCAATTTGACTTAGACATCACCAGCTTTATCGAACGCATGCGGTTAATCAAGTCCGCTGAAGAAATTGAAAAATTGGAAATCGCCGGCAAATGGGATGATTTCGCCTTTGAACACGGTTTTGCCGCAGTGAAGGCTGGCAAGACGGAACAATCCGCCGTTGCTGAACTGCAGTACGCCCTGATGAAGGAAGGCATTATGGAAATGTCCTTCGGCAGTCTGGTCCAGGCCGGCGCCCACGCCGCAGAACCCCATGGCGCAACCAACGCCACGAAGTTTGCCAACAACGAACTGGTGCTCTTTGACCTCGGGACCGTTTATGATGGCTACATTTCTGACGCTTCCCGGACCGTTGCTTTAGGCACGCCAAGCGCCAAGGAAAAAGAAATCTATGACGTTTGTTTGGAAGCCCAATTGACGGCCCAAGCCGCTGTAAAACCAGGACTGACCGCCGCCGAACTGGATAAGATTGCCCGCGACATCATCACTAAGGCTGGCTACGGTGAATACTTCATTCACCGTCTCGGCCACGGAATGGGCATGAGCGATCATGAATTCCCATCTATCATGGAAGGCAATGACTTAGTTCTCGAACCTGGCATGTGCTTCTCCATCGAACCCGGCATCTACATCCCCGGTGTCGCTGGCGTGCGGATCGAAGACTGTGTCCACGTCACGGCTAACGGTAGCCTACCATTTACGCATACACCTAAGGAACTGACCTACGTGGGTTAGTCCCCCTGCACCCCGCATCATCTAAAGGCGTAGACGCTTATCTGACCAGATAAGCGTCTACGCCTTATTTGTGTACTGATACATAGTGGAAGATTGCCGGCTTACCGGTCGCCAAATTTAGGCTGGAACGCTGTGGGTAGGACGCCGGCAGCCTGTGAGGCGGTCTGCCAGCTCGCTTTGAACCGCCCAGCCCGCGTTTCAAAGTCGCCATTTTCCAAGAAGGTCACTTGGAAAATCCCACGGCTGAGCCTAAATTTGGCTCACTCACGCCTACATAGACGGTATCCAACAAATATGGACAAACGTTGCCAGTCCGGCGATGGACACATGTCATGGTGCAAATCAATCATAACCGGAGGAGGACAGAGATGCAGGCAGCTGTGTCGACGGCGTTAGCTGAGCGATTTTCTCAGGTTACGCCGTGGGACGCGTTTGAAGACTGGCGAATTTTGACAGGCTTCAAACCGAGCCGGAGGACCGCTTCTCAGGCCGCAGGCGGTCCCCACAGCAGCCGGAATCTCTGGCAGCCACAGGTGACTGGTTTAAGCAATCAAAACAAAAAGAGCCACGGGCGTAGCCGCAACTCTTCATCATTTTTTCGCTTAAACTGGCTTGTCTGCCGTTGGTTCGTCGTTGTCGGCTTCAGCGGCTTCATCCGTGGTAGCGTCGTCCGCAGCTGATAAGTCAGCCACTTGGTCGCTACTCAAGACGATGTCATCATCGGCATCTTCTGCCGTATCGTCAACATCACTACTGCGCCATGCTGGTGCGTCGTCCTTGGCGGCTAACCGGTCGTCCAAGGATGCCTTGAAATCGTCGGCGGCATCGGCTGCGTAGAAGGCGTAGTCCACTGCCCGATCCTTCAAAGCGTTGTACCGGTCACGAGCGGCATCCTTCAAAGCTTCACGTTGTTCCAAGTCCAATGCGTGATAGGCAGCATAGGCCGCGCCACCCAATAATAATCCTGCTAATAACTTGTGTTTTGCCATCTTCATGACTCCCTTTCCGTAAACAGCTTAATCTTTGTCCTTGTGATTCTTGTACAGATCAAACGCGGTCTTGCCGACGCGGGCAGCCAGTGAAGTCTTAGCCGTCGTTTTAGCAGTATCGCTGACCCGGCTGGTCAAATTACGAGTGGCGGTGTTTAAATCAGAAACACTCTCACCCAAATCAGCGGCAGCCTGGAAGACGGGATCAATGGTCGCAACCTTCTTGTTCACGTCTTCTAACAGTTCATTGGCATTTGCCATAATGTCCTCGGCTTGGTGGCTGATTACATCCACGTCCGAGGTCATCGTCTTCATCGAGCGATTCACCTCGCTCAACGTTCTGTTCATCTTTACTAAGAACATACCAATGAAGAGGACCAAAATCAAAAACGCAATCGCCGCGATTAGGCCCGCTACTTGTCCACCGGTCATGACAACCCCTCCTTGTGCTCATTACTTACCAATAGAATAGCATTCTCAGCGCTTACACGCAATTAATACTCCGAATTCAATTGGTTTTTCCCCGTCAATACTAGTAAAATATGGGTTAGTGTCTTATCGGATTCTAAAACAACCTAAAAGGAGGGCTCGTCTCGTGACGGACCTAGTGACGACTACAGCCACCTCATCGAAGTGGCTTCAACATTATTTTAGTACCTTTGACTGGGAAAAATTATTACATTTGATTACCAGTCGTTTTCTAAATTTACTTTTTCTGACGCTACTCTTTTTCGTGATTAACTTTGTCGGCCGGTGGATCCTCACCCGCAGCTTTAAACGCTACCTGGTTCCCAAAGATGGCGGTACCAACCGGGTTCAGACCATCAGTATGTTGACGCTCAATTTATTTCATTACACCGTGCTTTTTTTCTGGGCGTACGCCATGCTGTCCACGCTAGGCGTTCCCGTTGGCACGTTGATTGCCGGTGCCGGAATCTTCAGTTTGGCATTAGGCTTAGGTGCCCAGGGATTTGTCAGCGACTTGGTAACTGGCATTTCTATCCTGATTGAGCAGCAGTTCGACGTGGGGGATAGCGTTAAAATTGGGTTGATTGAGGGTACCGTCTCCGCGATGGGCCTGCGCACCACCCAGGTGACCTCGGCGGATGGCACCGTCAACTTCATTCCCAACCGCAACATTACCATCGTTGCCAACCGTTCCCGCAACGACATGCATGCGACCGTGAACATTCCCATTGCGCCCACGACACCAGTCGAGCAACTGCCAGCGATCATTCACGCGACCAACGCTCGTCTTTTGCCAGAACACCCGAACGTACTCGGCGAACCCGTCATTACTGGCGTCGTCACCCTGCCCACCGGTGAATTGGTTTATCAAATCAACCTGGTTGCCAAGAGTGGGAGTCAGTTTGGTTTGCAGGCGGCCTTTCTCACGGCCTACCTAAAAGCGATTCGGGAAGCTGGCATTATTTTACCGACGCACAGTAATTTACCCAATAAATAAGTTCAGAACCCAGGCGTCACGCCAATCAGTCATGATGACGTGACGCTTTTGTTGTGTCCTAATAAATCTCCCTCTGTGGTTGCTGACCAGTAAAAATCCGAGTAAGCTATTCTAACCACACGATACGGTTGTTCGTTAAACTTTCTCTGCCCCCAGAATGCTGGAATCTTGCAGAAGCGTGCGGCCATTCTATACTGGCCTTAATTCAAGAATTAATCGGTCACCTCTTGAAAACACAACTGCCATTAAAAGGTCATCACGTAAAATTGGGGGAATCATTATGGGAACGCTGCAAAGAGATTCACTGCCGCAGAAATGTTTGTTTGGGCTCACGCTCATTCTAATGGGACTCACCATCTTTCTGGCTAGCCCCGTGGCCTTAGCCGTGATCAGTTTCTTATCACTCATCACCCTCACGCTTGATTGCGATCTGTTTAACTCGACCAGCGATAAGCATCTCCTAAATAGAGCCGACTTTATTTTACAAGTAATCCTCATGATTACCGTCTTGGTTAAATTCCTGCTACTCGCCCGGCCAACCGTCGTTTAGACAAACTAAAAAGTTAGCCACGTGCGCATTTGCACTTGGCTAACTTTTTTGTTAAGCATTTTTCCTGCTAGCGGTCCAGCCGCCACCAGTCAATCGAACTAAATAAGACGAGAACGAAAAGAATCAAGAATGACCAGTAACTCCCAGCACCCGTCATGGCCATGATGGCTAAGCCAATCGTAAACAGCCAGAGGATGCCAATTAACACGCCTAAAACAATTTTCATCAGGGACCTCCTCAAAAAGTCATGTGCACAGTCACTTTGGCGGGCTAGTGATCCCCGTTTTCAATGACCTTTTCTCTCGGGGTGACCACGTAATGATCGTCTAAATTATGCGCTAAGTAATTCACCCGTTTTAAGATTTCTCGTCGGGTAATAATGCCCTGAAAAACGTTATCTTGGTTTAATAATGGGATGAAGGGCTCATCAACCATGTAGCTTAAAATCGTTTCCAGCTTAGCCGGATCATCCACCCAGTGAGTCACCGGTAGCATGGCATCGGCCACCGTGTACTGACTGAGTTGTTCTACGGCCGCTCCGGGAACGTGGAGCAGCTTATCGGTAATGGCGGCCAGGGAAATCATCCCCTGCAGGTGGTCATCGGGGTCCAACACTGGAATGCGGCTATAGCCAACTTTAGAAAGCACCATAAAAGCATGCTCCAACGTATTCGTTGCCGTCACGTTGGCAACGACCGCAGCTGGAATCACGTAGCTCTTGGGGTCATTGCGCAATAGTTGCTCGACAGCAGGGTCAATCATGTGAGACTCATCCTTTCTGGTTACAAACGATCAAATGTAAATTTTAAATCTGACACGGGTTGGGCGTCACGGGTGTAGTATTGCACCACCCATTGTTCCGGGGTGACGGTAATCATGGCGCAGGTGCCCCCGAGGGTCCGAAATTCGCCCCGCGGCTGACTGATACTACCAGGATTCACAAACACATGGCCGCCGACTGCTTCAGCCGCTAACTCATGCGTGTGACCATAGAAAACCAAGTCAGCTTGCTCCTGATCGGCATGCAACTTTAACTTGGTCAAATCCCAGTGGACTTCATCATAGTGGCCATGGGTCAATAAGACCTTGCAGCCATCAACGGTGGGCGTCTGCACCAGCGGCAATTGACTATCAAAGTCCATATTTCCCATCACCACGTACGCATCCTTGAACCACGGGTCATCGGCGTTCATTTCGGAATCGCCACAGTGAAAAATGGTGTCCGGCTGTAAGGCCTGCTTCAGGCTGACCAGGATATCCCGATCGCCATGATTATCACTGACTACCAACCAACGTGTCATTATTTTTCCTCCCACCATTCATCGAACTGCGGTAGCATTGCCGCCGTGGCCTTGGCCCGGTGACTATGTTGATTCTTCTGCGCCAAGCCCATTTCGGCGAAGGTTGCGTGCTCCGCGGGGACGTAAAACAGCGGGTCGTAACCAAAGCCGTCATCGCCTCTAGGGGCCGCCAAAATTTCACCGCGAACCTCGCCCGTGGCAACTAGTTTTTTGCCATTAGGTTTAATCAGAACGAGCGAGGTATGAAAGGCCGCTCCGCGCTGTGCTGCGGGAACAGCTTTGAGATTTGCTAACAACTTCGCATTATTCTTGGCGTCATCATGATCACCAGCGTACCGGGCTGAATAAATGCCGGGTTCGCCGTTGAGGGCGTCAACCATCAAGCCGGAATCGTCCGCTAAGACTGGCAACTGTGTTTGTTCGGCAACCGCGGTTGCTTTCAACGTGGCGTTCTCGGTAAAGGTCGTCCCCGTCTCCGCAACCTGCTTCAACTCGGGGAAATCAGCCAGCGTTTTCACGTCAAAGCCCTTCGGCTCAAAGATGGCCCGAAATTCCCGAGCCTTGCCGGGATTGTTCGTGGCAATAACTAACGTCTTTTCTGACATTACTCTACCTCCGCAACGGCTGCCAGTGTGCTAACGGCTAAATGCGTCACAGTCTTCGGTTTGACATCTAACCATTCGCTAGCCAATTGATTAAATTCCGCAACGTCGCCGGTCGTATAATACGTCGCCGTAACAGGTTGCCCACTCACGTTCAACAGGTCTTGATCCTTTAAAATTGCCGCAACCTTTTCAGCCGTGGCAACGCCAGGATTCACCAGCTTGACGTCCGGCCCGATTGCCGTTTGAATCACGTCTTGCAGTAATGGGAAATGGGTGCATCCCATTACCAGGGTGTCGATGCCGGTTCCCTTAAATGCCGCCAAGTTTTGCGTAACAACCGCTTGGGCGTGTCCTGAATGCAAGTCATTCTGTTCCGCCAAGGTGACCAGCTGTGGACAAGCCACGCTCACCACCTGGCTTTGCGCATCCGCGGCGAAAATATCGCGTTGGTACTGCCCGCTCTTCACGGTACCCGCCGTAGCAATCACACCAATCTGATGATTAGCCGTTGTCGCCGCAGCTGCCGTGGCACCGGGGGCAATTACCCCCACTACGGGCACTGGTAGCTCTGCTTGCATCTGGGTTAAAGCCGCCGCAGTTGCCGTGTTGCAGGCAATCACAAATAGCTTAATATTGGCGTGTTGTCTTAAGTAAGTGGCAATTTGCCGGGTAAAGGTCGTGACTTCAGCCACCGACCGGGGACCGTATGGCAAGCGTGCCTGGTCACCCAAAAATACCGTGTTTTCAGCTGGCAATAGCCGCTGAACTTCCTTTAAAACTGTTAAACCGCCGACTCCTGAATCCATGAGACCAATCGGATCTGTTTGCATGAATCAACGCTCCTTCTCGATGTTCTTGAATCTTAATTATCGCCTTTTTTTGAACCGGTTTCAAGTTTCATGCCAGTCAAAATGAGGTGATTGCCATAAAAAAGAGTAAAATTTAGCCGACAGCCATTTTCGTGAAAAATTTACGGTATAATGAGTTCAGAATCTAATCGGACGAAGGAGCCAACTATCGTGAAAAACTTATATCAAACCGTCATGGCAGATGCCAATGGTGCCGCGAATTTTCCGCAAATGCTACTCAGAGAAGCCTTACTGCCAGAACTGCTGGGCGATGACCTCGGGGACATCAGTTACTGGGCCGGCAAATCACTGGCTCGCCGATTCCCAATTGGCAATCCCAAGGACGCGACCACTTTCTTTGAACAAGCGGGCTTTGGCACCCTGGCGCTGACCAAACAGACGGCGCAAATGACGCGCTGGCAATTAAGTGGTACCCCCGTTAAATTGCGCAAACAACTACAGGGTGACACTGACTTCACGTTAGAAGCCGGCTTCCTAGCAGAAATGATGGCGCAACAGTTAGGCGTATCCGCCGAAGCCGAACTAACCGAAACGCCACACAAGCTCCAAGCAACGACCGTGACCTTCGACGTTTATACGGATCCGGACGATGTGATTCCGGACTACGATGCCCCGACGCCATTACCAATCGTTCGTGATGAATCTACTGAGACACCAGAGGGCGACGAGTAGTTCGATCACCCAGCGTTAATTTCAAATAAATCTAAAAAAGAGGGTTCTATGTCAACTGTTGTTGGTAATTCCATTTATAAAATTGTCTAATCCTTTGAGATTAGGCAATTTTTTTTGAG
>NZ_RHNN01000032.1 GCF_003946245.1 Levilactobacillus cerevisiae
ACCACCTGATCGTGCGGCTCAGTATTATAATACTGATACAGCCACCCAATAATCTCCACCTGCCCACCAACGGCCACATTAAAATCATCAGCGCTGACGTCGGTGATCAAATGCTGAATGACGCCGTCGTGATAGTTTGGAGTGAACAATAACTCAGCATAATCGTTGGTTGTCTCGAATAAATAAGGGAGATTCTTGTTCAACGCATTGGCTTGTTTGATGAATAGCATTTGGTACGCAGCATCCTGATCAGTCGGTTGTTCCGTATCTAAAGCCCGATTAATCAGTGTCTCTTCTGCGGCTGAGAAGCCACCTAAGTCACTCGCAATATCCAGCGCGTGCACGATAATGTCGGGTTCATTCCGATTCTCTGTGCTCGACAAGACCCGTGTCCGGCTGGGTAAATAGTCGTTCACTTCCATAAAACGAATGGCAATGATTCGGTTAAACCAAGTGTAGGCAACCTCTTCTACGAGATCGTGAAAGGCCGTGGCAAAATCATTCTTCTGCGCCCGTTGATTTAGCTCCGTCACTAATCGTTGGCGTTTGCTAATGTCCTTGCCCGTAATTCCATTCTGATCATCCTTATAGTATTCAATTTCCGATGTCGAGATAGCCAGCTTGTCCGCTATGCCCTTTTCAGAAATCCCTAAGGAATCAGCCTTCAGCTTAATGCTTTCAATGAGTGAACGGCGTGCTTCAATCGCAAATTTCTTGATTGCTGTTTTATCCATAGTCTCTTCCTTCACTCTGTCTAAATTTCCAATTACAATTTAAAGTTGATCGGCCCGTTTGCCGCTAACTGCCGCGCAAGCGCCTGACGTAGCCCCTCAATCTGAGCATCTAAGTCAGTTGTATCATGCAGCTCCCAGGATTGATTAATCCCTAAGGCCATGGCCTTAACAGTTCGTGGTTCTTTCACACGCTTATCTACGACCTTATCAGGGGTTACTGTATCAGTATCATCGTCCCCCGTTGAATTGCTGCCATCTGAACCAGTTTTTGGGGCCGGTGTGACAACATCTGGTTTAATCTCTGGTTTGGGCTTCCGTTCCGCCAACACCTGATCCATCTTGTGGACCAATCGTACCCGGACTGCCGTCGCCTGTTGTGGAATGATAAACAGGTCATTCAAAGTCGTCGCCTCACGGGCATCATCCAGCAACCCTTCAAAGTCTTGCCGAATCCTGTCACCAAACTCCGGCGTCAAATGCTCATCTTCACAATAGGCTTCGGTAGCCGCTTGTTCGTTCTGAATATCTTGTTGTGCCCGGCCTAACCCGGCGTCAAACTCCGCATTAAATGCGACTTGGAACTCCTGAACTAGGTCCTTCAGGTTCTTAATATTCCCCTGTGGCCGCTTCTTCATCAAACTATCAATCTGACTGATTAACGTCTTAACGGCCGTTCCAGTGACAAATCTTTGCGAACGGTCATACACCACTTGTTGGGTGTGGCCCGATTTCCAGATTTCCTGTTGGGTGTCGCTTTGATAAAATTCGTTGATTCCGCCGTCATCCATATCATCGTGCCAATCTAGCAGGTCATCTCGCTTTTGGCTCACCAAATCATAGAACCGGTCGGTATCTTTTTGTGCCAATAATTGTTTCATCAGATCACGACCCGTACGCAGGACGTCTTGCCCGGGATAGTAATCTGGCTTCTGCAAGTAAACATCCAAGGCCTTACGTGCGTTGTCCAGGCTGGCTTGCAGTTCATGCATCATCGTGTCGTCTTCATTATCACTAAAGGTTTGCTTGCTAAAGAGTTCTAGTGCCACCTCGCGAAGGTCCTTCTTCTTGTCTTCGCTAACGGCCTGCCGCGGTTCCATTTGTACGGCATCCAGGTACTGCCGTTTCAAGAAGTACTTCGCGATTTCGTTGGCTGGCTGTCCTGACTGCAAACTTAGCGCTTCACCGTTCACGTAAACTTTTAGCTTAGCATCAGCGAAAAGTTTGGCGACCAACCATTTCGTATCAATCTCCCGATACCCATACGGAATTTTGTTGAAACGCTCTAAGACAGACTTAAACGATACCTTGTTGTGCCCGGTATGATCACGAATAATCCGCTCCAGAACTGCCTGAAGGGCCCGTTCGTTTTCAGTCGTCTTGACCAACTCATCGGTGTCCTTAAACAGCGCCACCACGTCACTATCCTGTTTGACCACGTCGATGTAACTCAGGTTACGATAAATTTCATCGATCAACTGTTCCTCGGCCTGCGCCAAACTGGTAAAGAAGTCTTTCTTACCCGCATCGATTCGATCGCCTTGAACGTAAATATTAGCCTGCTGCAAAGCTTCCAATAACTCATCAATAACTTGCTTATTCAGTGCGTGCAATTCCGTCTTCTTAACGTCAATGATTCGCTGCGACCGGGCATCTTGCGCCTGTTCCTGCGGGCTCAAAATGAATTGCTGCATCCGTAAAGCTTGCTGCTGATCATCCACGTACTGCGACTCACCTGGCAAATCAATAATAATTTGCGGCTGTTCTGGTGAAGTCGATTGTCGCCGCAGTTCACTGTCCGCTCGATTATCCTCATTCATTGCCGTAACAATTTTCAAATTAATATCCTGCATCGACTTACCAACTGGCCGATCATCCACCCATGCATTGAAGACGAACGTATATTGTTGCTTTAACTTGGGATACGTGTACCGCCGTGAAATGCCCTCGGAACTAAAAAGGTACTCCCCAATTGCTTGCGAAACGGCTCCAGAGTCTACCCCTTGGCGCTGAATTTGCTTGCTAATATCCTGTTCGGCGTCCGTTAAGAACTCGTACCCTTTACTGGTCTTCTCCACAATATTTTGCTCTTGCAGAACTTGTAAGGCCGCTTTAACCTTTGCTTCCAATTCGATCCGATCCGCATCAATTGAATCAATCATCAAGGTCACCAGATTGTTCAGTGTTCCGTCAAAGTCTTGGACGTATTTAATCATAAATAACGTTTCCAGCACCTGAACGGCAAATGGATTGTCTTCCCCACTAGGATTGATCAGCTCATTATTCTGAGCCCGTTGAATGACAATCATATGCGTGTGATCCAAGAAGCGGCTCAGTCCCTGGAAGAAGATGCTAAATGGCACCAAGGCCCGCGTATCTTCGTTTTCTACCCGCTGAGCAGACTCCTGGAACACTGCCAGCATTGACCGTTCACCATTGGCCAAATGCTTACCATCTGACCCATTTTCCCGGATAGCCGTCAGTGTGTCTTGCAGTAAAACCACCTGGTACGGGACAAAGGGATAGAGGTCGGCAAACATTTTTGCGTTATCATACCGCTTCCGTTCTTCTTTACCGTCAAAGCTGATTAAGTTATTAATGACGTGTTGATTCTCATCAAAGGTCGTCTCCAACAACTGCTCACTTGGGGCGGTCTTGGACAGCAACCGTTTCTGAATAACCTCGTCAACGTTGGCCGAAGACATGGCAATCCGCGTGTTGAACCGACCTTGAATCTTGGAGAAATCTTGGCCGTTAATGTTCTTGGTGACCTTATCAATCGCCTGTTGGCTGGTCACAATCACCCACGCTTTTCCGTGCGTGTAAGTTCCCAAATCCTCGACAATACTCTGCAGGTTAAGCATCCGTTGTTGACTAGAGCCAATGTACTGGCCAACTTCATCAACCAGGAATGCCATATGATAGTTTTCACCCTGGGCTTCAATATGCTGATTCACCAGTTTGGCAAAGCCCTCCACACTGACTGGATATTCTTTTTTGAGCTGGTCAATGAAGCCATCGGCATCTGCCTCGGACATGAAGTTAATGCCCACCAGCGTATCCCGGATGGTACCTTTTAAGAAGGCATAGGCGTTCCGTGCGTCGAGCCAGTCGCGGTTTTGACGATCCAATTCCTTGAACTTGGCTTGGAACTCGGCATATTTTCCCTGAGCAATCAAATCGCGTTCCAGGTCGGCAATCCAAAAGTCAGCGCCAAATAATCTCAATTGCTCGTTAAAGACTTGCAGAAAGACGTTGAGAATCGCATCTTTCTCCGACTTATTGCCATTCTTCGCTTTAGAATCAATGTTAAACAGCATGACTTCATTAGGTACTGATGCTGCCAATTTCATGTTGGCTAAAGTCGCTTGGTCGTGTACCTTGGCATCATCCACAAAGTAGTCCAAAGCCGTCTTCCCAGCAACCTCCCGATTTTCCAAAAGGTAAGCTAAAATCTTCAAGAAGTGAGACTTCCCGGAACCGAAGAATCCAGAGATCCAGACACCCATGTTGGTAGTATCATGCTGAATGCCTTCTGCGTATGCCGCAAAGAAATCTTTGAAGTGGCCGTCGAGTTCCTTGGTCACTACGTATTCTTCCAGTTCCTGTTTAACGTTGGCGTCTTGCTCGTCGCCAATCGTAATCACACCTTTAATACTTCGATCAATGGATTTTGCAAAAATATCTTTAATCTTCATCGCGGTTCTCCCCTAGTTGATTTGAAATGCTCGGTAGTAGTTATCCTCTTTGGATTCTCCAAACATACTGAGACTTATACTGTCATAGATCCCCGGATAGAAAAATATCACCGGAACGTTGTTAATGACTTGATGCATCGTATTCAAGACTTTATGCGCACGAATCAGTGGGAAAATCTCCCCAACCCCTGTGACGAACACAATCACCGGTTCTTCGGGCAGATGCTGCTGCATGTATTGCACAAACATATTTTCCGAGCTAGTCATGTCCAAGGCGTTATTCAACTGCTCAATCAGATAATCGATGCCATCGCTGGCTTCCATCGCCAAAGCATCTTCCTTGATGCCCAAGTCATCCAGTAACTGCCAAATGATTTGGTACAGGTTGAATTCCACAATGTCCATACCAACCGTTTCGCGATTCAACTGCTGACGCATGTTGCTGACCTCTTCCGTGACTAACGGTTGATCCTGAGGCGCGTAAGCTAAAATATAATACGAGACTTCATTCGACAATCCCCGACTCTGTTGAAAGTCTGGATCGGCTATCTTTTCTCGCAAGTGTTTGAGTTTTTCTACTGTTTTTGTCATGCTATCTCCCTAAAAATACGGCTAACTGTCGGGTCAAGCCTTTGGTATGTAAGAGAACTTCTAATCTCGTATCCAACAGTGGTCGTTTAACCTGATCATAGTCACTCTGATCCTCGAGTAAACCTGCTTCTCGTAAAAATGTCTTGTAAGTACCGGCCAGCCGGCGAACTGTCGGTTCCGTCCAGGACGCCACCTTGGGATTTTCAACTTGCTTCTGGTTAAAGAACGCTTCAACTTCGTAACTGTAAAGCTTGGCATCCCCCAAAAGCAATTCACTCCGGTAGACCTCATACATAAATTCATCAAATAATGGATCCAATTGCAAACTGGTGGACAGGTTCACTAGCTTCTGATTGGCGAGATCAAGTGACGGAAAGAGGTCGAAATAGTCTTCATCCAAAACGCTAACCCGTCGCTTCAAAGTCTGTGCCAATCGAATTGCTCGTGCCGTTGATTGTTGCTGAAAACAATTATCTTCGACAGCTAAATACCGAATATCATCGTCGTCATTTCCCTGTTCCCGTAATTCCAAGTATTGTGAGAATTCGTTGAACCAAAATGAATGTGAAACCATTGACGCACTGTATTGTGGCATCGACTAGTTCCTCCCATCGTCACCGTTTCTACTGAAATTTCTTTCCTAATTATATAAGATTAATGGCCTGGGTGCGACACTTCCGAGAAATTAATGAACATTCCCGGACAATTTAGGGAAAAAGATAGCTATTATAACAAAATCAATCATCCACCAGCGCTATCATGTCTCTCCATACTACCGAATACGGTTGCGAAACGTCACGCCAAACAAAAAATTCCCACCACTCCCGGCAGGAATTCCTTCAAAAATTGCGTCTCAGTTAAAATCGTTCCCGCTCCGGCAACGTCCCACGTTGACCGGCGAGCCGCAGATGGCTCCAGATTAAGCTCAGGAAGAAGCCAATCAGCGTTGGCACCAGCCAGCCTAATCCCATGCTGGCAAAGGGGATGAATTGGTGGTACAGACTCAGTGCCGCTTGAATCGGCGCCAGGTTGGTAATCATTGCCGGCGCACTATTTAGCATGTCCAAAATTGCCGGTAAGACCGTGAAGGCAATCGTTACCTTGTACACTAGCCCCGCGTACGGCCGCTTGGACACCGTCAGGGACAGCAGGATCAGCGCCAACGCCAACGGGTACATCAACATCAGGACCGGCAACGACCAGCTGATAATCGTGTTCAAGCCCGCGTTGGCAACCAGGAAGGACAAGCTGGTCGTAACCCGCAGCCACGTCCGGTAGCTAACTCTGGGAAACAGCTTGTGAAAGTCCTGTGCAAACGAGGAGACCAGCCCAATCGCCGTGGTCAACACCCCAAGCGTGACCAACGCGCCCAGCAACAGAGTTCCCACGCTACTGAAATAGTGGCCGACGATTTGGGATAGCGCCACGCCCCCATTTGCCGATAGCTTTAGCTCACTCATGCTCAAGGCGCCCAGTAGGACCAGGCCAAAGTAGATGACGACTTCCAACGAAATGCTGATGACACCGGCCTTCGCGGTTAATTTGGTCAGCTCCCGACCCTCATAGCCGAGGCCGCGAATCGCGTGAATCAAGGTGACGCTCAACGCCAATAAAGCCACGGCATCCAACGTGTTGTACCCCTCCAGCATCCCACCAATCGTGGCGTTCGCCTGGTAGGTCGCCGTGGGGGTCTGGGTCAAGCTGCCCATTGGCTTGAGAAAGGCCACCAGGAAGACGACGGCCAGCAGTGCCAGAAAGCCGGCGTTCAGGTACTTGCCCACAATTTTCAACAGCGCACTCTGGTGCATCGCGGCCACGTAGGTGAGGGCAAAGAACAGGCCCGTGAACAGCAACATGCCCACCGTCGAGAAACTCTTAGGGATAAAGGGTTGCGCGGCCATTTCATAAGCCGTGGCGGCCGTCCGGGGCGTTGCGAAGAACGGGCCGATGGTCAAATGAACCAGGATCAAGAAGACCGCGGCGTACCGTTTACCCACGGGACGGGCCAGGTCGAGTAGGCCATCACTCTTCGTGACCACGACCGCCATGATGGCTAGCAGCGGAAACAGCGAGCCAGAAATGGCAAAGCCCAGCGCCGCCATGAACCAGTTTGACCCCGCCATCTGGCCCAAGTGAACGGGAAAAATCAGGTTGCCGGACCCAAAGAACATGCCGAAGATCAAGGAACTGACGACTAGTAATTGCCCCCAACTTTGTTTCGGTGTTGCTTGTGTATTTTCCATCATCAATTCCTCCAGTTCTTATTTTTTACCCGCAAACGCCAAAAGAGCCCTTCTCCCACTACGGGAAAAGGGCTCTACAAGTAGAACGGTACCACCTTTTTGTGACGGCCGCGGCCACCACACTCATCACGGACGAACATCCGCTAGCCAAATAATGGTGGCCACCACGATGGCCTTCTCAACCACCGAACTCAGAATTAACCTTCACGAACCCCTGGCGGTCACTTTCCACTTCACGTGACTCCCTAGGCACCAACGGATTCGCTACTACTTTCTTCAACGTTTTATAAGTATTGTGATGTATTATAGGCCGATGAATATGAGAATGCAATGGGTAAATTAAAAATAAATGAGAGATATTTACTACGCGTCCCGCCCGCCACCTACCGGCTGTTTTCGTTGACAAAATTAGCGCGCACATTTCAAATTAACCCCAACCAAATCTGACCATCCCCAAGCTATCTCGTTGACTAGAGTCCCCTCGAACCGCTATGCTGGGGACACTCAAAAAAATTACGCTGGGAGGCGCGCCATGCACCCGAAAAATCATTGGTTCCTGACCCTGTTCGTTGTCCTGCTCAGTACCGTTTTATTTATTACGCGTCCCGTCCCCGCCCACGCGGCGGTTGCGGCATCCACGTTGCCTAATCAACAGGGCCTGCTGATTGACCTCGGCCGCAAGCCTATGACGGTGAACGCCGTCGAGCAGATTATTCAGGCCGCCGCCGATCAAAAATTTAATTATGTCGTCCTCAATCTGAGTGACAATGAGCACCTGAGTTTTCAATCGAAATACCTGGGCAACAAGGCCACCAAGACCGTGCTCTCCCAGAAAGCGCTCAAACAATTGGTCAAATTTGCCAGCGCGCGCAACGTTCAGCTGGTGCCAGCCGTGGACGTGCCTTCGCACAGCGGCGCCATTTTACGCCAACTGAAGAAGTCGCATCCCAAGGTCTACCGGCAAGTTAAGCTCGATAGTCAGACGCTGGATTACACCAAGAAGTCCGCTGCCACGGTGGTGAAGGCCATTTATCAAGAACTTGATACCAGCTTCAAGGGCCAGCCCAAGCGCAATTTTCTCCTCGGCGCCGACGAAGTTCCCGGGACCGAGAAGATGTACCAGTCACTGACCCGTTTCATTAATCAGATTAACCAATTTCAAAATAAACGCGGCTTCACGACGGTCGTGTGGAACGATTCGCTGTTGAAGAGCCAGCTGAAGAAGCTCGACGCCAACATTGTGATCAATTACTGGTCACAGTCCGGCAACCGTTCCGGCGCGAAAGTTCTGGCCAGTCGCCGGGCCAAGCGCGTGTCCGTGCCCGACCTGTTAAAGGCCAAGCGCGGCATCGTCAACGCCAATAGCTACGCGACCTATTACCAATTCCAGTACATGGGCAACGCCGCCAACGACCAGTATTTCATTGACTACCTCCGCGATTCCTACCGGCCAACGCTGTTCAATGAAATCACTGCGGACGGCGTGAACAAGGATAAGACGTACGAGCCCGGCGTTAAAACGACCGGAACGCTGGTCAGCCTGTGGGGCCACGACGCGCAAAGCGTCAGTACGAAGACCATCACCGACTTTATCCACCGGTTGGAAGTACCGAAATAACGGCTGGTTAACGCGTTAGATTGGCCTAACTGGCTCACCTGCGGCTTCCAGGGAGCTCCGCCTGCTATGCCGGTTCCAGCCAAAGAACCGGCTTCCACCTCAACTGGCTCCGTCCCTGGCTTCCTCCGGTTAACATTGCTGTTCAATCTACGGCAAGCGGCGGATATTCTAAAATGACTTCCCGCCCGTCACAAAAATTGGCCTCAACGATCAGAACTGATTGTTGAGGCCAATTTATTTACGCTCTTATGCACTGAACCTTAATCCCCACAAGCTGACCAAGGCTAGCAAATTTCCATTGCCCCGTCTCAGTCTTCAAAGAAATCTTTATCGATCTGAAACAGCGTAAACTGTTGCTTCACCTGGACGCCAACGTGGTATTGCAACATCAATTCGGTTAACTGGATGCCATCCACTAACACGATTGAAAACCCCTTTGCCGTTTCGGCCGCCTTTTTTGAAAAACTTGACGTTGTAATAAAAACGCCCCGATCTGCGTGGTTCCGTGACAGCGCCCCATAAAACGAATCGATAGCTGGTCGCTGAACGGTATTGACCTCTTCATACCGTTTCGCCTGAACGTACACGGTGCTGGTTCCCAGCGCATCCTGGTTAATCACGCCATCAATCCCACCATCGTTACTTAATTGTGTCACCCACGCTGAACCATTGGGGCCCTTATACCCCATAGCCACCAATAATTTAACAACTAAATTTTCAAAAAATTCGGGTGCGGACTCACGGATTCTTTGGAGCAAGTCAGTTGCAACCTCGGCGTTGTAGGCCTGAACCTGCTGCGCCAAATCATTCGCCGCCGAAATAGGTTCTGCCTCAGTCTCCGCTTCTGCCACATCATGGACTTGATTGCGTTCTTGCCGTTCCTGCAGGTCTTGTTGATGTTGCCGATACTTTGGCTGTTGATGAATTAAGTTCTGGTCAAGCAACTGGTCGCCTGCCAACAAGGTTTGCCCCAAATCAGTAATGCGATAGTAGCCCCGGCGTATTCGCTGTAACAATCCAGCAAGCGTCAGATCACTAACCGCCCACCCCACCCGATTTTCAATGATATTTTGGTGATTGGGATAGGTTAAATGTCGTAATTCGTCAGGCAAATCCAGTTCATCGGCAACAGCCACGTTGAGTTCCTTCCCGTGCCACTCCGTTTGTTGATCAGCTAGCTTAATTACTAATGGTGCCAAAGCATCCCACGTTGGCAGACCGTGCTTCCCCAACTTTAGTTGTCGGTAATCCATTCCCTACACCCTTTCTCCATCCAGCGCTTACCCGTATGTATTCCTTCTCATGATAGCCGTTTCACCTGAATAAGTCGACCTAAGTTGTTTACAATTTAGTCTCTCATTTTCACCTTCCCTGCAGCTCACACACTGTTAGACCGGTACTATTTCCACATAAGCATGCTAAATAAGACGTAGCCATTCTCGGCTACGTCCTATTTCAGTCCCGTCTCTTACCCGTAGTGCTTCAACGTCCTCGCCAGTTCATCCTTCACGGCGGTCACCAACGACTGCGGCGCCATCACCTGAATCTGGGCGCCCTGGCTCAACACCCACAACAATGCGCCCTGCGATGCCAAATGGTCGCCCTTAATCGTGACGCTACCATCTGCCCGGTTCCAATCCGTAATGCGGGAGTTCGGTAGCTTGTCCAGTGCCGTTTGCGGGTAGCCCCAGTAGCGGAACTCGTACGGCGTGTCCGAGCCACCGCTCAGGAGATACGTCCGGTTACGCAAAGCGCCTTCATCAATTTTCTTATCGCTAGGCACCTTAATCACCGTGCGTGTCGCCCGGGCATCCTGGAAGCGGTCCAAACGGTAAATCCGGCTGTCATTTTGCTCCGGAATGTACAGTACCACGTAGAAGTAGAAATCGGCGAAGTAGATGCTCAACGGCACGCCACTCCCGGGTTTCGCCAGCGTCCGACCCTTGGCATCGGGCACACTGCTGCGGTAGTGAAACTTAATTGGCGTCTTCTTAGCGACCCAAGCGGCAAAGTCCTTGAGCCGCGGCAAAATTTCGTGGTCGCCGTTTGAAAATAGGGGCGTGTACTGGACCAGTGTGGTACTAATTAATTTCTGCATCACCGGTCGCTCTGCGTCAGACACGAGTTCCAGCAGATGGTCCTTCACCCGTACCAATTCATCGCGCGTCAAGGCCCGCGTGCCAATCACAATCTTGAGCAACGCCAAGATTTCTTCGCTCGCCAATGTGCCATCCCGCGTTAACCAATAGGTTTTCCCCTTCTGCCGTAGTTGGTAGTCCGCCTCGTTGGCGGCCAACGTCTCCCGAATTAATTTTGTATCCCGTTCCAGGCTCCGCTCGGATACCTGGTAATAGGCCTTGCCGTCCACATCTGTGGTAATTTTTTCACCGGCCATTAATTTTACTAACACATCTGTTGCGCGTTCGCGACCCTTCATTGCAACGACCTCCTTATTTTATCTGACACGCCAGCCGTGATCTTTGGCCGAACTTGTTTTCATTCTTGATTGCTGGGTTCAGTATACAAAGTACCCACGACACAATATGTCGTTAGGAAAAGATCGTTGTAAATTCGATTAGAAAAATAATTATTGGTCGCGGTCAGTCGCGGTGATTAACAATCTTCGCCACTATCTGTCGTTTGTTATCCGTTTCTGCGTGTACAAAAAGACCACCAACCTCTGTGTGAAAGTTGGCGGTCCCGATTAAATCCGCTTAAACTGTTCCGAACGATTATTCCGCCCCAAACGCTCCCACCAACGTCTGAATAAATTTCCTAAACAAGGGTGATTGCCACTTACTCTTCCGGTGAATGTAGACGGCCGTGAGCGTCTCGTGGGCAAACGCCGTGGGTAGAACCTGGAGCTTGCCGGCATCCAATTCCGGTTGGACCACAAACTGGGGCAGGTAGGCCACTCCCAAATCACTGATCACGCTCTGCTTCACGGCTTCCACGCTACCAATCTCTAGGAAATGGGGAAAACTGATGTCTCGTTCAGCAATCGCCGCGGCAAAGCGTTTATGATAAATGCTTTCGCGGTCGTCGGTGATCAGCGCACAGTCTAGGCGTTGGTGAGTCACTTGCAAATTCACCGTTGCCGGGTCCCGCTTAGTGCTGGCTACCAGGACTAAGGGGAACTCCTGCAACCGCTCCACCACCATGTTCGCCCCGTAACCGCCCACGTCGTAGTGCACGCCCAGGTCGACCGTTCCGTTGGCGACCCGCTGGGGAATGGTGAAGCAGTTGGCCATCTGCAAGGAGAGTTGTACGGCCGGCGCCGCAGCGTGAAAGGCCTGCAGAATCGGCTGCATTCTATACGTCAGCAGAGTGTCCGGAATCGCAATCCGCAGCTCCCCCGTCAGCGCGTCGGCGGCCTTGCCGTAATTTTTCATGGCGGTCACGGTTCCCAGGATACTGTCGATTGACGGCAGGAGGTCCTTGCCAGCCTGGGTGAAGACCATTTTGCGGCCGACCTTTTCAAAGAGTTGGAGCGTCAGTTCCTGTTCCAACTGCTGGACCTGAAACGTCACGGTCGACTGGGCATAATTTAATTTGTTAGCGGCGGCCTGAAAGCTGCCAGTCTCCGCAATTGCCCGCAGCGTTTTGAGTGCTTTAATATCCACGATGATGCCTTCCCTTCTGGACTTGAGCTCGTTTCATCGAAAATATCGAATCATTAGTTTTAACATTTCAATTAGACTGAACCATCGTTGTGCCCTAGTATAGGAAATAACCTAACGCCTGTCAAACGCAGGCTCGAGAGAGAGATGGTCGCAAATGCAAATTAAAATGTATACCCCGAAATACCGCAATCAAGTGATTGCCCTGATCCTGTATCTTCAAAACTTTGACAACAAGGTTGACCTGTCACTAGAAGAACAGCCCGACATGGCAGACATTTCGGGCCACTACCTAAACAATCAGAGTGGCTTTTGGATTGCCGTCAACGACACGGACGACGTGGTGGGCACGATTGGCCTGTTGCGCGAGGACAGCCAGTACGGCGTGCTCAAAAAGTTCTTCGTCCACCAAGACTATCGCGGCGCCGCTCACGGTGTTTCCCATCAATTATTTACCACGTTATTAACCGCAGCCAGCGACAGTCACCTGCAACACATTCTATTGGATACCCCGGCAAACTGCCTGCGGGCCCACCATTTTTACCGCAAGAACGGCTTCACTGAAATCCCGCGGACGGCGGTGCCGATTCATTACGACTATCCGGACCGGGACTCCCTGTTTTTCATGAAGGATCTGTAATTATCTTCACTGTACGTTCAAGTTTCAGAGCGCATCAAAATAGAGGCTGTGGCAACTGTCACAACCTCTTTTTGAATTCGCTGCTAAACTGCCTCACCCGTCGGCGCGCTGGTTCCCCCGTGATCCCCCGGTTGGACTGGCTGGCGTTGTGCGTTGGTTCGCGCCTCACTGACCCGACCGGTTGGCGCCAACACACTGGACTTGGCTTCCGCTGGTGCCGGCCGATCCGCCAACTGAACGGCTTGCGGCACCGTCGCGGCCGCTGCTCGATTCTCTGGGCAATTGGTTGCAATCATCAAACCAGCACCCGCTACCAGGACCACACCAACGACAAACCCTAAATTTTTCAACTGCATATCCCTTACTCCCCTCAACCACGCGACTGGTCACGGTGGATCCACCGCGTTATCTTCACTGCGTCTCCACTATAAGACCAGCCGGAAATTCGGGTGGGTCTCCTGCCCATTTACTGAGGGCTTGGTATACTGTTGGGGCGTAACCGCCATCAAAAAAATCGTTCTAAAGGCAGCCACCTCCAGAACGATTTATCACTTCGATTATATTTCAACCCCTAAGCGTTCACCACGTACTTTGGCGTCTGCCCCTGAGCCATCAAGACCACGTTGCTGGCGACGATGTCTGCCATGGCGTTGCGGGCCTCGACCGTGGCGTTGCCGATGTGCGGCGTCAAAACCACGTTCTTCAGCTGGGTGAAGGCTTGGTCCACGTTCGGTTCATTTTCGTAAACGTCCAGTGCGGCCCCGCCAATTTCATTGTTTTGTAGCGCCTTTAACAGCGCGGTCTCGTCAATAATTGGCCCCCGCCCAACGTTGATCAGGCAGGCCGTGGCCTTCATTTCACCCAAGACCGCCGCGTCAAATTGGTGCTTCGTTTCTGGCGTGAGTGGCGCGTTGATGCTGATGAAGTCGCTGGACTTGACCAGGGCGTCAAACGGCTGGTAGGTCACGTTTAACTGTTGTTCTGCCTCCGGTGACAGCTGGTGAGGCGTAAAGTAAGTCACCGTCATCCCCAGCGCCGTCGCCTTGCGCGCAACCTCCTGGCCAATGTTGCCGAGGCCCACGATGCCCAGCGTCTTACCGGCAATCTCGTGGCCCAGGAAGTAGAGCGGTGCCCAGCCAGGAAAGCCGGTGGTCCGCATCTGCTGGTCGCCTTCAATGACGCGATGGCTCAGATCTAAAATCAGACTAATCGTCAGTTCAGCGACCGCATTCGTCGAAACCTTGGGTGTGTTGGTAACCGGGATGCCTTTAGATTTGGCGTAAGCGCTGTCAATATTGTTAAAGCCAGCACCAAAATTGGCAATCAACTTAAGCTTGGGCGCCGCATCAATAATTTCTTGGTCAACCATGGTGGAGAGGGTCGTGATCAGGTAGTCTGCCGTCGCGACCTTGCTTAACAACTCCGCGTGGGAAATGAGTCCCGCACCCGTATAACTTTCGACGTCCAAACCATTGTCACGCAGCTTAGTTAACGCAACTTCCGGAAATTGGGCTGATAAATAAACTTTTGTCATGATTTTGCCTCCTAATATTTGATACACTTAGCTTAAGCCCAATTCGGGATCCCCACAATAACGCACTTTTTAGTTACCGGTGCAGCAAAGGAAGGTATTAGGATGACTGATTCGGTTCGCAAACTCGTGCAACAACGGCTACGGGACGGCGATTACACCTGCCGCAAGGAGTTCACGCTGGCCATGTTTAACGGCAAATGGAAGGTCAACATCATTTATCACCTGGGGCATGAGGGCACCTACTACTTTTACCAGCTTCAGGACCTATTGCCCCACGCCTCCCACAAGGAACTCGCCAAGAAGCTAAAGGAACTGGTGGCAGATGGCCTGCTCAACCGCCAGGAAGAAGACGGTGGCCCCCGCGTCAAAACGGCGTACTCCCTGACGCCACTGGGTGAATCGCTCCTACCGATCATTGATGCCATGTACGATTGGGGTGACCAGCGCCTGCACGAGCTCCACTTGGATAACGTGAAATTTGGCTTGGGAACGGTGAAGAAGTAGCCAGCTATCGTAAGGGCTTACACTCGTTGTTCTGGACAACCAGTGCTGGATTACCCCTCTGGCCGCCCCCGTTGGAAACGCTAGAGCACAGACAATCGCGCAATTTTTTCACAGCTAACCCAAATAGCAACGACCCAGACAACCCTGACGATTGTCTGTGCCGTTGCTATTTATCATGGAAACTTATTTCACCCGCTTGTCGACGCAACCCCCGTTACTTAGTCGTCGCCTGCAACCCATGAATAAAGATATCCAGGCCGTAGTCAAAAGCCTCATCCGGATTGGCCAAGTCAATTGGTGAAGGAAACTGTGCCGCAAACTCGGCGGGCATCTGCCGCTGGGTGCCCCGGGCAAAGTACTGTTCGTCAGCCACGTAAGACAGGACAAAGTTATTGCCCATATTCCCCGCAACCGTCAAATGGCGCTGATCCACGCCCAGGTCCTGCATCAGTTGCATCCCCAGCAAAATTAATTTCGTCCGGTTAGGCGTAAACGGGTAGGTAATTTCGAAAATTTTGGGCGAGTCATTCACCCGCTTTAACTCTTCTCGCAAGATATGCGCCAACTGGTAAAAATCACAGTCTTTAACCTTGGCTAAGCGCTGACTGATTCGCCCAGAAATGAGCTCAGCGATGCCTTCCATCAATTCATCCTTATTTTTAAAATGAAAATACAGGGAGGCCGCCTTCACGTCCAGCGACTTCGCCAGTGTTCGCATGGAAAGCGTCTCCAGACCAGTTTCATTCAACAGCGTAATCGCTGCTAGTTGAATCGTTTGCCGATCAAGTTTCATGTCGTCGTCTCCAATCTAACATCGTTAGTTTATGCCACCAGTATACCACGATTTTTTGCCAAAAGGACTTGACAGATAGCCTAACGGTGTTAGAATATGGTCATAAAGCTAACGGTGTTAGGTTAGCCACTGAATTTTAAATTGGAGGGGTTACAAATGATTGTTATTATTACGGTTTCAATTATCATGGTTGGTATTTTCTTCACCGCGGTCACGTTAAAGGGCATGGATGCCACGTTCAAGCAGTCGCATGAGGATCGAAAATAATTTTTTGCCATCAGTCTAACAGTGTTAGGCCAATTCACTTCAGGGGGAATTTCATGAATTTTTTAGAGATTAACAATATCCACAAATCGTATCACTTAGCGGACGGCACCGCGCTGGCCGTGTTAAATGGCATCAACGCCACGTTTGGTCCCGGCGAGTTCGTTTCCATTGTCGGCGAATCCGGTGGCGGGAAGTCAACGCTGATGAACATCATTGCCGGGCTGGATAGCGATTACACCGGCGACGTCAGCATTAACGGGCGCTCACTTAGCCAGATGAATGAACGCGAGCTCGACCAGTATCGCCGCGAAAATGTCGGTTTTATTTTTCAATCGTTCAATCTGATCAGTCACCTCACGATTCTGGAAAACGTCTTGGTCGGCCTGGAAATGACCACCCTCCCGCACGCGGATCAGGTCGCTAAAGCCCAGCACTTGTTGGCCGAAGTCGGTCTGGCTAAACGTGAAAACGTGTACCCCAATCAGCTTTCCGGTGGGCAAAAGCAACGGGTGGCGATTGCCCGGGCCCTGGCGACCGATCCACAAATTATTATCGCAGACGAACCGACTGGCGCTTTGGACGAGCAGAACACCCAGGAAATTTTAAAATTGCTGGATACCATTGCCGCGCAGGGAAAGCTGGTGATTGCCGTCACCCACTCTCAAGCCGTCGCCACGCACGGCACGCGGATCGTTCACTTGGACCACGGCATTCTCGATCGCGATGAAACGTTGAAGATGCCCTACAGTGACGCCACCCAGAGTCCCGCGTTAAAGAGCCGCCACCTCCGCTTTCGTGCCATCATTCAAATGGCCCTGAAACATATGCAGCGCAACTTTGGCACCAATTTGCTCATCACACTGGGCGGCGCGGTCGGCATCTTCAGCGTCGTGCTCATGCTGGCGCTCGGCCGGGGCATCGGCGGATACATCAGCCACGAAATCAGTGGTAACCTGAACCCGACCACCAGCGAGGTCACGCACAAGGTCAAGGACGGCAACACCGCGGCCGTGCAAATGACTGCTAAAGACGTGGCGCAACTGAAAGGCCTCAGCCACGTCACCCACGTGGAGAAGGGTTTCTTCATGCCCAGCGTCCAGGTTCAGTACCACGGCCGCAACGTGACGACCTCCTACTCCCAGACTTACAATCGGACATTCTTGCGCAAGAACCTGATCAAGGGGCAGAACCCGACGCGCACCAACACGATTGTCCTCAGCCGCGACATCGCTAAGAAATACAACAAGCACCACTACCAGGCATTACTCGGCAAAACCGTGACGGTGTACGTCAACGCGACTGACGCCCACCAACGCCCCGTCCTGTTAAAGAAGCAAGTCAGCGTGGTCGGCTTCACCAAGTCCAGTAACACGGCCGTTCTGAGCTGGCAAACGGTGGCCAACATGGCGAAGGCCCAGGACGTGACGCTCAAACCAACCTTTCTTGCCGTGACGGTCCACCAACTCAAGGACGTCAAGACCTTTGAAGCTCAGGCAAAGAAGCTGAACTATAAGTTGACCGGGGTCGGCTCCTACATCAACACGATTAACCAGTACGTTTCCCTGGCCTCCTACGTGCTCGCCGGGATTGCCGCCATCTCGCTGATTGTTTCCGCTATTATGATTATTGTTGTGCTCTACATTAGTGTCGGCACCCGAACCAAGGAAATTGGGATTCTCCGGGCGTTAGGCGTCCGCAAGGCGGATATTCGGGCGCTCTTCGTCTCCGAAGCCATGATCCTCGGCCTCCTGTACAGTGTGCTCGGCCTCGTCTTCGCCGAACTACTGGGACTCGCAATCAACGCCGCTGCCAAGGGTTTCGTGCACTACAGCATCATCCAGGTGGCGCCCGGCTTCATGCTCTTCGCCATCTTAGTCGGCGTGCTCATCAGTTTAATTGCCGCTTGGGCACCGGCTCGGAAAGCCGCTAAGCTGGATCCAATTGAAGCGTTGTCGTACGAATAATAGTGTCGGTTGCATTAGGCTGTGGCGATTTGTCACGGCCTTTTTGCTGACGTTAGGTAAAGTGGCTCCAAAAGAAAAGACGCCCGGTGAAAATGGCGTCAATGTGCTGGTACTATTGGCATTTATCAGCGAAGCTCATTCTGTGTTCGGTGGAACCTAACGTGCGCCCAACCACGAATGAATCAGCTGGGAAAGACCAATAATGACCAGCACGCCCACGACTTTCAGGACGATTGAAAAGGCAGCGCCGAAGTATAGCCAGGCGCCAATGGCGATTAGCTCACAGGTGAAAATTATATATTTCATGGTCGGTACCACCTTGATTGGTATTTTGTATTGACGTCATTATAACCCAAGTGCTGTGGGCCTTGCCAGTTCAGCGGTTTGTGAGGCTAACCAACTGCGTTTTGCATCTACATCGGCCATACTCATTCTAAATAGAGAAGGCGGGGGGGCACTAACCCATGGCAGCGATTAATGAACGTGTTTATTTAACAAAATGGGACAACTCACAAGCAGTTATCATTCCCAACAGTGTGATTAACCAATTACATTTGACGGATGATCAAGAGTTCATACTCACCATTCAGGATAAGTCAATTGTCCTCACGCCAGTTCCGAAACGGCCCAGAGATATTCACGAACTCTTTGCTGGTTGGCAAGATGACGGAAACCGTGACACAGGAAACGGAGATTAACAGTTAAAAATTCGTGCGTTAGTATAATGCTAGCAACTGAGATACCTGTCGTATCCAAACGGGTCACTAAAAACTACTGTGCCTGAATTGGCATGGCGGTTTTTTCGTGTACCCTTTTCTGAGTCCATAAAAAGATGGCTGACTCCAATCGGAATCAGCCATCTTTAATTTATATCTGCAATTCACCCTTAAGACTGCGCCGTGTCCGGATCAAACTGCATCCCGCCGCTGAATGGTGCCGCATCAATCGCCGCCATCTCTTCGTCGGTTAAGTTGAAGTCAAAGTCATCCAAGTTAGCCGCCATGTGTGCCGGGCTCACCGACTTCGTCAACGGAATAATCTGCTTTTGAATCAACCACCGCAAGATGACTTGGCCCGGTTGCTTGCCGTACTTCGTCGCAATCGAATTGACCGTCGCTTCCGTCAGAACATTACTGTCGGGTCCACCAAACGGACTCCACGCCTCAACCTGAATGTCATTGGCTTGGGCAAATTCAGCCGTAGCCGTTTGGGCAAACCCGGGATGGTACTCAATTTGGTCCAGCATTGGCTTAATCTCAGTATCCTCAATCAATGCTTGTAAGTGGTGATCCAAGAAGTTGGACACGCCAATCGCTTTAATTTTGCCGGCCTTGTAAAGGTCCTCCAACGCGCGCCAAGTATCTGCGTTCAGCTCACGCCAGTCATCATGCCATTTGGCATTAACAGGCCAGTGAATCAGGTAGACGTCCACGTAGTCCAAGTCTAACCGGGCCAAGGAATCGTTGAAAGCCTTAACCGTACCGTCATAGCCACGGTGCGTGAACCAAGCCTTGGTGCTGACCAACACATCCGACCGCTGCAAGCCATTTTCAGCCATGGCTTCACGAATCCCTTGGCCGACACTAACTTCGTTGCCATAAGCCTCGGCCGTATCGATCAATCGGTAGCCGCTCTTGATGGCATCCTTAACCGCCTTCACCGTATCCGGGCCATCGGGAATGATGGTGCCAAAGCCAACGACTGGAATCTTGTATCCATTGTTTAACGTGTAAGTTGCTGTCATATCCATTTTAATCACCTAATCCTTTTCTTCTTTAATTGAGAACTGTTGAAACATATCTAACATGTCTTGATATCCGTGGGCATCGCTTGGTAAAGCAAAACCTTCACCCGTATTCAAAGACTTGATTTGTGTCATCTCTGTTGGCGTCAACGTAAAATCAAAGACTGCTAAATTTTCACGCATCCGCTCAACGTGGGTCGTCTTTGGAATAGCAACAATTCCACGTTGCAGCAGCCAACGAAGAATGACTTGTGCTGACGACTTATGGTGTGCCGCACCAATTTTCTTTAAGATTGGAATTTCAAAAATGTTTTGGCTGCCAGCGGAGAATGGTGCCCAGGCTTCCATTTGGACGTTGAAGTCCACCATTGCTTGCTGGTCTGCCTCACGCTGATTAAAAACATTCGTTTCAACCATGTTAATTGCCGGTCTAACGTCAGTGAAGTTAATCAGGTCCACCAACTTTTGCTGACTAAAGTTATCGACGCCGATTGCGCGGATTGTTCCCGCCTGATTGGCTTCACTCAAGAAACGCCAAGCGCCATAATAGTCACCGACAGGCTGATGGATAAGGTATAGATCAACATAGTCAAGTCCAAGTTTTGCCAACGACCGCGCCAAGCCACGCTGTGCACCCGCATAGGAATTATCCGTCAGCCAAAGCTTTGACGTAATGAACAGCTCCGACCGATCCACGCCACTACGCTTAATCGCACGACCAACCGCTTCTTCGTTACCATAAGCCGCCGCTGTATCAATCAATCGGTAGCCCATCTGGATAGCCTGCAGCACAGCTTCTTCGGCCTCAGCTAAATCGGTAACTCGGAAAACGCCCAATCCCAGCTGGGGCATCTGCACCCCATTATTCAATGTCACTTTATCCATCATTTTCAGCTCCTTTATTTTGATCGTTCAAGTGAAAGCGTAGATAGTCAATCGCCGCCACCTGGCTTTCACACTGGTGAATCTCGGCCAGCCGTTCCTTTCGTTTGCGCGTCAAGAGCCCTAACCGTTGTTCAGTTGTCCGTTGATTCCGTTCGTCAAATTGCAGGTAAGTTGCCACCTCTGCTGCCGTAAACCCCATCGTATAGAGTGCCGCAATGGTTTGCAGGTAGACCAAGTCAGCGTCATCGTATTGACGTTCATCAGGCTTGGTCTCATCATGCCTTACCCAAGTGTCGTAATCACTTAAAACTTGATCAGACAACTGATAGGTTGCTTGTACCGTGGACCGATTCAATCGTCCTCACCTCACTAACTCTGTTATTTTCTAGTTGCGGGACCCATAACTATTCTTTTAAAATAGCCACCCGACCAAACACGTGATTCTTTTCCAAATAGTCCTGCGCATCGGCCACCCCATCACGGGACAACGGGAACACTTTCTGAATGGGTACCCGCAATTTACCGTCCGCCATCATAGCCAAGATTTTTGCCAGTGTTCCGGTTCCCTGAGCACTCAAGAACTGTGCCTGCACTTGTGGGTATTGAGCCGTCACATCATTTTCTAAGTACTCTACCAAGGTGACTAACCGGCCACCCGGCTTGACAACGTCAAAACTATGCCGTAAAACTTCACCACCAACGGTATCAATCACCAGATCTATATCCGCGACGGCATCACGGAAATCAGTATGGTAATCAATAACTTTGTCGGCTCCCAAAGCCTTTAATCGTGATTCATCCTTAGGATTGGCCGTGGTATAAACCGTCGCACCAGCTTGTTTAGCCAACTGAATTGCCAAAGTCCCCACACCACCCGCACCACCATGAACCAAGACTGATTGCCCGGCTCGTAACTGACCATTATCAAATAACGCCAAGTATGCTGGCACGCCCACCATCGTAACGGTTCCTTGATCCAGCGCAACGCCCTGTGGCAGCCGGGCAACGGTGTGCGCGTCCAGGATAGCCAGCTCCGCGTAAGCTCCCAGACTGGTATTGCCCACGATACCCAAGACAATTTCGCCGACTTGGAAATCAGTCACCGCTGAACCCTTCTTAACGATTCGACCAACGGCATCCGTTCCGAGAACCGCTGGCAATTGAATTGGCATGCGTTCACGGAAATCACCACGCCGCATGCCAATATCAAATGGACTCACGGACGTGCCCAGAACTTCTATCAATACGTCGCTGGGCTTCAAGTCCGGCACCAATACCTCTTTTTCCTCTAAGACTGAACTGTCTCCATAATCATTCATGACGACTGCTTTAGTTTGCATATTGATTACCTCCATCGCATTTCCTAAGTTGATGACCATAGTGTATCGCCCTTTTACTGATATGTTAAATGCTTATTATGGCTGATTAGTTATTCATATTATGTATTTCTTGCAAAATAAAAACCGTGTCCCTTAAAGGCCACGGCTCACCACTCAATTCTTCTGCATCTTCTCTTCCCGTACAAATCGAATAAACGCCGCCGTTACTTGTGAATGCGGCTGTTGCCCCCGCCAGGCCAACACAGAATTCAGTGTCAGCTTGGGAACTAACGGCACGTAAACCAAATGATCAAAGTGCTGATTCAGCTTCAAGCAAATCACCACGCCATGATTTCTCTGTGCTAACATCGCAGCGTTGTAAACCAGATTGTAGCGGGCCTTGTTCCCCATTTTAGCCGCATATTCACCGGACCAATTGGCCAACTCATTCTGAACGACCTTATCTAAGATGGTAATAACCGGCGTCCCAACAAGGTCACCAGGACGTATTGCCTCGTAGGACGCAAACTTAGAATCCTCGTGTGCGAGAACTCCCCACTCTTCCTTAGCCGTCATCCGGACGAAGTCATACTTGCCAATTTCAACGGGCTCAATTAAGAGGCCCAGATCAATTGACCCCTGTTCAATCCAGCCTTTAATATCCTCATTGTTCCCACTGTGGAGGGCAAATTTCACTTTGGGATGCGCCTGTTGAAAACGGTCGATGAGGTCCGCAACTTCTTCCATACTCTGCAACTCACTACACCCAATCGCAATCGTCCCCGCCAGTTCTTCAGTCTGCTGCAGTTCTTCGCGCGCACGCTCTAGCATGTTTACCATATCCTGCGCGCGTTGCCGGAACAACAGCCCCTCTCTGGTTAAATAGATGCTGTGATTACTGCGGCGAAACAGCTCGACGCCTAGCTCTTCCTCTAAACCCTTAAGTTGCCGCGACAGGGTTGGCTGCGTTAAATGAAGCAATGCCGCTGCGCGTGTCACGTTTTCTTCTCTGGCCGTCATCAAGAAATAGTTCAGTACCCGGACATCCATGACCAACACTTCTTTCCCGTATTTACGCTGTGTCAGCGCTTAATTATCTACAGTTATTTTATCACAGTTCATTAGATATACATTTTATGTATCACGAGCATGTATGATAAGCATTTTTATTATGCCGTCGTGGCGCGTATGCTAGTCCTTGTTCTTCAGAGAACGGCGGGCTACCTAGCGATTTTCTTTACGCTAATCCCAGCCGGAACAAACAACTCTACTTTACGACTACCCAACTGAAAGGAAGTTTTATCATGAAAATTGCTGTCATTGGTGCCTACGGAAAAACCGGGCGGGCACTGATTCAAGAAGCCACGAAACGTGGCCATTCTGTCCTAGCCATTGCCCATCGTCAACACGATGATGTCACTTACGACAATCTGCTCATTAAGGATTTAATGGATCTAACCGCGACTGACTTAGCTGGCATCGATGTCGTCATTGACGCCGTGAGTGCTTGGACGCCGGAAACGTTTGCCATTCACACTACCGGTCTCTCTCACCTGGCACAGATTCTATCTGGAACTGAGACGCGCTACCTGAAGGTTGGTGGTGCCGGCACCCTCTACATCAATGCGGATCACACCAAAATGCTGAAGGATCGCGCAGACTATCCAGCTGATTGGTTACCCCTAGCCGATGCGTTGGTTGCCAGCTTAAGTCGGTTACGTTCGTACTCCAATTTAGCTTGGACCTACGTCACACCGGCCTTCAACTACGATGCGGATGGCGCGGCCACTGGCGTTTACCACGTGGACGGCGAAAACTATTTAGCAAAATCCGACGCGGATAGTTACATCAGCTATGCCGACTACGCCACGGGCATGCTGGATATTATCGAACAGAACACCTACATTCGCCAACGCATCACCTTGGTTGGCGGAGAGGCATAGTCTAAAAAAATACGGTTAGTCCCTGGTTGCTAGGGCTAACCGTATTCTTTGGTAGTTCTATGATTAGGCCATGTTACAGCCATTTGCAACACTGTCACCAATTTCATGCACGGGCGATGAGCTGCTATCGTCGATTAACTTTTTTCGATGACAAATTGTCACAACTTCTATTGGAGATGCTCAACCTGAAATCTTGTGCAGAGAATTACTTAAGCGTTGACCGGCCGAAAAATGTCAATTTAGATAAGCCAGCCTACTGATTCGCTCGCCGCACTACTTAAGCGTTGACATATCAATCACGTAGCGGTAATGCACTTTACTATCTAAAATATTCTGGTAAGCTTTTTCAACATCATTAATGCCAATCATTTCAATCTGAGGTTTAATGTCGTTTTGAGCCGCAAAGTCTAGCATTTCTTGTGTCATTTGAATTCCGCCAACATTGGAGGCTGTCACCTTTGCCTGATTTCCGAAGATTGAGAACAGGTTAAAATGAATGTCATTGCTTGGAATGCCCACATAGCAGAAAACACCGTCCGTTTTGACCAACGGCAAATAATTATCTAGATTCATATCAGCTGCCACTGTGTTAAGAATAAAGTCAAAATGACCAGCCAAATTTTGAAAATCTTCTGGTGTCTTCAGAATTTGGTAATCCGTTGCACCAAATTGTTGGGCCTCACCACGCTTACTTTCAGAGTGCCCCAACACCGTAACTTGGGCACCAATCTTTGCTGCAAACTGCACAGCTATATGGCCTAAGCCCCCTAAACCAATAATGGCCACTCGACTATCTTTCCCCACATTGAACCGCTTCAGTGGGTTATACGTGGTAATCCCAGCACACAGTAACGGTGCCGCATCCTCAAGAGATAGTTCATCCGGGATGTGCAGAACAAAGCGGTCTTTAACAACGATTGATTGTGAGTAACCACCCTGCGTAATTGTGCCATCATCATCTTCAGAATCAAAAACAACGACAACGCCATTTTCACAGAATTGCTCTTGGCCGGCCTTGCATGCTGCACACTGACCACAAGAATTCACAAAGCAGCCAACTCCGACTCGATCTCCAGGTTGAAAGTTTTTAACATCTCTCCCAACTGCTGAAACGATTCCTGCAATTTCATGTCCAGGAACCATCGGGAAATGGGCACCCTGCCACTGCACCATACTGACATCACTATGACAAATACCACAATACTTAATATCGATGGCAACATCGTCCGGCCGTAAGTCACGCCGCTCAATCACTGTCTGATTGAATGAAGCAAAATCACCTTTGATATTGGCCGATAGAGCTTTAACTGATTGACTCATAAAAATCACTCCACTTTATTTCGTTTTTTTCTAATCTTGGCTTGAGTCCACATCTACGTAGTCCCTGTCAACACCGGGTATGCGCTTGGACCTTTTTTAATACGTCGTTACCACCGCACTCATAATTTGCCACTGACCATTTATACGTTGAACGTAGAGATCTGTATTCAGTGGCCATTCAGTCTTTGCGCTGCCGTGAATACTGGCAACCACACGACTTTGTCCAATGATGTGCCAGCCGTGGCTCGTCTCTCGCAGACTGATCTGATCTTCTACAGAAGAATAATAATGCATCGTTCCCTGTTGTAATTCCTGTAACCATTCAACCTTGGGCTGCACGTAGCCCGTCATATGCGTCAGCGTAAAATCTGGTGCTAACAACTTGCCTAACCTCACCGTGTCATCAGCCGCCATCACAGTATTATAGTCACGATAGAGTTTTCGTAATTCCTCATCCATCTTCGGAATCCTCCTTCAGTTAACAATGTCTCATTAGTTACTTCATAAGATCAAAACATCTTATCCACGGTCTTCCACAAAGACACGACCATTTTTTACATACCACGTCATTTAAATCTTAAATACTACTCCCCGGCAGGAAAGTCGGTTGACGCTGCCAAATCAGTCTGCTGTTTAAAATCAGCAACGCGCTTTTCCAGCGTGGCAATCGTATTCTCAAGCGCTTGAGAACCCAAGACCATTCGTAGAGGCGCTGGTTCTTGATCAACACTTTCAACGATTCGACTGGCCATCCGTACCGGGTCTCCGGGAGCAAGACCATTGGCTGGATCAAGCATCTTTTGGAATGCATGTGCCGGATTACCTTCATAGGCTGGCAAGAAGTTCGCAACCTGCGCACTGCCATAACGGAACTCAGTCCGCGCACCACCAGGCTCAACAATCGTGACACCAATGTTAAAACTAGCAACTTCTTGGGCGACGGCTTCCATGAAACCTTCAATCCCAAACTTAGCCGCGTGATACATTGAGTTCCCAGGAAAGGCTACTTGACCACCGTATGAAGAAATTTGAATCAAGCGTCCATGACCTTGCGCCCGCATACTTGGTAAAATCGCACGGACCATTTGGATTGAGCCCGTTAAGTCGGTCGCAATAATCTGGTTCACTTCAGCATCGCTTAATTCTTCAGCCGCACCGAACAAGCCATAACCGGCGTTGTTAACCAACACGTCAATTTGATAGTTTTGCGTTAATTCATCAACTAATTGATGAATGGCCGCAACATCCGTCACATCCAATGACTTGCTCACAAATGTGTCTGGGTATTGGTTCACTAAGTCTTGTACCTTAGCTGCATTCCGAACCGTACCAATGACCGTCTTACCTTGTGCCAAAAGTTGTTCCGTCATTGCGTGACCAAAGCCACTGCTAACACCCGTAATTAACCAAGTTTTATTTTCCATCAGTCTGATCTCCTTTTTATTTCCGATTGATTCCCAAACTGTTTCGCGTGCCCATCGTGGTATCGTGGGCTAGCCGGACAACCAAGTCGGCAATACTCTTACGTGAGACATCGTGCCCACCGAATGGTTCGCCTTTTTCTGTCACTTCATAATCCGTATCAGTACCATTATCAAACCAACCTGGCCGAATCACCGTGTAGTTTAAATCAGAAGCTTCGACGACATCGGCAGCATTCCGATACCCTTGTAACATAGGATTTTCTGCAAGGTTCCCGCCACCGACACTAGCTGGAATTTCATTATAAATACCCATTGAGGCAATGAACAATAGTCGTTTAACATCTGCCTGATCCATGGCCGTCACTAAACTCTTGGCCATCCCCGCTAAGTTACCACTCAAAGCAGCAAAAACCACGTCTTGATCAGCCAAGGCTTCCTGTAGAGCAGCACTGTCAGTCACACTACCGGTAATTGCCCGTTCACGGTCAGCACGCAACTGCCCCAAGCGGCCAGTATTCCGTGCCATTAACGTTAACTGGTCATCCGTATTAGCCAGAAAATACCGCCGAGTCACGCTACCCACAGAACCCGTTGCTCCAATAATTAAAACGTTTGTCATAATGAAATTCCTCCACTTCATCTTTGAATAGCCTTAGTCTACAACCTTGAAGTAACTGCAAGGCAAGTACACTGACAAAATAAATTTCAATTTTTCAATCTCTAAGATTCAGTACCAGTCGCCGCGCGTTATTCAATCAACGTTAGCTCTAAGCTGTCCGTTTTCTTCTGCAAAATTGGTAAAAACTCAGTCGGGAAACTACCTAGTCGGCTAACTTGGTACGGCGAAATATCTTGATCACCAAAATTCAATGAAAAGGCCTGCCAATCCTGGAAAAAGTAAATACCACCAGCTGCTACCTTTCCGGTTAAATCCGCCGAGTAGTCAATGGTCGTTGGCAATTGGCCGAAATATTCATGACCCCCATTTAACTTAAAAGTCAGGGTTAAAGGCAATTTCAGTAGCACCTGCTTTTCAAAATCCGGGTTAACAACCAGTGGAAAGCTCTCTTCTTGATAACGTAATTTCATACAAGTCACCGCCTATCAGTTAATATAGCTCATCTTACCGCCTTGAAGTTACTGCAAGGCAAGCCCTTTTACACTTTTCTTTCGCCTTTCACAATACCAATCGCGAACAGCAACGCAATCACAGCAAAAACCGACATCCAGACTAGAGACTGGTTATATGAACGAGCTGGCAATTTCGGCCCAGTAACCATCCTCACCATTGATTAGCGTTGCTCCCTGGACGCCCATTCGGCGTTTAACCCTCGGCTGATTGCTAAACCAACCGACTATAGGGATCCACTACCAATGCTTCAGCCATCAAAACTTCCGTATAAATATCGTGGAGTAAGCTCACATCAACCACATGCTGTCGTGCTTGTTCGGCCAGAAAAGCCCGTTCACTAGCAAAGGCCTGCATCATTGCCCAGCGCTGATCACGGCTTTGCAAAATACTGACCGCCTCATGATGATTGGTAATCCCACGCCAGCGTCGTAAGAACAACGGTAATGGATTGGTCTTATTTTGATCCTGCAGGTCATAAATGACCGTTGCTTTGATTTCCGAATTGAGTTGCAATTTCTCTACACGCGCAATCCCCACAGCGGTCATTTGCTCACGAATCTGGGCCAAGAGGACGGGTTTGCTGAGCACATCACCGTCTCGAGGTAAGAGCCATTTGAAGACTAACGTGGGTACCAACATGCTGGCAATAATGACCACAGTTTCTACTAAAATAACCTGTTGAAATTGTGTCGTCGGTATTAAACCCGTAATCGAGAAGGTCATGGCCAAGGTCACTGTTCCGTGAACACCGCCGAACGCAAAGAGCCAGCTGTCCTTGACCTGCTTACCGGCAACAAAAAAGTAGGCGTAGATGAATCGGCTGACCAACAAGAACCCATAAATAGCTAATCCCAGCCAAAACCAATTCAGTGAAACAACCATCTGTTGGTGCTGTTCCCGCACGATTCGCTCTAAACTAATGCCCAGAATCACGAAGACACCACCATTTAGAATCTCTACTACAAAATTCATTAATTCCGTCCCAAAATACATCTGCCGCGATGCTGTAAATCGACTCCCATTGGCCTCACTGTTATGTACCAGCCCCGCGACAACTACGGCAATAATGCCGGATACAGCTAATTTTTCCGCAACCAGATAAATAATAACTGGCGTCAACAGGTAAATTAATGTCTGCGAAGAAATTACGTTTGCTTCGCTACGAACCAGGGCCTGACGGAAAAGCATTAATCCGAAAGCCAGCACCATGCCGACAATCGCACCACCAACAGCTGAGAATAATAGTCGGCCAACGTTTTGACCCAAAGATAGCTGACGGGTTTGCCACCACAATAACCCCGCTTGCAATAAAACCAGACCGGTTGCATCGTTAAATAACGACTCCATTTTCAGTTGATTGCCGAGACGCGCACTAAACTTTCGACCAGTCACGACGGATTCGAAGGCCGTGGCGTCGGTTGGCGTACTGATTGCTACCATCACTAAAGCTAGGGGAAAACTTGTTGCTAACGTCCAGTGGATACCTACTGTTGCCACAACAGCTGATCCAATCGCCAGCACAAAGGCCGTGCCCAAGATGCTTGAAAAACCCCTACTAACCTTAAGTATCGGGGTAACCTGCCCCTCAAAAAATAGAAGTGGTGCTAAAATTAAAATCATAAAAATTTCATTTTCAAAGCTTAATACCAACTGGTCCAGTGCTGGTACTAGCCCCACAATAACACCTGCCAACAGCGCTAAGTATGTCTTAGAAATTTGCGGAACCCACTGCGCCACTATGTTAGCGATTGCTACGGTAACTAACAAAACAAAAGTTGAGGTAAACAGCTCCATCTTTCCAACCTCCTGATTAGCAAAAAGAGTGACCGGTCTCAAATGGTCACCCTGCTATTAATGTGCCGGTTTCCTACCACCAGCCGATTCGTTTCTAGAATTAAACATTTTTTTATAGTAATGACGTATCGTCAAAAAATCGTCAAAAAATTCGTAAACAAGCCCACTAAAAATAGAATAGCATTAACCCGACATCAGGCAAAGCTGGCACTCTCAGAATTTCCTAGAAAGTGCCGACCTGGTTAAAATTAGTTGCGCTCACACCCGATAATACTGTCCGTCATTTCGACGCGGGAAAGGTATCAGTATCTACTTCGTATACTTGATTACTTTGGCGGGTACACCAACAGCTACTGCATTGTCGGGGATGTCTTTGGTAACGACTGCCCCGGTGCCAATAATGGCGTTTTCACCAATCGTCACTCCTGGCGCCACATTGACCCGTGCGCCTAGCCAGGCATTCTTTTTGATGTGAATTTCTTTCGTGCTAATCATCCGGATATTGTTGGGCTCATGGTTGTCCGTAAATAATCCAACCCCTGGCCCCATCATCACGCCATCATCAATCGTAATCGTTCCGACAGACATCATCGTCAGATTATGATTTGCGTAAACATTTTTGCCTAAGTTTACGCGGTTACCACAATCAATATACATTGGTGGCGTGAAGAAAGTACCATTCTGCATTTGGCCGTGTAACAAATCATTTTCTAGCGCCACAATTTTTTCACGATTACTTGGACGCGTCGCATTAATTTCATAACACAAGTCGTTGCACCGATCAATTTCACCATGAACTTCTTTTTGATACTGCGCGTCACGAATATCGATCGTCTTTCCCTGACGGAGATCTTCAAAAATAGTCATTACTGATTCTCCTTTTCTGACATAACTTCGTTGACTAACTTCAATGCGGTCAATGTCCGTGGGTACCCAATGAAAGGCAATAATACCGTGATGACATCCAGTAATTGTTGCTTACTGTTGCCCACGTTTTGATTGGCGCTGATATGGCCGCGAACTTGTGGATCTGCACCACCCATAGAAATTAGCATTGAAAAGGTCAATAGTTCTCTAGTCTGCTTATCTAACCCAGTCCGAGTGTAGAAATCACCAAAGCAATTATCAGCTAGGAAGGTTGCGAAGTGTTTTTGATTGCTCGACGCTGTCGCCAGCATCTGATCAACACTGTCACCCACAATCTGACGAGCAGTAGCTAAGCCCTTCTCCGCGCGTGTTTCCGGCGTCGTCGTACTTTGTAGTTCTACTGGTAATTGCATACCTTTAGCCTGAAAAACGTCATTAGTGCCATACAAAAAATCAAAAACTTTTCCCAGTCCAGCGTAAGGAACCGCTTGATACACAATTTCTTTAATCTCAATCGGCGTTACGCCAACATTTAAGGCGGCCGTCACCATTGCTTTATATTCATTCAGGCACTGCATGGCGATTAAGGATGCCAGCGTCACTTTCAACCGGAGCTTCGTTTCCAGGTGGCTGTGCTGTAAGACCTCATCAAACGCAAAATTATCAAAGAGATCGATAAATTCTGGATCGGTCTGTTTTAACGTTGACTTGTGATTAGGGAACATCTCATCATGATTCTGTTGTGCAATTTTATTAGGCATCAAATAGCTTCCTTTCCAATTTCTCGTTCGATAGAGTCAGAATAGTCCCTTGCAGTTACTTCAAGGCAAGGTTTTTTTAAAATTTGCTCCAAAAGAAAAGACGCCACATAAGAATGTCGTCAAATCAATGATTCTATTCACTTTCCCGAAGAAGAATGTCTTGGAGAGCGACGTAGAAGCGTACGGATCCCCTTGGTGTCAGCTAGTTAAGACCACGTGATTTTCCCCTGATTTAGCCTCTGGTTTAGTTTTGTCCAAAAGTCTTGTGCGTGGGAGCTACCTCTTATCCCAATTTAATCGATGGGTTTTTATCCCACTCTCAGTTTTTACTGTTCTATGTTTGGTGGATGTTCCAGAAATTTACAAATCAGCGATCACGTTTGACGGCTGCCATTTGCGACTCGCCCCAGTTACAAATGTCCTCCATGACAGGGATCAAAGACTCACCTAATGGCGTTAAGCTGTATTCGACCTTGGGTGGGATCTGGGGATACTCCTCACGATGGACTAATCCATCAGCCTCCAGCTCTCGCAAGGTGCTCGTTAGCGTTTTAAACGATATCGGAACCAGTAAGCGTTTGAGCGCATTGTAACGCAACGGTTGGTGATTTAGGTGGATAGCGTAAAGCGCCTGCATTTTATATTTGCCGCCAATTAGCCGTAAAGTGTAGGCGAATCCCGTATCCTGTAGCCGATTTTCCTTGATGTAATCGATATCTGCCATGACACTCTCCTTTGGGTTAGTACCGCACTTTTATTTGCGTACTTGTTTGCACATTGATTATATCATAGACTCAACTTATCAATTCGAAGGAGGACTCATTCATGAAAACGATTATCTATGCGCATCCCTATGAGGGCAGTCTTAACCATGCCATCTTGACGCGCCTCACCGATTACTTTACCCAGACTGACCAGGCCTACCAAGTGATTGACCTCTACCAAGACGGCTTCAATCCCCGGTTTTCTAAAGAAGAATTACGTTTGTTTAGCCGTGGTGAAACGCCCTATCAGCTGGTCAAACACTATCAACAAATGATCAGTCACTCCACTGAATTAATTTTCATCACCCCCATTTGGTGGCATCAACTACCGGCAGAACTGAAAGGCTTCTTTGATAAAGTCATGCTGAAAGGTTTTGCTTACCAGGAAGCGCCGGAGTGGCACGGCCTGTTGATCTACATTCAAAAGGCAACCGTGATTACCACGGCAACGTTGACCAAAAGTTACTTGAAAAGTGAGTCGGGTGATCCGATTCAGAATAATCTAATCAATCGGGTTTTTACGGACATTGGCATTGACCCTAACCGCACGAACTGGATTCATTTGGGCGAGGCCAACACGACGACTGATGCGGTCCGGCAGCAATTTTTGGCAGATTTACCTCAATTATATTTGCAAGGACAGAGCTAGTCTTGGACCCAATCTTACGGGACTAACACGAATCAATGCTCAACCAAAAAGCGACCGATCTTAAGTTAATTAAGATTAGTCGCTTTAAACTATCCGTTACTTCACCTGAATGGTGCCACGCTCCACAGCGCCCCGAATACTCAGTTCGATGGTTTCTTCCACTGAGTATTGTGGCCGATAGCCAATCAGCCGCTGCGCATTCTCAATGCTATACTGACCACTACGCGCAATATGATAATACGTCTTGTCGCTGTCAATTGGACTATCTACCTTAGCCACCCAATCAGGCCATGGTAAGAAATCAATCTTAGCTTCTCGATGAAAGAAATGATACATCAACTGTGCATAGCCATAAAGTGTGATTGAACGCGCAGACACCGCATGAAAACTCTCGCCCAAAGCCTGGTTTCGATGCTGAATGGCATCCACAAACTGTTGCGCCACATCACTCGCATGGACGTGGTGGAGCGTTTCCATCCCAAAGTTAGGCAAAACTATTTCCTTGCCATCCGCAATGTCTTGGAAGACCTGCCTGTTTTGATTACCTGCTGGATTAATAATATCCCAACCCGGACCGGAAATCTGACCTGGCATGATGACGGTTGCTGGAAAGCCATTTTTACGGTACTCATCTTTCAAGTACCGCTCACTTTGGTACTTGTTCTTCCCATAATCATCTAACGGTTCTTTTAAACCATTTGGATCAACTGGCAAGACCTGTGCTCTGCCATGTGCCCACACAGAAGAACAAAACAAGTAATGACTAACTGACGTTTGTTTTAAAGCCGCGACGATTTCTTTCGTATTTTCAAACTTGAAATTCACTAAATCAATGACAACGTCGGCGTTCAAAGCAATTAGTTTCTTGGTGAATGCTACTGTATCATTTCTATCTAATGCGACAAACTGAGCACTTTGCCAGGTCCAGTCGTCAATATAAGGCTGGCGCTCATGTCGACTGATCACGATGACCTCATTTCCCAGTTTCACTAGCTTTGGCACCAAGTAAGAACCGATATGACCGTAGCCACCAATTACAACAATTTTCATTTTCCGTCTTCCCCTTTGTTAAAAACGCCCTCAACGTGATCGTCATAGTGGGTTAATTTTTCTGCCAGTCTCGCGTACGCCCGTTGCATATCTTTAATCCGTTGGGCCATCTCAACCAACTGTCCTTCTAATAATTGCTGACGCTGTTGCTTAGTGTCAGCGCCAGCCTTAAAGAGCTGGTAATAAGTCACTAACGTTGAAATACCAATCCCCGAGCTCCGCATACAAGTGACAAAATCAATCCAGTCAATTTCATCTTGCGTGTACTCTCTGTAACCACGCGAATTCCGCGGAACCTTTGGAATCAGCCCCGCCTTTTCCCAGTACCGCAGGGAATCAATGGAAACATCAAATTTTTTAGCAACCTCGCTACTTTTCACGAACATGCACCTTCATTTCTGATTACATCATAACCTATGGAGTGCACACCATAGCAAGAACCAATTTTAAAATTCTCCCGGTGTCGTCACCAATACAAAAGGACCGGCCAGCGACCGATCCCTGAAATCCAAATTACTTCTTCCGCTTTCGGCCGACCACTGCTAAACCCAACAGTGACCCCAGCACAGCCAACCCCCACAACGGCGACACTGATCTTTCATCCGTCTGTGGCAAGGTTTCCTTGGCAATCACTGGTTGAGGTACGGCCAAGTTCACAATCGAATTTCCTTCAGCCTTCACGGTTGGCGTCTGACGAATCCGTGCCGCATCACCATCAGTGACCCGTTGATTCATTTTGTTCCCGGTTGGCTGATCACTAGCCGATTTCTCAGCGTCCACCTTATCCGCTTCTGGTCCGGGATCAACGAGATTACTATCCCCATCCATTTTGGCATAGACGTACGTGACCTCACTATCCTGATTGCCAAAGACACCATTGGCGTTAGCCGGCGTCACAATCAGCTCGTAGCCTGCGACGCTTGCTGGCGTTGTCGTATAGCTGTCACCCGCCTGACCAGTCACAACGTCATCGTCGGCGATTGCCAGTCCCGCACGCGTTTGGTAGTGTACCGTCACCTTAACTGTTTCACTGGGCGTGACGACTGGCGGATTTACAGGAGGCGTCACCGGCGTTTTATCGTAAACGTATACGACGGCAATATCCTCCGCGGTATACGTTCCCTGAGAATTCTCCGGCTGAGCGGTCAACGTATAGCCCGCAATATATTTCGCTTCAGTTACATAGCTGTCGCCAATTAATTTAGCCTCTAAAACAACATCATCAGCTAACTTCTTCCCCGCCTTATCTTGGTAGGAAACGGTCACCGCACCGGCCTGATCTGCCAGCACATAGGGTTGGAACATCGCGATTCGGTTGGTGTCTTTTTCGTTGACAACACCAATCATGAAATACTTATACTGCTGCACGTGAATGTGCTTGTCAGGATACGTCGTCACACCGGGCTCTTGCTCCGGCATGTTGTTAAATGTAATCGTGCCGTCCGCGTTAAATTGCCGGTCACCACCACGATAGTAAGCCAGACCGTATGTCGTGCCGGGGACCTTCGAGTCAGTCGCCACCCACCACTTAGCTGCCGTGGAGAGTTTCCAGTGATAGTTATCCTCATCAATAAACGCTGCCGTCAATGTTCCCGACTTCGTGGCCCGGTCAATCCGGATGACTGGTAGCACCACGTACTGAAACCAAGTTTTAAGCTTCGGCACCTTCATGCCATAAAATCCTGACAAATCAAGGATACTGTTGTATTGGATATCGACATCCTCTAAGTTGGTTAACCCCACTAAGGGGCTGATATCTGTGATTCGGTTACCGGCTAAATCAAGATAGGTCAGATTCTTCATATTCGCTAAGGCTGAGATGTCGGTCACATCGCCAAAGACTTGACCCGATGCGTTCAAGTTGGATTTTAAACTCAACCGGGTGATATTAACCGCATACTCCAGGCCCTTCAACGAGAACGCCGTCGTGCCGTCAATGTAGGTGTCCTTAAAATTAGAATTGGAACTGCCGGCCACATCTAACCGCGTCAGCAATGCCAGATCTTCCTGAGTAATGTCCTCTGGCGTGGCCCACGTCCGACCAATCCCCAAATCATTCAACGCATTCAGAATCGTTACCTGCAAAGTCTTGTTGGGTAACCAGTCGTCAATGGTCACCTTGGCTACCTGCGCTGCCAGGGGACTGACTACCACGGCCGGGGTTGTTGGGGTAGTCGGTGGCGTGCCTGGCGCAGACGCTTTCATCCGCTTAACAGTCTGCTCAGGGGCCGCTGCTGGTGGCGTTTGCCCCACCTTTTCTTCGTGCTCAGCCGCGCCAGCCGCCTCATCAGCCGGAGCCGGATCTTCCGGTACAACTCCCTGAGGTGCGGGCTCCTGGTCGGTCGGTTCTGGGTCGACTGGATCTGGGTCCGCCGGTGCTGGTGCTGGCTCGACCGCTTTTGGCTCTGACGTCACAACCCCACCATCAGCAGTCGTAACCGGTGTTAAACTAACGGTCTTATCCTGCAGCTGTGATTGCGCCCCGTCGGCCTCCACCACCGCTGGGTCATCGCCATCTGCCGCCGTATCGGCATTGGCAGTCACATCGACTGCGCTTATCGCCAGTGACGTTGCCAGAATACTTGCGAATAACCAATGCTTACCTTTCTTATACATCTTATAACGATGTTTCGTACGCAACTGATTCAACACGATATTTCCTCCCCTTTCAGGGTTTGCTTAGGGTGTCCAAATAAAAACAAAATAAGTAATAGTCAGTTTAACCGAATGCTTATATAGGCAAAATATAAACACGCTGTCACAATTAGTATATATCATAATCGATAATAAAGCTAATTTACTTTAGCTGTGAATCCTTCGCCACCACAATTATCACCTATGAGAGTTTCATCTTACCAACCCTACCAAATCAGCGTTCTAGTAAGGCCTACTCTTTATTATTCTTTCAAATCCCTTCGCACTAAAAAAGAACCCGTTCACCAAATTGGTGACAGGCCCTCTTAGATGTGTGATTCAACTAACCTCCTGCGTATTACAGGGAGATAGCATTAGTGAACCTTCGGCCAGTTCTTACCAACCTTTTTGTACTTTAGATGCGTGACAGAGAAGCCATCGACGTGACACCGAGGGTCTGGGAATTTGACACGCATGTTAAAATTAATTTATATAAATCAATTAAATAAATCTTGCCAAATTAATTTCAGCCTCAAGACAAGTCTTTTTCTCAACTTACATACGCGCTAAGCTAACCTTAACCAAATTTGGTTGAGGTTTTTTATTTGGCAAAAATTGGAGATGATAGCGTGCCCCAAGTTGAAGATGATTTCATCCAACACCTACAGCTACTACAGGACTTAAAGTTTTTGATAGCCGAATACTCAGATTACCGCCTAGGCTACCAAAACATGCGGATCTTTGAAATTACGGTTGATACCCGCCACATTGACCTGGTTGCCGAGTATCACCGCTACCAACCTGATCATTCACTTAAGGAGGTTGCTCACCTGATTGTGATCAAGTATCACCTATAGCTTCAAGATGCGCAGAATGCTTTCCGCAATAGCTTCCCGCTTATCCTCTGGGAGTGCGCGTAAATAATCAAGCAGTGCCAACGTGTTCACGCCAGACAATTTTTCATCACCAAAGAAGTCGCTCATGTTTAAGTTGAGCGCGTCTGCAATCGCCTGTAGCTTGTTTAGGCTAATATTCTCAATTTCACCACGTTCAATCCGTGATATAAGGCTGATAGAAACGCCAGCACGTTCGGCTAACCTTTCAATCGTTAATCCCAATGACAGTCTCTTTTGATTCACTAGTTTGCTTATTGCAATTTGCATGGTTGGCTATCTCCTATCATGGCATTAAAGCCAACCATAATTTAAATTTTTTGTCCTTAACAGAGTTTAAAATACCTATTATTCTAATTTATAGGGAAAATATTACACTTTTGTTGTATACTAAATTTGGAAATCAGTTGTTAGGACTGATTTTCACCTAAATTCACTATTTTTGGAGGAGTCATGATGAACTTAAATTGGACCAAGAAAACTGCGACCATTTTGCTGAGTAGTACCTTGTTAGGCGGCGTCTTGTTGCCGGCAATCCCCACGTTTACCACGCAAGTACAGGCAGATAGCCTTGACGAGGCGCCCGTCAGCTATCAGACCTTTAAAAATGACGAAGGTGTTGTGAAAGCCGCCGTTAAAAAGGCCAATCCCGCAGTACAACGCCAAATTAACGCAGCATTTTTCAAGCGGATGGAAGCAGACCCCGTCAATGCATATGGACGGGCAGTGACGCCTTACTTCTCACAAGTGATGCAGGCCCTGGAATCCGACGCTGTCAGCAATATCGGTAGCCACGGTCAGGTAACCTCGGCATTTAAACAGGATTACACGGCCATGATTGCTGTCTACAATCAGTTTAAGAGCCGTCTCGAGCCTATGTATCAAGATTCCCTCAGTGATGAAGTCGAGGAGGCCAATCAGGCAGTAAACGCTAACAAGGTTGATTCAGGCACTATTGAAGACGTCGCCGACTACTTTATAGAATATTTTCAAATGGATCTTCGGCCTGACACAGTTACTGGCATGCCTGCAGTTAAGAGTCGTCTGACAAAACTAACCGCCAAAAAGACCTCTTCTAAAAAGAACGTCAAAGTTACTGGCACGGCCAAGCTTGGTAAAAAAGCGAACTACGCTCAAATTAAAACGTCCAAGGGCACGAGCTACGCCAAACTAAGCCGAACGCACCACTTTAGTAAAAAGATCTACGCACCCAAAGTGAAAAAGGTAACGGTTGCTGTTGGTTACTACGCCCACGGCCAGTTCTCACGCGTCACGAACACCAAGACTGTGTCAGTTAAGTAACTATCCACTAGGAGGTCCCCAGAACACTCTGGTCCTCACCATTTTATTAAGGAGGCTGTTATTTTGTCGAAAATTATCAAGTACTTTGCACTTGTCCTTGCCATGGCCGGCGTTGCTTTATTTTCCTTTAACGCAAAAGTAGATGTGTCTGCTAATGCCGCATCAGTCACAACTATTTCCGCAATGCCAAAAGCCTATCGTCACACTTGGTACGGGCCTGATCAAAATGTACGTTTCACTGCACACACGTTGGCTTTTGGCAGAGTAGGTCATAAGTTCTACAAACCTAATCACTTTAAAAAAGTATCTGTCAAAAAAACACATTCCGGTAAAGTCTTATTTCCAAATCTTCAGGCTGACATTCCGTCATTTAAGATGGTACATGGCTACCTGTACGTTCGCAATCAACAAGGATATTGGGATAGATTTCTCCGGTAACGTGATGAACCCACAGGAGGTATCGCTATTTTGTTAAACGTAAAAATGACTAAATTGGCTGTAATTGCCCTCGCTACTGCCGGCATGATTGGCGGCGTTATTTCCACAAATTCCACCACCGCATCAGCATCAGCCACAAAAGTCCGTTACTACCAGAACATTAAGAACCACCCTTACAAGGTCACTCGGAAGCACGCCTTAGTCTATACTAACGGTCGGCTCTCCCGTGTCGAGTGTTTAAATAATTATGTGTAAATAGAAAAATAAGCAATTGAAAAGGGAAAGCCTCTCCCTTATGATAGTTAGCA
>NZ_RHNN01000033.1 GCF_003946245.1 Levilactobacillus cerevisiae
CATTCTTTGATTATACAAAAATATCCGTTGCCAGTAATCAAATTCATTTGATTACCAACAACAGATATTTTAGAACCACTTTTTTACGACAGCATTCCGGCCAAAACTTGACTCACTCACGCCTACATAGACTGTAGCTAGTTATCGTAGACAAAAGTTGCCAGTCCCGCAATAATCATCACTGTCAGGTTGAAAAACAATCAAAACCGGAGGAGGCCAGAGATGCAGGCAGCTGTGTCGACGGTGTTTGCTGAGTGAAATTCTCAGCTTACAGCGTGGGACGCGTTTGGAGACTGACGAGTTTTGTCAGGCTCTAAACCGAGCCGGAGGACCGCTTCTCAGGCCGCAGGCGCTCCCCACAGACGCCGGAATCTCTGGCAGCCGCAGGTGACTGGCCTCGACTGATTTTGCACTTTCAACCTAAACACAAAGGACGAGACCCCAGTGATGCGGGTCTCGTCCTTTTAAAGTCTTATTCAGTTGGTAACTGCGTCGCTTTGCCAGCCTGATTATGGATGTCGGTCCGCACAATCAGCACGTCGCAGATGGCATTGGCCACCACGTAACTGGCCGTGGATCCCATCAGCATGCGTTCGACCACGTTTACCCCGGTCGCCCCAAGCATGATCAGATCCGCATGATACTCTTTCGGTAGCGTCCGCGCTAAGTCGACTTTGGCGTGACCGTAGAAAACAGCGGTAACGACTTGCTTGACGCCAGCATCCTGAGCTTTGCGGCGATATTTATCGACCTGAGCCTCTAAATCCTGACGGGCTTCATCCATCACCTGTTGGTCAACGTAACCGAACCCAACCTGGGTGTCGCTACCCAAGCCAACGTAATCGCCGCCACTCATGATCGTGACGATGATTAATTCAGCCTCATTCCGCACAGCCACGGCAATTGCCTTGTCCAATGTGCGGCGAGCCTGTCGGGAACCGTCGACCCCCACTAAAATATGCTTATATTCTGCGGCCATTTCTCTCACTCCTTCGCCGGACTAGGCGGCTTACTTAGTTAATTCGTAAATCGCCTGACCGTAAATAGCCATCGCCTTCAATAGGTCGGCCTTGGGTTGAAATTCATCGGCTTGATGCATCGTGTCGGCCGTACCTGGGAACAACGCCCCAAAGGCCACACCACGCTTCATTAAACGACCGTAAGTCCCCCCACCAACAACTTCTGGTTGGGCATCCATGTCACCGGTCTGTTGCCGGTAAACGTCCATTAACGTGGCAACGATTGGATCACTAGGGTCAACATAATGGGGAACCATTTCGCGGCCTTGCTTGATGGTAACTGCCATATTGGCCGTCGCCTTTTCCAAGCCAGCCTGGATGTCAGCGGCGCCCGTCCCGGTTGGGTAACGGAGGTTGGTGTTGATCAAGGCACTCTGATCGGCCGTAAATTGTTGAATCCCGACGTTCATGGTTAAGTCACCCATGACTTGGTCGGTGAACGCAATTCCGAGTTTGTGGGCCCGTGAATCGTCGTGGAGTTCATTGGCCAACAGGCTCAAGAAGTCCGCAGCGTCCCCACCGAAGTTCAAGGTGTTGAGGAAAGTAGCCAAATAGGTCCCGGCATTAATCCCATTCTTGGGTTCCATCCCGTGAGCGGCTTTACCTACCACGTGAAAATGCACGCCATCAGCGGCCACAGAGGCTTCACCAGTGACTGGTGCACTAGCCAAGAAGTCGTTAAAGTCGGCAACCACTTTGGCCCCGTCAGCGACTTTCACCGTCGCTTCAGCGTCCCGAGGAACCATGTTTTCCCGCAACCCAGCGTCGAATTCACTCAGGGTCACGTCATTACCATTGGTTCCGGCAAAGGTAGTGGTGAAGGTCACGTTCCCTTTTTCACCGTTGATCAGAGGGAATTCAGCATCCGGTGAGAACCCTAACGTTGGGGCTGGTTCAAGGTCGAGGTAATGGTTCATCCCCGTCCAATCACTTTCCTCATCGGTTCCGATAATAAAGCGAATGGTCATCTTCGGCAGAATGCCTTGGTCCTTTAACATCTTTAACCCATAGTAAGCAGCCAATGAAGGTCCCTTGTCGTCGGAAGTTCCCCGACCGTACAGGTTGCCGTCTTTTTCGGTCAGCGAAAAGGCATCGGTGTGCCAACCCTTACCAGCAGGCATCACGTCCGCGTGGCCTAAGATGGCTAAGGTGTCATCGCCCTCACCAAATTCCACGTAACCGACTAAATTGTCTAAATTTTTCGTTTTAAATCCGTCGCGTTCTGCTAAGCCTAAAAATGCAATCAAAGCTTTAGCCGGACCGGGACCCAGTGGGTACTCATCGGTGGCTTGTGAATCATCACGAGCACTGTCGATGCCGACCAACGTGGTTAAGTCTGCAAGGTAGTCCTCTTGGTACTGTTCAGATAGCTTTTGCCAATCAATTGCCATGATTGGACCTCCTTCATTTTATTGGGACCTAACGTCCGAGGATACGCTGGTGTCTCACCAGCCCGTGAATCTTGTCACGAGCCTTCACTGTCGTTCATAACGAATACACACCAAGTATACTAAATCTAATTTTAGCATACCGGCCCCCAAATGTAAGCCGATTTCATCGACGAAATTTTTCTCATGAAGGCGCTATCTAACAAACGGGTTTCGGTCGGCCACAACACTCATTTTGATGATTATTTAGGCCGGTATGCAAAGCGCACCACTTTTTCATTAGACCAGCGTGCTATACTCAAGGGAGATGACGAGGAGGTCCATTTCTCATGGAAACATTAACCCCTAAAATTTTAACCGATGTGATTCACTCACGGCCCGCCGACAGTTATAAAGGTACTTATGGCCGCATCACCTTGATTGGTGGTAACCGTAACTTTGGTGGCGCCATTCTGATGGCCAGTGCCGCGGCCGTTTACGCCGGTGCCGGTCTGGTCACCACCATCACGGATGCCAGTAATCAGGGCAGTCTGCATGCGCGTTTGCCAGAGGCAATGTTCGCTGACATCAGCGACTTTGCCCAGACGCAGGAACTAGTCAAGGGAACGGACGTTGTTGTGATTGGCCCCGGACTCGGCACCGATAATCAGGCGCAGGCCATTTTAGCCAATGTGTTTAGCGCGATTGTGCCCGACCAAGCGCTGGTGATCGACGGCTCAGCCATCACCCTGGTTGCCCAAGACCACCTGGCCCTGCCCCAAGCACACCTGATTTTTACACCGCATCAAATGGAGTGGCAACGCCTGAGTGGCATTAAAATTTCATCACAAACTGAAACAACGAATCGTGCGGCAGTGGATCGCTTACACGCCACGGTGGTGGTCAAGTCGCACCGGACCGAGATCTACACGGCAGACGCGACCTATCAAAATCCCCTAGGCACGCCAGCACAGGCGACCGGCGGCATGGGTGACACCCTAGCCGGTATGATTGGCGGGTTTGTTGCCCAATTTCATCCCACGGATCCCGCCGTTTGCGCTGCGGTCTACACCCACAGCGCCATTGCGGAAGAGCTGGCCCAGACCCAGTACGTGGTCTTGCCCAGTCAGATTGCCGCCACACTGCCAACGTTTATGAAACAACATGAAGCGAAGAATTAGGCCATTGCCAACGTTCATGACTTGACGCTATTTTCTCAAAGCAAAAAGGAACCGTGACGCCAAACGACGAGGGGCTACCCTACTTTGAAAATCAAGATATCTCGTAGCAACCAGCGCAACTGAAGCGAATTCCAGACGATGCCTGGGCAAATAGAACGAATGGTCAAATGAGCGTTTGGCAGGACATTAAACACTAAATTTCAAACTACGCAATGCTAAAATGACGCTTAGTAATCTGATAAAGATTACCAGGCGCCATTTTACTTTATTAATTAAATGCTGCCAGCCAATTCTAAATGCCAATCGCCACCACGCCCCACCGTCGTTCTTGTTTCGGCGAGTAAATCGTATACGTGTCGGCCACCATCTGAGCGATATCATCTGTCGCCGCGCTGCCCACACTGCCCGGTGAATAGTGACTGTAGAGGTCGGCAAAGGTCGCAAATTGTCGCAGACTCTTCACACGCTTGACGACCCGTTGTGTCTCGTCCGCCACGTTACAGAAACAAATGAGGTCGCCCACCTGCAGGCGACGCCGTTTCTCATCATTTAACCGAATTTCAATCGTCTTACTGCCTACCCGGACCAACGCAAATTGATCCGGATTCAATCCCATTTTCAAGCTAATCCCCCTATCCGTTCCTTATCCTGCTGAACTTTATCCTGCTGAACTCATGTAGTTCTTCAATCCACGTAGCCAAACAAACTGGTACACCAACCACAGGAACACCGGCCCCCTCACCAACACATCAATCACCACTGGCCAATTGGTCGCGTGAAAAAATACGTCTAGCGGATAGAAACCGCTCGCCCATCGTTGTTGCCCTTCAGTCCTGAATTGAGTTCTTTTTTCATTAAAATATAGTAAAAGCCTAATTCAATTTTAATGAAATGATTTGGAAAGGTCAATAACTGACTGGTCGCGATTCCCTTTTGCATGGATTTTTAGTTTTAAAAACGACTCACTACAAGAAGTGAATGCTGGCAACGCCTAAGAACATGGTGATTAGTCCCAGCACTCGTGTCAGAGCTACGCGATTGACCAGGGATTCAAACAGGCCAAAGTGATCTATCAGTGCACTGAAGAAGAGCTGACCAAACAAGGCAATCACCACGACCTGCCCCGTCCCAATCTGCGGAACCAGCCAGGCGCTGCCAAAGACGTACAGTGCGCCCAGGAAGCCACCCAGCCAGATCCACCAGAAATGTCCGCCAGCGTGAATGGCTGGTCGTAACGCCGTCAGTGGTAAGCGTAACACCGCTAACAACACAAAGAGTAACACCGCGCCCACGGTAAACGACACCATTGCCGCGTGAACGGAGGAGCCTAAGACGACGCCCAGATGCCCATTGATCGCTGTCTGACTGGCCATCAGGAAACCAGAACCAATCCCTAAGAGTTGCAAGAACAAGTTGTGACTCTGTTTCCCATTTCTCTGAGCTTGGGTACTGCTGACCATTCCCGTCGTGACAACCATCCCCACTGTTACCAGCAGAATGCCGAACGCTTTGATCCAGGTTAACCCCGACTGCGGGGAACTAAACAAACCAAACTGATCAATCAGAACGCCCATAATAATCTGCCCAAACAACGGTAAAACCGCCGTCTGAATGCTACCTAGCCGGGGAAACAAGAGTAAATTAACCGTCATCCCCAAGACGCCGAGGAGCCCGCCCAACCAAATCCACCACGGGTTGTCAGCGAAGGTGCTGGCCGCAATCCAGGGCGTCACGCCCGAAGCAACCGTCAGGCCGATTAGAAAGAGCGCCCCAATCGTAAATGACACGGTCGAGGCCAAATAAGGTGAGCCCACATATTGCCGTAACTTTGAGTTGACGGCCGTCTGCATTGCCAGGCCACTACCCATTAAAACTGGAATTAACGCGAGTAAAATCATCCAATCACTCCCAAACAATTTTTAAATAAGTTGATGGGAGTTATCTTACAAGCTGAAGTTAACTATAGGTCAAGGCATCAGTTCGATTTTTTACGGCATCTGCCAGATTAATCCTGTTCTTTATTTCCAAGCGCTTCCGCCGAGTGCCCGGCCTGCCGCAACTGCTGATATTCCCGGTAGGTCAGCGGATCGACTTGCTTGGAATCTGGCAACAGGTGAATGCTTTCGGTTCCCGCCGCCGCTGCCGTTTTGTAATACCATTTTTTAAACCGCAGATAGGCCAAAGAATCCTCCAGCTGCGAAATCTGCTGTTCCAATACTTTCTCATGTTGATCCAGGAAATCATAGCGTTGGTCCAGGGAATCATCCCCGTCCATCCGCCAGGAAACGAAGTAAGCAATTTCCTTAATCGGGACCCCTGCCCGTTTCAAATCCAAGATCATCCGCATCAATTGGACGTTATCGTCCGTAAACCGCCGCCGGCCACCACTATCTCGTTTCACAAACGGTAACAGGCCAGCGTGGTCGTAGTACCGAATAGCTTCAACGGAGAGATCCATCATCTTGGCGACCTCACCAATCCCATAAGTTTTCATCGTAGGTGCTCCTTATCTGTCAGTTCTTTTAGCGCTAGTTTAGCACGGGGAGCCCAAACTGTCATTTCGAACTTGAGCATCAAAAAAGGATTGATCGGTGCGCCGCCATTTGCTGGCATGCCACCGCTCAATCCCCCCTGATTATTTTTCTGTTGTTTCCTGCGTCGTTAAGGAACTCACGGCATCAATTTCATCGTCGAACAGGCCGCGATACGTGCCAACGGGCAGGTCAACTGGCAGTGCCAATGCCCCCAGTGCGATTCGGTTCACCGGCCCGTTGACATTTGGCAAAGCCGTGAGCACGGCGATTCCAGCCCCAATATCCCGAGTGACCAAGGTCACGGTCACACTTTGATGCACCGTGTCCACACGAGTTGTTACCCGACTGAACGCTGCGTTGACTGGTAAATCCGGTACCGTCGTGCCATTTAAGCTGACCTGCAACGTGTTCGGCCAATCAGCCTGAGCAACTTCAGTCAGGAAATGGTCATCATCACTGACAACGACCATCCCCGCTGCTTCCTTGGGCAAATCCGCCGAAGTCATTAGCGTGCGTTGTTGATCCAAGGCATTTAGCAAGCTACCCAGGCTACGCTGACTGGTCGGTTCCAGCTCCAACGTAAACCCAACCGGTTTGTTAAAAATGAGGTATTGCGGCTGACGACCGGTTACGGCCATCCCGTCAACCCGTACCTGATCCGCCGCAGACACATTTTCACGCGGGGTATCCACTACCAAATCATTGACAGTTACCCGTCCCTGACGCAACAACCGGAAAATTTGTCCCGGTGTTCCCTGCCGGTGCTCCGTTAAATAACGTTCGATGTTCATCGTCCTTGACCTCCTCTAACGAATGTGTAACCGTCGCCGCAGACCAGCCATTCGTGGTCCCATAATGGTGTCCGCTAACCGGGTTCGCAAAACTACGTACACGTAGAAGTATCCCGCAACCAGTACCGCCGCCATCACAATCACAAAGTTAATCACCCGACCCTGACTGCCACTAAAGGCGCCAATCCAAGCAACCAACCGGGCGAGCACGTAGGTCCCAATCGACGTTAACAAAATACCGTTCGTCTTCTTGGCAATGTGGGCAAAATTGATGCCAAATTGCATATCTAATGAATGAATGATTAAGTAACACGTAACGGTGAAGCCGAGCCCCGTGGCAATCAACGGTCCAAAGGCCCCGAAGAAGTAAACCAACGGCCACTGGACAATAAATTTCACCACTGTTCCGACTAAAAAGTAACGAACGGCGCGTTTGTTCTGTGAAATTCCCTGCATGAGCGCGGAAACCACCGTGTAGAGCCCCAGTAAAATGGACAGATACGACGAGAAAGCCAAAATGGAGGCCGCCAACGCTGCGTGTGCCCGACCATAGAAGACCAAGTTCAGTGGGCTAGCAATGGCCGACATCCCTAGCGCACTGGGAATCATGACAAATTCAAACATCAGAAACGCGTTAGACAGTTGTGCCGAAATTTCTTTTTTATTTCCCCGTGTGTATGACTCCGACAGCAATGGGACTACCGTTACGGCCAAAGCCGAGGCAAGGGAAATCGTAATCATAATTAATTTGTTAGCGTTCACCCCGAACAGCGCGAATAAGTCGTTCAGGTGGGCATCCGTGTAGTCGCCCGCCATGTGCATGATGGGGGCAAAGGTGTATTGGTCAATCAATTGAAAAATCGTAATACCGGCACCCAAAACAATGAACGGCACCGCTTGGGCAATGATTTCTTTGTAGAGTTGATTGGCGGGCACGACCAGTTCATTGTTACTATTCGCGACTAACTCGCGGAAGTAGTGCCGCCGACGCCAGTAGTAAACCCCTAGGATAATCAGACCGCCTAAGGCCCCAATGGCTGCAGCAAATGTCGACTGGGAAACCGCGGTAACCCAGTTGCCATTTAGTACCCGCATGATAATGAAGGCCGTAATCAGCATATAGGCCACTCGAACCAGTTGCTCCACAAATTGGGAGATGGCCGATGGCGCCATTTGCTGGAAGCCTTGAAAGTACCCCCGCGTCAGACTCATCGTTGGGATAATCAGGATGGCCCAGGCCAAGGAATGGAGCACGGGTACCAGATGGGGGTCCCCACCCGTGAAGAGTGGCGCCCCAAAGTACATCAGTAAGGCAATAGAAATTCCCGTTACAATGGCGATTTCCAAACCGCGTTTGTACAACCGCACACTGATACCGTATTCGTTCAACGCATTGTAGTGCGCCACCTGCTTGGCAATCGCAGAGGGCACCCCCGCAATTGCCGCAATCAGGAAGAAGCTGTAGATGTTATACCCCTTCCCATATAACGCGTTTCCTTGCAGGTAAAATGCCCCAAACCAAATGTTCCAGGGGATAATGTAAACTGCGCCGAGAATACGGGAGAAAATACTTCCCCCAGTCATCCACGCTGAGCCGGCAACCATTTGATCCTGTGCACTTCCTCGGTTTCCGGTTTGATCTGACCTTGCCGCCATTTGACACCCTACTTTCAATTTCTTAAATTCAACGTTTTTCCAGCTCGAAAAAATCCAAGCTAATCAAACAAATATTATACCATAGGATTTCCCGGTGAATTGACAGGTTTCGGTAAAGTTTTCCAAATTATTCGTCTTTCTCAGCGTCTCGCTTACCGTAAAGCCTGAACAAGTGGTATGCTTGAGTTAGTCGAGAAACAGTAATTTTTCAAGGAGGAATGCCAATATGACGCAAGCAACAGCTGGGACCACCGCAGCGCCAAAGATGCAGATGTCACCAGAACGGGCAAAGCAAGTCGTAACCATGACAAAGAGTATTCGGGCCCACTTTCCCGAGTTAGCCGCAATTCCGGATGCTCAATTAATCTATTCCACCTGGCGCAGTTTCAAGCGGATTGATCAGACTAACGATAGCGATTATCAAACTATGGCTAGCGTCTTCTTCCACGAATTTGACCGACATCTACTGAAGTATCAACTTTCTAAGAGCGGCCAAGAAACGGTCGTCAGTCGTCGTTTCTTTGCTATTTTAACTGAAATTCTATAGATTTTTTCTTCCCCCGTTGGCCAGTGGCCGGTGGGGATTTATTTTTTTCTCTGGCTAAGGACATAATTAATGCTTACAAAAGATACATTCAGCAAACCCGCCGGCTTACCGTTCACCAAATTTAGGCTGGAACGCTGTGGGCAGGACGGCCCAAGCCAAAGAGCGGTCTTGGACCTCGCTTTGAACCGCCAAGCCCGCGTTTCAAAGTCGCCATTTTCCAAGGAAGACCACATGGAAAATCCCACGGCTGAGCCTAAATCTGGCTCACTCACGCCTACATAGACTTTGACCAATTATGGTGGACAAACGTTTCCAGCCCAGCGATGGTCACATCAACGTCATGTTGAAAAACCTATCTTAACCGAAGGAGGACAGAGATGGGGGTAGCTGTGACGACGGTGTTAGCTGGGAACCAGCTTACAGCGTGGGACGCGTTTGGAGACTGGCGAATTTTGACAGGCTTCAAACCGAGCCGGAGGACCGCTTCTCAGGCCGCAGGCGGTCCCCACAGCAGGCGGAATCTCTGGCAGCCGCAGGTGGCGACTCCCAACTAATTTTGTGTCCCCCTGTTAGCTGGACCATTCACTGTGATGAGAAATGCCCTTATCGCCTGCTAAGTCAGTCTTTATCACGTTTTTCCGTAGTTCAATGCGGTATACTAAGTCTATGAACGACTTTGCGTGGTGGCAGATTTCCAACAGAACGATTTACATAGGCCACTAGTTTGCGCCAAGCACGCAAGTCGTCACAGAAAAGTGAGGCGATTCTATTTGCGTTATTTAGCATTGTTAGGCAGTCATGAACGCCAAGGTATCACCGCGGGCTACCTTCAGGCCGTCTTGGACAGTCTGCCAGCTTCGGCCGAAGTTGAGACCGTTTTCCTACGGGATTACGATATTTACCCCGACACCAAGGAAAAACCCTGCCCCGCATTGGACGAAATCGAAGCCAAAATGGCCGCCAGTGATTTTTGGATTGTCTGCGTGCCAACCTATTGGGGCGGCATGGCTGGGGTGATGAAACAATTCTTCGATTGCATGCGGTTTCGGCTGGTGCGGATGAACTCCGTGGCTGACACGTTACCCGGCAAATATAAGGACAAACATTATTTGAGCATGACCACCTGTTTCATCAGTTCGACGGAAAACTTTTTCACCGGCATCACCGATCAGACCTTCGTCACCATCGATCGTATCCTGACTGGTGCCGGCTTGATCAAGGTTGGCGAATTTGTCGGTACCGGCACCTGGGGAACCGAAGCGCCCCGCCCAGAGAAGCTCACTGAGTGTCACCGGCTAGGCAAAAAAATTGCCGACCGACCACGAAAGGATGATAATACCTTGAAACGCTACATACTCTTGTTCTTCATGATTGCCATCATGGCACTGGCAACGATGGGCCTCCAAGCCTGGTGGTTCGGCGTCTTCACGGCTGGTAAGTTCTGGCTGACTTATGCGACCTTCGTCGTCATCTTCTACGTTTTGCTGGCCAGCATCCTCCATTTCTTCACCTTTGTACGCCATCGTCGACGGTAAATACCGAATTGACGAGCCCGACAGCAAAATAAATGATTCCTAAATACACGAAGAGGCTGCGAGAAAAATTCCACAGTCTCTTTTGTTATCCCTAGATTTATTACTGAAGCACTCGTCGGTTCTGGTGCACGCTACGAGCCCTGGTAATGGGCCACCACGGTAGGACTTGCCGTTAGCTTGCCGACCACGGTGATTGTCTTAATCGCTTTGAACAAGTTCCCCTCGTTCGTAATTTTTGACAAATTCAAATGGCCAATGATAAACAACTTGCTCCGGGTACCCTGTTTTAACTGCTCTAAAATATCCTGATCGGTATACGTATAGCTGCCAACTAATGTATCCAAAGACTTACCGTGGGGTTCCTCTGCACTAACCGTTTGAATAATGGCTCTGTTCCGTTCAAGTTCCTGGCGAACGGCCCGGTTTAAAAAGTCTTCGCGGGAATGGACCACCCCTTGATCGATCAACACATCAATCTCAGCTAATTCTGTCGCCGTCACGTCGATCGTTAAAATTACTGGTGAATCTGCCATCCGAATTCCTTCTTTCGCTATGAGTCCGTCTTTAAATACGCTGCTTCCAAACTATCAGTCTGGGTTTCTGCCATCAGCTCGGCCGGTGTACCACTAAACACAATCCCCTTGCCAGCCAAAACTAAGAGCCGTACATTTTCAGTGGGTAAATTTCGAAACTGGTGAGTTGTCATAATAATGGTTTTGCCGCGGGCTGCCAGTTGGCTAATCTGATCAATGACCTTGACCGCCACTTTCACGTCCAGCCCACTCTCCGGCTCATCAAACAGGTACAATTCCCGTTTCAATTGGCAGACGCCAATCAGCGTAACCAACCGTCGCTGGCCACCAGATAAATCGCGGAAATGCGTCTGCGCAATCGGCTGGAGAATGGCTGGCAATTGTTCTGACTCAAAACGACCGTCCGGCTGGTCCAGATCCACCATCATCTGAATCGTCTCCGCAACCGTTGCCGTTCCGGTAAACGGTGCGCCTTGCATTTGGTAGGCAACCTGGTTCATCAGTGGAAAATTCGTAAATGGCAGGTTGTGCCGCTCACTTACCCCGGCAATGAAATCTAGCAAGGTGTTCTTGCCGACGCCGTTGACGCCTAGAAGAATATTAATTTTTCCTGGTTCAAACGTGGCGGACAGGTGGTCAAAGAGCTGGCAGCCATCCGGTAATTGGTATGAAAAATTTTCAATTTTCATAAAGCACCTCCTAGTACCGACTGGTGTACGACTGGAGCTTCATGTGACGAACTGGGTAGTAGCCAACTGTGAGATAGACTAGCGCGACAATCCCCAGTAAGGCAACGTTTAACAAGGTCGGTTGACTGATTACCCGCAAGGCGTTGACGTAAAAGTTGATGAGATAGGAGAACGGACTCAGAATCGTCAACACGATATTTAACAGCGAGTTCTGTTGATACGGCAGGTTAATCAGGAGCATCCCCAAAAAAATGTACCCCATCATGAGCAGCGACATGACATTCATCTTGAGCGGCAACAGCAAAATGAAATTACTGAAACCGGCCACAATCGGAATTAAGATGAAGTTCAACAGGAATCCACCCACCATCATGGGCACCAGACTCAGAGACGCCGGATTCAAGATCAGAACGATGAGATCAAACAACACAACCTCAATCTGTACAAAAACCACCTGTACCAGCAAATTGCTATAGAAAATTAACCGTTTGTCCCCCGCAATAATCGTGAACATCTTGAGAAAATTATTTTCCCGCATCCCAATCAGACCAAATTGAAAGCCATTTAACACACCCACCAAAATAATGTAGGCCCAGTACCCGAGCAATTGGTAGGCCAAGTTATGCAAGCCAAATGGATGGCCCCCGGAACTAAACGTCACAATCACAAAGTAAATGGACGGACAAATTAGCGTGTAGAACAGGATGCCCTTATCATCCCACGTTTGCCGCAATTCAAAGCGACTGAGAATTTTTAGCTTACGCCACATTTCAACCTCCCCCTCGTCTCACTAAAATTAGAATATTATTACTTTATCCTAACCTTTTTCTCATCTTTTACAAGACTCCGCCATTTTTCGCGGGTTACCTTCATTGTCCCCATCGGCCCCATTCTTGCCAATCAAAAAGTGCCAGCCGCTTCCCCTTAGGAAAGTGACTGGCACTAAGTGTTTTTATTTAGAAATTAATTTTCGTAAAAGTCACCTGCTGGCAAGCACCAATCCCTAGTTGGCAACGATGTTGACCAGTTTGCCCGGCACAACGATGACCTTCCGAACAGTCTTGCCATCCGTGTGCAATTTGACCGTTTCGTCCGCCAAAGCTTGGGACTCAATGTCGTCCTTCGCAGCATCCTTAGCTACCTTTAAGTGCGCCCGGACCTTGCCGTTGACCTGAACGACCAGCTCAACCACGTCTTCAACCAATTGCTTAGGGTCAAACGTTGGCCACTTGGCGTAGGCAATGGTTTCGTCGTGACCCATCAATGCCCAAAGTTCTTCGGCAATGTGCGGTACGATTGGCGAAATCATTTTGACGAAGCCTTCCATGTAGATCAATGGCAGACTGTCAGCCTTGTAAGCCTCATTAACGAAGACCATCAACTGAGAAATGGCCACGTTGAACCGCATGGCTTCGAGGTCTTCACTGACCGTCTTAACCGTTTGGTTGTAAATCTTATCCAACGTGCCATCGTTGATCATCGTTACGCGATCACGCAGATGGTTGTTGTCGTCGATCAACAGACGCCAAACGCGGTCAAGCCAACGCTTGGACCCATTGATACCTTCCGTACTCCATGGCTTCGACGCCTCTAACGGCCCCATAAACATTTCGTACAGACGAAGTGTATCGGCCCCAACCTTTTCGACAATTTCGTCGGGGTTGATGACGTTGCCCTTGGACTTGGACATCTTTTCGTGGTTCGTGCCAAGAATCATCCCTTGGTTGACCAACTTCTGGAAAGGTTCCTTGGTTGGGACCACACCGATATCGTACAGGAACTTGTGCCAGAACCGGGCGTACAGCAAATGCAGAACGGCATGTTCAGCGCCACCAATGTAGAGGTCGACTGGCATCCAGTACTTCAATTTGTCAGGATCGGCAATGGCTTCATCGTTATGCGGATCGATGTAGCGCAGGAAGTACCAAGAGCTCCCAGCCCACTGTGGCATGGTGTTGGTCTCGCGTTTCCCTTTGCGACCATTCTCGTCCACCACGTTGACCCAGTCGTCTAGGTTCGCCAGTGGACTCTCGCCGGTTCCAGAGGGTTCGAGTTGCTTAGCTGCGGGCAACTTGAGTGGCAATTCGTCTTCGGGAACCAACGTGGTTTCGCCGTCTTCCCAGTGAATAACGGGAATTGGTTCACCCCAGTAGCGTTGGCGCGAGAAGATCCAATCGCGCAATCGGAAGTTAACCTTCTTGTGGCCAGCCTTGTGTTCTTCCAACCAGTCGATAGCGGCCGCGATGGCATCCTTCTTGTTCAAGCCATTCAGGAAGTCCGAATTGATATGCTTGCCGTCACCCGTGTAAGCGGCCGTCTGCACGTCCGTATCGTCATCCCCAGCAATCACTTGCACGATTGGTAACTTGAATTTCTGCGCAAATTCATTGTCCCGGTCGTCGTGCGCGGGAACGGCCATGATGGCCCCCGTCCCGTAAGAAGCGAGGACGTAATCCCCGATCCAAATTGGCAATTTCTCACCACTCATGGGGTTAATCCCGTAGGCACCGGTGAAGACGCCCGTCTTGTCTTTGTTCAAGTCAGTCCGTTCGAGGTCCGATTTGCTGTCAATGGCAGCCTTGTAAGCCTTGACCTCTTCGGCGTGTTCTGGCGTGGTAATCTGGTCAACCAGCGCATGTTCTGGTGCCAAGACCATGTAAGTGGCCCCAAACAACGTGTCAGGCCGGGTCGTGTAGACCTCGACCTTCGTGTCGGCCTGACCATCAACTGGGAAGAAGACGCTGGCACCTTCAGAACGGCCAATCCAGTTGCGTTGCATTTCCTTGATGCTGTCCGGCCAATCCAGGTCGTCCAAGTCATCCAGCAACCGGTCAGCGTACGCCGTAATCTTCAAGACCCACTGGCGCATTGGTACCCGGTAAACGGGATAGCCACCCCGTTCAGTCTTACCGTCGATGACTTCTTCATTGGCCACAACGGTCCCGCCCATAAAGTCGGGTGCCCAGTTGACCATGATTTTGTCTTCGTAGGCCAGACCCTTTTTGTACATTTGTTCAAAGATCCACTGAGTCCACTTGTAGAAGGATTCGTCGGTCGTGTTGACCTCGCGACTCCAGTCGTAAGAGAAACCGAGTGACCGAATTTGACGTTTAAAGTTTTTGATATTGTGCGCAGTGAAGTCCTTGGGGTTGTGCCCCGTCTTCAAGGCGTACTGTTCTGCGGGAAGGCCAAAAGCATCCCAACCCATTGGGTGCAAGACGTTGAAGCCCTGCATCCGTTTCAACCGGGCCATGATGTCGGTTGCCGTGTAACCTTCGGGATGACCCACGTGGAGTCCTTGACCTGAAGGGTATGGGAACATGTCCATCACGTAATACTTCGGTTTGCTTTGGTTGTCAGAGGTCTTAAACGTTTCATTGACCCGCCAGTAGTGTTGCCATTTGTGTTCAATTATTTGGTGTTTGTAAGCCAAATTGCTCGCTCCCTTTCTCATTTTCAACGTTGCGCCACAAAAAAAGCCCCCAGAAGCCCATAATTCAGCTTCTGTAGGGCGTGTCAGCGCGGTACCACCTACATTTCCCCAGGATTGGCCTGGGGCTCTAATGGCTGATAACGTCGCCAAACGCCCACTTTGCAGCGGAGAAGACTCAGAGACAAGTTCGTCAAACTAGGTAACGGATTCACAGCGACCATCCGCTTACTTGATACCCGGTCGAACTACTACTTCTCATCAACGTCTTTGCTTAATCAGATTGTTTTCATCTTAGCAAACCCCCTCGGGAAAAGCAAGGGAGTCACTGGTTTTTTCGCTAAAAGATTGGTGTGACTTGTGGCTAACGACTGGCTGGCCGTTCGCTAATCCCAGGTAACTGTTGCGCCCGTTCAAAACGGCGGTTGTACTCGGAAACTCCCCTTGCAATCTTCAAGGGTCCTGTACCACCTAGGTAAGCAAGCTACTTATGCCGCTTATTAACCAATACGCCCTCAAGTAACACCAGCAGTTTAATTTTTGGTCATGACTTGCACCAACCCCCGAATTTGTCAGCCCCCTGTGCTATACTAATTTTGTGATCAAGCGGTGATTGTGAAGAGTCACAACTCCGTACATACTCGGCCGGGGCTTTGACCGGGTCTTAATTTCAAATGTAATAGGAGGTCATCCTTTGACGACCATTTCAAAAACCCGTTGGCGCTTCACCTGGGCGGCCGGGGCTATCTTTCTCATTGATTTACTTGGAGTTGTCCTGCAACAGTCATGGATTAAGGGTCTCGACCAACTGCTCATCAGTTGGATTCGCCAGCCCCTTCCCACCGGTCTCACGCAGGCCATCATTCACGTCACCAAATCTGGTAACCCCCAGCCAGTGACGTGGATCACCTTACTACTGGTGGCTGGTTTCATTATCGCTCGGCGCTACCGGGGCGCCCTTTTCTTAGGATTCAACGTCTTGATTTGGGCCGGCCTGGGCAATAGTGTCCTGAAACATCTGGTCCAACGCCCACGACCAACCGTTGACCGGCTGGTTTCCGCCAGCTCCTATAGCTTCCCCAGCGGCCATTCCATTACGGCAATGCTGCTGTGGGGCTCGCTGATTGTCCTTCTTGGCTGGTCCTTGCGGAAACATCGAAATTGGCGCTGGGTCCTGACGATTTGCCTCAGTATCTGGATTGTCGTAATCGGAGTATCCCGTGTCTACGTTGGCGTCCACTATCCAACCGACGTCATTGCTGGCTGGTCACTGGGCTTCGTTCTGTTAACCTTGACGCAATGGTTCCTCACCCGTTATGGAGATGCTTTATAAATGAATTTGCCAAATGCCTTAACTTATAGTCACACGCTTTTAAATGAAGTCGTCGGGCCGGGCGACACCGTGGTGGATGCTACCGTTGGCAAGGGTCACGATACGATTTTTCTCGCTAACCTGGTTGGCAGGACTGGCCGGGTCATCGGCTTTGATATTCAACAGGCCGCGCTTGATGCAACCGCCCAACAGCTGATGTTAACCGGTCTGGGCGCTCAAGTCGACCTTCACGCGACGGGTCACGAACACGTAGCTGATTACTTAGCCGCGGACGAATCCGTCACGGCGGCGGTCTTCAACCTGGGCTATTTACCTGGTGGAGACAAATCAGTTATCACCCACCCGGCCACTACCCTGACCGCAGTTGAGGCCATTTTACCGCATTTACCACGGGGCGGCCGCATTATCCTGGTGGTCTACGCGGGCCATCCCGGCGGCCAAACTGAACGAAACGCCGTAGTCGATTTCTGCCAGCAACTGCCACAGAAAACGTATCAGGTCCTGCAGTACGGCTTTATTAACCAGGTTCACACGCCACCGTTCTTGTTGGCGATTGAACGACGCTAATTGTTAAAAAACAACCTCAGTGCTGTTGCTTTCCAATGCAATGGTCTTTCAACGAAAAATGGTAGACGCCCTTCCTCATCCGAGGAAAGACGCCTACCATTTTTTTGAACTAATTTTCAGTGTGGAACCGGGCCGTTAATTTATCCTGACTGGCTTGTAAGAGTTCCTGCGGGTCAATGTTGTACTGACTGGCAACCATCAGCACCTGATCCATCACATCCGCCAATTCTTCGTTCAAATTGGCGTTCAGCGCTGCCGGTGTCTGGTGGGTTTCCCCCGGATGGTCACGCCCAATTTCAATGGCGCGAACCGCCCGAGCAAGCTCACCAACCTCTTCCGTTAAGAAATTCAAATGAATAAAGGGCGAGTAGTCGTACCAATTTCGTTGCTTGTAAAAGTTCACTAACCACTGTTGATGTTCGTCGATGTCCATTTGAAAACCTCCCAATATGCCGTGATAAATTTTTCCATTCTTCTAACCATACCACACATCGTTTTCAGGACAACGGGGAATCTCTTACAAATTTTCTGATAGTGAAATTGTAGGGATACGGTTGTTACTTGCTTGATACAATTTGCTGCTGTCACTGACTTTGTTGTTGCCGATACGATCACAAGTCAAGTCTCATTTTTTCTGCAGCGATTTGCGTTTGGGACTCACCCAGGTGCCCGAGCCGAAGCCCAGAATCGTCTTCAGGGCCGGGATAAACGTCATGACCACCGTGATTGGATTCACCATCCAATAAAACAGCATGTACAGCGGCGCAAAGAGCAAATACTTCAGCTTGATGCCATGATGGTCAAGCAGTAACGCCGCCAGCAGCTGCATGAAACCCGCAAACAATTCAAACGTCACAAACACAAATGAAATATCAATCCCATGCATCACCCGTTCAAAATCTCCTGTAAACAGGAAGTACCCCATGGTGCCAACGAACGATAGCGTGGTCAGCGTAAAAAAGAACGACCAGATGATTGACAGCGTTGAGTCAACAAACATGGACATTTGGTACCGGTGTTCAATCGGATGTAGTAGAAATTTTTTGATGTTGGTTAACCAGACTTCGGTGCCACCTTGAGCCCATCGTTTCCGTTGCTTATAGAGGTCATGAATCGTCTCTGGCACATTCATGTGAAAAATGACGTTTGGCGCAAACCGCGGCACCGCCCCAATCATCTGATGATCCCAAGCGATACTAATGTCCTCCGTGGCCCGGTTCTGCCGGAAACCGCCAACGTCAATCAAAAAATCCTTCTTGTACAGTGTGTTGGCACCACTGTAAGCGTACATCGAATCGTTGATGGCGGTCTGACTCCGTTTGATAACACCCACAATACTCGTGAACTCGACCGTTTGTGATTTACCCAGCAGACTGGTCCGGTTCTGCACGTCCATATTGGCAGTAACCGCCGAGGTGTTCATGTCGCGGTCCCGCATGAAGAAATTCATATATTTCATCAGCGCGTCAGGTTCGGGAATCGTGTCCGCATCATTACTCAAGATGTACTCACCCTTGGCAAAGTACATGCCAATGTTAAAGGCGTGCGCTTTACCTTTGTTTTTCAAAATTTCAACGGTACGTAGCCGCGGATATTTCTGCTGCAGCCGAGCAAAAATTTCCCGGTGTCGTCGCTTGAACCGTCGTTCATCACCAGCACTTCAAAGTTCGTGTAGTTCAGTCGTTCAAACAAATAAGTGATGGTCTCTTCAATCATGACTTCTTCGTTATGGGCCGGAATCATGATGGTAATCATGGGTTGTTTAGCAGCTGGAATCTCCTGCCAATCATCGTCACGTTTGTTGGTCTTCAAGAACCGGTAGGACAACGCTCCAGCGAACCAAAAGAAAGAGCCGACCACCGGATACAGGCACAGGATGAGGAGAAAAATATTCAGAATCGTTTGACCCAGCGTCGCTTTTAAAATGCTGTTAATGAAAACATTAAACATGGCTCCCCCTATTCATCCAAATCATTTAAATCGTGCTTCCTGTAGAGATCATGAATCTGATCAGTGTCTAAATTCTGCTCTGGTTTAACCTGATAGGTGCGGACGTTATGCCGAAATTCTTCGTCACCAAAGCGTTCGTCCATAAATTTTTCCAGTTCCGTTTCCCGTTTTTTCTGATTGATGGGATTGAAGGTAGGCCATTGTTCAACGACCCGCTCGCGCTTCCGGTTTTGAATAATGGTCATCCCCACCGCAAACAGAGAGACCATCACAAAGGCAAATAACAACAGGATGCCAATGAATTTAATTTCAAAAATCCCCTCGCTGTACGACCAAAGATGGGGAATCTTCGGGTTGTATGCCGCCCAGAAAGAACAGACCGTGACGACAACCGGAACGGTCACACAAATCCAGCCAAAGATGGCGACCAGTGTCTGCCGAAGCTTGAGTCCCCAGTGGCCCTTTTCAAAGTAGTCATCTGTATACAGTTGTTGTTTCACCTGGGTAATCGTCTGCTGTTGCGTGTCATTTTTCTCTGTCATTGTCGTTCCTCCCGGGGGTTCGCTGGCCGGCCAAACCGGTAACCTTGACGCACCCGAATTTTCAATTGCTCGGCTAATTTTTCATCAGCCTCATTCTCGACACCCATCAAAATGAGTTGGATGTGGTTTTCCTGAGACAGCCGGTTCCAATACTGTAAGTTCAAGTCCAGCCAGACGGACGGATCCGTCTTCCGAAAACTGCGCATGGAGCATTTCAGAGAGTCAATCTGGGGCAAGAGCCACTTAATGTGCTTCAGATTATCCAGGCTGGAGCCCACGTTATCCACGTCAAATCGCATGCCGTAAGCCCGTGCATCCCGAATCCGTTTTAAAAACAGATGACGTTTCAGCCGACTTTCCTGCCCGCTAGCGGTATACTCAATCGCCAGATTCATGGGCGTGATCTTTGAAATGGCCCAGCGGACAAAGTAATGAAAATCTGGACTGAGAATCTGATCGTACTCCAGGTTGATGGACAGCGTAATCGGTTCCGTGGGGAGCGCCTTGAACGTATCCTCTAACAGAAAGATCACCCGTTGCAGGGGCAAGGAATCCAGTTTATCCGGTAAGGACCAAGAACCATCCGCATTGTGTTGCCGCAAGAGGCACTCGTAACCAGTCGTCTGCCCGCGAAAGTCGACCTGCTTTTGAATAAAGTATCGCAAGGGGATTTCCTTATTCTCCAAATAGTTATTCGAATTCTTCCGCGAATACCAAAAATAAATCGCCACCGTCACCACTAGGGTCACGACCGCGAAACCGGTAATCCACAGCAAAACCGCTTCTAGCTGGGCTAACGACATCTCATCCATCCTCACTTTTTTTGACACCGATACTGGTTGAGACCTGTCGACTGACCGTTCACAAAATCAGCCGCAATCATCACCAATTGTATATTTTGTGGGGGTCAATTCAAGTGATTCCTAGTCGTTTTGTAACAACGCGTTAATAATGGATAGTGATAATGACTCAGTGAATTAGAGAAACCAAAAAGCCGTCCCAACTGTTTAAGTTAGCAGTTGACACGACATTTAAGTAAGCTTATGACAGCAGGGATTATAACCTTTTCAGGATTCAGCTCGTCTAACCATTAAAATATTTCTCAAAGTTTAGGTTCAGCCCAATTTTTTCGTTGATAGGATATACCAATGCTCATTTTAATCCGTGACTACTGAAGCAACCGCTTATTGCTATATACAAGTCAGTGTGCAACTAGTCGATTGTACCTAACAATTAGCTCTATTTCCACTCACCGAACACCACCCTTGCTGACTACACCAGCGTGAACTAAGCCATCTGCGACAAGGCATTGGGCAATCTGCACGGTGTTCCACGCGGCACCCTTCAACAGGTTATCGGAGACGACCCAGAGATTGAATGCGCCAGGATTTTCCAAATCTGGTCGGACCCGACCAACGTAGGTCTCGCGAGTCCCAGTCGCATTCACCGGTTGGGGATAGACCTGATGGCTGGGATCATCCTGTAAAACAACCCCCGGCGCTGTTGTAAGTGATTGGCGTACTTGCGCAACCGTGGCGTCCGGATTCCCCGTATCAATCCAGATGGACTCACCGTGGCTAATTGGTACCGGCACCCGAACACAGGTCGCCGTGACCTTTATCTCGCTGGCATCCATGTCTCCCAGCATTATTTTCTTGGTTTCGTGAATCATCTTCCACTCTTCATGGGAATACAGATTGTCCTCCAGCACGTCAATTTGTGGTAGGAGGTTGAAGGCCAACGGGTAGTGTTTCTGCTCCCCCTTGGTGGGGAAGATAGCGGCTTGCATGGGCTTCCCGTCCAAAAAGTCTTGTGCTTCCCGATACAATTCCTGTAACGCAGACTGCCCCGCCCCGGAGGCCGCCTGATACGTCGACACGATAATCTGGCGTAAACCGACTGCCTGGCGAATGGGTGCCAACGCCACCATCATCTGGATGGTCGAACAGTTGGGGTTAGCAATGATGCCGTGATGCTGAGCCAGCGCTGATTCATTCACCTCTGGGACGACTAACGGAACGTCCGGGTTCATCCGAAACGCGCTGGTGTTGTCCACACAAACGGCCCCACGCTTGACGGCTTCCGGCAATAGCCGTTTTGACACGTCCCCGCCGGCCGACGCCAAGACGAGATCGACGCCTGCAAACGATTCTGGTCGCGCCACTTCAACCGTCATAGCCTGACCCTTAAAGGTTAAAATTTTCCCAGCTGATCGTTCAGACGCGAGTAACTTAACTGCCGACACGGGAATCGTCGACTGTTCTAACTGCTGAATCAAGCGGGTCCCCACGGCCCCAGTGGCACCTAAGATGGCAACGACAAAACCTGTCCCCATAAACACTCATTCCTTCCTGTTAATTCAACACGTTCTCCGTCATTTTAGCCGTAAAACTTGCTAACCGCTTCATGGCCTCCTGAATATCCGTCATCGCTGAAGCATATGAAATTCGCACGTAGCCTTCACCACCAGCGCCAAATGCACTGCCGGGGGTCACGCCCACCTTGGCCTCTTCAGCCAGTTTCGTCGCAAATTCTACGGAAGTGAGCCCAAAGCTAGCTGGAATCTTCGCAAACGCATAGAAGGCGCCCGCCGGCAACTGGGTCTCATAACCCAGTTCATTGAGCTTTGGCACGATGTAGTCGCGCCGTTGTTGGTAAATGTGCCGCATCTCCTCTGCGTCGTCTAAACCGTTGGTCAACGCCTCTAAGGCCGCGTACTGGGCAGGATTGGAGGGACTGGTGATCGCGAAACCATGAATTTTGCTGGCATTCGTCACAAATGCTTTTGGACCGGCGAAGTAACCAATCCGGTAACCCGTCATGGCGTGAGACTTAGATAAGCCATTAATCAAAATCGTTTGTTGCGGTAATAACTCAGCCATCGACGTATGTTTCTGGCCATAAGTTAATTCCGCGTAAATTTCATCGGTTAAGACGTACATTGCGTGTTGTTTAACCACGTCCGCCACTTCCTGAAGCTGCGCGCGACTATAGGTAACTCCCGTCGGATTGCCGGGGAAATTCAGGACCACCGCTTTCACGTTGGCTGCGCCTTCTCGGTCCAAGACTTCCTGTAGATGCCGGCCAGTCAGCCGAAAGTTGTCGGCCGACGTATCCACTTGAATCGGAATTCCCCCAAAGATTTCAATCACCGGCCAATACAGGGCAAAGGTCGGCGTGGCGACGATGATTTTGTCACCGGGATTAATGATGCTGGCCAGCGTCGAGAAGATTGCCTCGGTCGCCCCCACGGTCACCACAATCTCAGTGGCGGCATCGTAGTCTACCTGAAAACGTTTTTTCAAATAATGACTGATTGCCTCACGTAGTTCCACGATTCCCCGCTGGTCAGAGTAATGGGATTTGTTAGCCCGAATACTGCGGACGGCAGCCTCCTTAACGTGCTCTGGCACGTTGAAATCAGGTTCGCCCAGGGTTAATTTGATGATTCCCGGAATCTGGTCAAATTGCTTTGCGAAGAAGCGGATTTGCGAGGGCGCGATTGGTGCTAGCGCTTGATTGACGATTGGTTTTAACTTGGGATCTAATTGTGGCAAATTGGTCACCTCTCCTAACTTTCCTGTCATTTATATTTTTTAAACTATTCACTAAAAAACTAAAGGTTGAAAGTCCCAATGAACCTAAAGCGGCCCAGCTAACAAGGATTTAATCCACAAAATTAGTGGTTAATTGTCACCTGCGGCTGCCAGAGATTCCGGCTGCTATGGGGAGCGCCTGCGGTCTGAGGGACGGTCCTCCGGCTCGGTTTGAAGCCTGTCCAGAACCGACAGTCTCCAAACGCGTCCCACGGCGTAACCTGAGAAAATCGCTCAGCTAACGCCGTCGACACAGCTGCCTCCACCTCTGTCCTCCTCCGGTTATGGTTGTTCTTCAATATAACATTGCCGAGACAATCGCTGGACTGGCAACGTGTGTCCACCGTAATTGGACACAGTCTAAGTAGGCGTGAGTGAGCCAAATTTAGGCTCAGCCGTGGGATTTTCCATGTGTTCTTCTTGGAAAATGGCGACTTTGAAACGCGGTCCGTGCGGTTCAAAGCGAGCTGGCAGACCGCCTCACAGGCTGCCGGCGTCCTACCCACAGCGTTCCAGCCTAAATTTGGCGAACGGTAAGCCGGCAGGTTTAGACCGAGTTGCCAATATCCAGCGTTATATTCCTACTGTGTAGCGGGTTACGCCAACGTTTTTACTTTCAACCTCGTAGCTACAAAATATTTTCCAATCCAATCACCAAGTCCTGCCGGTTCATGGCCGCATCGATGCCTAGCCGGACGCCCTTCATGAAGGACGCCCGATCCGTAGTACTCTGCTTGATGGTTAAGGTTTCTCCAGAGCCACCGAAGATGACTTCCTCGTCGGCAATGAATCCGGGCAAGCGGACCGCATGAATCTTGATGCCGTGATAGTCCCCACCGCGCGCACCCAAGGGGTCCTGTTCCTGCGGGTTGCGGGGTTCATCATGCCCCTGCTGCTGATAAATCAGTTTGGCCGTGTTCAAGGCCGTTCCCGAGGGGGCGTCCAGCTTGTCTTCGTGGTGATACTCAATGATTTCCGCATCATCCAGATAGGCCGCGGCTTCCCGCGCAAATTTCATCATCAAGACGGCCGTTACCCCAAAGTTGGCGGCAATCACCCCGCCCAAGTGCCGGGCATTTGCCGCGGCTTGCAAGGCCACCTGTTGGTCTTCCGGTAGCCCGCTGGTGCCAATCACCGGTCGCATCCCCCGCTCAATTGCAAATTTAGCATTCGCATAAACACCGGTCGGCACGCTGAAATCGAGCCAGATGTCGGCCATAACTGTGATTTGGGTGAAGGCATTGTACACGCCCACGGACTCAGCCAAGCCGTAATCACTCGGCTGTAGGCTGGTCACATGGGGATTGTAGACGCCCACTAACTCTAAGTCGGGATCCGCCGTAATCATCGCCACTGCCTTTTGACCCATCGCTCCGGTAAATCCGGCAACCAACACTGTAGTCATGCCTGGGCCTCCTTTGTGCCTAACGCCCGGTACAGCGTGGCCTTCTCTTCGCTATTTAATGAAAGAATTGGTAACCGGCAGTCGCCAACTTCATAGCCCTGATCGTTTAACACGGCCTTGACCGGTGAAGGGGACGGATACATGAACAGTGCCGCCATCTTCGGCGTTAATTGCCGCTGAAGCGCGCCAGCTGCCAGGTAGTCCCCACCTTCTAGGTCATCTAACATTTCGCGAATCTGTGACCCGTAGATGTGTGACGCCACGGAGATGACCCCGTTGCCGCCGACCGCAATCGCGAAGAGTGCCTGGGCGTCTTCCCCACTGTAAACGAGGAAATCGGCCGGCGTGTGTTCGACGATAAATTCGAAGTCAGCCATCGTGTTGCACTGCTTGACGCCAGCAATGTTGGGATTCTGGGCCAGCGTCACCACGGTTTCTTTGGCCATTAAGACGCCGGTTCGCCCGGGAATGTTGTAAATCATCACGGGTAGTGGCGAGGCCGAAGCAACCGTTTCGAAATGGGCAATCATCCCTCTTTGATTGGGCTTGTTGTAGTAAGGAACCACCACCAACGCCATGTCGATGCCGGGAATCTTCCCTAATTTTTGCACGAAGTCGACGGTCCCCTGGGTGTCGTTACTGCCGGCTCCCGCGATAATGGGCACGCGACCGCCAACCATGACCGCGAAACGCGTATAGAGGTCTAATTTTTCCGTCTCACTTAAGGTAGGCGTCTCGCCAGTCGTCCCCCCAATTACGAACCCCTTGGTGCCCGTCGCCAGTAGATGTGTGGTTAATTTTTCCAACGCATCATAGTTAATCGCGCGACCATCGGCGGTAAACGGCGTGATGATGGCGGTAAATAAATCTGCATGTTCAAACATAAGCGTTCGCTCCTTTTAGTGCTGCATGCGATCGGTCAAAAATCCCTGAATTGCGGTAATTCCCTGCATAATCGCTGCTTCGTGTGGTTGAAAATTGGCGGCGTGCAGCGCGCCTGGACTGTCCACGCCCAACCAAAACATGGTCCCCGGTATCTGGTGAAGCAAATACCCAAAGTCCTCGCCGGTCATAGCTGGTCGGGTCTCCTGAAAGGTCACGCCCGGCGTCCGTTGCATATATTGGATAAAGTTAGCCGTAAGTCGCGGATTGTTTTCAACGGGAAAATAGCCCCCCTGATTAAAGGTCACGTCAATCTTGGCGTTGTAGGTCTGGGCAACTCCGGCTGCAACCTCACTGACCCGCTGCCGCAAGAATAAAATCATCTCTTCGGTCAGGCCACGAATGGTGCCTTCGAGGCGTGCCTCCCCAGCAATCACGTTACGAATCGTCCCGGCCGTCAGCTTGCCAAACGTAATCACGCCACAGGCAATCGGATCGATATTCCGGGAAATAATCGTTTGCACCTGGGTGATAAAACTAGCGGCGATAATCACGGCATCGTTGGCCTTGTGGGGAAAGGCTGCGTGGCCACTCGTGCCGTGAATGGTGACGTTCACCTCGCTGGTCCCCGCAAACAGAGTCCCCAAGCAACACCCAATGGTACCGGTCGCGAGGTCCGAATTGTCGTGGAGACCGTAAAATTCATCGATTTGCCAGTCGCCCGTAAACAGGCCTAAATCATAGGCTTGTTTGCCGCCGCTCTCGCTTTCCTCGGCAGGTTGAAAGAAAAAGATCAGGTTGTCTTGTGGTTGGTGCTCGGCGAAGTAGCTCAGGAGGCCTAACGCCACGGTCATGTGGATGTCGTGACCACAGGCGTGCATGATGCCCGGATGAGTCGAGTGAAACGGTAGCTGCTGGCTCTCCGTGACTGGTAAAGCGTCGATGTCCGCCCGATAGCCAATCGTCCGTTGGGGCTGGCTACCGGCCACCTTGACCAGCAACGCAGTCGGCAACGCTTCAGGTTCCTTGCAGGTCAACCAGGTTTGGGGATAGTGACTGATAACTTCCTTTAAATAGGCGTGGGTCGCCGTCTCATGTAGCGCCAGCTCCGGAATTTGGTGGAGGTGACGGCGAACGTCAATTAACGCGGATTCGCTCAGCATGGCTTACAACTCCCTTAACGTTTTTTCAATGTGGGTCTTGTCAGTCGTCTGTTGATCTTTCACTTTAATCACGTGCGCCGGAACGCCGGCAACGACGGTATTGGCCGCTACATCCTTGGTAACGACCGCCCCAGCACCAACGACGGCATTGTCACCAACCTGAACGCCTTCCAAAACGACGGCATTGGCCCCGACCGTGACGTTGTTGCCAATCCGGACCGGTGTGGCCGAGGCGGGTTCCACCACACCCGCCAGCACGGCGTTGGCGCCAATGTGGGCATTCTGGCCGACGGTTGCCCGCCCACCTAAGACGGCCCCCATGTCAATCATGGTACCGGCGCCAATCTCAGCGCCGATATTAATGACGGCGCCCATCATAACGACGGCGTGATCGCCAATCGTGACCTGATCCCGAATGATGGCCCCCGGTTCGATCCGCGCGTTGAGCTGTTGGGTGGCTAATAGCGGAACCGCTGAATTACGCGCGGTCACTTCCAGCTCGTAGGCACTGGCTGGCAGGTCGGCAAGCAGTGGTGCCACGTCCTGGTAATCCCCAATCAAAATGGTGAATCCGGTTGTGGCGAAACATTTAACGTCTGCCGGAACCTTTTCAGTTGCCATCTGTCCTTGCACGTAAGCTTTCACGGGCGTTACCTTTTCAGCGGTGCCAATGTAGCTGATAATTTCTGTTGCGGTCATTTTTTTCATTAGTCTTTATCCTCCTGTCACGTCACGGCCTGGGCCCGAGCACATTTTACTGGTAGGGTTCATCCAAGCGAATTAAGTCAGCATACGTTTCTCGTCGTACCACTAGTTTCGCCTGGCCCTGTTCAACGAAGACGACGGCTGGTCGCGGATTGCGGTTGTAGTTTGAGGCCATGGAATAGCCGTAAGCCCCGGTATCCAGCATCGCAATCAGGTCACCTGGTTCCGTCCGTGGCAGTGCGAGTTGATCGACTAAGATGTCGCCAGACTCACAGTACTTCCCGGCCAGGTGCACCGTTTCTTGCTGGGGCGCGTTCAACTTGTTAGCCACCACCGCTTCATATTTGGCCTGGTACAACGCCGGGCGAATGTTGTCACCCATGCCGCCGTCAACACTCAGATATGAGGCCAGGTTGGGGATGTCCTTCCGTGAACCCACGGTGTACAAATTATAGCCAGCCGGCCCGACAATCGCGCGCCCGGGTTCGATCCAAATTTCCGGGAGTGGCAGGTGGCGTTCCGTGGTTGCTGTTTTTAAAGTGGCGGCAATGTGTTGAATGAATTCCGCCGGGGCAATCGCCGTGTCTTCCTGGGTGTAGGTGATGCCGAACCCGCCTCCTAGATTTAAAATCGGCAGGGTCACGTTAAACTGTTCCTGCCAGTCGGCGGCAATGCTGACCAGCTTTTTCACTAGGAGATCAAACCCGGCGACACCGAAGATTTGCGAGCCGATGTGGGCATGAATCCCGATTAATTGCATCTGTGGGATGGCCAAGACCTCTTGTAAGGCGCGGGTGGCTTGACCCGAGTCAACGTCGAAGCCAAACTTACTGTCGACCTGGCCTGTTTGGGTGTACCGGTGCGTGTGGGCGGAAATCCCCGGCGTTAAGCGCAACATAACCTTGGTGGTTGCGCTGCGTTCCTGGAGAATCCGTTTCAGCAAGTCGACCTCGTGGAAATTATCCAAGATGATTACACCAACGTGATTTTCGACCGCCATTTCCAGTTCCGCACGGGTCTTATTGTTCCCGTGGAAGCTGAGGTGGTCGGCCGGGAACCCGGCGTGTAACGCGGTATACAACTCCCCGCCAGAGACCACGTCGGCGTGCAGTCCTTCCGCCGCAATCACCTGATACATGGCAACGGTGGCAAAGGCCTTGCTGGCATAACTGATTTGATAGTGGAGTCCAGTCTGGGCAAAGCTCTGTTGAAACGCGTGAATCTGTTGCCGAATCTGGCCGACATCGTACACGACTAGTGGTGTGCCGTACGTTTGCGCCAACTCAGTCGCATCCACCTTGCCAATGAGTAAGTGCCCCTGTTCATTTGCCGTCAATTCACTACTGATCATTTCTTGACCACCCTTTCACTGCGGGACAAAAAAGGGATCCCTTTGCTTACAAACAAAGAGATCCCAGAAAGTTGCATTCTGCATCGTATTCGTCGTAAGCGCCCCGTAGCAGACTTTTTTGCTACGACAGTCCGTGATTTATTGAATCAACGTCCCAGCTAATTAGCCGCTGAATCGACTAACGCTTCGGCGACCGTCCCTTTTCGCCGGGTCCAAGTCCATTCAGGGACTCACCGGCGTACTCATGTTGGTCGCAACCTCTTATTTGATGTTGCTATTAGATTAAAGCACTTCTCATAATTCGTCAAGTCGTCCGACGCAAATTCACAATGTTTTCTAACTTTACAAACTGAATTTAAAATATTCTGCTTGCTTTAATCACGAAAACTGCTAAAGTTGCCATTAAAAATAAATGTGATTTTAAAACTACTTTTGAGGTGATTTTTGTGAAAGTCGTTAAGTTTGGTGGTAGTTCACTGGCCACCGGCGAACAATTTGATAAGGTCGTTAACATTATTGCGGCGGATCCCGAACGGCAAGTGATCGTGACTTCTGCACCGGGTAAGCGCTCTCAAGGCGATGCCAAAGTAACCGATTTGCTGATCCACTATGCCCAACAAATCCAGCAACATCAAGACGCGACGACTACCGCGGTCCAAATTACCGCCCGCTATCAAGAAATTAGTGCGTTCTTCGATCTCCCACCGGAAACCATGGTTCTCATCAGCCACAAATTAGGCGCGTTGGCCACTACCCCGTTCGCAGATGCCGACCACCTGATGGCGGCTTTCAAGGCGCACGGTGAACTGCTCAACGCCATTTTGCTGGCGGCCGTTTTGACGCATCAGGGCATCCCCGCCAAATTTATGGACCCCAAGGACGCTGGCTTTCTCGTCGGCGGTGAACCCAACAACGCTGATGTCCTACCAGCCACTTATTTAAATTTAAGTCACGTTTCACTAACTGGTCCGCGGATTATTTTCCCGGGATTCTTTGGCTACAGTCCCAGCGGTGACATTTACACGTTCACCCGCGGCGGGTCGGACATCACCGGGGCCATTCTGAGCCGCGGCTTCAAGGCGGACCTCTACGAAAATTTCACCGACGTCGACGCCATCTACACAGTTGATCCACGGATTGTCGCACACCCAGCCGTGATTTCTAAAATGTCGTACCGGGAAATGCGGGAACTTTCTTACGCCGGGTTCTCGGTCTTTCAGGACGAGGCCATCATCCCCGCCGTTCAGGGACAGGTACCGGTCAACGTCAAAAATACCAATAATCCGACGGCACCGGGAACACTGATTGTGCCGGAACAATTTCTGTTCAATCCGGCCAACCCGATTACGGGAATCGCGTGTTCCGCCCGGTTCTCCGCGCTATATCTTCACCGCTACCTACTGAATAAGGAAGTTGGTTTCACGTTGAAGCTACTGGAAATTTTCCAGCGTTACGGTATCTCCTATGAACATATGCCGTCCGGAATCGATGACCTGACCATTATCTTTGACCAAAGTAAATTGGATGCACCGACAATCAATGCACTGTGCCATGAGATTCGACAAACATTAAAACCGGATTATTTAGAGTGGATTGACGATTACGCCATTATCATGGTCGTAGGCGAAGGGATCGCGCATACGGTTGACACCATGGGCAGAGTCATCGACTCCTTGACGCAACACGACATCGCCATTCAGATGATCAATCAGGGGGCCTCCCGCATTTCAATCATGATTGGTACCCAGCGCAAAGACGCGGCCGCAGCGGTTCGCCACATTTACGATACGTTTTTTGTCAAAAGTGAGGTATAAACAATGACAACTTTAATCAAGGCCCATGGATCTGAGAATCAATTTTTCTTGCTGGACCAAACGCAACTCACGCAACCCCTCACCAATCAAGAACTCACGGCTTTAGCCATCAAACTCTGTTCACCCGTGACCGGCATCCTAAACGGCGCTGACGGCCTACTCGTCATCAATCACGCGACTGCCACCGACTGTTTAGGCCAAATGCGCGTTATCAACGCTGACGGGAGTGAAGCCAAAATGTGTGGCAACGGCTTGCGGACCGTCAGCCGGTATTTGGCAGAGAAATATGATCAGACAACGTTCAAGGTTGAAACCTTGGCGGCTAGTCTCCAGGTTCACCAGGCACCGGATCTCGCGCCGCACGTTCCCGCTTTTAGCGTGCAGATTGCCCCGCTTTCTTTTGCTGCGGCGGCGTTACCGTTCCACTACCATGACCTGACCACGATGATGGATGCCCGCATCCCCGAATTCATTGCGGACCAGCGCTTCACGGCCGTGGCCGTTCCCAATCCCCATTTAATTAGTTTCGTGGATCACATCGAGCCAGCGCAATTGGGGCAATTAGGTGAACGGCTGAACGCGGCAAATCCGTATTTCCCAGAGGGGGTCAACGTTAGCTTCGCGGAAATTCGGGACACCAATCGCCTATTCGTCCGCACCTACGAACGCGGTGTTGGCTTCACCAATGCCTGTGGGACGGGGATGTCAGCAACCAGTTTAGTCTTCGCCCAGTTATACCCAAAATACTTTGACTCGCAGCGGGACGTGACCGTCTTCAACCCAGGTGGCCTGGTAAAAACGCACATCGACTTGGCGACGCCGCTTACTGAGAGTCGCATTCACCTAATCGGCAACGCCACGTTCACTGACAAGGTGACCCTCGATGAGGTTGCGCTCCACCAGGCGGACTTACGTGACGCGCATAGTCAGTCGACCGGCGAAGAATCCGCCTATCAGGAATTTGTTGCTAGCGTGACGGTATAATTTGTATCTAGCCCCGTGCACAAAAAGCCCAACCTCGGTTCCGTGACCAAGATTGGGCTGCCATAAAAATATTTTAAAAAAAAGGCCGAACGCTGTCAAAACAACGTTGGGTCTTTTGCTGAGACGATTAATCGGTTAAAAAGTGAAAACGCGTGAGTTCAAGTGCTGAATGTTCCATAATCAATTGCCCGTGTTCCGCCAAAACATCTGGCGCAACCTGGGTCCGGTCTGCATACTCGTAAGCCACTGCCAGTTCGTCCTTAATGGACTCGCGGGAAGTTTCGTTCGTGAAGAAAACGAGTTCCAAATAAAAGGCATTATTGTACCGGTAGAGATTAGAAGCTGCATTTTCAAGATGCAACACCCGCGCCAAACTAATCATATCTTCAAATGAGTGGAGCTGCACCACGCGGGTCGTCGTTGGTTGTCCCTTATCGTTCAAGTAATCCTCAATATCATTGGAATCGCTTGCCGTGGTGTCCTTAAAGTCAGAGAAGAAATCTTTTTGATTGTCCTTCTCTAACAGGTGTTCCTTAATTTGGTCCGACACTTGATCGGGGTGAGCACTATCGACGCTTGCATCGCCCTGGTTGTCGTCAGTCGAGGCATCATCCTCGTCTGCATTTTTACTGATAAACAACTCCAGACCATTTCGGTTCGGTAAAACCTGGAAGGTTACCGCGTCGTTGTCTTGAAATTGGTGATCAACGTCGACCTCTTCCAGGATACTGTAGAAGAAGCCTTCGATTTGTTTATGGTTACCGAGTAAATCCAGCACGGTAATTCCGCGCGCGCTTAAATCATCATTCCCGATAACTACCCGAATCGTGTTTTCATTGATTCGTTCCATTTCCATGAATAACACCCCTTTCTCGTGGGTTGGGTATTGTCCTTGATACTCATTCTAGTCATTTTTTCCGGCTTGTAAAGTCATCATACCAAAAAACCGGACTGCAAGTAACATTTTCTCACAAATCCGGTCAGATGCAACTAATTAAGCTTAATTTACGCCATTTACTAGACGTTGGGCCCGTTTAAGTTCAAGTGCCCGGACTTCACGGGGTAAAAACCGGCGAATCTCCTCTTCATTGAAGCCCACCTGCAAACGTTTCTCGTCCACCATAATTGGTCGGCGCAGAATTCCCGGATGCGTCTGAATCAGCGCATACAACTCTCGCAGGGGTAAGTCGTCCAAGTCAACCGTTAATTCCTGGTAAACTCGTGAACGTTTTGACACAATTTCTTCGGTGCCATCTTCCGTTAACCGCAAAATTGATTTGATTTCATCGATCGTTAAGGGTTCAGAGAAGATGTTCTGTTCACGATACGCGATTCCATGTTCTTCAAACCAAAGACGGGCTTTGCGGCAAGAGGTACAACTAGGCGATGTGTAAAGCGTAACTGTCATAATCTTTTCCTCCCTCTCAATGTCTAATTCCTTGATTAGCTCTATTATACAGATTTCTGAGAAAAAGGGAAGACCTTTTTATAAATATTTTAATTAACAATTTCACCCAATATGGCTACTTAATGGCTTATTGATTGGCTAATACCATAATTGTGACAATCAATCAATTTTGGACAATTAATATTTATCGAATCTAAACCATTAGATTTCATAGGAGCTGCCAGCTGCAACCACTCCAACAGTTGTTGCATCGCCAGCAGCCGCTTGGGCCTCAGTCGCCAATTGCGTTAAATCACCAGTCTGTGGCAAATGAGTCAACAGTAACCGTTTGACCCCAGCCTGTCGTGCCAAATTCCCTGCTTGTGTCGAGGTTAAGTGCCAAGCCGGTCCTTGATGATCGGCGAAGAAATTGGTATCCGCCAGCAAAACATCAACACCGGTTGCCCAGTCAGCGAGTCCGGCAAAGGCCGCCGTATCGGCCGTGAACGCCAAGGTCGCCCCCGTTGCCGTTTCCGTAATCCGGGGGGCATACGCGGGTACTGGATGATGGGTCGCCAAAAAGTCAACGCTGAACGGCCCCAATTGCAAGGTTTTAGTCGGATCATAAGCCTGGCCAACCGTTGCATTGGGCCAAGTCAAGCTGCCAAAATTCAACGGGTCCGCCGTATGCCCATAAATGGGCAACACGGGCTCGGCACGCTGGCCCTGCTTCAACTGCCACAAGTACTGAAGCACACCAACATCTGCCGTATGATCATGGTGATAATGAGTTAAGAGAACGGCATTGAGTTGTAAGGGATCCAACACTTTTTCCAACGCCAACAAAGCGCCGCTACCACAATCCACTAGCAAGTGGTAGTCCCCACTCGTTAACAAATAACTACTGGTACCAATCCCATTATGGGGATAGCCGCCGTAACACCCTAAAACTGTCAATTTCATCAAATCATCCTTTCAGGTTACTGGGAATCAGTCACAACTCTCAATTCTTAGTGTAGCGCGGCGAACGCAGAGTGTAAACGTTTCGCTTTTGGATCGAAGAACCTTATAATAAAGGTAACAAACCAGTCAGGAGGGATAAGCATGCTTCGTGAATTATCAACCACTTTTGGAAGCCGGGACTTCCTAGATCGGATTATTTCCCAAAATGCTGACCGTCAGCTGATTTTAATGGCTGGCTCGGCCCCTGAGGAGGGATTGCAACTGTTGGACGTCTCGGGCAAGCCCAGCGTCTTTAAAAGCAATCTAGATTACCAAATTCGTCTCCACCAAGGAAGCCATGCATGGCGTGGTTTCTTCAATTTCAACTATTTCACACTGGATCCGGACGCAGCTAAGGTGTTTGACGCCAAAGCCAATCGTCTAGCCAGCAATGGCCTGCCCACTGGTATGACGGACTTGTACATGTTGACGCGTAACCGCAGTAACAATGAGTACGTCCTGCTGACAGTCTGGGCTGACAGTGAGGCCTTCGCTCTGTGGCGCCACTCCGCTGCATTTACGCCATTTGATGTCTACGCAACCAGTGCCAACCATTTTCACGCTGCCTCCTATCAACAGGTGACAGCGGATAAGGATCACTAGTTTTAGCTATTTATTCACAAAAGTACGACAACCATTTCTCTTGTGCCAAACGAAGTGGTTGTCGTACTTTATTATTTGCGGGCTATTTTGCTTGTGAAATATTGGCAATCCTTTTTCCGTCACCCGTTTCGCGCTACAATGGTCTTATGTATTTTTTGAAAGGTGCTGATGATTTGGTTCTACCAGATTCCAACGCGGCCACTGATAAGATTTCTCCGCTACTGCCCCTCACAAGTGAGCAGGCGGCCTTAGTCGACCGGATCATGTCCTTTACCACGCAACACGTTCACGACGCAGGACCGGCCGTTTTTACCGTCTATGGCGATGCCGGTACGGGTAAGAGCGTTGTCCTGGCACATCTGTTCAATCGCATTCAAACGGCCGCTAGAACGCAGTCAGCTAGTCCCCTAGCTGACACAGAAAACTACTTTCTGGTCAACCATCCAGAAATTTTGAAAGTTTATCGCGAAGTTGCCGGTGAGCAACCCAATTTACGGAAAAAGGACTTCCAGCGTCCCACGACTTTGATTAACCAGATTTCTCAAGGTAAACGTCAGGCCGATGTCCTAGTGATTGATGAGGCTCACTTACTCCTGTCCCAGCCTGATCACTACAATAACTTCTATGGTCACAATCAGTTACAATCCCTGTTGGCCACGGCAAAGGTCATTATTCTGGTCTTTGATGAGACCCAAGTCCTCCGAATGAAAAGTTTCTGGACGGAGGCCCGGCTGGAAAAAATGCTAACGCCTACAGCCCATGACGCCTACCGCTTAACCCACCAGTTTCGGATGCAGGCCAGTGACAGTCTGGTGCAATGGATTAATGACTTTACCCATCGGCGGATCCGCCCACTACCAGTTTCACTCGACCGAGACTACGATCTACGCGTCTTTACTGATGCTGAACAGATGCGCCAAGCAATTGTCAATCGAAACCAGGCTGTGGGCCTCTCCAGAATCGTCTCGACGTCCGGCTATCCGTCTACTTTAGATGGTGGGAAACATTACATCACCGAAGGAAAATTTCATCTCCCCTGGGACCAATATAATTATACAAATACGCCATGGGCCGAACTACCCCAAACGATTAACGAGGTGGGCTCTATCTACACCTGTCAAGGATTCGACCTAAACTACGTAGGCGTGATTCTGGGCCCACCAATTGCGTTGGATGACCAGAATCACCTAGTTGTGGATCTATCTCGCTACACGGACGTTGAGGCCTTCAAGCGTCGTGATGACCTTACCGCCCCCAAGGAGCTTAACCAGATTAAACAGCAATTGGTCTTAAATTCAATTAACGTCTTAATGAAGCGTGGCGTTCACGGTCTCTACATTTACGCCCATGATCAGCGGTTGCAAGACTATTTGTCGCGAATGCCGTAGAAACGTGAGCACCTAATAACCACCCGTACCGAGGTAAAATAAAGAAGATGGCGTCCCCAATTTTTGAGGACGCCATCTTCTTTTCATGCTCTAAGCTACTAATTTATCCTTACCGGCGCCGGATAACAGCCGTCACAACAGAGTTCAGCAGATATCAAAAAAGCCCTCCAACAGGAAGACTTTAACTGACGGTCCGTACGAGACTCGAACTCGTGATCTCCTCCGTGACAGGGAGGCGTCCTAACCAACTAGACCAACGAACCAACAATTGCGGGAGCAGGGTTTGAACCTGCGACCTTCGGGTTATGAGCCCGACGAGCTACCAGACTGCTCCATCCCGCGATAATATTAAATTGTGACAATGACCCGTACGGGATTCGAACCCATGTTACCGCCGTGAAAGGGCGGTGTCTTAAACCACTTGACCAACGGGTCATAACTAAACGGAGAAGGAGAGATTCGAACTCTCGCGCCGCTTGCGCGACCTATACCCTTAGCAGGGGCACCTCTTCAGCCACTTGAGTACTTCTCCATAATGGGCCTAAATGGACTCGAACCATCGACCTCACGCTTATCAGGCGTGCGCTCTAAACCAGCTGAGCTATAGGCCCATATAAAGCGGGTAACGAGAATCGAACTCGCGACAACAGCTTGGAAGGCTGTGGTTTTACCACTAAACTATACCCGCATTATGATGAGATATATTTAATGGCGCGGGACGGAATCGAACCGCCGACACATGGAGCTTCAATCCATTGCTCTACCGACTGAGCTACCGAGCCATTTAACCATTTAGCAAATCTTATGGATACTGCATTCGGGCGACCAAACACAGTAACGGTCCGTACGAGACTCGAACTCGTGATCTCCTCCGTGACAGGGAGGCGTCCTAACCAACTAGACCAACGAACCAACAATTGCGGGAGCAGGGTTTGAACCTGCGACCTTCGGGTTATGAGCCCGACGAGCTACCAGACTGCTCCATCCCGCGATAATATAAAGGAGGATGAGAGATTCGAACTCTCGCGTGATTTTACTCACCTGACGGTTTTCAAGACCGTTCCCTTCAGCCAGACTTGGGTAATCCTCCATAATAATAAAACACGTACAAGTGCCCTCTGGTGATGGACCTTGTAGGACTCGAACCTACGACCGAACGGTTATGAGCCGTTTGCTCTAACCAACTGAGCTAAAGGTCCAGTTCAAGTCTAAATCGCGGCGGGGGGGATCGAACCCTCGACCTCTCGGGTATGAACCGAACGCTCTAGCCAGCTGAGCTACACCGCGAAGTGTTAAATAAAATATATTTATTTAATCGGGAAGACAGGATTCGAACCTGCGACCCCCTGGTCCCAAACCAGGTGCTCTACCAAGCTGAGCTACTTCCCGTTAAAATGCACCCAGTAGGAGTCGAACCTACAACCTTCTGATTCGTAGTCAGACACTCTATCCAGTTGCGCTATGGGTGCAAAAAATATCTAATTGTGTTGCTTAATACCTTTCGGTATTAAGCGGAAGACGGGATTCGAACCCGCGACCCCCACCATGGCAAGGTGATGTTCTACCACTGAACTACTTCCGCAAAATCAAATGCCGACTAGAAGATTCGAACTTCCGACCCCCTGTTTACAAGACAGGTGCTCTACCAACTGAGCTAAGTCGGCATAGTCAGTATCATGTTGTATCCAATTACTCAATCGTCCGAAGACGAATGAGCCGTGACAGGCTCGAACTGTCGACCCTCTGATTAAAAGTCAGATGCTCTACCAACTGAGCTAACGGCTCATATGGAGGATACAGGGCTCGAACCTGTGACCCTCTGCTTGTAAGGCAGACGCTCTCCCAACTGAGCTAATCCTCCAA
>NZ_RHNN01000034.1 GCF_003946245.1 Levilactobacillus cerevisiae
CTCAAAAAAAATTGCCTAATCTCAAAGGATTAGACAATTTTATAAATGGAATTACCAACAACAGTTGACATAGAACCGACATTTTCGGGTCTACGCCTTTTTGCTATCTCTGGCTAACTTACAAATCAGTTAGTCGTGATTTTGCCACCGCACCTCGTTGGTGACCCAACCGTTAAACCACTTTGGCGTCAATTGGGGCAACGGCGTCATCCGTTGGTTGATTACGATGACCAGCTGGAGCATGGTAAAGACCAGCGATTGTCGACGACGGTAAGCCAAGTATTTTGGCTGCCAGTCGGTCACGTACTTTTCCTTGTAAGCTCGCAGTCCCTGGAAGCTGTAGAAGTTGGAGCCATATTCGTAAATTAAATGGGCAGCCCGTTCTTCAATGAAACTGAACTCCGAGACCCCTACGTTGGCCAGTGGTGCCATCCCCAGGTTAAAACTGAGGTAGCCCTGCTCGCGACAGGTCTCAAAGAGATAGACGAAGAGGCCATCCATGATACCAGAAGGCGCATCACGCCGGGCACGCATGAGGTCAATCGACGTCATACGCCGGTCGCCGGTTGGCATCAGATTGGCAAACGCAACCGGCTTTCCATCCGCAGCGGTCATCACTGCCACGGGCGCTTCATTCAGGTACTCGCGGTCAAAGTAGCCCATCGAGAACCCCTTCTCGGACTCATCACCTAACCAAGAATCCGAAATTTCCTTTAACGCTTTAAATTGTTGTGCATCAAATGGTGGCTGCCACAACGCAAATTGATAGCCCTCCCGTTTGAACTTGTTGATCAACGTCCGTTCACCCCGGTGCGCCTTTCCAGCCAAACTGAAGGTTTGTAGCGCGACGTGGCCTTCTTCGCCCACTTTGAGAAAATCAAAGCCCATTTCGTGCAGCCGGAGCGTCAAATTTTCGCTAATTTCATAAAAGACCGGTCGCAGTCCCGCTAAATTTGTGTCGTGCATAAAAGCCTGTAGCGCCGGGCCCAGCTTGTCCTGATTACCAATGGGTTCCCCCATGACCAGTAGCTTATCGGCCTTTTGCCGGTAGAGGAGGAACAGTTGATCTTCCCCATCCTCCTGGTAAAAGTAGGCCCGTTTGTCGTGCAGAAAAGCGAGATGGCTGACCTCGTTACCACCGAATTTTTTAATAATGGCACGCATTCTGGGAGCATCGTAAGCCGTCTGGAGCCACTTTGGCTTCGACGCGGCCAAGTACCGGGAAATCCCCACTAAAATCAGTAGCGCCACCAGGAGACTGCCTAAACCGGTCAACCACACCTGGGTCGATGGCAAGAGCCACGCGTGGGGCAAGAAGGGCCGGTGATGGCCACCCGGAAAACTCGACAGCCCCAACAAGGTGTAGAGGACAAACGTCCCCACGTAAATCGAGCCATCGACCAGCAAGCCGCCCCAAGAGTAGTGAAAGCCAGTCCGATTCAATTCAGGCCGGGCAAACAATAGACAAGCGAGCACCAATCCCAGGAGGACGGCCAGGCTAACGGGGAAGTTTTCCCGCCAGAGCGTATTGCCAATCGCAATAATCAAAACGATCAGCGTTGGCCAGTACGCCCGTTTGACCCGCGCCCCCACGCCCCGGGCTAGACCAATCAATAGAAAGGCCATCACAATATTGGTGATTTGGCTTAGGAAATAAAACATGTAAGGCACCAGTCGTAAGTAGAAATGGTTCGCCAGTACCACGTCCGGAATCGTGGCGAACAGGAGCATCATCACCCCTGAAAAATACATGAAGGTGGTGACAAATAGATGGGCCGCTCGCCGCAGCGTTGCCACGGGGAGACCATTTAAGAATTGATTCAGACGATGACCAGCATCGTGGATGAAGAAACCCACGCCGACCCCAAAGGGCAAGAGGTAGTAAAAGAGCCGGTAGAGCAGGAGCCAGCCGGTGGCGTCCGCCCGACTGACACCCAGGAAGCCCAGCCCAATGATCATGAACACATCAAAGGAGCCCAGGCCACCGGGAATCATCGACACGACGCCGGCAACTGAGGCAACGACGAACATCGGAAAGACCGCCGCCAACGGGATGGGCAATTGTAACACCCAGCCAATCAACAGGAAGAAGAGCGCACAACTCCCCCACTCCAAGCTCGATCCCAGAATCAATTTGAACTCACGCCGCAGGGTCAAGTCCTGAAAGAACTCGCCATCGCTAACCCGGGTAAAAATGAAGATTCCCGGGAAATACAGCCCGCCGCCCAGTAACCAAAACCAGTAGCCCCGAAATGGTTGACCCACATCAAAGCCAAACAGAAAGAGCAACGCCACCCAGCACAGCAGGGACAGTCCCGCCAGTAGGAATAACGCGATCTTAGAGATGGCATAGACCACCTGCTTTTTCGTGGCGGCCTTGGCATAGAAGTTGGCCCGTAAGCTGGCACCCAGCAGACCACCCATCCCCGCCAGGTTCGTGAACGTATTGGTCGTCCACCCGCTCCGAATTACGTAGCCGCGAGAAAATTTTCCCGGCAAGAATTCAACAATGGTGAAGTCATAAACCAGCATTGGCAAGACGGCCACAAAGCCGCCCACCAGTAGGAGCAGGAACGTCCCCGTGTCCAGCGTTGCCAATTCCGACTGTAGCTGAGCCCCGTTGACCTCATGCGCGATGCGGCCCACCATCTGAATCACAAAAATTAAAATTGAAAAAATAAAAATACCTTTAATCAGGGTTAAATGTTTTTGAATACTCCCCCACAAACGTTTCCCCATAGTTGCTACCTCCCCCATAGTCCTTCATTATCGCAACCAACGTGCTGAAGAACAATTCTAACAGCACACAAATCATTGGTTAATTCAGCTACTTAACAGCCCCCGGTTACACTTAGGATACCAGCTAACAGAAATTCAATCCACAAAATTAGTCAAAAATTGTCACCTGCGGCTGCCAGAGATTCCGGCTGCTGTGGGGACCGCCTGCGGCCTGAGAAGCGGTCCTCCGGCTCGGTTTGAAGCCTGACCAAGACCGTCAGTCTCCAAACGCGTCCCAAGCTGTAGGCTGAGGAAATCGCTCAGCTAACGTCGTCGACACAGCTGCCTGCATCTCTGTCCTCCTCCAGTTAGGATTGTTCTTCAACATGATATTGAAGTAACCATCGCTGGACTGGCAACGTTAGTCCGCCGCAATTGGATACTGTCTAAGTAGGCGTGAGTGAGCCAAATTTAGAACGTGCTACTGATATTCAGGCCTCGACTCTTGTCGTATACAGAATTATTGCCTACATGTCATCTTTCACCCCTTAGATATCAAAAAATGACTGCCAGACAATAACACCGAAACCATTAACTAGCTGATTAACTGTTATCCCCCAGCATAGCAAAAAGGAGTAAGCCACTGCCAGTTTTTGGCAAGGGCTTACTCTAAACTTAAGTCTTCAGATAATGAGATTACAAGTTGCTACCTAGTTATGCCAGATTACCATTCACAAATTTTACTCTCTCGAGTCTACAATAGTGTCAGCTAAACAGTATCGTTGAATCCCGTCGCGCCAACGAATTACACAAGTGTACAGGTTGATACACCACGTTAGCCGGAGGAGGCTGGAGGTGGAGGCAGCTGTGACAACGGTGTTGGCTGAGCGATTTTCTTAGCCTACAGCGTGGGACGCGTTTGGAGACTGATGTCTTTTATCAGGCTTTAAACCGAGCCGAAGGACCGCTCCCCAGGCCGCAGGCGGTCCCCATAGACGCCGGAACCTCCAGCAGCCGCAGGCGGATTGGTGAACACTTACTTCCCTACTTTGCTCGGCGCGTTTGGATTGTCATGTGTAACCAGCCAACGACCGCTGGAATCAGTGAAACCACGATGATTCCCAGCACAACGGCGGAGAAGTGATCCTTCACGAAAGCAATGTTCCCGAAGAAGTAGCCCCCGCCACAGCAAATGATCACCCACGTAATGGCGGCACTCACGTTATACTTCAAGAAACGGCGGTAGGAGAACTGCGAACCCGCGGCAACAAAGGGTACGAAGGTCCGAATGATTGGCAGGAAGCGCCCCAAGAAGATGGCAATCGGCCCGTGCTTGCGGAAGAATTTTTCCGACTGGGCTAACCGCTCTTTGTTGATGAGGCGATTGAACCAGGACCGACCGCTCAAGGCCGCACCGGTTCGGCGACCGAGGTAGAAATTCAGTGAATCTCCCCCAATCGCGGCGACCAAGAAGATGGCGACAAATAGCCAAATGTGCAGGCCATAGGCGGGGTTGGCTGCCAAGGCAGCGGCGGCAAACAATAAGGAATCTCCCGGTAGAAACGGTAAGATGACTGCGCCAGTTTCGACAAAGACGATGGCGAACAGGATGAGATAGGTGGAACCGCCAAATGTGTTAACAATGTTAACCAAATGACTATCAATGTGTAAAACGAAATCGATTAGATATCCCATTATGATTCTCCTTTAAATGACCTTCTGACAGCTAGCTTACTTTATCGCTCGTTTGCGGTTGCTTCTCCTCCTGTCGTCCATGCTTCTTGCGCCAGTACCAGGTCAGGCCACCAAATGTGGCGAGACTGCCCAAACTGATGCCCAGTCCCAAGTGGCTTCCTGGGACGTGATAGGTCAATTGAATCTGGTTTTGACCGTTCTGAATCGGGATACCCATGAGGCCATTGACCAACCGCTTGGTGGCGACCTTCTGACCGTTAACTGTTGCGTGCCAGCCCGTATCGTAAGGGATACTCAAGAAGAGCTCCGATTTTTGACTGGACCCGCGTACGCTCCCGGTCAGCTTCGTTTGAAAGTGGCTATCCGCCGTGTGTATGGTCAACTTCTGTTGGCGCATGCTCCGCAGTAGATTGGTAAAATCACTTTCGCGTAACCCCATGACCTGCGTCTTGTACAGGGCAACGGCGTAAGTCGCTGCGAAGTGACAAGTAATGGTTTGGCCCTGCTTGAAATCACCCAGCTTGATCAAGGTTGCTTGACCGTTGGCGTTCATGGCGGGCTTAATCTTGGTCCCGTTCACGACCATGGTCGAGTACTTAGTGCCACCGTTGACCGCCCACAGGTAGACGGGCCCGGTCGTCGTTGCGCGCAGCGTCATCACGTGGTGGTAGGCATACGTCGTCTTCACGCCATTGATGCGATTGACCTTTTTCACGCTATCCTGCAACAATTTGGCCTGGGCAAAGTACGCCCGTTTCTGTGGTCGCAGGGCTTGCATGATGGCTTCTTGATTCCGCAAGGCGTTGCTGCCCAACTGAACATTGTCCAGGTCAGGCGACACGGCAAACCCCATCCCGCTGTAGCTTGATGCGGGGGTGGTCACTGACTGGGTCCCCGTCAAATGAACGGAATCCTTCACGCCCAACAGGAGCTCGGCCAATGGGGTCAACCCAACGGCCCCAATCCGCCGCACGTTGTCACTGTACAGGCCCAATTTTTGCAGCGTCTGCCGCGTTTGTTCGTTCAACGTTGAACTGTAAGACGTCAGGCCGTGAAAATTGAAGAGCAGACTGTCATTATAATTGTTGTAATGGCTGTAGTACGCCCGGTTAATCAAGGTGTTGTCGTTTTGGACCCGGTACAACTGGCCATCCGGATCATTGACCTGACTCATCTGCTTGCTTTCTGCCTGATAAGCCGCTTCATAGGCCTTTTGATCACCAAATGAGGTCGTACTCATGCTTAAAATAAAGTTGCCCCCAACTTCGGTTATGACCAGCAAACTAATCAGCCATTTCCGCCAGAGCCGCTGTGTGGCAAAGATAACGACGGCCGTAGCCACAATGTACACTGCGGACAGCCCAATGCTATGCCAATGAACCAGTTGGATGTTTTGATAGTATTTCTCCAACCGCGCTGAGCGCCCCTGCATGAGCTTGACCATAAACGTAATAAACTTGGCCCCGATGACCATACTGAACACTTGAATCGTTGGCAGTCCCCACTGCCAGTGACGCTTGATTTTTCGTGGTTCCGCCTGCCAAGCCGCAAATGCTAAGACGACCATGACAAAGCTCAGGAAAAACACGTTGCGGAACGGAAAACCAGCCGGTGCTTGCATCATGTGCCAAATGGTATTGAACGTCCGAATCCACATAGCTAGGAACAAGGCCCCAAGTAGCAGTCCCGCCGACCACTTTTGCCGCTTAGAAATGCGCGGCTGAACAAAGTAGGTCAACACCAATAACACCACAGCACTGGAGACGAAGACGGTCGGTGCGTGCCACAGCCGTTGTGAATAGTTGGTTGCCCCCACACCAAACTGGGCGAAGAATTCTAGCCCAAACTCGGGTAAGAAATGTAAATTAAGATTGTTGGTGGTCGACTTCGCCGTTTGCAACATCCCTAATCCCGTTGGAATCAAAATGACGGCGGCACTGAGACCACTCAGCACACTCGTCAAGACGAACTGGCTCAAGCGACCATACCAATCAGCAACGTGCGTGGTTTCTGGCCGTTCACTCAACCAGTTGTACAAAATGTAGGCGAAATACAGCACCGCGAACAGGCACGTCATGTAGCCTAAGTAGTAGTTGGTCACAATACTTGCCAGTAGCCAGCCGAAGAACATCCCCGGGCGTTGGTCGCGAACCAATCGATCAAGGCCCCCGGCAACCAGGGGCAAAATGATTAAGGAATCCAACCACATGAAGTCGAAGTAATTGACCGCGACGAAGCCACAAAAGCTAAAGGCAAGTGCGAAGATGATCGTTAACCGCTGCGTCGTCCGAAAATGACGCTGAAGGTACCAGGTCATGGTTGCCGCAATCGTGGCAATTTTGGCCATCACAATCAGGCTGGCCGCAATCGGCACCTGACTCCCACTGAAGAAAACAACAATCAGGTTAAACGGACTCAGCAGATAATACGCAACCGTTGGGACCACAACACTTCCCAGCGACTGCGAGAAGGAATACAGGTGAAAGACCTGATACTTCAACGCGTGCTGCATCGCCGTCAATAGCGGAATGTATTGCGTTCCCATGTCGCTCATCAGCAGTCCATGATTGCCAAATGGGGCCACCCCCCAGAAAACAAAGACGCCAGTTACAATCGCCAAGGCAACGAGCCACGCGATTCCGATATTTTGCCAAACTTTTTTTGACGCTAACGTTGCCATGTCGACACCCCATCCTTACTCTTGGGCCTGATTTTTTTGCCATTTCGCGGCGACCCGTTCTAACATGCTCACAACTTGTAGCCACCAGCCACTTGCCAGTAAGATGCTCCCCAGAACATCACTTGGATAGTGATCGCGTAAGCCTAAGCGGGCCAATAACACACCCACAACTACGAGACAAACGACCGCGGTCACGCTCCAGAACGTGGCACTGCCTTTTAGAAATTTAAATAGTAACGTAATAATCATGCAGGCGAGCAAGGTCGTGCTAAAGACGTGCCCGCTGGGAAAACTGAATCCGGTGTCCGCGACGACCTGTTGCAGTGGACGTAGGCGACCGACCAGTTGTTTCACGACCAGCAGGACGGCATCCCCACCGACAACACCGACTAGCGCGGCACAGGCCCAGCCATACTGACGAATCCGCCAGAGAAAGAGCGCCAGGATGACAGCTAGACCACCCGTCACCAAGGGACTGCCCATCAGCGTCAACCATTCCCAGATCCGGACGTGCTGCCCCAAGCCACTGGAGCTAAAACTTGTCAGCCACTGGCGATCCAAAATCATGAGCGGTTCAAACTCGGTCTTGACCAAGATGGCCAAGATGCCAAAGAGCCCGAAACAGCCCAGTGCCAATTGTTGATTGCGTTGCGTAATTGTCATGACGTCCTCCTATCGCTTATCTTTGACCAAATACTGTGGTCGGTGCTTCGTTTCCAAATAGATGCGACCAATATACTTGCCGAGAATCCCTAAACAGAGCAGTTGTAAGCCACCCAACATCAGAATAATGACCACCAATGAGGGCCAACCCGCGGTCGGATTCCCAAAGAGTAGCGCGCGAATCACGATCCAAAAGACACCGACAATCGCCGCAACGAAGGATAATCCACCCAGCCAAGAAGCAATTGCCAATGGTACCTCCGAGTAATCCATGATACCTTCCAGGGAATAATCCAGCAGTTGCCGCATAGACCAGTGCGTTTTCCCCGCAACCCGGTCCTGATGCCGAAAGCTGAGATACTTGGTCTTAAACCCGACCCAACTGAAGATCCCTTTAGAAAAGCGATTCACCTCTGGCATATCAATGATGGCTTGCACCACGGAGCGGCGCATCAACCGATAGTCCCGCGCCCCCGGTACAATCTTCACCTGGGAGATGCCGTTGATCACGTGGTAAAAGGCACTGGATAGCTTGGAACGCAACCACGGTTCCCCTTGGCGATCGGAGCGTTTCGTGGCAACCACGTCGTAGTCCGTTTCCACTAACATCTGAATCATGGTTGGCAACAACTCCGGTGGATCCTGTAAATCGGCATCCATCACTGCCACGAAATCTCCTTGAGCAGCCTTCAAACCAGCGAGCAACGCCGCCTCCTTGCCAAAGTTCCGGGAAAAGTTCACGTAATGGACGGATTCCGGATTGGCGGCATGCAGGTACTGCATTTGCTGGAGCGACTCATCACTGGACCCGTCGTTTACAAACCAGTACTCCCATTGAAATTGATCCCGGTGCCGGTTAAAGTCAGTTAAAATTTGTTCAACACGTTTATAAAATAATGGCAAACTTTCTTGTTCGTTATAACATGGCACAACGATCGAAATTAATTGCATGACACACCCTCCTTGCCCACAAAAAAACACTTAACTCTCATGGCATTTCATAAGTCCATGATAGTTAAGTGTGGGTGAATCTAATACAGGTCGAAAAAGAGATTACTCTGAGAGTTTATCAGAATCCGGTTGGGACAACGCAAATACGAGAACAAACTGGCTACCCCGCGGCTGATTGTCAACGACTTGAATAGTCGCATGGTTAAGCGCCACCAGTTGGGCCACAATCGCCAACCCCAGACCGGTCCCACCAATCTGTCGGGTCCGCGCTGAATCTACACGGTAGAAGCGTTCAAAAATATGTGCCTTATCAGCGTCGGCAATCCCCATGCCCAGGTCTTGAATACTGAGGCGCACCTGGTTTGCAGTGGTCTCAAGGGCAATGGTAATCGGCTGATCCGCAGGCGAATATTTCCCGGCATTGTCGATCAGTGCCGCCAACACCTGCTGAACACTCTCGGAGTTACCGTAAATAACGGCAGAAGCCGCTCCCGTCACCTGGATAGCCTGCTGCAGGACCGCTCGTTCCTCTTCAACGGTTTCGTTGATGACCTCAGCGAGATCAAAGTAGTCGAGCTGGAGCGTTCCCCGGTCCGCCCGGGACAACGTTAACAGGCTGTTGACCAGCGTCTGCATCCGGTTCGACTCGTCGTCGATAAACTTAATCGAACGGGGAATAATTTCGGGATGCTCCGTCCCGCGCCGCTCAATCAACCGCACGTGTCCCCGAATCGCCGCAATCGGCGTGCGGAGTTCATGAGCCGCATTTGAAATGAATTCCCGTTCCTGACTCGCGTGTTCGTTGATGGTGGTTAAGAGTTCGTTAAAACTATGGGCTAGTTGGGTGACCTCACTAGGCTGTTCCGGCACCGGCAACGTTGCCTTGGTTGTCCGGACGCGTGACTGCTCCTGGGCGGCCACGTTGAGGCTTGCCAGGGGGCGGGTAATTTTCTTTGCCGTCAGCCGGATGTAAATCCAGCCCAGCACCACGGTGAAGGCCATAATAATCAAGATAACAATCATCACCGACAACAACACCGTGGTAATCGGCCGCAAGCTGAGCCAGATTTCCGAATGGATGCCCCAATGAATCCCGGAGCGATAGTACGTAAAGCCATACCCCGGCGTGTAAGCCACGGCTGGAAAGATTGGCATTTGGTAATGGGTTGCTTTGATGAATTTTTTAGTGTTCGGTGAATAAAATGTTGAAGGCGCCTCGCCAATTTTACTATTGTACACGCGAACCATCGTGTTCTGCGTGTTGATGGAGCTGCTCTTCCGCCACCGATCCCAATCGGGCTTGTCATCAATGATGGACCGTTTCAGACTGGCCATTAGCTCAACCGAGGATTGTTCGCTTTGCTTGACCAACTGGTAGCCCACCGTGCCCACGATTGTGCCGCCCATCAATAAGATGACGAGCACTAACATCCAAATGAAGCGGTGCTGAATCTCCTGGGCTGTTGAGACTCTGCGTTTTTTCTTCGCCATGGCACTTACCCCACGTAGTCCGCGGACAGAACGTAGCCGACGCCCCGCACCGTGTGAATCAGGGAGTGACCTTCCTCTTCATTCAGCTTGTGCCGCAGGTAGCGGATGTAGACGTCCACCACGTTCGGTTGGCCTTCAAAATCAACGCCCCATACGGCATCGAGTAGTTCGTCACGGGTCATGGTTTGGCCAGCGTTTTTCATCAGGCACAGGAGTAATTCGTACTCCCGTTGTGTGAGTTGAATCAGGCTCCCGTTGCGTTGGACTTGCCGCGCCCGGGTGTCTAGCGTGACGTCCGCCACGTGTAGCTGACTATCCGCTGTTTCCTGATGATGCTGGTGCCGCAGAATAACGCGGATGCGGGCCAGGAGCTCTTCAATTTCAAAGGGTTTTGTTATGTAATCATCGGCACCGGTGTCCAGGCCCGCTACCTTGTCGCCCACGTAGTCCCGCGCCGTCATCATAATCACGGGTAAGCTGTCGTGCCGCCGAATCCGGCGAAGGACGCCCAGCCCATCAAGTTCCGGCAACATCCAGTCCAGGATAATCAGGTCCAGCTGTCCCCGGTTAGATTCGTAAATCTCCAGCGCCGTTTTCCCGTCCATTGCGTTTAAAATCGTATAGTCTTCAAATTGTAATTCCGTGGTCAGCGATGCTAACAACGCTTCGTCGTCTTCCACAATTAAAATTGTTCCGGCCATGTCTTCACTCCGTTCATTTTTAAACTTCTCACTTAGCTTAATCATTTCAGCGTTAAAAAGCTATTAGGGAGACTTAATCACAAGTGAAAATTAAAAAACGGCACAAAAAAACCGCTACCCGAGGGCAACGGTTCATTTTTGTTTTGAAGGTGATTACTTAAGAGTAACCACACCACCAACAGCTTCAAGCTTTTCCTTGATTTCGTTAGCGTCGTCTTCAGAAACGCCTTCCTTGATGACAGATGGTACGTTGTCAACGAGGCCCTTAGCGTCCTTCAAGCCTAAACCAGTGATTTCACGGACAGCCTTGATGGCCTTAACCTTGGCGTCACCAGATTCAGTTAATTCAACGTCGAATGAATCCTTAGCAGCTGCGTCGCCGCCAGCAGCACCGGCTGCAGCAACTGGGGCAGCAGCGGATACGCCGAATTCGTCTTCGATACCCTTAACTAAGTCGTTAAGGTCGGTAATTGACGCTTCTTTAAGAGAAGCGATGATAGCATCTTTATCAAAAGCCATGTTATTTTCCTCCAATAATTGGGTTTAATTTTATGTTTCAATCAGGTACTTAGGCTGCGTCGCCTTCGTCACCCTTTTCAGCAATCGCCTTAACAGCGTAAGCCACGTTCCGTACTGGTGCTTGTAAGACATTAGCCAGCATAGAGAGCAGGTCTTCACGACTAGGCAAGCTTGCGTAAGTGTTGATTTCGTCAACGGAGACAATTTTGTCTTCGATGAAACCACCCTTGATCTGTAGGTCGTCAACACTGTCTGCAAACTTCTTCAAAACCTTAGCAGGTGCAATTGCATCCTCGTCAGAGAAAGCAACGGCAGTAGGACCAGCAAACAGATCGTTTAAATCTGCATAGCCAGCTTTTTCTGCGGCCCGAACCAAGATTTTGTTCTTGATGACGTTCATTTGAACGCCAGCATCACGTAATTGCTTACGTAAGTCAGTTGCTTCTTCAACAGTTAACCCACGGTAATCAACCACGATAGCGCTGGTGGCGTTGTTGAACTTTTCAACAACCTCATCAACCTTTTTAGCTTTAATTGCAATAGCTTGTTCACTCAAAATATTCACCTCCCGGATTAGTTTGGTGGGATAAAAAAATCCCCATGCCACCAAGACATAAGGAGTCAAAAGTTTAAGTAAACTTCTTCCTCGGCAGGAAATTGAGACCATTAGGCCACCTGAGTCTTAGGTAGATCTATTAAATACAACTTCAATAGCATACAATACTTCAACATTGCTGTCAACGCATTATAGGGGATTTTTTTATTTCAAGATTTAACTTAGGCTAATAAGGAAGCCAAGTCAACGTCGACGCTAGGGCCGAACGTTGAAGAAATTGAAACGTGTTGAACGTAAGTCCCACGCACAGCGGCTGGGCGAATACGAACAATCGTTTCGGCAATGGTCTTCAAGTTGCCGGCAAGCTTGTCAGCATCAAAGGAAACCTTACCAAATGGAACAGCAACGTTACCGTCCCGGTCAGTCCGGTAAGTAACTTGCCCGTTCTTAGCATCAGAAACAGCCTTTTCGACGTTCATCGTAACAGTCCCCGTCTTAGGGTTAGGCATTAAGCCCTTAGGTCCTAAGACCCGACCTAAACGACCAACTTGGGCCATCATGTCTGGCGTTGCAATTGCAACGTCAAAGTCCAACCAGCCGTCTTGGATGCGTTCTACTAAGTCTTGTTCGCCAACGACGTCAGCACCGGCAGCTTCTGCAGCCTTAGCTTGGTCCCCTTTAGCGAATACGATTACCGTGGTTTCCTTACCGGTACCATTTGGTAATACTAAAGCGCCACGGAGTTGTTGGTCCGCTTGCTTCGTGTCAACGTTAAGCTTGAAAGCAACTTCAACAGTTGCGTCAAACTTAGCGAAATCCATTTTCTTCGTTAAATCAATCGCGTCACCCATAGTGTAGACCTTGTCAGCCTCGACCATTTTGGCAGCGTCTTGATAGTTCTTACCTCGTTTGTGAGCCATTTTGTGTATTCCTCCTTGCAAATGTGGTTGTAACGGATAAACCTCCCACTTGACACATTTCATTTTCGTGAAGTGTCCGACTATCCGAAAACTGAGCTTAACCTTCGACCGTGAAGCCCATGCTCCGGGCAGTACCTTCAATCATGCGCATAGCTGCTTCAACATCAGCTGCGTTTAGATCTTGCATTTTAGTTTCAGCGATTTGCTTAACTTGATCCTTGGTTACCGTAGCAACCTTTTTCGTGTTAGGTTCGCCGGAACCACTTTCAACACCAGCGGCCTTCTTCAACAGCGTTGCTGCTGGAGGAGTCTTAGTGATGAAATCAAAGGAACGATCTTCATAGACACTAATCACAACAGGAATGATCATACCAGCTTGGTCAGCTGTACGAGCGTTGAATTCCTTAGTGAAGCCCATGATATTGATACCTGCTTGACCTAAAGCTGGTCCAACTGGGGGAGCTGGGGTTGCTTTACCCGCAGGAATTTGTAATTTAACGACATTAGCTACTTTTTTAGCCACGAGACAATACCTCCTTGAGTCCGTGTGTGGTAAGTGGGGCTGTTAGTTTGCCCCTCCCACTTTGTACATATGCGTCACGCATACCTGAGAATCATACCACAATTAACGAACCATCACAAGTTCTTTTCGAATTAACCTAAGATTGGGTCGACTTGGTCAAAGTTCAGTTCAGTACTGGTTTCACGACCGAACATATCAATGTTAACCTTCAACTTCATCTTTTCGTCGTCGACTTCGGTAATCTTGCCGACTAAGCCACTGAAGGCACCGTCGACAATGGTTACGGAATCGCCAGGAGCAACGTCCAATTCGGCGTGACGCGCAGAGATACCGACACGACGCAGGATCCGTTCTACTTCATCGGGTAACAGTGGCGTTGGCTTACTACCTTGTCCATGGGAACCCAAGAACCCAGTAACACCGGGCGTGTTCCGGACAATGTACCAAGCTTGGTCACTCATGACCATTTCGACCAACACGTAGCCGGGGAAGGTCTTTTCCATGGTGACCTTGTCCTTACCATTCTTAACTTCGTGTTCCTCTTCTTCGGGAACGACAACGCGGAAAATGTTGTCTTGCATCCCCATTGATTCGGCACGAGATTCCAAGTTCGCCATAACCTTGTTCTCGTAACCCGCGTAGGTGTGAAGAACGTACCATTGCTTTTCAGCTGACTCAACCATTTTGGTGCACTCCTTTAATTTCATTGACTTTTTCGAGCAAAATAAAAAAACTCCGCGTACACGAAGTTCCCTGTTACCAACTAATATAGCATATTTTAAGTGATTTGACCACCGACAATTCCGATTAGGAAAGGAACTTTAAGCCGTATTGGACGACCCAGTCCACAACCGCAAAGAAAATTGCGAACAGAACTGAAATGCCAACAACAGTCCCAGTATCGTGACGGGTCTGCTTAACGCCGGGCCAAGAAACTTGTTTCATTTCGGCGCCGACCGATTTGAAGAAACGGAATAAACGCATGGTGTTGCCTCCCTAAAATTAGTGTTTGTCGTGATTATCAGTCAAATTAACGGGTTTCACGGTGTAGCGTGTGCTTCCCACAGTATTTACAAAACTTCATAACCTCTAGTCGTTGCGTACGTGTCGCACTTGCAGTGATGGTGTAATTCCGCGACCCGCAAACTGAACAAGCCAGGGCAATTTTCCGTTGAGCCATCTTTCCACCACCTTTGGTTCAATCCAATCTAACTCATACCGTAGTAGCTTACCATCCTTTCGCGCCGCCGTCAATCATTCAGCGAGGAGTTCTCTGAGCTTCGCCTGACTTCGTTGGGAAGCAGAACGTGCCTGATGGAAGCTAAGCTGATTTTGCTGACAGATTTTCTGGAGTGACTCTCCCTTTAAGATGCCACTAAAAACCGTGTGTTCAATCCCAGATAGGCGCGGCAATACTTCGTAGACGGCCTCCTTGGCCTCCAACTGTTCCCGTAATAGCCAATGTTGGTCGGGCACAGTGTCAGAAATGTACGCCGCCTCCGTCTCAATCGAAATCGCCGTCCGCGTCATTTGCCGCTTGAGGGCCTGTGACTGGCGGATTAGGTCAAATACCCGGTGCGCCAACTGTAAACGGTAGAACGCCCCAAAGCTCCGCAACCGATCCGTCTCAAATATCTGAACCGTGTGATACATTACCAACAGGGCTTCTTGCTCCCAGTCTGATTGCTCAAAACCGGGAATAAAGTACTGCTTCTGTAGCCGTTGTAAAACTGGTCGGTACCGTTCAAACAGGTCCAGTAAGTCGGGTGAATCCAGGTTGTGCGACAGTCGTTCAAGTAATACGGTATCTGACAGATCTGACACGGGTAACGCCTCCCCTTAAGTAGTTCCTTAAGTGTAGTGGAGCACCCCGTCGTGCCATAGCGAACGAGCGTTTTTCGCCACATTTATTCTGTTATGATTTCGTTTTCTCCCAACATCAATTAGTTAGAAATTGCCACCTGCGGCTGCGATTTTCTTCAACATAATATTGGCAGGAGCATCTCTGGCCGGCACGTTTGTTCACAGTCATTGGCTACTATCTCTACGGACATTAATGGTTCAGTTTTAACCTCAGTAGCGCACCATGATTCTTCCATATCTACATTGCTACAACTTGTGGCAGATGCCAGTCTTTACGTCGTGACGAATCGTGGGCAAAATTAAAAGCCCCAAGTAGTCGCTCGAGGCTCAATTTATAGACTCACTTAAGAATCATCATTCTTCTTTTTCGGCTTGGCCATCATTTGGTCGCGAAGCTTCTCCAGCTTGAATAACTGCTGGTCATCCCACGGGGACTTGCGCACGATACCGCGGTCCGCAAACTCACGGGCCGTCTGCTTCACTTCGTTTTGTGCCCGCTCAATGTCCGTCAACAGTTCGCCGGCTGGAATGCGCAAAGCTCCCTCCGAGAAAATGGTCCACTGCTCGGCCTGATCACTAGTCGCGACCGTCACCTGGGTGAAGCGCGTCTGGCGTTCCTTCGCAATTCTCTCTATATAACTGTCAGCCGTCTCGTCGCGATTCGTCCAGACGACTTCCAAATCAAATTGCTTGTAACTTTTCGAAATGCCGGGCACGTACATGGCATCAAAAACCACCGTGATTTTTGCGTCCCGTAGTTTTTTATAATTCGCCAACATGTTCAGCAGCTCGTCCCGCGCCTCTGGTAACCGGTCCGTGAGTTTCAGCCGGTTGAGTTTGGGCCAGTTGCCGATCATGTTATAGGCATCGACAATTAAAATGTCTTCTTTCATTAGACTTTCCCCTCGCTCATTGCCATTGGCTTAGTGTTGAACTGGATGCCGGGAGCTGAACCCTTGGTACATCAACAATCCAGCTGCGACACTGGCATTTAGACTTTGGACTTCCCCCACCATTGGGATCGTCAACATTTCATCGACGGTCTCCTTCAAGAGCCGGGAAATGCCCTTGCCTTCATTGCCAATAATCAGGGCACTAGCCCCTTTAGCATTCCAGTCGCGGTAATCGGTGCCGGCCATGTCGGTACCAAAGACCCAGACGCCACGCTCTTTGAGGTCATGGACGGTGTTCACCAGGTTCGTCACCCGGGCCACCGGGACCCGTTCAATCGCCCCGGTGGAGGTCTTGGCCACCACGGAAGTTAAACCAACTGCCCGGCGTTTTGGAATAATCACCCCGTGTACGCCACTCGCATCAGCGGTTCGTAAAATGGACCCCAAGTTGTGGGGGTCTTCCACGCCGTCCAAGATCAAGAAGAACGGTTCTTCATCGGCCTTCTTGGCGTTGGCAAAGAGGTCATCAATCGTGGCGTATTCAAACGCCGCCACGCCCAGGGCCACACCCTGGTGATTTTGATGATCGGTCAACAGGTCTAATTTTTGCTTAGGCACTTCAGAAATGACCAAATGGCGTTTCTTAGCCAACTGGCGAATTTCGTCAAGTGCTTCTGCCTTTAAACCGCTCTGGAGAAAGACCTTGTTGATGGTTTGTTGGCTCCGTAAGGCTGCGACGGCCGGGTGCCGGCCAATCACAAAGTCGCCACTGGTTTCGGTATTTGCTTGTTCTGTCATTATTCAGTCCGCCCCGCTTCCACTTGTTCAATGCACCACTGGCCGAGTTCGTCTACACGATCCTGCTTGCCACTTAAGGCCAGGTAACCCATGAGGGCTTCAAAACCGGTTGAGATTCGGTACGTCACGACGTCCGTGTTCTTCGCGTGGGTGTAGCTCTTCGCGTTACGTCCCCGTTTAAACATCGTCCACTCATCTTCACTCAGCAACTTGTCCTGTTCCATCAGGTCGATCAAAGCCGCCTGGGCCTTGGCCGACACGTAATGGGTCGCCTGCTTTTGCAAATGGTTGGGCTTGGTCAGGCCAGCCGCAATCAGGTGCCGGCGGATAATGACTTCATAGGAAGCATCCCCCATGTAAGCCAGTGCGACACCGTTTAATTGCTGATAATCTGCTTGTTCAGTTGTCATTAATTTTCCTTTCGCCAACGCGTCCCTTGGGGCGTGTCTTCCAAAATAATTCCTTGATTCTTCAATTGTTCGCGAATCTCATCGCTACGTTCAAAATTTCGGGACTGCCGGGCTGCCAAACGTTCGTCAATCAGCGCCTGAATCCCCTCGTCACCTAAGCTCGTGGCCTCTGCCAGTTTAACTCCGAAGACACTGAGCAACTCGGTTAAGGTCTTGCGCATAAATTCAAGCGTTCCACCAAACACCACGGGCCGTTCGGCGTAGACGTTGCCTAACCGCGAGAGTTCAAAGACTTCTGCCACACCATTTTGGACGTTAAAATCATCATCCATTGCATCAATGTAGTCCGCAACAATTTGACGGGTCTCTTGTTCCACCTTGGGATCATTGCCGGCTTCGGCGTCCTTCAGGCGGTAACCCATGTTGTTGTAAGCCGTCTGCAGGCGTTCCAGGTTCCGTTCAGCCGTATCCAGATTTTGCTGGGTATACTGAATGGGCCGGCGGTACTGTGTAGTTGCCATGAAGAACCGCAACGTTTGGGGATTCACGGTCTTTAAAATATCGTGCACGGTGACAAAATTACCGAGCGACTTGCTCATCTTTTCATCATCGTCACCAACCGTCACGAAGCCGTTGTGCAGCCAGTAGTGGACAAAGGTTTTGCCGGTCTTGGCTTCACTTTGGGCAATTTCATTTTGATGGTGTGGGAAGATCAGGTCTTCGCCACCACCATGAATATCAAAGGTATCACCTAAATAGTGGGTGGACATGACGGAACACTCAATGTGCCAGCCCGGCCGACCAGCGCCCCAAGGGGATGGCCAGGAGATTTCACCCGGCTTAGCGCCCTTCCAGAGGGCAAAGTCGACGGGATCTTCCTTACGCGCCGTCTCCTCATCGTTGGTGTGTTGCGAAGCGCCCTCTTCCAGGTCATCCAAGCGTAAATGAGCCAGCTCACCGTAGTGGGCAAATTTGTGCGCCCGGTAGTAAACGTCCCCATCAACGGGATAGGCATAGCCCTTGTCGATCAAGTCCTGAACAAATTCCACAATCTCAGTAATGTGATCGGTTGCCCGCGGGTTAACCGTTGCCGGCTCCACGTTCAAGGCCGCCGTATCTTCCTTAAAGGCCGCAATAAACTTATCGCCTAATTCAGGCACCGTAATGCCCTCCTTATGCGCTTCATTGATCATTTTATCGTCCACGTCAGTGAAGTTGGACACGTAAGTCACTTGATAGCCGCGGTATTCAAAGTACCGGCGAATTGTGTCAAAGGCAATGGCACTCCGCGCATTCCCAATATGAATGTAATTGTAAACGGTCGGGCCACACACGTACATGTTGACCACTCCCGGGGTAATCGGTTCGAATGTTTCTTTCTGGCGCGTCATGGTATTAAAAACTTTGAGCATGCCGAAGCTCCTTCCACATCATTAATTGAATTTAGTCCTAACCGTCTGGTCACGCGGAAGGACGACCGTCAAAACCACAGAAATTTCGCAGTTTCAACCCGTTGCCGTCCCCGTTTGTCGCGATGACTGGGCACTCACAGTGGTGTAGCACCCCGCCGGTATCGTTAAAATTCACAGCGAATCTTTAGGACCAAATGAGTTAGCTCCATTGTAGCATATTCAACCGATAACAAAGAAGCCGAATGAAGCGCCAATTGGCCCTCATTCGGCTTCTTTACCAAATCGTTAGCCTTCAAGTTGTGCTAAGGTCTGGTGAATGTGTTCTAAGGCGGTCTCCCGTCCAACTAATTCAATGGATTCTGGTAATTCTGGTCCGTGCATTTCGTGGGTCACGGCAATTCGGATTGGCATCCAAAGTTGACGGCCCTTAATGCCGGTCTTGGCTTGCACGGCCTTGATCACGTGGAAAATTTCTACGGAATCAAACAGGTCGAGCTTCTCAACTTGGGCAGCGAATTCCTTCAAAACGACCGGTGCCGTTTCGTTGTTGATTTCGTCCCAGGCGTCACCCGTTACTTGTTCGGGTTCTTCAAAGAAGACCGACGCCATGTCGTTGATTTGTGCCATGTAGCTCATTTGCCGCTTGTAGAGGTTAATTAACTGACGAGCCCATTCCAAAGTCAAGTGGTCGGGGTTAGCAGGCACGTTGCCCGCCTTGATCAATTGCTTCAAAGCCAAGTCCATGATTGTGCTGTCGTCAGCGTCCTTAACGTAACGGTTGTTCAGCCATTCCAGCTTGTCACTGTCAAAGGTGGCCGGTGATGAGCTCAAACGGGTTTCATCGTACATCTTGATGAACTGCTTGCGGTTAAAGATTTCGTCTTCACCCACTGGTGACCAGCCCAACAACAGAATGAAGTTGAACATGGCTTCTGGCAGGTAACCTAAGTCGCGGTATTGTTCGATAAACTGCAAGACAGATTCGTCACGCTTGGACAGCTTCTTACCGGTGTCCTTGCTGATGATCAGGCTCATGTGACCGAACTTTGGTGCTTCCCAGTTGAAGGCTTGGTAGATCATCAATTGTTTTGGCGTGTTAGCCACGTGGTCATCGCCCCGGAAGACGTGACTGATGGCCATCTTGTGGTCATCAACGACCACGGCAAAGTTGTAGGTTGGCATGCCATCACGCTTAGCGATGACAAAGTCCCCACCAATGCTATCAGAGTTAAAGGCCACGTGCCCCTTAACCATATCGTCCCATTCAAAGACTTCATCCTTGGGTACGCGGAACCGAATAACTGGTTTTAAGCCCTTGGCTTTGGCGTCGGCGATGGCAGCAGCCTTTTCGTCTTCGTCCATGCCAGCGTATTCGTATTCATAGTGAGGCATTTCTTTACGGGCTTTTTGGGCTTCCCGGTCGGCTTGTAATTCATCTTCCGTCCGGTATGATTCGTAAGCCTTATCTTCGTCCAACAATTGTTGAATGAGTGGTTGGTAAATGTCGCCCCGTTCTGATTGACGGTAAGGACCGTAATCGCCACCGACGTCAGGACCTTCGTCCCAATCCAAACCAAGCCACTTTAAGTTTTCCAATTGGCTCCGTTCACCGTCAGCGATGTTCCGTTTCGTATCCGTATCCTCGATCCGAATGATGAACTTACCCTTGTTGTGACGGGCAAATAAATAGTTGAAAATGGCCGTCCGGGCATTACCAATGTGCAAATGACCGGTTGGGCTCGGTGCGTACCGAACCCGAATTGAATTTTTCGCCAAAACGTTTACGCCTCTTTCTAAATTTTATTCCGTAAATTTGGATGATCCTCGTCATAGTTTTATGACGCAATGTTTTAATTCTACAATGCCGTTGCGGAAAAATAAAGGTGTAGACCTTAAATCCTTCCCAGAAATCTGAAATTGTCCCGTGAACCTAGGCCTTTTTCGGCGTCTTGGGACCACTAGGCGCCTTCTTGCCAGCATCGGCTTGTTCTTCGATGTTCTTGCTGGAATGTAATGGCTTGGCAAAGATCATTCGCCCAGCATCCGTTTGAATGGCACTGGTAACCACGACATCCAACTGCTTGTTAATGAAGTAACGACCATCTTCGACCACGACCATGGTGCCGTCATCGAGGTAGGCCACCCCTTGTTGCCGTTCCGTTCCGTTCTTCACAACCATCACGTGGAGGTTTTCCCCCGGGATGACGCGTGGCTTCAGGGCATTGGCCAAGGAGTTGATGTTTAAGACTTGCACATTTTGGAACTGAATGACCTTGTTCAGGTTGTAATCGTTGGTGACGATCACCCCGCCATTTTGCTTGGCCAACGCAATCAGCTTACTATCCACCTCAGGAATGTCTTCGAAGTCGCCTTCGTACATTTCAATCGGCATGATATGTTCATTTTGCAACTTGTTTAGGATATCCAATCCCCGGCGACCCCGAACCCGTTTGATAGAATCGCTAGAATCGGCGATGTACTGGAGTTCGTAGAGCACAAAGTTTGGTACCAGCAAGGTGCCTTCCAGGAAACCCGTCTTCGCCAAATCATAGATCCGCCCATCGATTAAGATGTTGGTATCCAGAATCTTGTAGTGGTGGAAATTAGGTTCGGTCTCCTTGTCCAAGACCTTCTTGTCGGCCTCTTCCTCAGCCTTCTTGCCCCGTGGTTGAAACAGCTTACGCCATTCCTCCAACCGAATCTTGCTGAGTCGCGCCCCGATACGGAAGCCAAAGTACCCAAAGAGTAGCATCAGGATCCACGGAATCACGGTGCCAATGAAGAATGACGGCACGTGAAACAGAAATTGAGAAATCAGCAAAGCTAAAGCCAAGCCCACAATCGTTAGGAGACTCCCAAAGATAATGGTCATCGGATTTTGCTTGTTCAGATACGTTTCAATTCGATTGATCAGTCGGAGAATCACGCCCGCGAAGAGTAAACCGAGAATGACGAAAATAATGGCACCGAGCAAAATATTCACGATAACGTTGTTGACCAACCGACTGGTCATACCCATCAGTAGCCAGAGGCGGGAGAAGTAAACCGCTCCCATGACGCCCCCTAAGATGGCAAAAATAATTAAAACAACCGTTTTTTTACGCATTTTTGTTCACCTCCTTTCAAGGTCCCTGCGACTAAACGCCGAGGGCTAATTTTAACGCCTGCCGTAACGTGGAAACACCCACGACGTCGATGCCTTTGGGTGGGGTCCAGCCTTGCAGGTTATTCTTAGGAACAAAAATCCGTTTGAAGCCCAGTTTCTTGGCTTCAGATACCCGGGATTCAATCCGGTTGACCCGGCGGATTTCACCGGTCAAGCCAACTTCACCGACAAAGCAGTCGGTCGGGGCCGTCGCTGTGTCGCGATAGCTCGAGGCAATCGACAGGGCAATCGCCAAGTCGATTGCGGGTTCGTCCAGTTTGACGCCCCCCGCAGCCTTCAAGAAAGCATCCTGGTTCTGGAGCATCAAGTTTGCCCGTTTTTCCAGGACGGCCATCAGTAAGGCGACCCGGTTGCGGTCCAAGCCACTCGACGTCCGCTGGGCGTTACCGAAGACGGATGGCGAGATCAAGGCCTGCACTTCAACCAAGATTGGCCGTGTCCCTTCCATGGACACAACGATGGCCGAGCCAGTCGCATCCTTCAGCCGTTCCTCCAGGAATATTTCTGACGGATTGGCCACCTCGTACAGGCCGCCTTCACGCATTTCAAAAATACCCAGTTCATTGGTCGAGCCAAAACGGTTCTTCACCGCCCGTAAGATCCGGTAGGTGTGGTGCAAATCCCCTTCAAAGTAGAGCACGGTATCCACCATGTGCTCCAAGATCTTCGGACCCGCAATCGCGCCACCCTTGGTCACGTGACCTACAACAAAGATGGTAATATTATTGGTCTTGGCAATCTGCATCAGCTCACCGGTAACGGCCCGAATCTGGGACACGGACCCAATCGCCGATTCAATCCCCGGCGCCTGCATGGTTTGCACGGAGTCAATCACCACGTAATCCGGCTGCATTTGTTCAATGTTAGCCCGAATGCTGACCATATCCGTTTCGGGATACAGGTAGAGGTTGTCGCTGTTCACGACCAACCGATCGGCCCGCATCTTAATCTGGGACGCACTTTCTTCCCCGGAAACGTACAGTACCTTGCCACCAGTCTCGCTCAGTTGCCCGGAAACTTGTAGCAGCAGCGTCGACTTCCCGATACCGGGATCCCCACCGATTAGGATCAGTGATCCGGCCACGATACCACCACCAAGAACTCGGTTCAGTTCTTCCATCTTGGTCTTGGTTCGTGTCTCGGAGGAATGCTTGATGTCCTTCATCAATTGGGGATGCGATTGTTCACTGCCGACCGCGGTCCGCGTAGACTGCGGCTTAGCCTTCGCAGCGGCTGGTGTCTCAACCTCTTCTACCATGGTATTCCACTCGCCACAGTTGGGGCAGCGCCCTAAGTAACGTGGTGAACTATAATCACAATTTTGACAAACATAAGTCGTTCTTGGTTTAGCCACGGAGATCCCCCTTTTTCTTGGTCTGAATACCTTCATTTTAGCATATCTAGCGGGCAATCCCCCACTAGTCTATCAACGGTAATTCTAAAGTTTTACTTACGGTCTGAGGACCCAAATCCACCGGTCCGTTGTTGCTGTGGCGCTTGCTCATCATCAGCCAGTAAATACGGCATGAATAGGCCCTGCGCGATTCGCTGGCCCTTCTTGATCACAACGTCTTTCAAGCCAAAATTCATCAGCTGGACGAAGATTTCACCCTCGTTTTTTTCATTGTTATAGTAGTCCGCATCGATGACCCCAATGCCGTTGGGTAGGATCAGATTGTGCTTCAACGGATTGCTGGAACGGTTGGCCAAGATGAGTACCTCGCCCGGCTGCATGTACGCCTTGATGCCCGTGGGCACCAGCCAAGGCTTGAGGTCACTTTGTCCGGCCAACACTTCTTCGGTCGTCAGCTCATCTTGATGTCGGAGGCGTTTGAAGGCGTGTAACAAATCGTGCCGCCAAATGGACGGTAACGTAAAGTCTGCGGCGCACTCAAAGTCGTACCCCGCTGCCTGTTTCGTGGTGCGGTGTGGTAAATTCAAGTCTTCATTGCCGTACTTACTAACAATTTCAAATCCACGTTGCATGTGAACACCCCTTCAATAATGTCTAAATCCCAACTAGCATGCCGGGTAACCGTGTTTCCTAACCACCAGTCCCAATAATCCGAACCTAGTAAAATTTTTCATACTATTATTAATTGGTTTATATCAGCCCGATTGACGCGTAACGCCAGCCGAATTTTATCGCAGACCGTGAGTCTTTAATTTTACCATTTACACCAGTATTCGCAACGATTATCTTCGGCCAATTTGCGTTCACAACCACCACCAATTCTAGTGTAAGCAACCTGCTGGCCCATTACCAGCGAATTTTGACTGTCGACCAATTTTTTTGCCGGTGAAAATGAGTTGACAATAACCGCCGGATAGACCAGAATTAAAAACAAGACTGGTCATGAAAGGAGTTTACCCATGACGATTACGGAACAACCCGGACAACTACAAGTGTTAAACGACACCCAACTGCTGGCAAGCCTGCACTACCTGTGCTTGAGCGAATCTAGTTGGGTGCTGGAACAAATCTTTGTCCGCCCATCACAGTCCGCCACCACGCTAGCTGACCAACTGATAAATCGTTTTACCCAACTGGCAATAGCGGCCAACGTGACGGTCAAATTACTGGATCCGTACGCCAAACGGTACTTCAGCCAGCACCCCGCCGAACAGCTCATCCTGGCAGTCAATCAGTTGCCCGTGACTGGAGACGCGGCGGTCACGCCAGTCGCCTTACACCTAAAACAGATAGAAGAGGAGTAGTTAAGATGGATCAAAACGCATTAAAAGCCCTTGTTGGCCAAGAAGCCGTTAAGTACGTTGAGGACGGCATGATTTTAGGAATCGGAACTGGGTCAACGGTCCGGTACATGATCGATGCCCTCGGCGAACGCGTCAAGAACGAAGGCATCAGTGTTGTGGGGGTCGCCACCTCAGACCGTTCCGCTAAGCAGGCCGAATCCTTGGGCATTACCATCAAGCAATTGGATGAAGTCGATCACCTCGACCTCACGATTGACGGTGCCGACGAAATCGACGACAACTTCCAAGGTATCAAGGGTGGCGGTGCCGCTCACCTCTGGGAAAAGATTGTGGCCATCAATTCCACCAAGAACATGTGGATCGTGGACGAAAGCAAAATGGTCCACCATCTTGGCAAGTTCCCCTTGCCACTCGAAGTCATTCCGTTCGGTTCCACTCATGTCTTGGAAAAATTAGACAAGATGGGCTTCAATCCCAGTTTCCGGATGCAAGAAGACGGCAGTCACGTCTTAACTGACTCCAAGAACTACATCATCGACCTCCACTTGGGCCGCATCGACCATCCCCACGAACTCGCCAACACGTTGAACGGCATCGTGGGCGTCGTGGAGCACGGTCTGTTCTTGGATACGGTCAACACGGTTATTGTGGGTCGCCAAGATGGTCCAGAAGTTTTGAACGCTCGCGATTAGTTTTATTTTTTGAAATAACTTTGAAGAACACCCACCTTTGCCATTACGGAATTGGCAGGTGTTCTTTTTATTTTGAACGGCTGCTTGGTCCCCTCCGCTTGCCGTTTCCGATTCTAATCCCCCCCCTCATTCACTGCTCGACAATCACCAGACAGGAATCTGACTGCGCGTTAGTGTATGATGGGATTAGACGTTTACCGCTTCAAAATATTTGAAAAATGAGGTAATGACATGGAAACGACACAGTTAAGCAACGGCGTGACAATCCCAATGTTAGGCTTTGGGACTTACTTAATTGACAGCAAGGACGTGCCGGCAGCTATCAAGACGGCTTTGGATGCTGGTTATCGGCATCTCGATTGCGCTCACATTTACGGCAACGAACCAGCCGTTGGTGCGGCCATCAAGGCTGCGGGCATCGACCGTTCGGACCTATTTATCACATCTAAAGTTTGGAACGCTGATCAAGGCTACGACAAAACGTTGGCCGCTTATGACCAGACGCTGGCTGACCTACAACTGGACTACCTGGATCTCTACTTGATTCACTGGCCAAACGAAAAGAACTTCGACTTGACGCTGGATACTTGGCGCGCCCTCGAAACCCTGTACCAACAAAAGAAGGTCCGGGCGATTGGGGTGTCCAACTTCTCCCAAGATCAACTGGAACAGGTCTTTGCCATGGCGACGGTTAAGCCGATGGTCAACCAAATTGAACGCCACCCGTACAAGGTGCAAGCCGACTTAGGCAAATTCAACACGGACAATGGCATCATCAATGAAGGCTACTCGCCAATCGGCCACGGTCACTTGATTCTCGAAGACCCCGTCATTTCAAAATTGGCTGACAAATACGGTAAGTCCCCGGCCCAAATCGTTCTGCGGTGGCAGCTCGATACCGGCTTCGTGGTCTTTCCCAAGTCCTCTAAGCCAGCGCGGGTGCGCGAAAACTTTGAGATTTCTGGCTTTCACTTAACCGCTGAGGAGATTGCTGAAATTAATGGCTTGGATCAAGACAAGCATTTGAACTACGATTAAACGCGATTGCTGGTCAAAATGAAATAGTGTTCGTTAGCTGAGATTCTAAGGACCTCGGCTAACGTCGAATAGGGCTTCCCGGTGTCGTTGGCACCCTGGGAAGCCTTATTTATTTAACGAACTTTTACTTTCGTTTCAACCGCCGAATCAGCCACACAATCCCCCCCCACAACAGCAATCCAAAACGCAAAGACCACTAAGTAGAACAGACTATCGCCAACATTAAGTACCCCATGCACTTGCTAACCCCCCTCCGCCAATTTTTCAGCCAATTGTACACTAGGCACTCCCTTACCGGTACCACATTTTTTACCAACTTCATCAATCCTATACAAATAATGAGAAAATTGGAGTACAATGAGAGAATACGATAGGAGAGTGACGTCATTGAGTAAAGAAATCACAGCGGATCAAACCGCTCGTTATCAACAAGCTTTAGCTACTGACCCCACCGCGAAGGTTTTAGAACGCGCCGTCAGCCATCAAGGAATCTTAGCCACTTCTGCCGATTACGCCTCAGAAACCGACATGACCCCCGTGTTCTCCATTGATTTGGACACCGGGAAAGTTGCGAACCAAAAGCAAAGTGGTCGTTGCTGGATGTTTGCCGCACTGAACACCATGCGTCATCACTTAGCAGAACAATTTAACTTGAGTGACTTTGAATTATCTCAGAACTACACCAACTTCTGGGACAAATTTGAAAAAGCCAACTACTTCTACGAAAACGTCTTGGCCACCGCTGACCAACCAACGTCTAGTCGTAAGGTCGCCTTCTTAATGGCCACCCCACAACAAGACGGTGGGCAATGGGACATGCTGTGTGCCATCATTCAAAAATATGGGATCGTGCCCAAGTCCGTGATGCCTGAAACTTACAACAGTTCCAAGTCTAACGAACTCAACGGGACGTTGAACTTAAAGCTCCGTAAAGACGCCGTTACCTTGCGCAAATTAGTTGCCGACAAGGCCAGTGACGCTGAAATTGCAGCCACTAAGGACAAGATGCTCGGCGAAGTTTATCGCTTACTAAGCTTCTCCCTCGGCGAACCCGCAACTGAATTTGACTTTGAATACCGCGACGATGACAAGCAATACCACATCGACAAGGGCTTGACGCCAAAGACTTTCTTTGACAAGTACGTCAACTGGGACTTAACTGATTTCGTCTCAATCATCAATGCCCCTACTGACGACAAGCCATACAACCACACCTACACGGTTGAAATGCTGGGTAACGTGGTCAACGGCCGTCAAGTGAAGCATTTAAACGTCACGATGGCAGACTTCAAGCAACTCGCCATCAAGCAGTTGCAAGCCGGCCAATCCGTTTGGTTCGGTTGTGATGTCGGTCAATCATCCGAACGGCAAAAGGGGATCATGGACACCAAGTTCTACGACAAGGATGCCCTCTTCAACATTGATTTCGCAACGACCAAGGCAGAACGCCTGGACTACGGCGAAAGCATGATGACCCACGCGATGGTCTTGACCGGTGTTGACTTAGTCGACGGCCAACCAACCAAGTGGAAAGTTGAAAACTCTTGGGGCGAAAAGGTCGGCACGAAGGGGTACTTCGTGATGAGCGACGCCTGGATGGACGAATACTGCTACCAAGTCGTTGTAAACAAAGAATTCTTACCAGCCAACTTGAAGCAGATCCAAGAAACTGAGGAACCAACTGTTTTGGCCCCTTGGGATCCAATGGGCGCTTTAGCTTAAGAGATTTGAACTAATTTGATCATCAAAGCGGGACCCTGACAACTACGCCAGGGTCCCGCTTTTTCGCTCACTTTTTATGTTGTTCCTCCTGTTGGCGTCGGGCCACCTGCCGCTGATAACCGTCAATAATCAGCATCAAATCAATCAACAGGAACATCCCTCCCAAGAACAGGTTGAACGTCACGTACGCCATTTGGACCGCTGAAAATGCCAAGATTGGCGTCAACTGCCACCACATGCTATTGAGCACCGGATAACGACGTTGCCATTTTCTCTGGACTAGCGGCACGACAATCACGGCCAACACCACCATGAGCACCAGCGATACCGTGTAGAGTGTCCCTAAACTGTGGTCCACCCGAATTTCAGTCATTTGCCCATCTCCTTCTACTGGCAGCCACCAACCTCAGTTATTGCCTAGCTGAGACTACTTGCCGCTAACACGCTCTTAAACGTGGACTTCGCAATATTTTCCGTCGACCAGGTCGGCCACATCGCGTGCTTGTAGAAGTCGTTTGACATGAAGACGACCCCGGTCTTGCCATCGGTGCTCACGATAAAGGTATCCTCGTAAAAGTTACCGACCCCGTGACCATAATACCCGAGTTGATCCAAATGATACATCCCCCCGGTATACTTCGCCGTCGTGCTGCCCTTCTCAAGCAACGTATCCGCATTCGTCGCCGTCTTGTACCGACTGCCCTGCACGATAGCACGGACGGTCTGAAAGACGTTACCCGGGCTCATTGTCGCGTTCCCCGTGCCTAACCGGGAACTGACATCTTTGGCTGCCGGCGTCTGCGGATCCGTGTAAACGCTGGGCGTGGTACTCTTATATCCCATGGACAGCGCACTGGTTTGATTTCGTAACTGAACAAAGCTGGTACTGTTCAGGTTCAGCGGCGTCACAATTTTTTGGTAGAACTGATTGTAGTACGACTTGTGGTTGACCTGATTTAAAATGGCCGCCAACATGACGTAACAGATTGGTTGGTAGTCGAATTGCCCGACCTTGCTGGTGTCCACGCTAACGTGCTGCTGGGCGTACTGGTAAACTTGCCGCTCGCCTAGTTCCGTGTTCGGCTTCATTTCACCCACCAAGCCGGCTTCCATGTTGAGCATCTGGCGGATGGTGACAGTTTTGCTATTCTTGATTTTGGGGTAATACTGGGACAGTTTGTCCGTCAGCTTCAATTTCCCCTGTTCGATGGCCTGCATGACCAGCATCCCCGTCATCGATTTCTGCAGCGAATTAATCAGGTACTGGGTAGTTGGCGCATTCTTCTGTTTCTTGGCCACGTTGGCCCAGCCGAATGATTGCTGGTAGACTACCTGATTATTCTTGACAACCAAGGCTGTTCCAGAGAACTTCTTGGCCTTTAATTCACTGGTCAACTTGGCCGTAAACGTCGGATTGGCAGTTCCCACCGTGCGATCAAAGCTAGTCGTCTGTTGGTTACGTTGTTGCGCACTGGTCTTGGCATTTTGATCAATCAGCTGATTGGTCTGACTCGCCGTGGTCGGTGTCGTCGCTTCCTTCTTTTGGTTGCTGACCTGAACCCACTGCACACCACCAATGATGCCCAACACCACCAGCACCCCTAACACACCCCACCGTCCCCAGTGATGGTGTTTGGGCGCTGTGGCCTGTCGTTGCTCCCGTAATTCCTGTCTCATGATTTGAACCCCGTCTACTTTCTGTCGTCAGTTACTTCTGATTATACGGAACTCTAAGCGAATTACAAATCCCAACAGTCGGCCCTTGGCCGTTTTAGCCGTGGCGCCCCCTGGTTCAAACAGTTAAGCTTTTCCGGCAAAATGCAGATAGGCCGGTGCCCTTCCCCGAAATTATTCAGCCGGTGAATGCCTTCGCTGCAAAATTAGACACTCCCAAAGGATAAGATGCTAAGTCGTCGGCCACAGTGCCTAAACCTGTTGGCTTCCCGTTCGCTAAATTTAGGCCTGCATAGACTGACTAATAACTGTAGACAAACGTTGACAGTTCAGCGATTGTCACGGCAATGTCATGTTGAAGAACAATTATAACCGGAGGAGGACAGAGATGGAGGCAGCTGTGTCGACGACGTTAGCTGAGCGATCTTCTCAGGTTACGTCGTGGGACGCGTTTGGAGACTGTCGGTGTTGGACAGGCTTCAAACCGAGCTGGAGGACCGCCTCTCAGGCCGCAGGCGGTCCCCACAGTCGCCGGAATCTCTGGCAGCCGCAGGTGGTAAATTCACTCATTACTATTCAACTCTGCTAAAGTACTTTCTTCAGTTGCAAAAAAACTGCTTGCCAGCCCCGTTAAGGAACCACAAGCAGTTTCGCGTTACTTGGGTGCTTTTGCTTTGTTGATTTGCTTAAAGGTGCTCATGCCCAGCGCTTCGGTTGACCAGGCCGGGAACATCGTCTTCTTTTCAAAATTGTTGGACAACAGGATGACAGCGTTCTTACCATTCTTGCTGATAACAAACGTGCTCTCGTAGTCGTCGCCCATCCCGTGGCCGTAGTACCCGAGCTTCTCAAATTGATACATCCCACCGGCGTAATGCATTGCCACGCCATCTTCGTGCAGGACTTTGGCCCCGGCCCACGTCGTCATCAGCGAACCCTGAACAATGGCCCGTTCCGACCGGTAGACGTCACCAGTACTCATCGTCGCGTTACCCGTTGCAATTTGAATCGCCATGCTGGCCGCTGAAGGCTTATGCGGCGCGCTGTAATCTCCCGGCGTACTCCCGGCGTAACCAGTGGTCATGCCCTTGGTTGTCGATCGCAGTTGAGTAAAACTCGTGTGATTCAGATTCAGCGGCGTAACCAATTGTTGATAAAACAGATCGTAGTAAGAATCGTGCGTGACCTGATGCAAAATACCGGCCAACAACGTGAAACAGATTTGTTGATAATCAAAGTGATTGATCTTGCTGGTATCAATCTGAGCATTTTGACTGACGTACTGGTACGCCTCATTTTCCGTTAGCGTTCGCCCAGGCTTTAGCTCGCCAGTGATACCGGCCTCCATGTTCAACATTTGTCGAATCGTGACCTTATCACTGTTCTTGATACCCGGATAGTATTGGCTTAGCCGGTCGGTCAGTTGTAGTTGACCAGCCTGAACCGCCTTCATCACTAGCATCCCGGTCATTGATTTTTGAACAGAGTTAATCATGAACTGCGAAGTCACCGTATTCTTCTTGTTTTTCTTCGCGTTCGCCATACCAAAGGCCCGCTGGTAGACAACCTTGTTGTTCTTCACCACTAGCGCAGACCCCACGAACTTTTTATCTTTTAATTCGCGGGTAAACTTGGCGCTAAATTTTGGCGTTGCTTGCCCCTTATTAACACGATCAAAGGCCGTCTTAGTCTTGTCCCGGTGCTGCTTACTGGCTGCGGCATCCTTAGCCAACGTGTCGTGCGTCTGTTGTGCATGGAGATGGTTACTCGTCGCAACTTCATGCTTATCCTGTTGATCAATTTGGTGCATCCCAAATACAACCCCACCGATCCCCAAGATAATAATCAGTAGTACCGCCCAATGGCGTAGGTTTCGTGTATTCAATTTTCTCTCTCCCCCAATTAATTAGGTCCCACTCTTTAAATCGCTAACCGTAGCTCAAGTTTGCTCAATCGCTATCCCCCGCGACGAACCCACTTTGTATCTGAAACCTGTGACAAAGGCAGCTGATTCCGCTTAAAACTGATAGCTATCCATCCTTTGTCCCACTCTCACCATTAGCAATCCTAACTCTGATTATACGAAAAAGTCGGCTAAAGACAATCATTGTCTCTGCCGACTTCGTTAACTTATTATTTACTTTAAAAACTAGAGGACTTGCTTGGCCAAAACGTGCAACCGGTCATCGAAATCATAGCGAATTGGTTCGCCGTTCGCAACTTCAACCTTACTAATATCTGCATCAGCCACATGGTCCAAGTATTTAATCAATGCGCGTAATGTACTCCCGTGCGCGACCACCAGCTGATTATGGCCGTCTAACAGCCGGGGGGCAATCTCATCCGTCCAGTACGGCAACAACCGGTGATAGGCCATCTCTAGACTCTCACCGCGGGGCTCAACGTGGGCACCAAATTGATCGTACCGACGATCCTGGCTCACGTGCTTCAGGAGGGGGGGCACGGTTTCAAAGCTCCGCCGCCAAATCTTGATCTGCTGCTCGCCAACGCGTTCCTGAACCGCTGCCTTATTCTTTCCCCGTAAGGCCCCATAGTGGCGTTCATTGAGCCGCCAGGACTTGTATTCGGGAATGTAGAGCTGATCGATGGCTTCTAACACCAGGTTAGAGGTCACGATTGCCCGCTGCAGCATGGACGTGTGGAGCGCTTGAAACTGGATGCCCGTTGCGGCCACCAGTTGACCAGCGACGACGGCCTGCTCCCGTCCCTTGGCCGTTAGGGGCACGTCACTCCACCCGGTGAAAATATTGTCTCGATTCGCGACACTTTCCCCGTGCCGTAAGATGACCAGCGTTGCCATTGACCATGCTCCCTTTCTCTCCTATCAATTCTTGGTGTCCATTTTAACCCATTCACCCGCAAGTCACACGAGTAAACAGAATTGGCACCAATCGTAATCATACCATAGGTCGCCCTTATTTTTGACCTCTTTGTGTTATTTTTCACTTATTTATTTTCTGATATTACGTAGAATAGCCGGCTTACTGGCTAGCAACTTTAGGCTGACGTGAAGTCCGCCAGCCGCTTCGCCAGTTCATTTTCAACCGCTAAACCATGTCACCCGGTAACCAAAAAGGCATCCCGCCAGAAGACCCGCGGAACACCCCAGTTTAAGTGTATTTTCAATTAGTCAGCTGAAGATTCTGAGTGCGCGGCCAACTTGGCGGCCACCGTCTCGTCGGCTTCTTGGAAATCGCTGGCGTCTTCCTCTGCCAAAGCAGATTCGCGCGCCTTGACCCGGTTCCCCATGAAGGTAATGACCGACCCCATCAGGATAATCACAATCCCGATAATGGTGTTGGTCAAAATCCGTTCGTGAATCAGCAGTGCGGCCATGATGGGTGCCAGGCCTGGTTTAATGAAGAAGACCAGGGATGCCGTGGAGACGTCGGAACGTTCCATCGCCAAGAAGTAAAAGGCAAACCCACCACCGGTCACACACACACCGATGAAGAACAGCAGCCAGAAGTACTGCATACTGATATTTTGCAAGATGGGCATGGCCGCAAATTGACGCGTCCAGCTTGTTTGACGCAGCCCACCAGCAACGGCGGGAATGTGGGTAATCATCATGATCACGAACAATTCCAATGACCCGGCCAAAAAGGTGAAGCAGGTCATGACGATGCCGTTAAAGTGATGGCGCACGGAACCCCACCGCGACACGATGCTGTACAGGCCAAAGGTTAAGGCGGATGCAATCGCTAAGGTCAAGCCAACTGGATTTGTCAGATGAGCGGGGTTCACAATGACCACCAGCCCAACGATTGACACGATAACGGCAATCAAGTTCGCTCGACCTAACCGTTCGTGGAGAATTAAGTATGAAAAGATTAAGGCAAAGACGGGGTTGCAGCTAAACAGCACAGCGACCGTCGAAGCTTCGTCAACGCTAATGGCTAACTGGTACAGCGTCATACTAATGATGACACAGACCAGGCCCGTCAGGAAAAATAACGCCCAGTCGGACCGGTTCAGGCGGTGACTCTGTTGATGTAGCGCGCGTAACGCGATGGGTAACAGAATCAGCCCCCCGATAAAGAACCGAATCAGGTTAAGCTGGATGGGATTAAACGCATTTCCAGCCGCCTTCAGGGCAATTTCCATAGAACTAAACATTAACGTTGAAAATGCGATGTACAATAGTGTTTTTCTCAAAACGAAAAAAGGTTCCTCCTTAGAAGTCAAACGGCATCAGTCAGGCAACGTGTTGCACGATCACCATCAAAATCGGAATCACCACTAAACTTAGGAGGGTCGTTTCGGTTACCATGATGGCCGCGTAATCAGCATCCGCGCGGTAGAGCTTCGCTACCACCGGCGCGTTGGTCATTACGGGCATCGCTGCTTGCAAAATAAAGACTTGTTTCATAAGAATGGGTCTCTGTCAAATCGTATTGGTGGAGATTTTGAACGGCACATTCACTTCGGTGAATGTGCTTTTTGTTTACTCAT
>NZ_RHNN01000035.1 GCF_003946245.1 Levilactobacillus cerevisiae
CTTTTTTATTTTTCTGATTTTCAAAACAGACAAAAAACCGGTATTAGTTATTCACCAATACCAGAAAGTGTAGACCCATAAGAATCGGCATACTCGTTGGCAGGACCAACAAGCCCATCAGCACGGGTGCGACGACGAACCGGCCCAGTAAAATCCCTAGGCTGTCGCGGTTAACGTGAATATTTTGTAACCCCGCACCTGCAATCGCCGTCCCGATAAAAATCATTGAGAGTGGAATTGTTAAGCCACCAATGTATTGGAAATCCTGCATGATCCAGTTGGGCAATTGAATGTTCAACAGAACCAGTAGCACCCCAACAATGAATCCGAGCAGTGGTGGTGAGAAGATTTTCTGGAGCGTTTCTTTTAAATTAAACTTAGCGGTCCCCTGCCCGTCGCGCTGAATGAGGTAAACCCCCAGCGTCCAGAAAAAAGTCGTGTTGGCCATGTAATAGACCAGCACAAAGGGTAAACTCTTGGGCCCGAATAAGGCCTCATTAACCGGTAACCCCACGAACACCGTGTTGGAATTCAAAAACATGGATTCAAACAGGCCGCGGTGTCCCGGTTTAATCCGAAACAAGTGAAAGGCCACGATGGAGAGGCCAAACATAATCAGCATGGAGGCGATTGGAAACCGCAAATCCGGCAAGGTCCGCTTCAACGTTTCGGCGGAAAACTTGGCGGTAATCGTACTGATCATGTATGCCGGTAAGGCAATCTGCGTGACTAACCGGGCAATTAATTTTGGTGCCTGATCATCAAACCAGCCACGACGAGATAACACGTAGCCCAAGCCAATCATCACCAGAATAATTAACACGCCCGAAACACTTCGAATAAAGACGGCCATCGGCACACCTCCCCACGTAATCATTACCAAAAATTAGAGTTTCTTAAGCAACGGTTCTTATTATAGCACGCAAAATCACGTCACCACTTCCGCAACCGTTTACAAATAGCGTTATAATACACTTTAGGTTACCTTGACAACTTGTGAAAAGCAGCTAAATCCGGTCTAGACGGCTTGCCAAAAGCCCGGATTTGTCCGGATAAAACATTTACGAATGGCCATTTTTATGGTCTAATGAATTAATTGAGTCTACAGATGGGATTCCAGGGGAATTTACAAATCTGTCTCGTTAGTGCCGCGGTACATCACCGCAGACTGACGCGCAAGTCAACGATTTTGATGAGGATGAGGAATAATTATGCCAAATGATAATAGCCCCAAACGGCAGCGCACACCCGAGGATTTCGAACAGGTCTACGACCGCCGTGCCGACCGCAACTCACATTTTAAAGCGCCCAAGGTTCACCCACACCGTCCCGTCATGTGGACGATTGTGCTGGTGATTCTCCTGATGTTAGGCGGGGGCCTAGCATACGGGTACCAAGCGTGGACCTCCGCTAAGAAGACGTTCAGTCAGACCTACGAAGCGTCCAACGCGGCCAAGAGCCGGAACGTGTCCGCCGTGCTGAAGTCCAACAAGCCGTTTTCGATTCTCCTGATGGGGACTGATACCGGAGCGCTGGGCCGTTCAGACGTTGGCCGGACCGACACCATGATGGTCGCCACCATCAACCCAACCAAGAAGACCGCCTACCTGACCAGTATTCCCCGGGATACGCGGGTCACGGTCGGTTCTGGGGCCAATGCCTCCATTCAAAAGATTAACGCCGCCTATACCATTGGTGGTGCAAAGACCGCTGTGAAGACGGTGGAAGACCTGCTGGACATCCCCATTGACTTCTATGCCATCGTCAACATGGGTGGTTTGGAAAAGATGGTCAATGCCGTGGGCGGGGTCGACGTCAAGCCAACGCTGACCTTCAGCTATGGCGCCGCCAACGTGGTCAAGGGCAAGAAGACCCATTTGAATGGGAAACAAGCCTTGGACTACTCCCGGATGCGCCATGACGATCCGTTGGGTGACTACGGGCGGCAGAAGCGGCAACGAGAAGTCTTACAGAAGTTGGTCGTCAAGGCGGCTGGTCTGTCTTCCCTGACCCGTTACCAAACGATTCTGAAGTCGTTGAATGGTAACTTGAAGACCGATTTGACCTTTGATGATCTGATGCAGATTCGGGCCAAATACGGGGATGCATCCCACCACATCAAGTCTGAAACCTTACAGGGACAAGATGCAATGATTGATGGGCTCTCCTACCAGGTCCCAACCACAACCGAGCTCAAGCGCGTGTCTAACCACATTCGGAAGACACTGGGTCTGGCCAACACCAAGAAGTTCACCACCGACGCCGACACCAGTACGACTGGCTATTCATCCTATGGCAACAGTGGCTATGGCTACTAAATTTTATAAATAACTTAGGCCTGCGAGTCGAATCCGAAAGGGTTTGGCTGGCAGGCTTTTTTGCGCTCATTTAACATTTAAAGGAAAAAGCGACTTGCTTTGCGGATGATTCTAGGTGGTACCAATCTGAGGACGCCGAAGACCAGTTCCGCATCCTTACTGGAAAAAGTATCTTTTGAGTATAGCATGAATTTTTGCCTGATAACATATAGGCAAACTAATTTGCTATAAGTATGATAATAATCGCTTGGAGCCTTTGGCCGTCTTCGCCCTGCTATTCGTTTCATCATGGCCGATTCAACCACACTATTTTCTTAATTACCAGAATGTGGCTTAAGCGATTCTGTTGATATTCTTGTAAACCATGAGATACTAACTTACTTGATTAAGGGATACCGGCAGCGAACACCTAGACCGGGGATGTCTCCCTGTATTTTCTTACTTGGATTGGCATTGCTTTCTTAATTTTCTTAAGCAAGGAAGACTTCTGCGCGGCACCAACCCAAAACCACTGCTCGTAGTGTATCATGGCAGCCTTTCCCCCCTTTTTCGCACGATTGTTTTCAAAAAATCCTTGCCAAACGCAAACAACTTCGCTAATATCTAAATAGTAATTATTACTATTTAGATATTGAGGGAGAGAATTTTACATGCATTTTTTCAAAAAGTTAGCGACGATCACAACCATCCTACTGGCTGGAACCACCCTAGCTGCCTGCACCCACAGCACTAATCGGGCTACAACAACGAAGACCAAACCCATTCACGTAGTGGCCAGCCTCGACTTTTACGGGGAAGCTGCCAAGGCTGTGTTGGGCAATCACGGTACCGTGACCACCATCATTAAGAGTCCCAGCGTGGATCCGCATGACTTTGAACCGACACCCAAGGACGCCGCTGCGGTCTCACGGGCCACCTTCGTCCTCGGCAACGGTCTGGGCTACGACGCCTGGCTACAAAAGTTAGTCAAGAGTAATTAATGCCAGTAAGAACGTGACGGCCATTCGTGTGGGCGAAGACGTGATGGCTAAGCAGGCTGGCGATAACGAACACATTTGGTATGATCCCGAAACAATGGTCCGCCTAGTCACCTATTTGGCGACGAAATTTGGGAAAGCGGCGCCCCAGTACCGGCAGTCCTACGCCAAGAACGCTACCGCCTACATCCGGTCATTGGCGCCCCTTCAGCAGCAGATCAAGTCGCTCAAACAAAACAGTCACAATCAGGCCGTCGACGTGAGCGAACCCGTCTTCGACTACGCCCTAACTGCTCTGGGCTACAAGCGCCACAACACCAGCTTTGAAATGGCGGTGGAAAATGGCACTGACCCTTCGCCGAAAGCCGTTAAGGACATGCAGGCCGACATTAAAGAGCACAAAATTGCCTTCTTCGTGAATAACAGCCAGGCCAGTGACAAGACGGTCAAGGCAATGGTTAAGCTGGCCCAACAACAGCGCGTGCCCGTCCTGAACGTCACGGAAACACTACCAGCAGGCAAGACTTACCTTACCTGGATGCAGGAGCAGTACCGTCAACTGGCAAAGATTCAAACCAAGTCGGCAGTCAGTGCCCAGTGAGCATCGACGATTTCCTGGACTATATGACTCTTTCATTCCGTCTTATAGTTATCATTCGTTAACCAATGCACACTTTGGCTTGTTCGGCTAGGTTTGTCAAAAGCAAGTCGTCCCAGTAAAGACACTATCCTTACCAGCTTGCCAATCATTTCGACCTAATGACGACTGCTTTCGTTAGATGAATACCACAATAATTTGGCACTCAAGCAAGTCATATCTCCCCGCAGTTACCACACTAAACGATATATGACGTTGCTCTTTTCTGAGATTGCGGTAGAATAGATTTAAATTGACGAGTTAAACAGATTCCAAGGGAGTGAATTGGTTATGTATCGTTTCTTTGTACAACCACAAATCAACCAGGATGACCACCGCGTTTTCGGCTACGAAGTCTTGTTACGGAAGCAAAAGGATGATGCTTGGGTTCTACCGCAACATTTCACGGACATCTCCGTCGCTGATCAAGCCAAGCTCATTGAGGAGACGGTTACGTCGCTGCATACGGCAGTGAACAACCAGGTGCTCGCGTTTAATCTCAATAACCAACAGCTACGCAATCCACTGACCTTGGGAACCGTTATTGCCTTGAAGAAGCGGATTACTCCCGCGGCGTTGACCATTGAGTTGACGGAAGCACCGACCCTTGAGGAAATGAAACAGTTCAGCGTCGCCATTCACCAGTACGGGATTGGCCTGGTGTTAGACGACGTGGGAACCGGGTCGAACACCTATCAAAACGTTCGCGACCTCTTACCCTTTGTGGACGAAATTAAATTTGCCATGCAGAACTTACGGATGAGCGGCGAGGCCGACTTGATTCCCGCCAGCTTGGCCTTCTGGGCTCAAATTGCTCGCGAGTATCGCCTCCGCTTAATCCTTGAGGGCGTTGAAGACGCTGACGACCAAGCTTTGGCCAAGCAATTTGGCATCACCTTGCACCAGGGCTACCTTTACGGCAAGCCTAGCTTAGTCTAACTTTCAATCTAAGATGTCTCTGAGCCAATTGGTCCCGAGGCATCTTTTTTGCCCATACCTGCCCAAATGCACGTGGTTTTGAACCAATTGACGGGTTATCATATAACGTGTATACCTATTTCGTGCGTACACGTATTGCGGGCCACCCTCCCAATCAGCGGGTGCGCCCCCACATTAATTTTCTAATTTCTCAGATGAGGTGGCGTTCGCTAATGACTTGGTCACACTGGTTTGTGACGCCCGCAGTCACGAGTCTTTTCTTCTTGCTGGGCGTCTTAACGCTCTATTGGTTCCTCACGAACCAGATTATTCAACTCTTTAAAAAACATGGTAAATGGCCCAATGAAGATAAGGTTCGCACCAACGTGGGCTTAATCTACATGGTCGCTTTAAACCTCGGCGTCCAGCTCGCCGTTAATCACACCTCGAACAGCTGGGTCTTCACTAATTTTGTCATCTTTGCGGTCGTGTTTCTCAGTTACTTCTTGATGCTGGACATTCATCTTTGGCAATTGGTGATTGCGATTCTGCTATTTATGGCGCTCAACGGGACCTTTACCTATGTGTTATCTTGGCTCTTTGCCATCGTTTTCATTGCGTACTTCTACGTGATGAAATACGTCCGTAACCACCGGCACCACATGTGGCTGGACTACGTGGAGTATACGGTCACTTCCCTACTGTTATCAGCGGTTCTTTGGGGCGTGGTTGGCCAACGGTTCCACCTCAGTTCATTCGTCATGATGTGGGAACTCATTTTCAGTTTCTTCCTACTGAGCATCATGTACGTCTACGTGGATTCACTGATGAACAGTGCGGCCACGGTGGCACAGCTGACCTATACCACGAACTACGATGAACTGACGCACGTGAAGAATTACTTTGCCTTTAAAAACGATTTCAGTACCGACTTTGACAATTGTAAATCGACGCACAAACCGCTAACCTTGATGCTGTTTGACATCGATCACTTCAAACACGTCAACGACACTTACGGCCACTTGGCTGGCGACTTCGTGTTAAGCCACACAGCGGCCCTGATCACTGAACAGTTGAAGCACATCGATCCCAGCCTAGCGCTCTACCGGACCGGTGGCGAAGAGTTTACGATTCTCTTTAAGGGTTACACCACGGATGAGGCACGCGAGCACGTGGACGACATTGCGAATAGCGTTCGCGCGGCAATTTTCAACCACGGTGGCAACCAGATCAACGTTAGTATTTCCGTCGGTCTGACCCAGTTACAAACGGCAGATGAGGGACAGCTCGATATTTATCGCCGTGCCGACCAGAGCTTGTACTATTCAAAACGGAATGGCCGTGATCAAATTACGGTCGGATAAAAAACAAAACGGCTTAGGAAGGCGATTCCTAGGCCGTTTTTGCGTACAATTTAATTGATTTCTTTTTATAAAAAAGGTTATAAGGTAAATAGGGTGAATTATCTATTCGGCTATGCTATAGTGGGTCTACCAAATAGAAGATTGGCGGTGTGCTTATGTCCGAACAGCTGCAACGTTCCAGCTTCCTTCACCCCTTACAACCGGTACCACAAGTGACTTCTAGCCCGTTTACGATGCCAATTTCAACTGGAATTTGGGGTCTGCGCACACCACCCAAACATCCCCCACATCACAACCTATCGGAAAATCCCTAACCAATAGCCTCCGAGGCCAATGATAAAGATGCCGACCAGCAACCAAAGTGGTTTGACGTGTCGCCGAAGTAGCCAGACACACCCCAGCGTTAAGAGGAGTGGCACTAGCCCTGGCAACAATTGATCCAGCATACTTTGCAAAGACAATGATCCGTGGGAACTCGTCGCCATAATTGGCGCTAATTTGACGCGGGTCCAGCGCGGAATGATGGCGCCCATAACAAACATACCCACGATGGAAGCGCCCAGCGTTAATTTTTGCAACACGCCACTGCTGAGCACCGTCACAACTTTCAGGCCCTGCCGGTAACCCCACCGTTGCGCCACCCAACGAAATGTTAGGCGCAACACGTTCCAACCAATGAAGAATACAAGTGGACCAACGATGCCAAAACCACTCAGGGCCAGACTGGCCGCAAAGGCACTCAGGATGGGACGTAAGGTTCCCCACCAAACGGGATCGGCAACACCAGCTAACGACCCCATCATGCCAATTTTAACGGCCCGAATATCCGCCGCCGAAACGTCCTCACCATTTGCGTGGTCTTCTTCCAACGACAATGTCACTCCGGTAATCAGCGATTGCATGTAGGGCATCGTATTGAAGAGTTCCAAATGCCTTTCCGCTGCCTTTGCCGCGTCCTGTTTCTCAGGATAAAGCCGCTTGATCGCCGGAATCATCACGTAACAAAAACCAAGATTCTGTAGCCGCGGATAATTCCACGCTGCCTGTTCCCAACCAGAACGGCCGAAAATCAGAAATTGATCGCCCAACGTGAGTTGTCGCGGTGTTTTATGTTCATCTGCCACTAGTCACGCCTCCTTAAAGATCGTCCAATTCTTGGTCTAATTCATCAGTATCAGTGTCGGAACCTGGTCCACCACCATCATGATGATCCTTTCCCGCTAAACGTAGATACAAAATGGCGAGGCCAACGGCAATCAACCCTAACGCCACTAAGCTTAAATGACTGTCTGTCGCGAGCGCAAAGCCAATGAAGAAAAACGGCCACAACTGCCGGGTTGCCATCATGTTGATCACGATGGCAAAACTAACAACGACCAGTAAACCAGCCGACACCCGAATTCCCCCTTGGATCACTTGGGGCAATATCTGGTAACTCGTATGCACCAAAGTAGTAGGCACCCACATCAGCAAGGCCGTCGGAACTAAGACCCGTAAGCCTTGCAAGACAACACTGATGCGTTGCAACCAACTAATCAGTTTGAGATTGCCAGCGGCGGCCGCAACATCCGCTTGATTCACCAGCGGAATGATGAGTTTGCGCAGACCCTGGGTCAGCCCCTGACCAATTAGTGCCAGAGGAATCGCCAGAATCACGCCTGCAGCCACTGGCAGGTGTGCTGGGCCACTGACCCACCACGCCGCCACAACGGCCGCTAACGCCGGGTCAGGCGCCACAGCGGCACCAATATTCATCCACCCCAGCGTCACTAACTGCAGCGAAGCGCCTAAGGCTATGCCACTCACCAAATTTCCCGTAGCCAGCCCAACTAGTGTGCAGGCCACGATGGGTTGGTGAAATTCCCATTCGTCGATAACGCCTTCGATACCTGCCAAGAAGGCGATGATTAAGACTCCCCAGATGCTCATGACCTGCTAACTCCCTTCCGTCGTGTCATTCATTGCCGCAAAAACACCCCGCTCAGGTGGGGGTGACCACCGAGTGAGGTGTTACGACAAACCCTTTTTTGCGACTAACTTTAAGAAATCCTGTTTACGATCCGTTGGAACTGTCTGGGTGTACACGTCAACCCCAGCCGCAACCAATTGTTCGGCCGCTGTGATGTCCGTGTCATCGACGGCCACACTCGCAGTCAGCATGGTCTTACCTGCCGTGTAGGCCAAGTTCCCCACGTTGACCCCCAGTGCCGTCAAGTCGACCCCTTGGGCAACCAACGCAGCCATTTCAGGCAACGTTTCCGTTAAAATAATGGGTTGAAACCCGTCGAACCGGGCATCCTGATAAATTTGGGCCATCTTAGCCAAGGTAATCACATTCGCCTTGGCCTCGGCCGGCGCAGCCTGGGTAATCAGTACTTTACGTAACTGATCCTGGGCGACAGCATCGGAGACGACCAAAATCCGGTTTGGCTGGACCGTCTTCGTCCACACGGTCGCGATTTGACCGTGCAACAAGCGGTTGTCCACCCGTGCCAACTTAATGTTCATCGTCATAGTAACTCATCATCTCCTGTGTTCGCTTGTAAATCCAAATGGCGGATGCCACCCTGTGCGGCCCGTTCCAGATGAGGAATGACCTCGGCTAATATCTGATTCTGAATGGACAAGGCTTCAATCAGCATTGGGAGATTGAGACCAGCAACCAGTCCGTATTTAGCTGGGCACTGAGCCACAACTCGACTGGCCGCATTGAACGGCGAGCCGCCCCAGAGATCAACCAAGAATAACAGTTCATCCACTGGTGCCATCTCTTGAATTGCGGCCTGATAATGATTCGCCAGGTCTTCCACACTTTCGTCCGCCGCAAGTGTAACGGCAATAATTTTCTGTGATTTACCGAAGATCATCTCGGCACTTTGTAAAATTCCACGGGCAAATTCACCGTGGCTCGTGACGATTATGGCGAGCATTCTGCCAACCCCTTCATCAATTCCGCTATTCCGCGGTCTTCCGCGAATTGCGTCTGCTTTAAATATAGCATAAAAAAGCGGTTCCAGCCACTCCCTCAGCTGAATTTATAGCAGGTCCAACATGGCGGCCGGCGTGATAAAGCTAACGTCCGCCTGAAAGTCCGTCGGTGTCCGGCCATTCCAAGCCGCAAAGCCAAACGTCACGTGTGCAGCGGCAGAAGCCTCAGCATCATAAATGGTATCGCCAACGTAGACCGTATCGGCAGGCTTGGCCCCCAAGCGCTGCATAGCCAACAAAATGCCATCTGGTTCCGGCTTACCGTGGGCAATGTCTTCGGCAACAATTGCTTGGCTGAAATACGCGTCTAGCCCTGTGCTGACAACATCTCGGTCGTACTCGTACTGTTGCTTAGAAGTCATGATTGCCAGTCCAGCGCCAGCAGCCTTCAAGTCGGCCAGTGCCTGTTCAACCCCGGCATAGATGGCAACCGTTTGCCGATAGGCTTGTGTGCGTGGCCCCCACTCGGCCAAGATGCCATCAACATCGGGCAATTTCAACCGAATCAACGCATCGCGGCTAGGAATCCCAAACGTTTTCGCGAGGACGTCATACTCGCGCTCAATCCCGCGGTCGTGCAGGACGGCCTGTAAGGATTTCATGTACATGGCTTCGGTATCCAGCAACGTTCCGTCAATATCAAAAATAAAATTTTTCATTACGCAAGGTCCCCTTGTGTTTTTAATTTTTAAGTAAAGAAAAATGGTGCAGTCATCACTGACCACACCATAGTTTATCACGCTTTACGGTAAGACTCTAACTTGGGAGCTGGTGAAATCGTTTCACGCGAAGGCATCGCTTCGGCAACTGACGTAGCCAACGCTTCGGCCTCCGGATCTTTGCCAGCAACCACATCTTCTGAACGTTGCAGATTCCGTAATTGTTTGACCGCGCGAATCCAAGATGGCACTAAGATGGCACAAGAACCCAACCAAGCCAGGGGTTCTGCCGATACGGCACCCGCATAGCCCAGGGCTTCGACCATAAAGAGCGCAGCAAAGACCCGCATGGTCAATTCGCCGACCCCGGCCAAAGTCGGTAAGACGCGCCGACCTAATCCTTGGAGTGTGTTCCGAATGATGAACAGGACACTTAACAAAAGGTAACTACTCCCGATAATGTTGAAGTAGGTTTGTGATAGCTGAATCACGTGCTCGTCAGCGTCCCCAATGATTAACGTCACAATTGGCTTTCCAAAGAAGATCACCAAACTACCAGCTAATACGGCAAAGGTGCCGGACAGCCAAAGGGTCTTCTTAACGCCTTCCATGATTCGACCGTACTTACCCGCACCAAAGTTTTGGGCAGCGAAGGTCGCCATGGTAACCCCGAAGGATGACATTGGTAAGGAACACAGTTGGTCAACCTTGGAAGCAGCGGTTGAAGCCGCAACGGAATCCGTTCCTAGTGAGTTCAACGCGGCCTGCATAACCATCGTGCCGATGGCAATAATAGACAATTGGAAGCCCATCGGCATCCCCGTTGAAAAATGTTGCCACAGTTCGTCAAAGCCGAATTTGAAATCTTCCCGTGAGATGTGTAGCAACGGGATGGACCGAATGATGTAGCCCACGCAGAGCAAGGAAGCCACTACTTGTGAAATAACGGTTGCCCAACCAGCGCCAGCAACGCCCATGTGGAAAACCAAAATAAACAGCAATTCCAGAATAACGTTAACCACGGTCCCGATGACCAAGAAAATCAAAGGCGTCCGTGAGTCACCGAGTGCTCGAATGATGTTTGACAGTAAGTTAAAGGCCATTGACGCGAAGATCCCGGCAAAAATGATGCTGATAAAGATCCGCGCGTTGGCAAAGATTGAGGCCGGTGTTTGCATTAATTTCAGAATTGGATCAACAAAGGTCAACGCTAACACCGTCAACACAATCGTCATCAAAATTGCAATGATAATGCTCGCAGCAAACGAACGCCGCACGCCCTTGAAATCACGGGCGCCGAACCGGGTGGCCGTGATAATGGCCAAGCCGGCGGTCAGCCCCTGGGCGAATCCAATAATTAAGAAGTTGATGGAGCCGGTAGCCCCAACAGCGGCCAGCGCCTTAACACCAAGGGTTTGCCCCACGACAATCGTATCAGAGACGTTATATAATTGCTGAAATAAATTACCAATTAACAATGGAATCGTGAAAAAGAAAATAAGTTTAAGGGAATTGCCCTTGGTCAAGTCGCTCAATACGCTGACCTCCTTCTAAATTTTATCGCCAATCAAATTGGCACAGGAGAACCACTATAACGCGTTGCCCGCCAATTGTCACCACTTTTGCTTGGGGAAATGAAAACAAGTCGATTTAATTTGCAATTATAGGCTTATCTTAAGGCTTTTTGAAGACCCATTTTAGTTGAAAACGATTGCTTACTGAAGATGTTATCTGTTTGTCATTTTTCGGCAACAATGTAATGAAAGATTCGCCATTTTCGCTGGACACAAAAAATGAACACCAGCGTCCCCTTCAGAAAACGGGCCTAGCTGATGGCCATGATTTTAGTGCTCTATTCTTGATAGTGGTTTGCATCTATTATTCAACTGGCTCCGGAACCGTAATGCCATTTTTCAGACAGGTCTCCAACCAGATTTCCTTTGCTGCATCTAATTCCTGTGTTGCCGTGGATAAAGTCTCCCCATAGGCGACGATACCTGGTAATAAAGGAACCGTCAACCGCCAATATGAATCCCCATCCTCATTCAGATGTTCCGTCACGAAAGGATAATTTAAAGACAGGTAATCCTTTAACACTTTCATGCAACTCATCCTCCTTGATTTCGCGGTACTGGGTGTAGTATCACCCTAGCACAGTACTAAAAATAATGCACTTGACTCACCCTTGTTAGCCAAAACAAAAAGACACCCATCAGAAATCTGATCAGTGCCTTTCCGTAAATCTCATAGTGCGGCCAAGAAGATTCGAACTTCCACCCGGATTACCCGGACAAGATCCTTAATCTTGCGCGTCTGCCAATTCCGCCATGGCCGCATTAACTCACAAGAAATAGTATAACAAATGATTCCTCACCTGACAATATTTTTTGCAAGTTAATTCAAAATAATTTTATTTATGCATCGGTTAAGACCGTCGCGCCGTCCTGATCCAGGTCGATAATCCGGATGCTACCCGCCAAATCCAGCTTCGCTAACTTGGCACGCAACAGGGTCAACTGCGCCGAAGTCCCAAAGGTGACGACGGTTGGTCCCGCACCACTCAGGTAAGTCCCGGTGATGTCCAGTTCATGGGCCGCCGCGCGAATCTGATTGAGTTCTGGCACGAGTTGAGAACGCGCCTGTTCATGAAATTCATCGCGTTCAATCATTTGGGACGCCAGCGGCCAATCCCCCGTCAGTAAGGCCGCAACCAAAACGTTGGCCACACTGCTGGCATGCACTGCCGTTTGTAAGGGCAACTCTTTCGGCAATGCCTCGCGACTCTTGCGGGACAGTAATTTTTGTCCCGGGATAAAGACCAGTACCCGTAAGTCTGGCAATGGTAACTTGATGGCATGCGCATCGTCACCGTCCGCCGTTGCTACGGTCGCTTGGCCCATCAAGGCTGGCGCCACGTTGTCCAAGGTGCCGCCCAGTTTGACCGCCCAATTCAATTGTTGCGGGATGGTCATATCCATTTCGCCCAAGTCGTTGGCAATCTTAATCCCAGCGATAATGGCACTGGTCGAGCTGCCTAGGCCACGGGAAACGGGGATGTCCGACATGACGGTCAGCTGGTGCGCTGGCAAATCAGGCTTAATTTTCAAAGCCGTCTCAACCATCAAGTTATGCTCGTCGCGCGGAATCTCCGTACCCAGTGCGTGGTTGACCCGCCACTTCTCAGTTTTTTCTTCAATGATGACCGTTAAATACAGATGTAATGCCGCCCCAATGGAATCGATTCCGGGGCCCAAGTTGGCCGCTGTTGCGGGAACCCGAATAATTGTCTTACCCATAACCGCTTACCTCCTATGCCTATTGTGGCCGTGTCCGGGCGATGACCGTCTTCTGCCACTCTAAATGACCGCGACAGCGCCCACAGACCATCTTTGAAACGTCAATTCGTCGGGCCCGATAATACTGTTGATGGCACTGCACACACTCATAGAGGTGCCAGGGCCGCAATTCAGGTTGGCGTGACTGCTTCTTGGGGACCGGGGCAAACCGTGAGCCGCCCACCTGCTCCAATAACCGCTTGAAGGCGACCGTTCCGTGTTTGCCCGAGTGACCCGCTAAATGTAAATGGTAATGACACAATTCATGCTTGATGACGCCAATTAAAACGTCCTCACCATGCTCCGTGTACATTTTCGGATTGATTTCAATGTTGTGGTCCAGCAACCGATAACGGCCGCCCGTGGTGCGTAACCGCGCGTTGAACATGGCGTGATGCCGAAAGGGCTTGCCAAAACTCGCCAGAGAAATTTCCTCGACCAATCGTTGTAAATCTTCGTTAGTCATTTTTATCAGCTCGCATCGTTAATTGTATCCGTTGTCGATTCTCGTCGACCGTGAGCACCCAGACCGTCACCACATCACCAATCGTGACGACCGTGCTGGGATCACTGACATAATGGTCGGCCAACTGTGAAATGTGGACCAGACCGTCTTGCTTCACACCAATGTCTACGAACGCGCCAAAGTCGACGACGTTGCGGACGGTTCCTTGAAGCTCCATCCCCGGTTTCAAATCAGCCATGGTCAACACGTCTTGACGCAAGAGCGGCGCGGGCATGCTATCCCGCAAGTCCCGGCCCGGCTTGCTAAGGCCCGCCACCAGATCACTAAACGTTGCGTTCCCAATGTCTAACTGCGCTGCCCATTGCTTTTGATTTAGCTGCGCCAATTGCTGCTGCAGCTTGGGCGTGCCAATTTCTTCACCGGTATCCAACTGCTTTAACAATTGATGCGCTGCCGGGTAACTTTCCGGGTGAATGTCCGTGTTGTCTAAAGGTTCCCGCCCGCCGATGATTCGCAAGAAACCAACGGCCTGTTGATAAGCCTTAGGACCTAAGCGCGGTACCTTTTTCAGTTCCTGCCGGGCCGCAAAGCTCCCGTTGTCATTACGGAACGTCACAATATTCTGTGCCGTCGTCGCGGTCAGACCAGAAATGTGCGTCAACAGTTCCGGACTCGCCGTGTTCACGTTCACGCCAACCTGGTTGACCGCCGTTTCCACGACCCGGTCCAACTGCGCGTCCAATTCCTTTTCCGGCACATCATGTTGATACTGACCCACACCGACCGCTTTGGGATCAATCTTGATGAGCTCCGCCAGTGGATCCTGCAGGCGCCGGCCAATGCTGACGGCCGAACGCTCTTCAACGTGAAAGTCGGCGAACTCTGCCCGGGCATTGGCACTAGCTGAGTACACTGACGCGCCCGCCTCGTTGACCAACACGTAATAAGTCGGCTGCTTCAGCGTCTTCAAAATCTGACTCACAAATTCTTCAGACTCACGGCTAGCCGTCCCGTTGCCAATTGCAATCATTTCCACATGATAATCCTCAAGCAATTTCTTAAAGGCCGGACCCGCAGCCGCACGATCCTTTGCCTTGGCTGGCTTGTGCGGGTAGATCACCTGTTTGGCCAAGAAACGGCCATTGGGATCCATGATCGCTAATTTACACCCCGTCCGGTACGCGGGGTCAAAACCCATCACAACTTTTCCCTTCAAGGGTGCTTGCATCAACAAGTGATACAGATTGTTGCCAAAGACCTGGATGGCGTGCTCATTGGCTTTATCCGTCAGTTGCCGCCGCAGTTCCCGCTCAATCGCCGGTCCCAAGAACCGTTTGTACGCATCGGCGAAGGCCGTTTCCACTTTTACCACTGCCGGCCCCTTGTGCTGACCAACCAGGCGAAAATGCCCGTACTGCAAAATAGATGCAGGGTCAATCGTGATGCCAACGGTCAAGATTTTTTCCCGTTCACCCCGGTTAATGGCTAAGACCCGGTAAGGTGGCAGCTGTTTCAGGCTCTGATTAAAGTCGTAGTACGTCGCGTAAACCTGCTGCTCGTCATCCTCGGCGGCGCCCCGTTTTAACTTACTGGTCAGCTCGCCGTGTTGCCAGGTATACTGCCGAATCCACTCCCGAAAGGCTGCCTGTTCACTGAATGTTTCCGCCAGGATTTCGTGGACGCCAGCCCAGACGGCTTCAACGTCCGGCAAGTCCTTGGCCGGGGCAATGAACTGTTGGGCCTTGGCATCTAAACCACTTGCTGGAAAAGTTAATAACCAGTTGGCCAACGGTGTCAATCCCGCCTCACGAGCCACAGTTGCCTTGGTCCGTCGCTTTTGTTTATAAGGTAAATATAGATCCTCTACCTGCTGAATCACGGTGGCCTTTAACAAGTTTTGTTTAAGCGCCGGAGTCAATTTTCCCTGCTCGGTGATAATCTTCAAGACATCTTGACGGCGTTGATTCAATTTCATCAGCCGGTGCGCTTCATCTTCAATGTCCCGAATAGCGACTTCGTCCAACGAGCCCGTCCGTTCTTTTCGGTATCGCGCGATGAAGGGAACCGTGTTGCCTTCATCCATCAGGGTCAGCACGGCTTGAATTTGTTGCACCCGGTACTGGCTCAGTTGTTGCTGAACCGGCTTTGCCAGGTCGCTTAAAGTTGTTTCAGTTGGTTTGGTTGCCATGCAACCCCTCCGTTCTTAGTGTGACGCACGTTTTAGTTTTGTATCGCTGTGGGGGCGGGCCTTTTCACCCGACTTCGCCCACGCGCAAGTACCTGTATTATACCATGCCACCCGGATTACTGTGGGATTAGGACGGCATCTGAGATTGAAAATGCAACAACGCTTATTAAGTCCCATCTAACAAAGATTATCGTGAATCCAACTAGCTTCACCCAAAGCAAAAAGGCCACTCCACAACTCGTGAAGCGACCCCTGTTTGATTCGTAAATTAAATTACATGGGACTAGTCATAATCCGTTGCGTGGCAGCAGTCACCTTTTCCATGGCATTCTCCTGCGTCGTTTCGGCCGTGTTAAAGGCGTCAGCGTTCACCGTTTGGTGTTCAACGTCAATGCTGTCCGTCATGGATTGGCAAGCTTCCGTGTAAACGCGGTAGGCCGCTGCTAATGACTTGTGCTTCCCCAACACGCGAACGGGCACACTGGCCTGTTCCAGCTTGTTCAAGTTTGCTTCGTAAGCGTCCGTTCCCCGTTGAAAATTATCCGCTACCTTCTGCAAATCGACTTGTGACAGGTCGCTGACCGTGTCGTTGTCGATGGCTTTTCGCATCTTTTCAAAATCATCGTTCATTTCGCCAGCACCCTCTTCGGTCGTTTGTAACACGCCCGAGAGAATTTTGATGTAACCATTCATATTGTTTTTTTGCATTGTCTAGGAACCTCCAAATTAGTCTTTCCAGAACGTATCGTACACGTTAACCGGTAAATGACGCTTGTGGGCCGTCTTACGGTACCAGCCCTCAATCCGTTCTGCGGCCGCGTCACTAACTGGCTTGCCTTCCAGGTAGTCGTCAATGTCTGCGTAACGGACGCCCAACGCCGCCTCATCGGGTAACGCTGGTCGGTCGTCTTCCAGATCGGCCGTCGGAATCTTTTTGTACAGGTGCTCCGGTGCACCCAGATACGTCAGCATGGCCGCACCCTGACGCTTATCTAGCCGCCAAATAGGACAAATATCCGTGGCCCCATCGCCGTATTTCGTATAAAAACCGGTCACGGCTTCGGCAGCGTGATCCGTTCCCACCACGGCACCGGCCCGGGCGCCAGCAATTGCATACTGGGCGATCATCCGTTGCCGAGCTTTGATATTGCCGCGGTTGAAATCGCTCACGGTTTCGTGATTGGCGGCCACCGCTTCGTTCATGGCATCCGTCGCCGGTTGAATATTGACCCGTTCCACTTCGTCAGCGCCCATAAAATCAATCGCCATCATGGCGTCGTCCTCGTCGGCCTGTTCACCGTAAGGCAAGCGTACCGCAATAAACCGGTAGTCGTTATCACCCGTCTCCTGGCGCAATTCGGTGACGGCTTTCTCGCACAGAATACCCGTCAAAGTCGAATCTTGACCACCCGAAATCCCTAAGACTAAGGTTTTCATGAAATCATAGTGTTTTAAATAATCCTTTAAAAAATCAACACTCCGCCGAACTTCGGTTGCCGGATCAATCGCTGGTTGGACCTTTAAGGCCGCAATAATTTCTTGTTGCATTGCACGCATCGTATCTGCCCCCTAAATCAATTTGTGCGACGCTATTCGGGCATCGTTTGAACGTAACTGTGAATCTCCTTGATAATGGCCATCTTGTGGTCCCAGCAATCCTGGGACAAGTCCACTGGATACTTTTGTGGATTCAGATCCCGTTTGTACTCAGGCCAGAGGTTCGCCAAAGCCCCACGACACCGGTCACGCACAGCCGACAGGGTTGGCAGCTTGTAGACCAACTCGCCCTGATCGAAAATATCTTGCAAAATTGGCCGGGCGTTGAAGTCATTGACGGTCTTGTTGATGTAAGTGAAGCTGGGATGGAACATGAACAGGGAGTCCTCGTTGCGCGGATCCTCATCGACCAGCGCCACGTAGTCCCCTTCAGTCTTTCCATCCGCCTTCTTGGTAATCCGCCAGACCTGTTTCTTCCCTGGTGTCGTGACCTTTTCAGCGTTGTTGGACAGCTTGATGGTGCCCTTCATCTGACCATTGTCATCCGCAATGGCCACCATTTTATAAACGGCACCCAGTGCGGGTTGGTCAAACGCGGTGATTAGCTTGGTGCCAATGCCCCAGACGTCAATCTTAGCGTCCTGCATCTTCAGACTTTGAATCGTCTTTTCATCAAGATCGTTTGACGCATAAATCTTCGCGTTCGGGAAACCCGCCTCGTCTAATTTTTGGCGGACCCGTTTGGACAGGTAGGCCATATCGCCGGAATCGATGCGGACACCTTGGAAATTGATCTCATCGCCGAGCTCTTGCGCGACTTTAATGGCGTTCGGCACCCCGCTCCGTAAGGTATCATAGGTGTCAACCAAGAAGACACAGTCGTGGTGCGTCTTGGCATAGGCCATAAACGCATCGTAATCGTTGCCGTACGTCTGTACCAGGGCATGGGCGTGGGTCCCGCTAATCGGAATCCCAAAAATCTTTCCGGCCCGGACGTTAGATGTGGCATCGAACCCACCGATGAAGGCGGCCCGGGTGCCCCAGATGGCGGCGTCAAATTCTTGCGCGCGCCGCGTTCCAAATTCCATCAGGGCGTCGTCGCCAGCCACGGAGCGAATCCGTGCGGCCTTCGTGGCAATCAGCGTTTGGTAGTTGATAATGTTTAAGATAGCCGTCTCTACTAATTGACAATCAGCCAACGGTCCTTCGACCTGTAACAGGGGTTCGTGGGCGTAAACCAATTCGCCTTCAACGGCCGAGCGAATGGAGCCCCGGAACTTGAAGTTACTTAAGTAAGTTAAAAAGTCTTCAGAATAATTTTCAGCTTCTCGTAAATAAGCAATATCCGTTTGGGAAAAGTGGAGATTTTGGATATAATGAACAATGTGTTCCAAACCAGCAAATACCGCATAGCCATTTTTAAACGGCATATCACGGAAAAACACCTCGAAGACAGCGTGCTTGTCGGCAATTCCTTGTTCGTAGTAAGTCTGAATCATATTGATCTGGTAGGCATCCGTGTGCAGAGTCATACTGTCGTCAGGATACAAATTAGTCATAATGAGTGTCTCCTTAGCTGGTTTTCGAACCGGACAATAATGTCTTATTTTTAATTTCAATAGGTTTATTTTAGCATGAAACAAACTGAGCGTCATACTATTTAGTACGGTTACGGGGGCTTAATTCGTTCTCGTACCAATCTTGAGAGGAGTCCCCCCTATGCAAACCACATTTCCCACCGTTACCGTGCTGGGCATTCCCTTCGTCAAAACGACGGCAACGGCCTTGCTTTCCGAGTTACAACGGCGCATCACCCAGCAACAAAATACGTTCGTGGTGACCGCTAATCCCGAAATCGTCATGTACGCGCACGACCACTCGGCCTATCACGACCTGGTGCTCGGCGCGGACTTCATTACACCAGATGGCGTCGGGATCTTGGACGGCGCTAAAATCTTAAAACAGCCGCTACCCGAACGCATCACTGGGTTTGATACCTTACAGGCACTGTTAGCCTGGGGGAGCACCCATCACCGATCGGCCTATTTCCTAGGCGCCAAGCCCGAAGTCATCGCCCAGCTCAAGCCAATCCTAGCGCGCGACTATCCGGGGCTGGTCATTGCCGGTATTCATGATGGCTATTTCCAAGACGAAGCCCCCATCGTCGCCGACATTCAAGAGAAACAACCTGACATGGTTTTCACCGCGCTAGGGTTTCCCAAGCAAGAGCAGTTCATCCACCAATATCGTCACGTAACCAAGGGCCTCTGGATGGGCGTCGGTGGCAGCTTTGACGTCCTCGCCGGTGCCGTGATTCGGGCACCTAAGTTCTGGCAAGAACACCATTTGGAATGGTTCTACCGGACCGTGAAGGAACCCAAGCGCTTAAAGCGCATCGCGGTCATTCCTCATTACCTGCACCTCGTGCGCCAGCAGGCCAAGCGTATGCCACCTCGCGGATAGGCCCCTGTGTCTTGGTCCAATCAGTCGCAACGAACCCGCAACGCCGGTAGAATTCTTGTGCCGGCAGATTAGTGGTCAGCACCCATAACACCACGCGGTCAAACGCCAAGACCCGTAACGCCGTCATGGCCTGCGCCATTAGCTGGCGACCGATACCTTGATGTTGCGCAGTTGGTAACAGGTAAATCGAATTGACCTCACCCCAACCCGTCAACTGGGCATCGCGCGCCGGACCATAGGCGCAGGTACCCACCAACACCTGGTCGTCGTTAAACGCCAACAACTGGTGTTGCCAGTGACGTTCCGGGTGCCAGCTGTCAGTGGTGAGTTGGTCCAGTACCTCAGTCGGCAACAAGTCGCGGTAAGTGACCCGCCAGACATCCAAATACAGTTGAGCGACGGCGGTAAAGTCATCGTCCGCTCGCGCCGGTCGAATCAACATTGTCCTCACCCCGCTTACAACAAGTGCCTCACAAACCCGTTAGCATTGCAGCTAACCTTTGTGAGGCACTTTTCTTATTTCTGCTTACTTTTCCAGATAAAATTCAAACCGCTCGCCGACGTATTGGGTCCGTACATATTCAAATGGCGTCCCATCTTGCAAATAAGTCACCTGACGAAGTCGTAAAATGGCATCCCCACGCTTGATATTCAAGTACTCGGCGATCCGTTCAGACGCAGACATCGCTGAGACCGTCTGTTGGGCCTTACCTGGATTGACTTTCTTCTTGTCTTCCAAGGCACGGTACAGTGAACTGGTGACTTCCTTTTTATTCAGGCCGTCAACCACTTTCTCCGGTACCGTCGCCACTTCAAAACAGATTGGGACATCGTCGCCATAACGAATCCGTTCCATCCGCAACACCTGATCGTTCTCATTGAGCTTGAGCTTCTCAGCCTCACTCAGAGAGGGATTCATCACGTGATACGAAATGGTTTTGCTCGTCGGCTGCTTCCCTTGGGTGAGCATCAGGTCCGTAAAACTGGTAACCCCGGACATCTTTTCCTGCACCTTTTGGTTGGCAACGTAGGTTCCAGAACCCACTTGGCGTTCCAGAATCCCTTCGTCGACTAACGTTTGAATGGCCTGGCGGAGCGTCATCCGACTGACATCAAAATCACGAGACAGCTCTCGTTCAGACGGAATTCGATCGCCAACCGCCCATTTTCCAGCCTCAATTGCGCGTTTAATGTCATTATGAATTTGAATATAAATCGGTGAACTCACAGCACCCAACGTCCCTTCTCGAAAAAAACTACACTCTAATTTATTTAACTAATTCTTGCATATTCCGGCCCAAACTAAAGGTCGATGCCACGTGGAGATCACGGGTCAGGAGGTTCAAATCAGCGTCACGGCCGACCGTCAGCTTGCCCTTTTGGGTCAGGCCAAATTCCTCGGCTTGGTTCACGGCACTCATTTGCACGGCATCGTTGACGTCGCAACCAGTGAAGGCGATGACGTTACGGAAGGCTTCGTCAAACCGCAACACGGAACCGGCTAAGTTGCCACTTTCCAGCCGGGCTTGGCGATCCTTCACAATCACCTTTTGCCCGCCTAATTCACTCACACCTTCAGGCATGCCCTTTGCACGCATGGAGTCGGTGACCAGCTCTAAGCGGTGTTGACTCTTTTGCTCATACGCCAGCTTGATCATGTCGGGCACGATGTGGAACCCGTCACAAATAATCTCACAAAACAAGCTGTCTTCCAGCATCGCGTGGCCGGTCACGCCGGGCTCACGGTGTCGCAGACCACGTTGCGCATTGTAAAGGTGGGTCACATGAGTTGCCCGGCTCTCTAATAATTGTTCCCGGGTAGCATTCGAATGCCCCACCGACGGCACGATGCCGTTGGCTAAACAGTAAGTTTCAAACTGCTTGGCGCCGGCATCCTCAGGCGCATAGGTAATCAACTTGACCCGGCCACCGGATAATTTATTCCAACGATCTAACAGTGCCACGTCGGGATCCTTGATGTATTTCTCAGGCTGCGCCCCCTTGAAAATGGCTGCGATAAACGGTCCTTCCAAGTGAACCCCCTGAATCAGCGGATTCCGTTCAGCGGCCACCGCAATGCCTTGCATGGCATGGTCGATGGCTTCGTTAGACTGCGTCATTGTGGTTGGAAAGACGGAGGTAATCCCTTCCAGCGACATCAAATTAACCATTTTGTCAATTTGGTCGGGGTCCCCATCCATACTATCATATCCGTAGCCACCGTGGCTATGAACATCAATAAATCCGGGAACAATCGTCTTGCCAGTCACCACGTGAATCTCGTCAGCGGGTAACGGCCGAAAATCAGCGACGGGTCCCACCGCTTCAATTTCCTGATCGAATCGAATAAATCCGTCGGGAATAACCTCGTCACCGGTATAAATCTTCGCGTGCTTTAAAACAGTACTCATGAGTCTCCTCCTCATCAATAAGAACCTTCAGTCAATACTGTTATTATAATCGGTATAGACCAAAAAGGCAACTCACCCGACTGCAGTTTGCGATATTTATTCTGTTATAATCCGCACAACCACTACGTTAGGCCGGACCACCCGCGTCACGTTTGATGGTCGCGTCGATGCCCTTGACCACGGCCGTCATCAAACCGGCCTCTTCCATCGCTAGCAAACCAGCAACGGTACTGCCACCGGGCGAGGCGACCTGATCAATCAGGGCAAACGGAATCTTGTCGCTCGCCAGAACCATTTTAGCCGACCCTAAGGTTGCTTGTGCAGCGATTTGGGTGGCCTGATCCTTACTCAGACCGTGTTTCACGCCGGCCCGACTCAGACTATCAATAAAGAAATCAATATAAGCTGGTGAACTCCCAGCCAACGCACTGAAGACGCCAAATTGGTCCTCAGCCAGCGTTGTGGTGGAGCCAATCGTATCAAAGACCCGCAACGCGGCTGCCAAATCATCCCCCGTCAACAGGTCGTTAGCGGCCACTGCGGTCATCCCCGCGCCAACCTCGACGTTGACGTTGGGTAGCGTCCGTAAAATTGGCACGCTTTCGCCCACAACACTGGCCATGCTCTCTAACGACAGGCCCGCCACAATCGAAATCAACGTCTTTTGGCCATCGACCAGCTGCGCTTCAATCTCCTGGAGCACGTCGACCGCCACGTTTGGCGTCACGGCCAGCACAACCAGGTCGCTGGCCCGTGCCACGTCCGCGTTACTGCTGGCCGTTTGGAGACCATGCGCCTGCGCGTAGGGTTCGTAACTTTCTTGCCGGTGGCTATGCACAATAATTTCTTCCGGGGCAAACGTTTTCGCCTGCAGCAGGCCGCCAATAATGGCCTGCGCCATGCCGCCGACACCAATAAATCCAATTTTCATAACTTAAGCTTCCTCCTTAGCTGGTAAATGATCCTGGAACCAATGATTGATGCGATTCAAGCGTTCAATTCGTAAGTTAGGCAACCCGGAACGGGAGAGTTCGTGGTTCGACTTAGGGAACAGGACCAACTGCGTCTCGACGCCGGCCTCTTTCAACCCGACGAAGAATTCCTCCCCCTGCGTCGTTGGGCAGCGGAGGTCCTCCTCACCGTGCAACACCAGAATGGGCGTCGTCGCGTTTGGGACGTAAGCCAGTGGTGAAAATTTCCACAGCACGTCAATGTTGGTCATGTCCTGCTTGAGCTCCCATGGGGTGAAGAAGTACCCGATGTCACTAGTCCCGTAAAAGCTGATCCAATTGGAAATCGACCGTTGTGTCACGGCCGCCGCAAAGCGTGTCGTGTGGGTCTCAATCCAATTGGTCATGAACCCGCCGTACGACCCGCCGGTGACACAGAGTTGGCCGGCGTCGATGGTCGGGTCTAATTTCAAAGCTGCATCCGTTCCCAGCATCAGATCTTCAAAATCACCTTCACCGTAATGGCCAATGACGGCCGTCTCAAAGTCCTGGCCGTAACTGTTGCCACCACGAGGGTTGATGGCAATGACGCCGTAGCCCTGACCCGCGAGAAATTGAATCTCGTGGTAAAAGCCATAGCCGAAATCAACTTGCGGACCACCGTGTACGTACAGAACCGCGGGATGCTGGGCTGCGGCCGTAACGGGTGGGAAATACCACCCCTCGATGTCCCAGTTGGCGGCACCCTTAAACGTGAAGCGTTGACCGGCCACCAGCGCGTGTTTGGCCTCATAGACAGCATTGGGGTTAATCAGGTCGCGTTCGGCGCCAGTCGCCACGTTAAGGGCCTTTAATCGGCTCACACTGGTCATGGTGGTCTCGGCGAAGACAATGGTCTCCTCATCAACGACACTAAAGTCCGTGATAGCTCGGTCGCCAGCCAGTAACGGGTGGGGTTGCGCATCGCCGTCCAGGCTCTGGCTCACCAAGTTGAGGCGTCCGTGCTCGTTTTCCAGCGTGAGAAAGGTGTTCTGCGTCAACCAGGCTAAAAATTTGCCGGACTGACGTTGCTGGCTATCAATCGCCAGCATATCGCCCACTTCCACGTCCCGGGGTGCCGTCAGATCGGTCAATTCACCGGTCGTCAGATTGCCTAACCAGGCGTGAAACTGGGAAACGTTGGGGATGTGGTTGTCCTGGCCCCACATCAAAACGTGTTGCCCGTCGGCCGCCAGCTGGCCCAAACCAAAGGACCCCGCTGGGAGCTGCGCGTTGATGAGGCGTTCAGCCGTCCCATCGAAGGGGTGCCAGTAGACGCCCTCACTAAAGTCGTGTTCATCTTCAGGCAAGCGTTGCGTGTCAAACAGTAACCCCTGCGCGTTGGCATCGGTGACCGTGAACGGTTCGTCCCGTTCCAAGACGACGGACTGGTCACGACTCGCACACTGGTAGCGAATGCACTGGTACGTCAGGCCTTGGGGCAAGACACCCCGCCCGTTCATTTTGTATTGTAATTTATCAACGACCTGGGCGCTGGGTAACTTCTCTGGTTTCTTGGCGCCAGTCGTCGTTTGAAAGTAGAGCACGTCCGCGTTCGCTTCCCAGTTCAGCTGGCTAATGTCGGCATCCCCACGGGTAATCTGTTCCGGGGCCCCGCCGTTGAGCGGTACCAAGAAGAGTTGGGCGTGTTCATCAACGACGCCGCTAAACGCTAAGTAGTGGTGGCTGGGACTCAACGCCAGTTCATTTACACTGACACCGGCCGGACTCCACCGTCGCCGATCACTGCCGTCCGCCAGCTGCACCGAATAGATGGCAGCTTGACTGGCATTCTTCTGCTGGTCTAGTAGACTTTCCACGTAATACACCCGTTGACCGTCACTCACTGGTTGCGCCAGTGGACGCAGGTCAAACAGGTCCTCTGGTTGCACGATTGTTGCCATCGTAAGACCCCCACTTTCTCTAGCAAAAACACAAATGGTCTGGAGCAATTATTAGTTCGACTTTAGCGAAGTTAGCCCGGAATGTCAATTCTTTCGGGTGATTCCGGCTTTATCTTGCCGAAACGTGTGTCAGCTGGCAAATAGAACCGTCCAGCTAACCGGGATTTAACCCACAAAATTGAGCGAAAATTGCCACCTGCGGCTGCCAGAGATTCCGGCTGCTGTGGGGAGCGCCTGCGGCCTGAGGTACGGTCCTCCGGCTCGGTTTGAAGCCTGTCAAAGTTCGTCAGTCTCCAAACGCGTCCCACGCTGTAAGCTGGTTCCCAGCTAACACCGTCGACACAGCTGCCTGCATCTCTGTCCTCCTCCGGTTATGATTGGTCTTAACTATGAAGTTGATGTGATCATCGCTGACCTAGCTGCGTTTATCCACGATAATTCCCTACTGTCTACGAAGGCGTGAGTGAGCCGACAGGTTTAGACAGTGTTACCAAATTTTTAGCGTCATATCCTGACAATGTAGCGGTCTATGCCGACACTTTGGCTTTCAATCTCGTTTTTAGTTAGGGACGGTAAAAAGAGCCCGCGACTGATTGTCGCCAGCTCTCAAAACTTTCTTATTAATGACGTTGGCGCCAAGGTAATCCCAGCCAGCCGAGAACCACTAGCAGTACCGAGCCTACCCAACGCCAGACGGTTATCCGTTCACCTGTCTGTGGCAATACCTTGGCCGTAGCTGTGTGGGTGGTAGTTGCTCGCTGGGGCTCGGTCACGACGGATTTCATCGTCCGTGAAGGCACCCGTACACCGGTTGTGAAACGTTGTATTGGTCGACTGACCGTTGGCGTCACTGGTGTTAACCGCCAATTAGGAATAGTCACGACTAACCGTGGGCCAATTTTACCGGTCATCTCCTGGCCAATCGTTTCGTTGAAAACTGGCGGAAAGGTTGTGTCTTCTTTCTCACCAGTCGTTGGCGTTGTTGGCGTCACGGCGGGCGAATCGTCAGTATTTCCCGGGTTAACCGGCGTGATTGGTATCGTTGGATCAGTTGGAATGGTTGGATCAGTCGTTCCTGAATCATCGCCAGCATCTTTGGTATAGGTCACGGATTCCAGTGCCGTGATGGTCCCATTCACGTTGACGCTGGCCCGAATCGTGGCTTTATTTGCCGTGTACGCCCCAACTTTTTGAACGACGGGGACCCGCACAATGGTGCCAACCGGCGTCAGGCCAACAGCGGTTTGGTCGGCTTGATATTGCGCTAACAACGCATTCAGGCCTTCATCCTTTAAGTTGCTGGGGATGGCGACGTCATCAGCCACGTAGCGGGTCAACTTCAACGTCAAGTTGTTCACGCCATACCGCCCCGTATCCGTGCTGATGGTGGTGAGACTTAACGTCACAATCCCACTTTGAATCCACCCTGGCAAATCGGCGCTGTCAACCACATCCGGCAGTTGTAAGGTGTCAGTACTGCCGTCGTAGGTCAATTTCTGCTGCGTATCGGTGAACACAAAGGTCATACCAGAAATGTCCAAATTGGTCATTCCCAGCGCATCCATGATGGCTTTGCGGACATCATGAGCAACGGTTCTGATCACGCCGTTGTTGTTAGAGACGATGGCGTCAGTCCCCACCCCCGCCAACTTTTCCTGTCCAGCAAAGGCATAATCCCCAATCGTATTGATTGGTCCGGCAGCGTTGATGGTCCGCAGATCATTATAAGCAAAGGCATAATCGTCCAGACTATTCACGTTGTCGCCCATTTTGAGGCCAGTCAATTGATTATAAGCAAACGCCGACTTCCCCACGTCCGTCACTGTATTGGCAAGCGTGAGCGTCCCGGTCAATTGGTTGTGCATGAAGGCGTCACTATTGATGGTGATCAAACTGGCACCACCCGTCAGTCCTGTCAGCGCATTATTTTCAAACGCACCTTCGGCAATTCTGGTCAAAACATTAGACAGGTTGAGGACGCCGCCTATTTTGTTGTTAGCAAAGGCATTCGTCTCGATGGTCACCAGGTTGTCGCCACCCGTCAGCCCTGTTAACGCATTATTTTCAAACGCCCCAGCACCAATACTGGTCAAATCGTTGGACAGATTGAAGGTGCCGCCAATTTTGTTGTTGGCAAAGGCATTCGTCTCGATGGTAGCTAGGTTGTCGCCACCCGTCAGCCCTGTCAGCTGATTACCGCCGGCAAACGCGTCAGCACCGATGCTGGTCAATTGATCCGACAACGCAAAAGTCCCGGTCAGCCGGTTACCATAGAAAGCACCCTGTTCAATCGTTTTCAAATTGGCACCACCAGTTAATACAGTTAACTGATTACCCGTAAATGCATCTATGCCAACGTTAACAATATTTGCTGGCAGATCCAAGGTTCCCGTCAGTTGATTGTCGGCAAACGCTTGGGTGCCAACGCCAGTTATTTTATCATTCAGGACGACTCCGGTCAGTCGATTATCCCAAAAGGCTTGATAGCCTAAGTTCGTCAAGCTAGCTGGTAAGGTCAGCGACTGCGTTAGCCAGTTATGGGCAAACGCCGCCGTCCCAATCGACGTCACCTGGTCACCAATCTCAAGGCGGGTCAAGTGGTTCGTGTTAAAAGCGTCGTTCCCGATACTGGTAATCGTCGCGGGAACCACCAGCGTGCCAGTCAATAGGTTATTGGCAAACACACTGGTATTCAATACCGTCAGGCCACTATCCAGCGTCAAACCGGTCAGCTGATTGTTTTCAAAGGCATGTTCGCCCAGTGCCGTCAACGTTTCCGGCAGAACCAGGTCGCCCCCGATTTGATTGTTGGCGAAGGCAGACGTCCCAATCGACGTCACCATCTGGCTCAACCGCAACGTCTTGATGGCATTGTTTTCAAATGCTTCTTCAGCAATCCCCGTCACTGAATCTGGCAAGCTCACACTGCTGAGTTGGTTTCCCTTGAAGGCGGCCTCGTTGATCTGCGCCACCCGGCCTAGGTCAACGTCAGTGAGTTGATTATCTTCAAAGGCATCATTGCCAACGGACCAAATGCCAGGCGTTAATTTAAGTGTTTTTAACTGATTATTCGCAAAGGCATTGTCGCCAATCACCTGGAGATTGTTTCCTAAGGCGACTGAGGTAAGGCCAGTATTGGCAAAAGCATTCGCCGCAATCTCCGTCACCATCAGCCCCAGGTAGTCATCCGGAATCGTTAGATCGGTGCCATGTGTCGCGGTGGCAAACCCGGTTACAATGTAGCCGTCGCCACCAGCATTCAACTTGTAGGTTAAGGTGTTATCCGTCGTGGGAGTGATACTGCTAGGCGCCACATCAGTTGCAGCGGCGGTCGTGTCGCTTTCGATGACTGGCGTGGCTGCGCGTGAAAATTGGAAGCGACGCGCAAGCATCTCCCGCTTAATTGGCGTCACAGCAGCAGTCGATTCTGCTGCACTCGCTGGCGCAGCTGGTTGCGTCGCGGCTGACTGCGTAACGGACGACTGTGTTACTTGTTCCTGCTGACCACTTGTCGCTGCGGGAGTCGTACCCGAGCTCTCGGCAGGAATTGAGGCGTCATCGCTACTAGCAGTACTAGCTTTTTCGCCGGCGTGCGACGCTTCACTACCCGAATCAGCCGTACTGGACTCGGTCGTAGTGGTGGCGTCAGCCGTACTCTCGGCAGTCTGGGAAGCAGCCGCCTGCGAGCTAGGAGCTGTGTCGCCGCTATCACCAGTCGTCGATTTCGCACGCACAACGACCGTCGTCCGCGGCTCATTCTCCCCACTGGCCGCCTCCAAAACGTCCGCGTAGGCTGGTGTAGCAATGAGGGCAGCGCCGGTACTGAGGCCGACTAAGGTTACGCTCGCATAGAACCAGCGGCAGTTTGTTTTTTTTATCCAGCCACTCTGTTGCCAATCCTTCTTTCGCATAACCCGTCACCCCTTCCTACGTCAAAATTAACGCTAACTTGCTAGATTATGTTACCACTGGTCGCTGAAATTGTCAGTACCGTCAAATTGAAAAGGGGAGCAACCATTTTGACTATAATTCGCTATCCCCATCCTCGAACTAATGCGGTACCACCAGCGGCATTTGATTTGTCAGCCTATCACCAACAGTTAAAACCATTTGGGTAGGCTTTGGGAACAAAATCAGTCATCTGTATGTATCTAAAATAATTTAAAAAGCATCCCTTTGAGAACACCGTAAGTATCAGCTTGTAGCCCGTATTTAAGCCTGGCTCACTGAGCATATGCCAGGTAAATTAGTCCAACGCATACCTCACGTAGCAAACGCTCCTTCGAGACTAATTTCAAGGCGGGCCAAACCAACGTTCTTTTATTATACCAAAAATCAGGTTGCAGAAAGGTTGAAGATTTTCCGCGACCTGATTTTAATTTAACAATTCTTGCTGCAGACGCAAGCCTTACTAGTGGCACCGTCTGCGTTTGCTGTTCACTGGCCGTCGTGACTTGCTGAACTGGCTTCGCTCCCGCAGACTGGTCCTGCTGATCTGAAATCTTCTCAACGTTATCAGCTGTCTCGTCAGGATTCTTCATCCCCGAGGACGGTAAGTGCTGATTCTGTGACGGTTCAGTCCCAGTCGAAGCTTTTTCTGTCGTGTCAGTCTGTTTTTCAGCAGCAGACTGCTCTTCGACATCAGTCTGTCCGTCAGTGCCAGTCGCTTGATCCTTTTCACCGTCGTCGTTTCCCACCGACTGTTTTTCAGTGACCTTAGTCGCATCTGATTTTGTTCCCGTCAACTCCAATTCCTTGGTATTAGCCGCGGCTTCGGTTGACGTCGGTTCGCTAGCGGTAACCGCGGACACTGAACTACTGCTGGTGTCCGTCGTCGGTTGCGTGGCAGCCTGTGCCTTGAGGATGTTGGCATTCAACGCCAGCCCCGCGCTCAAACTGATCACCGTCAGACCGGCCGATAACCACTTCTTCTGTCCAGCCGTCAACGGCCGGTTTCCCGTCATTAATTTTGTCGTCGAAACCCCATCCTCTCCTGTACAAATGGACTAAATCCGTTGGAACCTGTCCCACTTGAGCGTTATTCCTCGTCTTATTTCTGTGTTAATACCAATCAATTTGTGGTGACTCAAATTTCCCCGGTTAACGGCTATGATTACTACTCGGGGAGTCGGTTCTGTGTCCGTGTGGGGCTGTGCTTCCCAAGTACGTACGGCACCATCCTGCTTAAGATTATCCTACCATCCTGCTAACTATTTGTCAGCGGCAGAAAATTAACTACTGGGCTAACGATTATCCCCATAATTCACTGGGAGTCTATCCAATCCACAGTTACTACAGCCAGAACCCGGATTGGACCATCGCTTTCTTCCCAGTCGCCGTCTGTCACTGACGCAATTACCGGACAGCCTGGAAGAACTGTCCCCGCTTAATTTTTTTGTGCCATCGAAAAGAGCCCGCGGAAATTCCCCCGGGCCCGAACACACTTAGGTTTTAAAAACGTTTCTCAAGCGGTAATCCTCAGTAACCGCTTACAAAAGTGCAAATAAAAAAAACAGCCACACACCGTGACTGCTTCTTAGTTGGGCTAGCTGGGATCGAACCAGCGCATGACAGGATCAAAACCTGTTGCCTTACCGCTTGGCTATAGCCCAATAATAAAAATGGTGGGGAGTGGATTCGAACCACCGAACCCGAAGGAGCGGATTTACAGTCCGCCGCGTTTAGCCAGACTTCGCTACCCCACCAGAATGAATCGCCTTAACGAATCAACTTCACTATCATACAAAATAATGCATAAACCGTCAAGACTTTTTTGCAGTTTTTTTTATTTTAGCTCTAAAATCTTGAGTTGTCGTTGCCATTCGGTATAAAAATCCGGTTGAGACCACTCGTCAATCCGCCGATTGTGGTAGCCTACCGCCTGGTTGTAGTAAGTGGTGCCATCAAGTTGCGTCGGGGTAAATCGCCGGTGGACGTGACCGAATAAACTATCACTCACTGAATAGTTTTGCAATAATTGCCCCAACCGTGGACTTCCCATCAGAGCGTTGGCCATATTCCAAAAGCGATCATCGTCCGTGTAGCGGATGTACTCCCGGCGTGGCACAAAGTGGGTCATAAACAACACGCGTTTATCCCGAGATTTGGCCTGTTCCAATTGCGCCGTCACCTGGTCTAAAACCACAGCCATCCGCGCGGGGTCACTCTGTGGCTGTTCGATACTACTGTCAATCCAATACGCCCGTTTCCAGGTCAGAAAATCCCGATTGACCAGGTTATCAGCAAATTCATAATCATACCAGCCATTATTGCCGATTACCCGCCAGTTAGTCCCCGACACGTCTAAATACCCCTGATGTAGATAAACGGGCGTCTGCGGCGATTCTAGGCCCGCATACGTAATGTCGTGTAACATGTCGTGATTGCCAGCGATGAAACGAACCTGAGCGGGCGCCAACAATTGCTGGAGCTGCGTCACAAAAGCCAAGGATTTTGCAAAATAATTCGACACGTCCCCCGCAATCAGATAAATGCCCACGCCCTGTCGCCGCAAGTAGTCGGCCTGTTGCTGAGCCACAACCACAGGATCCTGTTGATTGACGTCTAAGTGGAGATCACTGATCATCGCTACCTTTACCAAGCCTATCGCCTCCTCCCAAATAAAAAAGTGCTTCTCCGTAATAGAGTAGCACTTTTTCGCCAGAAACAAATTTATTTAATTCCGGCCATTAAATTCTTAATTGGTTTAACCAGGACAAACATAATCAGCCCAGCGACGATGGCCACAATGGCCACGCCCATAAAGTAAGCTGCTTCGTTGGCTGGTGTGTAGAGTTTAACAATTTGTGCGTTGACGGCTTGCCCAGCGGCATCGGCTAAGAACCACATACTCATCATCTGTGATTGGAAGGCCTTTGGCGCTAATTTAGTCGTCACGGACAACCCGATTGGGGAAATCAGCAGTTCGGCAATTTCAACAACGGCCCAGCTACCAACTAACCAAAGCGGACTAACCCGCGTGCCAGTCCCAAACATCACAACGGGAATGACCATGATCAAGTAAGAAGCTCCGGCAAACAGCATCCCAGTCGCAAACTTGGCTGGTGAGCTTGGTTGCTTCTTACCCCAACGGTTCCACATTGCGGCGAAGAATGGCGTGTAAATCAAGATGAACAGTGGGTTCAACATTTGGTACCAAGCAGGTAAAATGTGGAAACCTAAGAAATGGTTGTTCGTCTGGTTTGCAGCGAACAAGGCCAAAACGGATGACCCTTGTTCTTCAATTGCCCAGAAAATCATCGCGGCGATGAACAAACCTAAGTATGCCCAAACGTGCTTCCGTTCGGTGGTGGTGACTTTCTTACTAGTTAAGAAGATCGTGAAGTAAACCACTGGTGCGGCGATAGCGATAATCGATAATAACAGAACGAAGTTGTTTAAGTTTAATGAGCCCAAGAGGTACATCAAGACGATGATCAGGGCAAAGGCGACTAAACCAATGCTCCCACGAACGGTCAGCTTCTTCATGTCACCGGGTTCGAGTGGGTCGGTTGGGTAAAGGCTATCCTTACTCAAGTACTTCTTACCACCGATCCAGTATTGAACCAGACCCAGGAACATCCCAATTGCGGCCAGGGAGAACCCTAAATGGAAGTTGTATTGCAGGCCTAACCAACCAACTAAGATTGGCGCAACCAAGGAACCCAAGTTAATCCCGAAGACGAAGATGGTAAACCCAGCGTCACGCCGAGTATCCCCAGCATCGTACAGGCCCCCAACCATTTCAGAAACGTTTGGCTTCAACAGCCCAGTCCCTAAAACAATCAGTAAGATAGAAATGAAGAGTGCCATCGCACCGGCAGGAATGGACAACGCAATGTGCCCAAACATAATCAGAACACCACCGATGAAGACGGTCTTCCGACTCCCCCAGACACGGTCACTCATGTACCCACCAAGCACAGAAGACAGATAAACCATGGAGCCATAAATGGACATGACTGAAGCGGCTGTTGCTTGACTGAACCCAAGTCCACCCTTAGTGACAGAGTAGTACATGTAGTAGATCAGGATGGCCCGCATCCCGTAGTAACTGAACCGTTCCCACATTTCGGTGAAGAACAGCGTTGATAACCCACGCGGTTGACCGAAGAAAGTTCGATCTTGGCTAGTTGTTTCTGGTTTGTTATTCAAAACGATAATACCTCCATTGCATTTCTGAAAATGAATAATTTTATTTTCCGCAATGCGCATCGCAAAAGCTGATGGCGACGGCGTCTCATAGACCTCTAATAAAACATAGTAGTAATTATACTGCACGAACTCCTGTTACGCAACGGTTTTCCGAATAAAAACGTCTTCATTCCTTGCGAGGCCCGTCAAAAACAATGATGAAATTATTAGTCGTCTCATGCAATCTTCTTATTTTTATTCATTTCCGCCTCATTCGAAATATTAAGGTTTTTATGTATAAAATTCGTTTTAACCGGTCACTGAGGCGCTCATAATGGGCAATTTTGGATAGAAAAAAGACGACCTGCTGACCTGCAGATCGTCCCACGCGGAATTATGTTTTAAATGGCAGCCATTGCCGTCAAATTTAATTTCTGACAAGCAAACTTAACCAAGGCCTGACCGTTCAACCAGCCGTAGATATCGTTGGGAATATCAACGGTTGGGACTTGTGTGTTCATTGCCGCAATGTCAGCGTCGCCAATCGTTTGGGGTGCCAAGAGAACGAGATCTTGTTCTGCCAACATCTCAGGGGTCAAGTCAGCCATCACTGCTGCCTCAAAGCGCAAAGGTGCCTGCCGAGTCTCTGCAGTTCGTTTGGCTTCACCTAAAAATAAATGACTTGAATTTTCATTTCCGGATAATAATAAGACGTTTTTCATGATGACCTCTCCCTTTTCTATCTCTATTCGATAAATATAGGATAGCACTTTCAAAGGTATACCACAATAGATATTGTAAATAAATCAATATTTAATTTATTATCTTAATCAGCCATTTACCGCCATTCTTGGTTCTATACCAATTATTTAAATTGACCTATACCAATTATTTACTGCTAATTGGGGTTCTAAAATATCTGTTGTTGGTAATCAAATGAATTTGATTACTGGCAACGGATATTTTTGTATAATCAAAGAATG
>NZ_RHNN01000036.1 GCF_003946245.1 Levilactobacillus cerevisiae
GAAAGCGTTACCCGAATGTAAATTACATTCGGGTAACGCTTTAAATAGTTTTGGGTATTTTTTCAGCAGTCCCGCCTCGCGTAGGACGTTTCGGAGGCTGCCAGACTTGGGATTTAATGGCGAGAGTCAGTCTAACGACCTAAAACAAAATGGTGTGAAACGAAAGCCCCGGGCTTGGGTCGTTTCCGTTACGGTGTTAAGCGGAACCAGTTGCCCCGCGTAGCACGTTTCAGAGGCTGCCAGACTTGGGATTTCCTGGCAAGAGCAAGACTAACGACCTAAAACAAAATGGTGTGAAACGAAAGCCCCGGGCTTGGGTCGTTTCCGTTACGGTGTTAAGTGCAGGCACATGGTTAACTAAAAATCAATCAACCAGTATAAAGTCCAGCGTTCAGAAAAAAACCAGCCGTCCATTAGCATTTTCAGAAAATCTAGAAAATATGTCTTCCCCAAACACTGATCTACCAGCGTTTGCCAAATACCTTCACACTATAAATGTATTTTGGATAAAAACATTAGTTGCAATTTCCAAATAAACATGGTATAGTTTACTTATCGAATTGATACGACAAAACTTATGACAAAACCACGGAGGTTTCTTACATGGCAAATCACTTTGACTTACACGCTGCACTGACACTCGCCACTCAGCCCGGGCCATTCGTTACCATGACTCTACCGGTTACGGGATTAGCGGCCACGGACCGCACCCAGTTCAAGAGTTTACTCAAACGTGGGAAGGAACGCCTACTTGAAGTCGCGCCTGACAGAGCGTGGCCGGCTTACGCTGAGGCGTTTGCACCCTTTGACCACGGTCCGTTGACTAACGGCAGTGCGAGTGGTCTGCTCATCATGGCCGGCCCCACGGATAGTTATCATTACTGGCTGCACACACCGGTTGCGGCGACCATTACCGTGACGTATCAGCCAAACGTTCTGCCCATTTTACAAGCGCAAGATAAGACCAGCGACTACGATTTACTCTTGCTGGGGCAAAAGTCATTTGAATTGGCGCAGGTTCGGAGTGGGCGACCAGAACTGGTCAACTTGCCGGTCGATGCACCAGCGACAATGGCACACGCACTGGGCACCGAGCAGAAGGGGCGCGGTCGCTGGCAACGGTCCGCTGGGGAACATACCCATTACAGCGGGACTGGTTCCTTAGATACCGCCAAATCAGCGGATCAACGAAATTACTTTATGCTGGTGGATGCGTATGTCAGTCAGCACTTTTCCAACAGTGACCAGGTGCCATTGATCTTGGTTGCTAGCACCAGTGATCAAGGTAATTTCCGCAAAATTTCACAAAATGCCTATCTTGATTCGGCTGTCCGTGTGGTTCAGAATCCAAACCTCTTGGCAGCGAACCAAACGCTCGCGGCGTTAACTCTCAGCGTGACTGAGCAACGTCATCAACAGGCCACGCAAATTCGCAGCGATGCGTACAATCAGGCACGGCAGGGAGAACAAGTTCTCCAAGACTTGGGCGCCTTAGCTACCGCAGCAGTTCAGGGACAAGTTCTCAAACTGTGGTTGCGCGATGATGCCAGTCAGCCCGGCCATTTAACGGCAGACGGGGCAATCATGACCACGACAGCCTTGAGTCGCCAGAATAATTTATACAATGATCTGGCACTCTTGGTCAGTCGGCGCGGCGGCCAAGTAGAAGTTCTCCCGGCAGAAGCCATGCCAACCCGGAGCCCCGTAGCAGCACAATTACGGCTACGAGCGGCGGTGTTACACTAAAAGACGACATAACATAAGTCATAGAGGGAAGCGGACAGAGAGACGCTTCCTTTTTTATGTGTTGGATGAAAACGCTGATTAAGTTAGTTGAAGAAAATGAAACCGCACGTGTAAGCGACCAGAGGTGGATCAAGGTTGTCAGCTGTGCCGGAAGACTACTCAGTGGGTATAAAGTGAGCCTGAAGGAAGACAGGATAATGATAGCAAGCAGGATAGGACGTCTGAATTTAACTGCTGCATACCGATTGGAACCGCAGGCAACTGGACGGCACTACCTGTGAGAATCATGTTAGCCGGTGGTAACGAAGTGCCGGCTTACATGATGGCCGAACCTAAGACTCGTTCTTGGAGGCTTGGGTTCGCCTCTGGAGACCGTCCTTTGGCTCCAGAGGGTTGCCCCACAGGTAGTGCCGTCCAGTTTTGCCGGAGGTGGAAATCAAGGTGTCTGCAATTAAGTTAAGATTCGGCTTAACCGGTCAAGTTGTGGGGGTCAATTACGGTCTGCTGTGCTAAAATAAAACGTAGACATTACAGGAGGAGTGACACCATGATATACGGGACCGGCATTGATATTACCGACTTGGGGCGGGTCAAGGACGTGGTGGCCAAGCAGCCACTATTCTTAAATAAAGTCCTCACGCCTGGCGAGCTCAGCGACTATCATGCGCTGAGTGGCCAGCGGGCGGTTGAATTCATTGCCGGTCGTTGGTCGGCGAAGGAATCGTACAGCAAGGCCATGGGAACCGGCATCGGGGCTGAGGTTGGTTTCCAAGACGTTGAGGTACGGGATAACGCTGCCGGACAACCGATTGTGGTCCGTCACCCATTTACGGGGATCGCTCACGTTTCCATTTCACATACGGCAACGTTAGTCATGACCCAAGTGATTTTAGAAAGAGGGAAATAGTCATGGTAGTTGGGGTTCACCGGCCAACACAATTGGTGATTGACCGCCAGGCTTTACGGGAAAATATTCACACAGCAGTCACACGCTTAGCGACGGGCTGTGAATTGTTTATGGTTGTGAAGGCTAATGGTTATGGTCACGGCGCAACCCAGGTTGCCCAGGTGGCAAAGGATGCCGGCGCAACCGGTTTTTGTGTGGCCATTTTAGATGAGGCGTTAGAATTGCGGGCCGCGGGATTCAATGAGCCCATCTTGGTCTTGGGTGTGAGTGATCCCGCCGATGCGCCATTGATGGCTAATCAGCGGATTTCGGCCACGGTTGCGGATCAGGCCTGGCTCACGGACGCGGTGGCGTATTTAGATTTGGCTAAGCCAGCGGCACCCTTACAGGTCCACCTCGGTTTGGATACGGGCATGGGACGGATTGGGTTTAAAACGCCGGCGACCCTGCAGGCGGCAGTGGCGTACCTCAACCAACAGGCCACGTTAAACTTTGAAGGTATTTTCACCCATTTCTCCACGGCGGATAGTCCCGACGACACTTACTTTAAGCAGCAAGTTGCGACCTGGAAACAGTTGACCGGCGCGTTAACGCAATTGCCACGGTACGTCCACGTTTCTAACTCGGCAACCAGTCTCTGGCACGCCGAATGCAACATCAACGTGGTTCGTTTTGGTGTGGCTGGATACGGCCTGAATCCTTCTGGGACGGCAGTTAAAGAGCCTTATCCGTTACAACCAGCACTCAGTTTGGTCAGCGAACTGGTCCACGTCAAACAAGTTGCGGCCGGTGAATCAGTCGGTTATGGTGCGACCTACACGGCCAGCCAAAGTGAATGGGTCGGTACGGTTCCAATTGGGTACGCTGATGGTTACGAACGGCGCCTACAAGGCTTTCACGTCCTAGTTAACGGTCAACCTTGTGAAATAATCGGCCGGATTTGTATGGATCAATTGATGGTGCGTCTTCCTACAAAATATCAACGCGGAACCAAGGTCACGTTAGTTGGTCAGGATGGCGACGAAACCATTAGTCTGCAAGACGTCGCGGACTATTGCGGGACGATTCATTATGAGATTGCCTGTGGGTTCACGAGTCGGATTCCCCGAGTTTATCGGCATTAATTTAATGGGTTATTGTGTCCTGAATTGCCGATTCGTGGTAAACTAGATGAGACGAAGTGATTAACTTGAGGAGGGGCAATTCATGGCTCAGTCACAACAATTAAATCAACCACAGTTACGACTCCACATTACCCGAACGGCAAGGCATCAAGCCTTGATTCCGTTACATTCGGCGGCAGCAAGTAAGTTAGCGTTGATTGTTGGCTACCAAGCAATGGCTCTAATCAACCGGGATTTGGCTCGGGCGTTCACCCCCTGTGAAGAGGAAGCTGAACGACGGTTAACCCAGTTTCGTAGAACAAAGCGGTCTTAAGAACAGGCATTATAAATTTAATCAGATAGGGGATGGCGGCCCATGGCCCGTGTTGAGGTTAAACGCGGTGACGTTTTCTTCGCCGACCTATCACCAGTCGTTGGTTCGGAGCAAGGTGGCATGCGCCCCGTGTTAATCATCCAAAACAACGTGGGGAACCACTATAGTCCGACCGTAATCGTGGCGGCAATCACCGCCCGGATTGAGAAGCCGAAAATGCCGACTCATGTTGGCATTTCGGCGGCTCGAACCGGAATTGAGCGGGATTCCGTCATTTTGCTTGAGCAAATTCGGACAATTGATAAACAACGGTTGAAAGACCAGGTGACCCATTTGGATGTCAAAACCATGGCAGCGGTAGACGCTGCCCTTGCAACGAGTATCGGCTTGGTGGACAAGGCGCGGAAGAAAAAAGCAAAATAGGTTCAGTACATAGTAATCATGCACGGAAAAAAAGGTCACGCACGTTAATTTTGTGCGTGACCTTTTTATTTATGTGGTGAGATGACAAAAAGGTCCCGAGAAATACAACTCTCGGGACCTTCTAGGTGAATAATAACCTAGTTTTCGTGACGCAAATCTTCAATTTCAGGAACGTGGAATTCTTTACGTTCCAAAGCCTTCACAATCCGATCGAGCTTTTCTTCGTCGACTTCAGCAGGCAGGGTGAACATGGTCCGGTGAACCAGTTCGCCTTCCTGTGCATCCAGGCTAGTCACGCTCGCAATTGAGGTGTACTTGGTGATGATCTTCGCCATACCGGCTAAGTCACCGCGTTCGCCAGCTGAGACGACCGTAATCACGTAACTACCAATGTTAACGTTCCAAGACTGAGACAGCATATCCATCAAGCGGGTATGCGTTAGGATGCCATAGAAGGCGTTTTTATCGTCTAAAACGGCAATGTAAGGCAGATCCTTAATGGAGAAGAACACGTTGAAGAAGGCCGCATTAACGGAAATGAACTTCGTCGCATTTTTCAGTAATGATGTCACTGGGAGCTGCATGTCGCCGCCCCGAGATTTATGGCGATAGATATGCATTTTATAGATGTTACCCCGGAAAATTTGCCCCGTTTCATCTAGAATTGGCACGCACCGATAGCCAGAATCTTCCAAGACCTTTAAGGCTTGTTCCAAGGTGACGTCCTCGCGAACCGTAACCAAACGTTCTTTCGGTTTCACTAGGGATTTAAGCAGCATAGCAGATGACCTCCTAAAATTAGAAACTTCTAATAATCTTCTCTAATAATACCATATTTCACCCAGGAACGGGAAGCAATTTTCGTCGAAATTCGTGGTAAAATGGATTAAAGATTGGTTAAGGAGGGTGGAACCGTGAAGCAGTCGAATGATCCCGATGATAAGCCGATTATCACCAAAAAATGGTTGTACTGGACCCTAGCAGCCTTTGTCGCAATTTTAGTTTTATTAGCGATTGGTATGATTTTCTAACGGCGGTAAATAAAAAGTTGCGTCACCATCAACGGTGAACGCAACTTTTTTAAATTCTGATTAGAAGACAATGACGGGTGTCCCGACCTTGACGTTGGCGTAAACCGCCGCAATCTTGGAAGGTGGTGTGTTGACACAGCCGTGTGAGCCGTGCTTCTTGTACCAGGTACCGCCATATTCAGGTTGCCAGGAGGAATCATGAATCCCGACACCAGTGTCATCGATTGGCATCCAGTACTTCACCTTGGAGGCGTAGCTGGAACCATTATCGTTTTGACCACGCAGGGTGGCGTTCCGTTGCTTGCTCCAGATGACCCAAACACCAGTTGGCGTATGGTGCGCTGTTGTTGGTAACCCAGTCACGATGTCAGTTGAAACGACGACTTTTCCGTTCTTGTAGACCCACATGTGCTGGTTAACTTTATCAACTTCAACGTAAGACTTGCCAATATCTGTGCCACTATTGTGGTAGCCGCTCCCTTGAATCGTCGGGGTGCGGTCCATCCCTTTACCGGCCAGAACTAACTTAGCCAGCGCAGGCGTTTCGGACTTAACCTTGATACTCCAACCGTACAGACCAGCCTTAACTTTGACCGTGCCCCGCTTGGTGGACTTAAAGGTCCGCGTCTTGTTGATGGTGCCGTACTTGCTGCTCAGTTTCGTCAAGTAAGCCTTGATGGCGGTATTGTTCGTCGTCAGCTTACCGTTCTTAAACGTGAGCCAATTAGCCAGGGTGGTACTTGGAATCGTAATCTTGTGGCCACTCAACTTGTACACGTAAGTCTGCTGCGTAATGGCCGTTGCCTTGGTCTTAGCCGCCTTAAATGAGGCTGAGGTGGTCGTGACTGCTGGTTGAATGTAATCGCCGTCAACGTTGACGGTGGTCGATCCCTTTTCAATGGCGGATGTGATGGACTTCGCTAACTTCGTGGCGTCCAGTTGGTTTCCTTTTTGTTCCTTGGTAACCGCCCAGGACCCATTTTGATAACTAAATGTCGCATCTTTGGCAGCCGTCCGTGTTTGGTTGGCCTTAGCCGCAATCTTCTTGGCTAAAGTCTGGACGCTTGCTTGATTCTCATCACTGGCATTCAAGGAAATGCTGTCGGCAGTGGCCGTCGTGATGTGCGCAGGCCAACTCCAAACGTTTTGCTTGCTGATTAATTGCTTGAGGGCCGCCTGTGAGGTGACCTTCAAATCAACTTGATTCGTTTTGATCGTTGTGACGGTTTTACTGCCGTCTTTCAACGTATATTGCTGATCCTTCAGAGCTGATTTTAATTTGGTCGCCGCTTGGCTCGCTGTGCTCCCACCGACATTGACGCCGGCAATCTCAGTGTCCTTGAAGAAGACCTGAGATGAAGAATAGTGAAGTGCTTGTCCGACGTAAATGGCACCGACCGCAACCACTGCGGTAACGATCCCAATCACGAAGGCTTTTCTCTTTTTCATAGGTGTGACCTCCTAAAATAGCCAGTGGAGGAAAAGTCGTCATGCTTAACTATCACCAATAGCATAACCCAAGCTTACTTCAAACTACCTTAAATGGCAACGTGGAAGCATTAATGTTAACGGTTACATTACTTTCATATCAGTATCTAAAAGAATTAAAAAAGTTTTCACTGGCAGTGGTCAACCCTATGGGGCATTTCAAACTTACGGCTGAATTGTCACCGACTGACGATTTCTGAATTTGCGGTAAGCCTAAAAAGTTGTGACTAATTAGTTGTAAAAAGTTTAGTTGTGTACACCTAGTCAACGACACTAGTTAAAGCTTGGTTTATCAATGTTTAAGTGAACTTGAAGATTGACGAAAAACGTAAACAAAAACGAAACGATTAATTTCGTCATTAACACGGTCGTCATTCGTGCTGGAAAAAGGGGAGTGTCACCGGAAATGCCCTGGTAAAATTCCAATCTCAGCTTTAGCCAGTATAGGCAGAATAGTGATTGAAATTCTGTGATTGTTCGTTAGACAACCCAATTGTCCGCAATTTTTTAAGTTAAACCACTTGGAGAACCCCACGACTGAATCTTAATTTGGCTCACTCCCGCCTATATAGATTGTGACTAAATTGTGAGCGGAGGTTGGCAGTCCAGCGATGGTCAAACCAATGTTGTGTTGAAGAACACTCAGAACCGGAGGAGGGCAGAGATGGAGTCAGCTGTGTCGACGGTGTTAGCTGAGAATCAGCTTACAGCGTGGGACGTGTTTGGAGACTGACGATTTATGTCAGGCTTCAAACCGAGCCGGAATCTCTGGCAGCCGCAGGTGGCAAGTCCTAATCAATTTTGTCACTTGAATCTCTGTTAGCTGGACTTTGGTTCCGCTAGACAAAAAAATCGCCGCTCCCAAGGGGAACGACGATCAATAGCTAAGCTAATGCTTAAGCTTCAAGGGCAGCTAAGCCGTCCTTGGTAACCTTCTTCAAGGTTTCGGCTGATTTAGCCATTAAGTCTTTTTCTTTGTCGGAAAGTGGTACTTCGATAACTTTAGCAATACCGTTAGCGTTGATGATTGCTGGGGTACCGATAAAGATATCGTCCAAACCATATTCACCGTTCAATGGGGCACCAACAGGCAATACGGCGTTTTCGTCACGCAGAACAGCCTTAGTGATCCGCATCAAGCAGGTAGCAACACCATAGAAGGTTGCGCCCTTACGGTTGATGATTTCGTAAGCTTTGTTACGAGTTTGGTCTTCGATCGTAGCTAAGTCGTCATCGGAAATACCGTGTTCCTTAGCAATGGCCTTCAATGGCTTTGAACCGATAGTAGCTTCGTCGTAAGCGGCGAATTCGGAGTCACCATGTTCACCCATGATGTAAGCTTCCACGCTACGTGGGTCAACGTTCAGCTTGTTAGCCAAAGCGACACGTAAACGAGAAGTATCCAATGAAGTCCCAGAACCGATGATCTTTTCCTTAGGGAAGCCAGAGAACTTCCAAGTAGCATAGGTTAAGATGTCAACTGGGTTGGCAGCGATGATGAAGATCCCGTCGAAACCGGAATCAACAACTGGCTTAACAACAGCCTTGATGATCTTTAAGTTCTTGTTAACCAAGTCCAAACGCGTTTCGCCTGGCTTTTGTGCAGCACCGGCAGTGATCACAACAACGTCTGCATCTTTGCAGTCGGAGTAGTCACCGGAGTATACGTTCTTAGGTGCGGTGAAGACTTGAGCATCTTCAAGGTCAAGGGCGTCCCCTTCGGTACGTTCCTTAACAACGTCCACAATAGCTAATTCTTCTGCTAATCCTTGGTTTACCATTGAGTAAGCGAATGCTGAACCAACAGCACCGTCCCCAACTAAAACAACTTTTTGATGAGTCTTAGTAGTCAAATTCTTCATCTCCAAATAAGTATTTTGACATCAAGGTACGCAATAATACCCGTGAGTTAGTATACCATGTTAAAAGAGTGAAAGCCATTGGGTAAGCTGAAATTTTGTGAAAAATATCATATAGACTTTCATGAACTGGCAAATAACTGCAAGTTTTTATTGAATTCACCGTGACCATTTGCGCGCAAAGAACAAGTCAAGACGGATGAAAGCTTGGTAGGTCAATGCTTTACGTGGATAAGTGTGATCTCGGCAACTTGTCTAGACAGCTTACGTGAATAAGTCACCAATTGACCGGTGACCTACAGGCAGAATGCCCAGTGTACCAGGGGTTATCATGCCCGAAATTCACAAGCAATGTTATCCTGATAAGGAATAGCTGAAAGGCCAACTACCTTTTCACATAGATTTGAGTGACCGTTCGGTAATTGAAGGGGCAGGAGCAAACAATTAATTTTGAAATCTTGTGAAATCTCGGCGATAACGTTAGTATTTCATCACTCCTAATTGACGTGATTTAGCCGCCGATATTCTCAGATGAATCGGGGGTCGGCGGAAGTCCGTGGAAAACAAGGCACTACAGGGTTGTGAGCTCATTTCGGATGTCTCAGCCCTGCACACGGGAGAAACAAGCAGGATGCGTGAAGTTCAGGGCCGCTTATGCTATACTCAGGGGTAGTATTTTTAGGAAGAAAAGTTAACCTGAGCGGCTGAACGGGGAGCAATCGGCTTCCGTCCAGCTCTTTTGTCTCTAGCTCAGAATATGCAGCTTTAAGGGAGAAAATTGTTAAAATGAAAATGATTGTTGGTTTAGGAAATATCGGTCCGCAATACGATGGCACCCGGCACAACACTGGTTTCATGGTCGTTGACGCCTTTGCTAAGGAACATAACATCACGCTCAGCACCCGCAAGATGGATGCCCGGTTTGGCAGCGGTATGGTCAACGGCGAAAAAGTCTTGCTGGTTAAGCCAACAACGTTTATGAACGAGTCCGGTCGCGCGGTCCATCCCATCATGGACTACTTCAAGATTGACGTGGATGACATTATGGTCGTGCACGATGACATGGATCTGGCAGTTGGTCGGATTCGGCTGCGGGACCACGGCTCAGCTGGTGGCCACAACGGCATCAAGAGTTTGATTGCCCACCTGTCGACCGAAAATTTCAAACGGTTGCGGGTCGGCATTGATCACCCACAACACCACACGGTGGTGGATTACGTGTTAGGCAAGTTCACCAAGGACCAACAGCCACTCTTTAATCAAGCTACCGATCAGGCGGTCGCTGCCTTAGACGACTGGTTGGCGGGTACCGAATTTACTCAGTTGATGAATCAGTACAACTAGAATAGGAAGTTATCGCGTGAATTTAGAAGAATTTATGACGCAGACCACGCAGTTTAAAGGGATTAAGCGAACTTTGGCACCGGGACAACGCCAATTGGTGACCGGACTGAATGGTTCCGCCGAGACCTTGTTCATTGCGAGCCTGCTCCACGACCAACAACGGTCAATCGTCTACGTGACGGATACCCTTTATCATGCCGGCCAACTCGTTGATGACCTTGCGAACCTACTGGGGGACGACGAGCTTTTTGAGTTTCCCGTCGAAGAACTCCTGGCCGCAGAGGTTGCCACGAGTTCACCGGAGTACCGTTCCTCCCGAATCGATGCGTTGCGCGCTTTACAGAGCGAGCGGCCAGTCGTGATTGTGACGGCGTTGTCCGGCCTCCGGCGCTTCTTGCCAGCGCCAGACAACTTCGCCGCGGCCCGGTTTACGGTCAAAGTGGGGGATGAATTTGATTTAGAAGAGCTCCAGCAACGCTTGTTTGCCATGGGATATGCCCACCAGAAATTAGTGGCGGGGCCCGGCGACTTTGCGGTGCGGGGGTCCATTTTGGACATTTACCCATTGGCAGCCGAGTATCCGGTGCGGTTGGACTTCTTCGATACCGAGGTCGATTCCTTACGTTACTTCGATCCCGCCACACAGCGGAGTATTGAAAATGCGGAGCACATTGAAGTGCTGCCCGCAACGGACTTCATTTTAACCGCGGCGGAACGAACCGCTGGGGCGGCGGCCCTAACCACCGAGCTCACCAAGCAGGCGGGCCAGCTGGCAGCGGACGCGGCGACGAACCTCACGGATCAAGTTCAACCCCTGATCGACGGTCTTAAAAAGGGGTCCGTTGATCCGCAACTCATGGAATTTGCAGATTATTTATTCCCAGAACACCACCAATTGCTGGACTACTTACCAGCCGATGGATTGGCGCTGTTCGGGGACTATTCGCGTCTACAGGACGCTGAGCAACAACTCTTGGAAGATGAAGCCAATTGGGCGACCGATAAGTTGAGTCACCACCAAATTTTTGCGCAACAGATTTTTGGTGGCGAGCTCCGGCCCATCATCAAGGACGATGACCACGCACAGATTATGTTGGCCCTCTTTCAAAAGGGGATGGGGAGCTTACGGTTCCAAGCCATCACCAACATTACAACGCGGGCCATGCAACAGTTCTTTGGCCAGCTACCCATCATGAAAACGGAAATTGATCGGTGGCAAAAGCAAAAGGAAACGGTCGTTCTGTTAGTTCAGGACGAAGAGCGCCTGGAGAAGATTGAACAGACGCTGGATGATTTCCAAATTAAAGTGGTGTTGACAAAATCGACCAACCTTCAGCCTAGCCTCACACAATTGGTGCCCGAACGCCTGCACACGGGGTTTGAACTGCCCGAGGCCAACTTGGTGATCATCACCGAAGCCGAAATGTTTCAGAAGGTCACGAAGAAGCGGCCCCGGCGGCAGAACATGGCCAACGCGGAACGGCTGAAGAGCTATACCGACTTGAAGCCCGGCGATTACGTTGTCCACGTCAACCACGGGATTGGAAAATTCATCGGCATGCAGACGCTGACGGTTGATGGCGTTCATCAAGATTACATGACCATTGATTACCAGGACAACGCGCAACTCTTTATCCCGGTCACCCAACTGAACCTGATTCAAAAGTATGTGTCATCTGAAGACAAGAAACCGCGGATCAACAAGCTGGGTGGTTCTGAATGGGCGAAAACCAAGAGCAAGGTTGCCGCCAAGATCGAGGACATTGCCGACGAACTGGTCGACCTGTACGCCAAACGTGCGGCCGAGAAGGGGTTCGCGTTCCCAGTTGACGATAGCCTCCAGACGGATTTTGAAAATGACTTTCCGTACGCCGAGACGCCCGATCAATTACGAACGATCGACGAAGTGAAGCACGACATGGAACGGCCGCGGCCGATGGACAGACTCCTGGTCGGTGACGTGGGTTACGGCAAGACGGAAGTGGCTTTGCGGGCGGCCTTCAAGGCGGTCGAAGCTGGCAAACAGGTGGCCTTCTTGGTGCCAACGACCATTTTGGCGCAACAACACTACGACACCATGACCAACCGGTTCGAGGGTTACCCAATCAACGTTGAAATGTTTTCACGGTTCCGGACGACGAAGCAAATTCACCAGTCCATCAAGGATTTGGAAAGCGGTCAGCTGGATATCGTGGTTGGGACGCACCGATTATTGTCACAGGACGTTAAGTTTAAAAATCTCGGCCTGGTGTTGGTCGATGAGGAACAACGGTTTGGTGTGAAACACAAGGAACGTCTAAAGGAATTGAAGGCCAACGTGGACGTTTTGACGCTCACGGCGACACCAATTCCGCGGACGCTACACATGTCGATGCTGGGGGTCCGGGATTTATCCGTGATCGAAACGCCACCAGCCAACCGGTTTCCCATTCAGACCTACGTCATGGAACAAAATGCGGGTGCCATTCAAGACGGGATTCGCCGTGAAATGCAACGGGGCGGCCAAGTCTTCTACCTGCATAACCGGGTCGATGACATCGAGAAGACGGTCGGCCAGGTACAGTCGCTGGTTCCCGAAGCCCGGGTTGGCTACATTCACGGGAAGATGACGGAGTCGCAACTCGAAGGGGTGCTCTTTGATTTCCTGCGGGGTGAATACGATGTGCTGGTCACCACGACCATCATTGAAACCGGGATTGATATTCCAAACGCCAACACGCTATTCGTAGAAAATGCCGACCGGATGGGCCTGTCTCAGCTGTATCAACTCCGGGGACGGATTGGCCGAAGCAACCGGGTGGCGTACGCCTACTTCACGTACAAGCCGAACAAGGTCCTGACCGAGGTCAGTGAAAAGCGGCTCGAGGCCATTAAGGACTTCACCGAATTGGGTTCCGGTTTCAAAATTGCGATGCGGGACCTCTCTATTCGGGGTGCTGGTAATTTGTTGGGTAAGCAGCAACATGGCTTTATTAACTCCGTTGGGTATGACTTGTATACGCAAATGTTAAGTGAAGCCGTCGCGAAGAAGCGGGGCCAGAAGACTCAGCCGAAGAGCGATACTACGGTTGAATTGGGTGTTGAAGCTTATCTGCCGAGTGATTACATTGAAGATGAACAGCAAAAGATTGAAATGTACAAACGGATTCGGCAGCTCGAGAACGACGATGAGGTTAGCGAGATTCAGGCGGACTTGATTGACCGGTTCGGCGAGTACCCGGATGCCGTCAGTCAACTCCTGACGATTGGGCAACTCAAGCTAGCGGCCGACCTGGCGTTAGTCGATAAGATTCGCCGCGTCAACGGGGATATCTTCGTGACAATTTCCAAGCAGGGCACGAACATCCTCGGTGGTGAAGACGTCTTTAAGGCGTTGGCAGCGACTGATCTGAAGGCAACGGTCGGGATTAGCGATGACCGGTTGCACGTCAAATTGGTGATTCAACCGAAGATGACCGTCAACGATTGGCTACCGCAGTTGCAACAATTTATGGCGGCCCTTCGCGACATCGTTGAAGTGACGACGAAGCCGAAGGAAGACGAGAAGTCGACTAGCAAGTAAATGCCATACTGAGTGGCCGCGAGACAGTTTTTTGGCCAACTGGCGAAAGGAAGGTAGTCGATGGGCAACCGCAACGTGAATACGACCCTGCAAGGGGCCCTGATTCTCTCAGTAGCGGCGTTCATCGCGAAGCTACTGAGTGCTGTCTACCGGGTGCCCTTTCAAAACATGGTCGGCAACACCGGTTTCTACGTGTATCAACAGGTTTATCCACTCTACGGGATTGGCATGACCTTTGCCCTGAGTGGTCTACCCGTGTTTATTTCGAAATTAATTGCGGAGGCACCCGACTTGCCCACGCAACAGGCGGTCGCTCGCCAGGTTTACCACTGGGTGTGGGCGCTGGCATTAGTGATGTTCGGCGGCTTAATGCTGGGTGCGTCGGCGATTGCCCGGGGGATGGGCGATGTCCAACTAGCGCCATTGATTCAGATGGTGGCGTGGATGTTTCTCTTGATGCCGGAACTGTCGGTCGGCCGGGGCTACCACCAAGGCCGCTTTCAAATGCTGCCGACCGCGCGTTCCCAAGTAGTGGAGCAGCTGGTCCGCGTCGTGGTCATCTTGATTGCGGCTGGTTGGGCGACCACCCACGATTGGTCCGTCTACCGAATGGGGACTTGGGCCCTGAGTGGCGGGACGGTTGCGGCGGTGGCGGCACTTTTGGTCCTACCCCGTTGGCGGCAAAGAGACGTTTCCCCGGGTGGTCACCGCCGAATTCCCCATTTAGGCCGACGCTTGCTGATTGAGGGGGGCACGCTGTGTCTCCTGACGGCGATGATGGTCTTGCTCCAACTGATTGATTCATTTACCGTTAAGAACGGGTTGGTTGCGGGTGGTATGTCAGATTTAGCGGCCAAGAGCCTCAAGGGGGTCTACGATCGCGCCCAACCATTAGTTCAGCTCGGACTGGTCGTGGCGGTGGCGTTCGCGACGTCCTTGCTGCCGGCCCTGAGTGAAGCCGAGCACCAGCAGCATCCCAAAACGTTTAAGCGCCTGACTACCACCATGATGCGGATTGCGCTGGTGATTGCGTCGGCCGCGACGGCGGGGCTGATCAGCCTGATGCCGTGGATCGACCACCTGCTCTTTGGCAATACCGCCGGGGTGGGGATGCTGGGTGTCTACATGCTCAGTATCATTCTCGCCACGCTGATTCAGACCTACAATAGTGTGCTGCAAAGTCAAAACAGCTATCGGTTGACGGTGGTTGCGCTGATGGCCGGGCTGCTGGTTAAATGTATTGGCAATCACTGGGCCGTGGTTAACTTTGGCGCTGGTGGTGCCAGTTGGCTGACGGTGCTGAGTCTGGCGGCGATGTTTGCGGTCATTTGGTACGGGTCAGCGGTCGAGCTGCGGTTGGGCATCTGGAGTCGTGATTTCATCCGCAAACTGGCCGGTTGTACCATCCTCATGGTGGCCGGCGTGCGGGTCACGGTGGTCCTCATGGATTACTGGTGGCCGGTATTTACAGCGGGGCGGTTGGCCGCGGGTCTGGGCTTACTGATTGCGATTCCAGTGGGGGTCGCGATTTTCTTCAGTCTGGCCTTGAGCTGGCAACTATTAACCGTGCGGGAGTGGCTGGCCATTCCCCACGCAGAAACAGTGTTAAGATTGTGGCAAAAACTAAGTCAACATGGAGGAAAATAACATGCGATTAGATAAATATTTGAAAGTTTCACGGATCATCAAGCGGCGTTCGGTTGCTAAAGAAATTGCGGACAAGGGCCGGATCGAAATCAACGGTAAGGTTGCCAAGTCCTCAACGGAAGTCGCCCCCAAGGATGAACTGGTCATCAAGTTTGGGAACAAGACGTTGACGGTCCAAGTTGACGAATTGTTAGAGACCACCAAGAAGGACGATGCGGAACGGATGTACACCATCGTTAAGGAAGAGTACGCCCAAGATTTCCGCCAAGAATAGACTGAGCTTCTGGATCTTCGGTCGTCATTTGACAAACGGGTCAGCGAAATCAGTTTGGCCGGTGACCTGCCAGACAGTGACCCGGCTAACGGGGGCCCTGAGCCGTGAAAACGGGCAATTTTTAGCGGCGAATGTGACGAATGTTTTACAATGTGCTTAACTACCTAGACGGATAAATCGAAACTTGCTATACTCAAGTTAAACTATCTGGTGAAAACTTGAGGAGTGAGTGGCATGGCGGACGCGAAGCCCACGGCAAAGATTAAACGGCTAGACAATGACTATACGCGAAAATTAAATCAGCAGCAGGCGGACCAACAACACCATACCCGGTGGTTGGGCCACCGGCGCGTGCGACGCGCAACGCGGATTCTCGTGGTGTTTGCTGTTTTTGCGGTCATTTTGGGTGTTCAGTTAATTCGGACCCATGCCAGTCTGCACACGGTCAATCAGCAGGTCGCCACGAGCGAACAGCGACTGACGAAGACCCAGGCCAAGAGTGCCGACCTCAAGTTAGAGATTAAGCAATTGAATGATAAGGACTACTTGGGGCAATTGATTCGCTCCAAGTACTACTATTCTAAAAACGGCGAGACGATTTACAGTCTTCCTGGCGATCACGCTAGCGACGTCACCGCTAAATAAACATGAAAAAATCCGACGGTTCGGCGTTAACGAACCGTCGGATTTTTTTAGGTTCTGATCTAAAGATTGAAAGCGCAAAAGTACCACTGAGGTTAGTCTGTTTGTGTAATGTCATCCCTAGTATTGGGCCTTCCAGTGGGAACCTTTTATTCGCCATATTTGGTTAATAGGTGCTGTTAACTTCCTAGCTCATTCAGTTGTTCCAGGGTTGTATCTGAACCGACAAGCTTTTGTTGGATTTTTCCATCCTTATAATGCTCAATAGTAGGTGTGAACTGTATGCCGCTGGTGCTAACTACGGAATTAAATAGGCTTGTACCCGCATCAGTGTCAAAGTTGAATTGGTCGATGTTCACGTAGTAAACCTGATGATTTCCTTCTGCCAGGTATTGCTTCATCGTTGGAGAAAATTCACGACAGTAGGGACATTCCTTGAAGCCGAAGAAAACGATGAAATCGGCGGAGTTATCGCTGGCCTTGCTTAGAAATTCCTGACCCGTCATTTGGGTGACACCACTAATATTTTCCTCGTATTGCTCTTCGCTCACTGGTGCAGGTTCTGTAGTGCTAGTATCAGCGAATGCTTGTGAATTGAAGAAAAAGGCGCCGCCAATCATTAAAGATAGTGCTGTTAAAATAATATTCTTTAATGTTTTCATTAGATTTCCCCCTCATTAGGATTAGGTACTAATTCTGAAACGGTGGCTTCAAGCCTGACGTTAGTTTCAAAATCAACATTATTTTAATGCTTAACTCAAGACTTGGGGCTTAAAACGGTCAATAACGTCATCGTTATTTTGGATTACTAATCAACCTGTCGACTATTTGGTTGCGTTGATGTCGTGTTAGACTCTGACATATATAAGTGGAAAAGCGGGGGTTAACATGATAAAACGATGTTACGTTTCTCAAATTGATGAAACTGATTGCGGACCAGCCTGTCTAGCAATGATATTGAAATTTTACAAATCTACAGTTTCAATATCCTCAATCAGAAATTATTCACAAACAGATGAAAGTGGCACGACAGCTTTGGGACTGATTAAGGCAGCTAGTCAATTTCAAATTGATACACAAGCTGTTCAAATTGATAAGGATTACTTGCGGGCGAACAGGAAAAGTATCCAAGTACCATTTATTGCCCATCTGAATAGAAGCAAGGGCCTGTTGCACTACGTGGTTGTTCTGGCACTCAAAAAAAATGATTTAATCATCGCTGATCCCAACCCAATGAAGAGGGTCTCTAAAATCACGTATGAGCAATTTCAGGGTGAGTGGACGGGTATTGCACTCTTAATGAAGCCTAGTACCGACTATCGCATAATAAAAGAGGATAAGGACCATCTCTGGCGTGTTGGCAGGTATCTGTTGCAACATAAGTTTCTGGTCCTTACCATTTCACTTACGGCGATATCTTGTACGTTGATTGTTATTTTTGGGGCTTACTTTCTACAACAAATTGTTGACGTATATGTCCCCCATAAAGAATTAAATACGTTGAATATTATCTCAATGGGGTTACTGGTGTTATATGTATTTTATGGGATATTTACTTTTGTGAACTTAGCATTATCCGCATTACTTGGGAAGTTATTAGCTAAAGATGTTGCTCTAGGGTATATAGACCATTTATTACATTTACCGCTCAAATTTTTCAGCACACGGAAGAATGGGGAACTGATTTCAAGATTTTTTGACGCAAATAATATTATCAGCGTCTTGGCTGTAACATCGATCTCAACAATTTTGAATATAGGTACAGTCATTGCTATTGGAATAGCGCTTCTTGGTGTTAGCCCCAAGCTGTCGCTCATTCCAGTGGTGATTGTTCCGATATATTTACTCATTGCGGTTACTTTCTTCGGGCGTTTTGACCAGTTGAACAAAAAGAGAATGGAGCAAAATGCGCTATTAAGTTCTGAGATGATTGAAGATATTCGTGGTATCGAGTCAATAAAGGCGGCGGTAATTGAAGATTCACGAAGTTCACACGCTCAAAAAAATTATAAGGACTTACTGGCCACGGGCTTCAAGTATGGCGAAACGTTGGCTCTTCAGTCGGCTTTAAAAAATGTCAGTCAACTAATTATTGCCATGTGTGTTCTTTTCGTCGGAGCCAAAATGGTTATATCTGGTGGCCTGAAGATTGGTCAATTGGTCGCATTTAATTCGCTGCTAGGCTATTTCATGAATCCAATTGGAGAAATAATTGGGATTCAAAATAATTTGCAGACGGCGAAGGTTGCCAACGCCCGATTAAATCAAGTCCTGTTTGCATCAACTGAGAAAATGGATGATGGGGACAGAACTTTTCTACCTAGCCAGTTTCATACAATTCAACTCGATAAAGTGTCATTCCAATATAAGTATGGTCAGGAGGTTTTACATGAAATTGAGCTAACTGTTAATCGTGGGGACTCAATTGCGATAGTTGGTCCCAGCGGATCCGGTAAGTCCACATTGGCCAAAACGATGGTGAACTTTTATTCGCCGTCGAGTGGAACAATACGCATTAACGGGCACCCTGCAGGCGAATATAGCAAAGCAACATTAAGAAAGGGTATCTCATACTTGCCACAAACGCCTTACATATTTGCTGGAACGGTTATCGAAAATATTGCGTTAGGTGCGGATGGTAAAGATATTCAGTTAGATGAAATTATGGAGGCGGCCAGGATTGCCGATATTGATTCAGATATTCGCAAACTTCCGAGCGGTTATCACACAAATTTAACGGAAAACGCGGGACTATCAGAAGGACAATTACAAAGAATTGCCATTGCTCGTCTCGTCATAAACAAGGCCCCAGTCATGATTTTGGATGAATCTACCAGTAATTTGGATTTGGAAACTGAAAGAACGGTCACTAAAAACTTGATTGGCTTAACAGACAAAACCCTTATATTTATTGCCCATCGTTTGGAGATTGCTCAAGAGGTTCAACGAGTTTTGGTCATGAGTGGCGGAAGAATTATAGAATCGGGTACTCATGAACAGTTGATCAATGTTCAAGGTGCGTATACTGACCTTTGTAAAGGACATCACTGAGTAGGGAAATTTCCCGAACATTCTATAGCAAAAATAGCGTCTAACCTTGCCGAATGGGACCAAGTATTTATAATGGATTTAATTCAAGAGAAAGGTGAGTTTCAACAATCTTGAATGGTCATAAAATCAAGGGAGATAGGTATTATGCACGAATTGAATGACGTGGATTTAATTAAGATTGCTGGCGGTCTTGATGATCCAAGTGGTGAATGGGAAGATGGAGAAATTGGTTATGATATCGGCTGTACTTTGGCCAACATTGCTGCCGAAATGCGCCACCACCACGACATTTGTGACGGCTAATAAGAAAGATAAAGAGGCCGTCCTTATATTTATTTTTAAAAAGACTCTCAGTAATGAGAACATTCAAAATATTTGCGCAAAATATTTTTTGTTTGATTCTCAAGAATTTACGTGACCTAGTCACTATCAAGAAGTAAGCAACGATAAATTAATGCCGATTCCTAAATCGGCCACTACCTGTAGTTATCTATGTAGTGGCCGACTTTTATTTCGAATAGCGGTAAGTACCTAATACCCACCCGTACCGAGGCAAAATAAAGAAGATGGCGTCCTCGCTTTTTTGAAGATGCCATCTTCTTTATTTTACCTTGATACGGTCGGTTACTAGTCTTGGTATCATAGACAAAATAGGATTCTCACCTTCGACGACAGTTACGGCGGCTTAGAGAATCCTATTTGTGGTGTTATGGCAAAAAGGTGGTGATCAAATTTATTTGACCATAAATCAGAACGCACCACCGCCAGATCCGCCACCAAAACCACCAGACCCACCACCAAAGCCACCAGACCCACCACCAAAGCCACCTCCACCTGAGAAGCCACCTGAACGGCCACTAGCTGACGATGCAAATGAAGAGCTATCTGCCGTTTGGATTGAATTGCCTAAACTACGGCTTATGGTATTGGCTAATGGTTGGCCCAAAGAGACCGCGTAGTAGATAGGATAAAAATCGACCATAGTTGTACGAATTGTCTCGCGTCCGAAATCAAAGGAAAGTTGTTCAGTAACTTGTTTAGATAGACCGAACGCTGCTGCGTAAGGAAGAATTTTCTCCCATAGAACGAGATCCCCAATTTTGGCTGTGTTAAAGTGACCAATATCCTTGAGCATTCGTTGAAAACCTTGGACTTCATTGGCAAGTTGTAAACCATGCTTATTATATCTTTGCACATTCTTATGCCTGAATACATACCCCCAGACTGCGGATAATAATAAGATACTTACAGCGATGGCGCAGATTAATTCGGTATGTCCAATCACAAAGGCAAAAACGAGCCAAAAGGCGGTCAAAACAGTTATAGAAATCGCAAACCACCACATCCGTTGACGATAGAGGATATTTGCGCTGTTCTGGTACGCCATCACTGATGAGATAATCTGATCCTGCCACTTTTGGAACCAGTCGCCCACGTGTCCCTTCTTGTCATTTTCGGAAAAATCTTCGAGATCCGTCAGAGTAAAGCTATTATTTTGGTTACCTAATGTGGCAAAGCACTGCTGCAGAAAGGCGTTATCAGCGGGCTTTACTTGAGTAAATCTGACTACTTCATTGTGATCCTGGTCTAGTTGATCTGTTGTTATTGTAATTTCATGACGGCCAGCAGCAGCCATAATGTCACCGGTTAAAGCATCAGAATTAGGGGCGCGAAAATCTAAAAGTGCTTCTGACTGTGCTGGAGAAATGTCAGGAACCTCAAAGAAATGATTTAACGGGATGGGGTTAGGATTATGGCTGGAAGGATGTCGTTTTAGCCACCACCAAGAGATGATGGTCGACGCAATTATGAGAAGAAGTAACCCCCAATACCCGATTAGTTGGCGCAACCTTAGCTTTGCACGTTGTTCATTTGCCGTGGCAGCCAACTTTGCTTCTTGCTGTTGTGCTGCCTTCTTGCGTAGCTGGTTACTGCGATTTTGATTTAACGAAGTAACCTGTTTTGGAAAAAGGAGATGGCTTTCAACAAAGCTATTGGCCGGATTGTTGGCTACTTTCATTATTATCCGTCCGGCGCCTGGGTTGACATAAGTGTACCCAGATAAGGGGCCATGTGTCCATGCTTGTAAGCCCTTAATGTTCCTTTCAGGTAATTGAATGGTTAATTTGACATTATTAAGTGGCACTTCCCAAGCTTTACCAATCATTTTCCAGTTTAATTCGGCCGTATCGCGATAGTTTTTTACAACGCCACGTAAGTGAAACCGATAGATAACCTTTAGTTGGTCATCAACATTTACCGGTCGGTACAGTTTCACTTTGATTCGTTGTTTTGTCTGACTGACTAAATACGTACCTATGTTCTTTGTCTTTGAGGCACGTGCTGTAACAAGGCGACCTTTATTCAGCTGATAGCTTACAGAGGTTGAAGATCCACCTTGAATACCGCGAATGTCTTGGATATTATAGGCACCATAATAGTCGGCCTCAAAGTGGTAAGTCATAGTTTCTGTTACATTGGCATCCCCATTTTTCAAAATTTTAGCATTTATCTGAAAGGGAGAAATTGTGTAATTATCTGCAGCTTTAGCCGTCACAGGGCTTAAAATGCCACTCCAAAAGATTGATAAAAGAATAAGTCCCCACGTTGCCCAACGTTTATTCATGGCTCTCCCCCCATTCTTATTATTCAGGGTCAGTCTAGCATATCGGCGATTAGGATGGTTGATGGAGACAATTTTGAGGAGAGTTGGATGAATACAGTTTATTAACCTCACACCTGAAATATAAAATTCGCCCCTAAATTCTGACAAGTAAAATTGGCCATAATAATTAGGCAACATCTGTTTAGGCGTGAGTGAGCCAAAATTAGGCTCAGCCCGCCTATTTTGTGCTACCGAAATACGTGTTAGATGGTTGCTTTCGAGCATTAATCGCTTTCTACCACACTTGTCCTGACCACGGCGGCCCAGCCTAAATTCACAGAACGGTAAGCTGGCAAGTTTAGCCAGTGACCTTAAATGATTTTTGCGGTCGACTAGTTAGTCCAGAAGTTAATCTAACGGGCTTTACCCGCATTTGAAAAAGTTGGTCAAGGGACTTTATTTTTTTTTAGGAACGTGTGGGAATGACGAGAATTGTGTTATACTGAAAGCACTTATTTTAAGGAGGAACTTCTTGTTTATGGCAATTGAGGTTGGAGCTAAAGTTACCGGAAAGGTCTCCGGAATTACGAACTTTGGTGCATTTGTTGATTTAGGTGACCACAAGACCGGGCTGGTGCACATTAGTGAAATTTCTGACGGGTACGTGAAGGATATTCATGACGTCTTATCCGTTGGTGACGAAGTAACGGTTAAAGTATTAACCGTGGGTAACGACGGTAAGATTGGTTTGTCGATTCGTAAAGCGACGGACCACCCAGAGTCAGAACGGCCACATCACAGCCACAGCAGTGAACATCATGATAACCATCACGACAACAATCGTGGCGGTAGTCGTGATTTCCATGGCAATGGTGGCAATCATAGTGGTGAAGACCACGGTCACGGTCGGAAATTTGAAAATAATGGTTCCCGTCCCCATCACAGTTCAGCGAATGGCCGGTTTTCGAGCCATCATGCGCCTAAAGAAGAAAACTTTGACGACTTGATGTCAGGATTCTTGAAGCAAAGTGAGGATCGTCTGGCAACCATTAAACGTAACACCGAGGGCAAACGTGGCGGTCGTGGTGGCCGGCGCAGTTAATTCACCTTTGAACAGGACCGCATTCGTGCGGCCCTTTTTCGTCACAATCGGAAATTGGAGGCGGCAATGTGACGCTCGAAATGGCATTTCACCAGCATTTTCAGGAACAGGGGTGGGCCAATCCGCAACAACGGGGATTGGTCGCCGTTTCCGCTGGGGTCGATTCAATGGTCCTATTGAGCCTCTTATTGAGCTTGCCGGTGGCCCAACGCCCCCAACTAGCCGTGGTGCACGTGAATCATCAGTTACGGCAGCAGAGCACGGCGGAGGCAGCGTTTCTCAAGCAATGGTGTCAAGCTCACGACGTGCCGTTCACCCAGGATATTTGGCCAATTGATCAGCACCCAGAACACGGAACGGAAGCAGCGGCCCGGGACTTTCGGTACGAGTTCTTCGCGCAACAGCTACAACTGCAATCCGCGGACTGGGTGGCAACGGCACATCAGGCCGACGAGCAGGCGGAAACGATTCTGTTGAAGCTGATTCGTGGTGGCCAATTGGCTCAGTTAACGGGCATGGCATCCCAGCGACCGTTGGCGACGGGGCAGGTGATTCATCCCCTGCTGCCGTTTACCAAGGCCCAGTTGATTGCCTACGCCCGGGAGCATGCGATTCCCTGGTATGAGGATGCCAGTAATCAGGCGCTGATTGCCAGTCGCAACCGTGTGCGGCACGAGTTATTGCCAGCCCTGCAACGGGAAAATCCGCAGGTCGGACAACATTTACGGGACTATGCGAACCAGTTGGCGGCCACGTTGGCCGTAGCGGATCGCGCGCTGGATACGCAATTGACTGCGATTGTCAGTCAATGGACGCCACTGACCGGGGAATCTGACCGATTATTGCGCCGGCCGGCTAGTGAGCAAACGCTCTTGTTAGCACGACTAATCAAACGAGTGGCCCCGGGAGAATCAACCCGGGAATCCCTGATTCAGCAGTGCCTGGACTTGTTAGCCAATGACCAACGGCCCACTGGTCGAGTCGATTTTGGGCAAGGTTGGGTATTCTGTAAAAGCTATACGACGTTTCAATTTTTACAACCGAAAAAATTCGAGGAAAAATCCGTGGAACATTTTAGTTTTATGGTAGACTTAAACCAATGGCGGTCAGTTGGTAACGGCTGGCAACTCGGCTTCTTGCCGGCAAGTCATCTCCAGAAACAATCTCCGCACAACACGGTTGCCCTGACGTTAACGCAATTACCGTTAACGGTGCGTTCGTGGCAACCGACTGATCGTTTACGACTCGCGACGGGTCACCATCAATCGGTTCGCCGGGTGTTGATCAATGCGAAGGTTCCCCAAGAGCAACGGCCGAAACAAGCGGTTTTGGTCACAGCGACTGGGGAAGTTCTGGCGGTGCTTGGCGTCAAGTGGTCGGTCTGGCCACCACGACCGCACACAAAAAACTATCACATAGTCTGGAAACGCGAATAGGCGAAAGGGGAACAGCATGAATAACGATATTTTGAAGGTCTTATATAGTGAGGAAGACATCGCCGCAGCTTGTAAACGGCTGGGAACACAACTCTCCGAGGATTACAAAGACAAGACGCCCTTGATTATCTGTGTGTTGAAGGGGGCCATCTTGTTCATGACCGACGTTATCCGCGACATGGACATTTATGCCACCATTGATTTCATCGATGTTTCCAGTTACAACGGGGGCACGGCATCCTCTGGGACTATCCGGCTCTTGAAGGATTTGGATACCGATGTGAGTGGTCGCGACATTTTGTTAGTTGAAGATATCATCGATACTGGCCGAACGCTGAAGTACTTGGAAGACCTTTTGCAAGATCGTCACGCGAAGTCCATCAAGGTTTGCACGCTGATGGACAAGCCTAGTGGCCGGGTGGTGGAAGCTAAGGCTGATTACGTTGGTTTTAACGTCCCTAGCGAGTTCGTTGTCGGCTACGGTTTGGACTACGAAGAAAAGTATCGTAACCTTCCGTACGTTGGTGTTTTGAAGCCATCCGTTTACTCAGATAAATAATTAGTCAATGATAGTCAATTGTGATAACATCTAACTTAGTCAAAGGGCAATCGCCCTAAATTTCGTTCCTATCTAAATGCTGGGAACTGTGAGTAAGGAGGCACGACATGAATAATCGACGAAATGGGCTGTTTCGTAATAGTCTATTTTACATTGTGATCTTCTTGTTGGTCATTGGTGTTGTTTACCTGTTCAACGGGAACAACAGCAGCTCACAATCCCAAGAAATCCAATCGAGTCAGTTCGTTAAAGATTTAAATGCGAACAAGATCAAGAATTTCTCCATTCAACCTTCCGGGGGAGTTTACAAGATTACCGGTGAGTATCGGAACGCGCAAAAGCGGACAACCAATACGGGCTTTAGTCTTGGCGGTTCGCAAAGTACCGCTGTGACCACGTTCACCACGCAGGTCTTAACGAATAACTCGACGGTTTCCGAGATTGACAAGACCGCCAAGAATCATAATGTCAAGGTCAACACCAAAGCAGAAGAGTCGAGTGGCTTCTGGATTAACTTGTTAGTCTACGTAGCGCCACTAGTTATTTTCTTCTTCTTCTTCTACATGATGATGGGTCAAGCCGGCCAAGGTGGCGGCAACGGCCGAGTCATGAACTTTGGTAAAAGTAAGGCCAAGCCAGCCGATAGCAAAGAGAACAAGGTTCGCTTCGCTGACGTTGCTGGTGAGGAAGAGGAGAAACAAGAACTGGTCGAAGTTGTCGAGTTCTTGAAGAATCCGCGTAAGTTTGTGGCATTAGGTGCCCGGATCCCATCTGGGGTCTTACTAGAGGGCCCGCCTGGTACTGGTAAAACGTTGCTGGCGAAGGCCGTTGCTGGTGAAGCTGCGGTACCATTCTTCTCGATTTCTGGTTCAGATTTCGTGGAAATGTTCGTTGGTGTCGGGGCCAGTCGTGTCCGGGATCTGTTTGATCAGGCCAAGAAGGCCGCTCCTTCCATCATCTTCATTGATGAAATTGATGCGGTTGGTCGTCAACGGGGTGCCGGCATGGGCGGTGGCCACGATGAACGTGAACAAACGTTGAACCAATTGCTGGTTGAAATGGACGGGTTTACTGGTAGTGAAGGCGTCATTGTGATGGCCGCTACCAACCGTTCGGACGTGCTGGATCCCGCTTTACTGCGGCCAGGTCGTTTTGACCGGAAGATCTTAGTTGGTCGTCCAGACGTTAAGGGTCGTGAAGCGATTCTTAAAGTTCACGCCAAGAACAAGCCGTTAGCTAACGACGTTGATTTGAAGGAAATTTCTAAGCAAACCCCTGGATTCGTCGGGGCCGACTTGGAAAACCTCTTGAATGAAGCTGCCTTATTGGCGGCACGGCGGAACAAGACTCAGATCGATGCTTCTGACTTAGATGAAGCTGAGGACCGGGTTATCGCTGGGCCTGCTAAGAAGGACCGGGTCATTAGTCCTGAGGAACGCAAGACGGTTGCCTACCATGAAGCTGGGCATACCATCGTTGGGTTAGTCTTAAATGACGCCCGTGTCGTTCACAAGGTGACGATTGTCCCTCGTGGTCGTGCCGGCGGGTATGCAATTATGCTCCCACGGGAAGACCAAATGCTGATGTCCAAGAAGGATGCCATGGAACAAATTGCCGGCTTAATGGGTGGGCGGACTGCTGAAGAGTTAATCTTCCATTCCGAATCATCCGGGGCCTCCAATGACTTTGAACAGGCAACGCAAATTGCCCGTTCCATGGTCACCCAATATGGGATGAGTGACGCGGTAGGGACTGTTGCACTGGAAAGTGCTGGCGGCCAACCATTCGCTGGTGCTGGCTACCCTGGCCAACCAACGTACTCTGAACATACGGCTAGTTTGATTGACACCGAAGTTCGTCGGATCATCGGGGAAGCGCACGATACTGCCCGGAAGATTCTCGAGGAACATAAAGCAGAACACAAGATTATTGCGGATGCCTTGCTGAAATACGAAACGCTGGACGAAAAGCAAATTCTCAGCTTGTTTAACACTGGGAAGATGCCTGAAAAGGACAGCAACAACGAATTTCCAAGCGAAAAGGCCGCAACGTTTGAAGAATCTAAGCGCGAATTAGAACGGCGCGAAGCAGAACGTCAAGCTTCTACGGAAGCCAAGTTAGCTTCGTCCGCCGCAAGTAGTGAGTCTTCACAGGCTGACTCTGCAGCTAGTTCGGCAGCCGATGATCCTGACGACACCGACCATTCTGAATAATCACTGGAGAGCCGTGGCAATTGTCATGGCTCTTTTGCTGTCCAGTGGGCCGCGGGTTACTATTTGCAAATGGACAGGATTCTGGTAAGGTAGGGCATGATGAATTGAATGAAAGGACGTTTTAAACGAATGGCAGATTATTTAGTAAAAAGCTTAATTGATGATGGGATGTTCCGCGCTTACGTGGTTGATGCGACGGAGACGGTAGCGGAGGCGCAACAGCGGCACGATACCTGGAGTGCGGCGACGGCAGCCTTAGGACGGACGTTAATCGGGACCATGTTACTCTCAACCTCTCTATTGAAGGGGGAAGAGAACTTAACGGTCAAGGTAAATGGCCACGGCCCAGTCGGTGCTATCGTGGCGGATGGTAATGCTAATGGAACGGTGAAGGGCTACTTACAATATCCGCACATCAGTTTACCTTTAAACGAGAAGCACAAGATCGACGTTAAAAAAGCCGTGGGCGTTAACGGGATGCTGACGGTCACCAAGGATCAGGGACTGGGCCAACCTTACACGGGGCAAGTACCTTTGGTTTCGGGTGAATTAGGGGAAGACTTTACCTACTACTTGGCGAAGTCCGAACAGATTCCGAGTGCCGTGGGTGTGTCCGTCTTTGTCCAACCTAACAATACGGTGAAGGTTGCCGGCGGTTTCATGATTCAGACCATGCCTGGTGCTACGGACGAAGCCATTTCTCGGTTGGAAAAACGCCTGCAGGAAATGCCAATGGTGTCAGAACTTTTGTTAGATGGGCAAACACCAGAAGAAATTCTGCAACTGCTGTTCAAGGACGAGAAGATTAAGATTTTGCAGAAGATGCCCGTTAGCTTTAAGTGTGACTGCTCCAAGGACCGCTTTGCCAAGTCCCTGGCATCCATTCAGCCAGATGCGCTACAAGAAATGATTGATGAGGATCATGGCGCAGAGGCCGTTTGCCATTTCTGTGGCACAAAGTATGAGTTCTCTGAAGACGACTTGCGGACCATCTTAACGCAGGCTCAAGCCAAGTAGGCCGCAAGATGAGCTGGAAAATTGGTAACGTGGAAATCCCCAATCGGGTTGTGGTTGCGCCCATGGCAGGCGTGACCAATGTGGCCTTCCGTCAGATCTGTAAGGAATTTGGCGCCGGGCTGGTCGAATGTGAGATGATTTCGGGACAGGGCATTCACTATCAGAATCAGCGCACGCTGGACATGATGGCTGTGGACCCGCGGGAACATCCCATGAGCATTCAGATTTTTGGGGGTACCCAGGAGACGTTGGTGCAGGCAGCACAGTACGTTGACCAGCACACACCGGCAGATATTATCGACATTAACATGGGGTGTCCCGTGAACAAGGTCGTGAATACGGATGCCGGGGCCAAATGGCTGCTGGACCCCCAAAAGGTGCATGACATGGTGGCCGCAGTCGTTGCAGCAGTTAAGAAGCCAGTGACGGTTAAGATGCGGACCGGTTGGGATGATCGTCACGTCTATGCGGTGGAAAATGCGCTAGCGGCCGAGAGCGCAGGTGCTTCCGCGGTGGCCATGCACGGCCGCACCCGTAAGCAGATGTATCAAGGCCATGCGGATTGGGAAATCTTGGCGCAAGTGGCGAGCCAGCTGTCGATACCCTTCATGGGAAATGGTGATGTGCGAACTCCTCAGGATGCCAAGCGGATGCTGGATGAAGTGGGAGTCGATGCGGTCATGATTGGTCGGGCAGTTGAGGGCAATCCCTGGTTACTGCGGCGCGTGGCACATTACCTGGCGACGGGGGACCTTTTGCCGGAGCCCACAGCGGATGAAAAGGTAGCCATTGCGAAGGAGCACCTGCATAAGTTGTGTGTGGCCAAGGGACCAGAAGCGGGACCGCGTGATTTTCGCAATCAGGTGGCTTACTATTTGAAGGGTATCCCGCATGCAGCTCGGACGAAGGTTGCCTTAACGGATGCAGTGGACGAGACGGTCATGATTATTATTTTGGATCAGTTCTTGGCTAAGCTTGCGTTAAGGGACCAGCGAACGCCGGTCCAACGCTTTACAAATGAAGGTTAGTAGTGAGGTGAAATCAATCGATTTCACCTTTTTTGATTTTTTTAGGAAATCCCCTTGACCCAAGTGAGGATAATTGATAAGATATTACCTGTTGCTGATTTGAGACGAGTAATGCATAAATAATAGATTGTTGAATAGTTAATCATCATTTGAGATTTATGCTTGACGCTTTGAACCGTAACTGATACAATGATTTATGTTGTCATAAAGACGAATGGCAGATTTCTTCAATAAAATGAATGTTGAATAAATATTCAAGAAGTTGAAAAAAGATGTTGACACGTTTTAACCGACATGATATACTTTAAAAGTTGTCACGGAGCATTTGCTTCTCTGATAACTTGGTAGACCTTTGAAAACTGAACATTGTTTCGACAAACCAAATATGTGTAGGGCGGTTTGATACTTGGTAT
>NZ_RHNN01000037.1 GCF_003946245.1 Levilactobacillus cerevisiae
CATTCTTTGATTATACAAAAATATCCGTTGCCAGTAATCAAATTCATTTGATTACCAACAACAGATATTTTAGAACCACAAGAAGAAAACGGCTTGTTACCTACTAATCATGGATGATCAGCAGCGCTTGGACTTTCACCAGTTTCAAGAGCTTACCGGAGCTAAACGGCCTAAGATGGCGTCCGACGACTTACTTGCTGAAAAGCTTGGCCTACAGCCGGGGATCGTTTCCATTTTCGGTCTGCTTAACAATGCGGAGCACGATGTTCCGGTGTATTTTGACCAAGCCATTATGGATGAGGCGCGGATGAGCTTTCATCCTAATGATAATACCAGCACCATTTTTGTGGCGACGACTGACTTGCTGAAGTTTATCAAAAATTTGGGGTATGACTACCAGGTACTTAAACTGGAAGATTAATCACTACCCATCGTAGAACAAAAACAACCAAGTATTTGACCCGTCAATGGCCAAACGCTTGGTTGTTTTTATCAGTTTTTACGACGTTTTCTCACCATAGAATTCCGGAAAAGTCTGCTCGACATTGCGGCTGAGGAGCTGCACGGTAAAGGCCACGCAGTCCGGATCATCGTTGTCAATCAACGTGGGGTCGACCAGCAGCGAGATCATGCCGTTTAGCAAAAAGGTGAGTCTGATATCATTTTCCCGGTTAGGCGTTAGCTGACCCACATCGTAGACGGCCTGCTTGAAAATGTGCAACAACACTTTGGGAAAGTCGGGTGCGAACTGCAAGTTTTCTGGTTTTAGCAGGGCCAGGTGGGTGGGTTGAAGTGCTGGGCTATCCGCAAACAGGAATTCACGGACGAAGGCTTGGCTATCCTGGAACAGTAAAGGATAGGCCGTTGAGTCTTGCACAGCTTCTTTGGTCGCGTTCGTCAATAACTCAACGTACAGCGCATAAATATCCGTGTAGTGTAAGTAGAAGGTGCTCTTATTGATGAGGGCAGTTTGCGCGAGCTCAGTAATGGTGACTTTGTTGATGGGCTTTTTAAGTAATAGCGTCAGGGCGGCCTGTTGGATGGCGCGCTTGGTTTTGATTACACGTAAGTCAGTTTTGGGCATCTTCAAATTCCTTTCGAGATAAACGACAATTAAACTGAGTCGTTCATTATTCATCGATTGCGGCAGACTGATGATTGTTTGTTAGCAGTTAGTTCTGTAAACTCAGGCTATTGTTAGTAGTTGGATTGAAAAAAGGAGCTTGTTTAATGTTAACACAATTTGAAATTGGTGATTTAGTTTTCGCAAAGTTAGGAACCGTCCCGTTGGTCGGCGTGGTCGTTTACAAGGATGTGAAGCGTAGCCGCTATTTGATTCGCTTTAGTGGGGTCCAACAGGATTATTACGCTGAGGATGAGCTGACGCCTTACCCGGGTAAAAAGGTGAAAGTAAATTAAGTAAGCGTGAGTGCGGGATGGGCAAAGATGGTTGGATCAGGCCAGCACGGATGAGTTTTCGCGCACACCGCAGCACCATTTGTAGCGATTCAATTTGATAATAGCGACACCCAAAAGCCCATCCACAACTCTGGACGGGCTTTTGGTATGGCTAATCAATTGGTATGACTGAGAACGTTAAACGAGCCCTTCTTGAAATGGGCGCTGTACGCATACTTGTGAGTTGATTTATATTTGTGCGGACTTTCTATCAGCCAATCAAAGCCATCCCTTCCATAGTAGCCAATCGTTACCACAGACCCCTTATGGATGGTGTAACTCCCGGCAATATGATTCTGATAAGCCGCTTGCCCAAATTTAATGCGGTCAACTTTCGTGTTCTTCTTCACCCTTACTTTGTACCAACCGCTACGATATTTCATGCGCCACGATGCAGCCTGGGCCGTCTGCGCTGGTTCAACCAGCGGGGTGAAAGCTGAGATGCCCAAGACGGTGGTCGCAATAAGGGCAATCGTTTTTACTTTTTTCATGAATCATCAGTCCTCCTCGTATGAATACCTTCACTATACAGGGGCTGATTGGCCATTCAAATGCAGAGGACACGCACTTTTTCTTGGAACCAACAATCTCCCGGTGAGAGCGGGCACCACTGACCGCGCTGACGCCCAACAAGACAGAATTCTGTGACTGGCATGAGAGAATTGTCGGTTTTCAAAGTTACCTAGTTAGTCCCAACAATTACCAGTCGCAATAGGTTTCCGCCACAACATCTTGAATTAAGCATTCACCACACGTAATTTATTGTGTAACACAATAAGCACATTAACATTATTATAAAATACATATGGCGTTCATAATTTTTTCATGACTCATTGCTATTCTGGATTCACTCAAGAAAAAACAGTTCGCAATCGCTTTGATATGGAGGTTTGCCCCATGAAAAAAATGCTCGGAATCTTTTTAATCATCAGTTGTTTCATCGGTTTATCATCGTTGCTGCGGATCCATGCTCAGCAGCGCGATGACATCATTCAAACGGCAGCCCTCCATGATCAATCCGGGAGCGTTGTCAAAAGCATCACCAGTCATCAACCGCAGGACCTCCAACTGGCCCTGACCGTGAAGCTGCCCGCGGGAGAAACGGTGATGACGTTAGCCAAGCAGGACAGTGCCACGTTGGTTCAAGGAGAAATCACAGACGTGCAACCGCAGCAGGACGTCACGGCCAAGGTCGACAAGCAACAGCAACTAATCCTGCAAAACGACCAAGACAAGGCCCAGACGGTAGATATGGTCGTGCCCCTGAAAATTGCGGATCCACTGCTCGTAGCCAAGTTGCAGCTTGAATTAGAGGTGGTGGATGCCAAGGAAAAATTCACACTGCCTGAAGTTACGGTCAAGTCTGATGATGCTACGAGTGAAACGCCTGCAGTAGACGCATCAGATAGTAGTGAAGATGACGACAAGAATAGCAGTAACGACAAGGTTAGTACCAGTAGTAATGACACTGACAGTAATAGTAGCAAAGACAACAGTGACGACAGTATTCAAGTGACGTCGAGTTCAGAATCGACATCACAAACGGACAAAAGTGAACAGGCCAAGACGACGGAAGAGTCTACAGAGACGACTAAGTCCGCTGACAATGAAGAGGATACTAAGAAAGCTAGCACGACTAAGACCAGTGGGGTTGATCAGGATACTGATACCCAAAAGGACACGCTTTCTAAGGAAGTACCGACAGCGTCAATTCCCGTCCACCGTGGTCAAATCCAAATGGATAGTTGGTCTTCGGGCCTAGAGTTTGGCGGGAGTTTTCCGACAGAAAGTAATGTCGCAAAAAAGGAATTAGGCGTTGACGGAATCGAAATCGGCACTTACCACGGGAATAACGACAATGTTCAGAAGTATTACTATTACTCCTACCATACGAACAAAGACAAAGGTGGGGAAAGAGCCTATACCGTCGGGCTGGGTAGCAAGCCTAATTTAAAGGACGAGACACTCCTCGTTTATTACGATAATGTTGGGGCCTACACGACGTCAGCTTCGATAGAAAATCCGGACCAGCAGATGGGCGCAATCGTGGAGATTTCAGATGTTGAGTATCTCAACAATCCTTTAGGGACACCCTTCATTGATTTCCCCAACAACTTCTACTCCGGGGTGGTCTATAACGGAATTAAGTCCTTTAACATTGATGTGACGTTTACGACTAAGGATTGGACCAAGGCGCTCGAATTTCCGGGGCCAGATAGCGATGACGAATATAACTCGTACTTCACGTTTGGCTCGTTGAATGGTAATAAGGAGAATGAACACGAATGGGCAGGGACCCGTTCTAGTTTGAAAGGTAAATTGGCCCCGGGTGCATTCGTGCACGATCATAATGATGGCTGGTACGAAGGTACTGGTGTCGGTCTGACGCAAGATGATCCAGGCCGAGACGAAGCCCATTGGGGTGACTACCTCGGGTCAGCCGACTACGAACTGGGCGCCGTTTCCTTCCCGATGGTTGGCACAACGCAGCTGTTCAAACTGAAAAGTGACTCTGGCTTCACCTGGCAGTCATTCTCCAGTGGCTATGTCGTTCCGTTAGAACAGCCAGCGCCACAGAAAAACGTTCACCGGACTGATGAGTTGGGTCTGTTGAATAATGATTTAAATGGTAAGAAGATTGATCGGGACGACGATGATATCAGCAAGCTGTTCTACACGATTTACCAGCCGACCTACAGTATCCCCAACGAGTCCATCGCGAAACCCAATGCGATTACGATGTGGGACAAATTACCGGCCGGATTAACCGTCACCGAAGACGATATTGAGCTGTTTGATACGAATGGCGATTCAATTACTAAACAACTTAAAAAGAAGGAAGATGACGCGAAGGATAAGGGACAGGAGATAAAATTACGCGGCGAGATCACCATTAAGGACAATCATATTAAGTACGAGCTGTCTAAGGCAGAAATTGAAGCCCTAACGTTTGATGGCAACGCCTTTGCGATTCAAATAACCGCCAAAATTGCCGATGATTTCGTCGGTACCGTTAAGAATCGAGCAGCCATCAAATTCGATTCTGGCGAAAATCTCACTTGGAAAAAACGCACGAACAAAGTGGTGACACATTTCTACAGAGGCGGTTACCAATTCCAGAAAATTGATCGCACGACTGAGGAATCACTTGCTGGGGCCGAGTTTATCATTCAAAATTCAGCCGGCAAGTACCTGACGTTTGACGACAATGGGCACTTTAAAGCGGAGGTGGCACAGAAGGACCAAGCAACTCAGCTGAAAGGCGATACTAGTGGCAACTTCAAAGTAACTGGCCTGCCCGACAACACGTACACGCTAATTGAAACCAAGGCGCCAGACGGTTACGTCATTGGCGACCCAACCGAATTTAAGATTCCGAAGGATACTCAGACGGAATCGAATGACGTTAAACAAATTCCCAACGACCCTTACACGCTGCCCGTTACCGGGGGCCAAGGCATCATCTGGTTCCTAATTATCGGGCTCACACTGACCCTATCGGCGCTCGCCATTTGGCGGACACACCCTAGAGGAGGATAAAACTATGAATTTCACAAAATTACGACAACTTGCACTCGCGGCCCTTGCCGTTTGCGGACTGGTATTAGGCGGTCAGGCGATTGCTCACGCCAGCGATTTAGACGCAGGAACCGTTACTATGAAGCTGCACAAAATGGAAAATAGCTCGAACGAGACGATTCAAAACACTGGGGATGAAGTGAGTCTCCCAGAGGGGGTAACGCCCTATGACGTTGACAAATACGGCGCAGTGACCTATAGCGTTTATGATGTGACCACCCTATTTAAAGACCAGGGTGTGATTAGTGGCCAATCGACGAGTAAAGCATTTGAAGACGCTCGGGAGAAAATACTTGCTGATATCACGGACGGTGAGACGGATCCGGAGCAGCTGCTCAAGAACCAAGACGCCTTCGTCAAAGATAACGGTCTCAACTTGAAAGCGGAGGGAGAACTGAAAGATAACAAAACCGACAGCATCTTGACGTTTAAAGAGAAGTTACCCAACCAAGGCTTCTACCTGATCATGGAAACGGACGCACCCGATTACAATCTGACGGGGATCTCGGCGCCAATGATCATCGGTCTGCCCCTGGGTAAGAAGAGCACCATTCACCTGTACCCCAAGAACGTCGCTGCCCGTGACGTTGACCCGGTGATTCACAAGGTGGGGATTGATCCTGAGAATCCTACCAGCAACACGCATGTTCCGTTAGGCCGTGTTGAATTCATGCTGGCACGGAAGGGTGAGAAGGAAGAAGGCTATCCTCGGAAGTTAACAACCAACGAACAAGGGATCATCAAGTTTGGTAGCCTGGATGTCGGAGTCACGTATGTGCTGACGGAATATTCAGTTGAAGAACACCCGTGGTACGAACAGACCGACGGCAAGAATGAAAAAATTGAATTGGAATTTAAAGTCGACAAGAACGGAAATGTCTTAACGGAGCCGGGCCAATTAGACGCGAAGCATTTCACCGTTGATGGCGAAAACATTGGCATCGTGAACTACCTCATCCTCGGTGGGGCGAACTTCAAGAAGGTTAAGACCGATACGGATAATGGCCTGGCCGGTGCGAAATTCAAGGTCCAAAAAATCGATAATAATGGCAAAATATTCTGGGCCGTCTTCAAAGACCAGACGTTTGTAAAATGGGTGACGGACAATGACGCGGCCACCGAATTAACGTCCAGTAGCGACGGAACGTTCGCTTTCACCGGCGTGCCTTACGTCTACGACCAGCGGAACGGCGAGGTGACCTACAACCTGATTGAAACGCAAGCCCCCGCTGGCTATGCCTTATTAGACAAGGCGACTGAAATTGACATTAATCAGGAAATGGAGGACAAGAACAAGGCCGTGCCAATCGAAAACGACAGCTACTCGCTGCCAATCACTGGTGGCATGGGCATCTGGCTGTTCCTCCTCATCGGGAGTATCCTGATGGGCGGCGCCGGCTACCTGTACTACCGGCAACGACGGCAACAGAACTAGCGCGGCTGAGGGCCAGTAGCCTGACAGATTGCGATGACATTCACAATCTGCTCGTGGTCTCTTAACTGATTCCTGTAGCCATTCGCACCCAAGCGTCACCGCAACCCGTAACCGCCGCCACTACAGGAGGGAGGACCCCCACATGCGCAAATGGCTAGTCATCCTACTATTTTGCCTGGGCCTGGGCCTGATCGGCTACCCGGCAGCCAGCAACGTCGTGACCCATTGGCGCCAGCAGGGGGTCCTGACGGCATACAAGCGGCAATTGCAAACAACTAGTGCTACTCAACGCAAACGGCTCAGAGCGGCACTACAACGCCAGGAAACGCACGAACAGACCGCGGTCCAGGATCCGTTTAAAACGACCGCGAAAAATGTCGTCGAATCCACCCCGATTGGCCTGGTGGCGATTCCCAAGATTAACGTGGAACTGCCCGTATTTGCCGGCACCAGCGAGCAAATTTTACAGCGGTACGCCGGGTTGGTGCAGGGAACTGACATCCCCCAGGGCCAGAAAAATCAGCACAGCCTGATCACGGCTCACCGGGGATTGCCGGGGGCACAGCTATTCACGGACCTGCCGCGACTGCAGCGGGGTGACCGATTTTACCTGAAAAATGCGTACGGCCTGATGACCTACGAGGTGACGGGCGTGCGGACCGTGAAGGCGGCCACTAAGCAGCCTGTGCGCCGCGTGGCCACCCAGAATCAGGTGACGCTGATGACCTGCACGCCGTACATGCTCAACACGCATCGCTTGCTGGTGACTGGTCGCCGCATCCCCAACGCCACCCAGACGATCCCCAAGGGAAAGTTTGTGTGGGACTGGTACAAGATCGGCCTGCTGGTGTTGGTCAGCCTGTTGCTCATCGCAGGGACGTGGGCGGGAATTCGCCGCTACCGGGAACGAAGGAGGGAAGCTAGATGACAACTCGCAAACGAAAACCGAAAAAGCGCTCCCTCTGGCTGTTGGTGATGTTTCTCATCGGGAGTGGGCTGATCCTGGTGGCACTGACGCAAAATTTCTCGGTGACGCACTTGGGCGACGCGGCCAGACGAGGGATGACGGCCGACAGTGTGCAGCGGGCCACCAAGGCGGCTGCCGGGGAAACGGCGCCATTCAACTACGCGAAAACGTCTCAGCTGACCCCACTCGCCGTCGCCGGCTACGGCTTACGTGAACTGACCGGTACAGAAACGTACGGGGCGGTCGGCCAGCTACGGGTTCCCGCAGTCGGCCTGAATTTACCGATTGGTATCGGTGTCGGGAACAACACGTTGGTCCGCGGGGCGGGCACGCTCAAGGCGAATCAGCGGATGGGGCAGGGCAATTACGCGCTGGCCGGGCATTACATGACCAGTAAGCGCATCCTGTTCTCGCCCCTCAAGGGTGTCCGCAACGGCGACAGCATCTACCTGACGGACAAGCAACAGCTGTACCGCTACCGAGTTACGCGGGTGCAGGTGGTCGACCGCCATCGCGTTGACGTCATCGACGACGTTCCCGGCAAGAAACTAGTGACGCTGGTAACTTGCGCCTCGGCGAAACGGGGCGAGCCCAAGCGACTGGTGGTGCAGGGAGAGTTGCGAAGCGTGACGGCGGATCGGGTTTGATGGAAAGGATGAGATGGAAATACGGTGGTGCCTGCGTGATGCGGGGCGCCACCGTATTTTTTTGCTGGGGTCATTACTCGAAGTGGTCGTTGACGTCTTTTAGGTAATCATGTGATAAAATGAACAATGTGGGCATAAACAAATAATGAGGTGATCTAATGACGACACTCACTAAGCGGTTCATATTGATAGGATTGGCATTCATTCTTGGAACTGGGATGTTACCGTCTACCAACGGAAACGCTGATACCACCGGGATGATTGATTCTAATGCGGCAAAGGATACGACTAAGTACGAAGTCATTCAAATTGAGGCGGTTCACGTACCCTATACCATAATCGTGGATGGCCAGGGACGGACTACTCATGTTCCATGGTTTAATGGGGCCCAACCAGTCTATCAGCGTGATGAGATGTCAGATGGTAGCGCGGGTGGTCTTAGTACTGGCTTTGTTAATGACAAAACTTATGCATCTTTTTTATCAAAAATTAACCCCATACCTGCTGAAGAAATGGGTGCACAGGGAATGTGGCGGATTGTCGGAGCTAAACAAGTCATCACAAATGGCGAAACTTTAGCTAAATTTCGGATTGATCTATTTGTTCCCGAAATTGAGGATCCAAAAGCTTCTATTGAGCAAGAAGCTGAGGAGGCTTATATATATTCTTGGCTTTTTAAACTGGCGGCTAGACAGAGCTTGGGACTAGTGGACTATCCAACGGCTAAAAAGGACTATAACAATCAAGTGCGGCCGAAAATTGAAGAATACGACGCTAGACAGCTTTCGATGTACGATGCTTTTTTTGATAATGAAAAGGATTTCAATGAATCTATGTCGCAATTATTACAGACGAGATCTGACATACACTTAAATTATTCACCTAAAGAGCTCACTCGTTTGAATCCGGATGGTACTGCTAGGCGTATGCGGGCAATTTTAGGAAGGTCTGTTAAGGAATTTATCACGACGCAGGCCGATGGTACCTTGCAGGCCGATGGACTCATGGCGCTTATTGAAGGCACACCTTTTTTATTCTCATTCGATTCGGAAGCACCGGCGGCCACAACCACCGCAACAACTAGCAAACCCGTTACAGTCCATTACGTTGATGACCGTGGTGAGACCTTGAAGCCGGATAAAACGTTGACTGGCTCACTGGGTAGTAGCTATAAGACAGAGGCGATGAGTATTGCGAACTATACGCTAACGGCGATAACTGGGCAAGAAAAGGGGAGTTTCACGGATTCCGCCCAGACAATCACTTACACCTATGCTAAAGATGTGGTCGATAGGGCCCCTAAAAATAGCATCATTTATGCTACGAAAAAATTACGTCTGTATACTTCGCCAACCTTCACAACGTCTGCACGCCAACAAACCTATGCCAAGAAGTCACGGATGAACCGGCCAATGTTTCAGGTGATTGACGTCACCGCTTCAAAGAATGGCGTGAAACGCTATCATGTGAGAGACCTTAACGGACTTGGGAAGACAGGGTATTTGACTGCAAAAGCGGATTATACAGCCCCACTCTATTACGCTAAGAAACAGAAGTGGGTCACGGTGATCAACCCGCGCGGTCTCAATGCGTATGAGACGAAAAATCTGACGGGTGGACGAGCACATTACAAGCAAGGCCAAATGTTTAAGGTAAAGCGAATTGTCAGCCATAATTTAACGATGCGCTTTATGCTAAGCAATGGTCGGTACATTTCTGCCAATAAGAAACTTGTGATTGGCAGAAAAATGACGATGCCGAAGCGCGTGGTAGCAAAGACAGCACTCAACCGCTATGGGACCGTTAACCTAACTAAGTATCGGCAGCATTACGCTAAGAAGTCCCATGCAAGCTTTACAGTTAAAGGGTGGGCATATTCTAATGTCCATGATTTTAGCAAAGGAGATACGCTCCGGTATAAAGTAGCCGGTGGGTACATTTCCGGAAATCAGCGGTTTGTAGAGGCTGTGAAATAAGCTAAAGATTTTATGCAAAACAAAAGAGATGGTGTTCTCGTAAGGTGAGAACACCATCTCTTTTAAGCATGAGCTTCGTCAATGCATAAACGCCATCGATGATCAAATAGTCTTCGATGGCCGTTTGATATTACTTACCAATTTGCTTCATATAGTTTGAACCGTTGTATTGATAACTGGCAACGTGTGCGACCTTACTCTTGGTTGACACGCTGAAGTAGCCCTGTCGCAGGTAGCTCTTCATGACCCGGTATTTATGGCCGTTGATCTTACGATGGCTGATCCACATGACGGCCTGATTGGGATTAAAGGAATAGACGGTCCCGCCGTAACCTTTATGTAGTCTTTGAACCTTTAGCTTGTAGGTGCCTGATTTTTTGGCGCTAAACCTATATTTGTGGCCAGCGTTGCCTTTAGCACTCAAATGATAAAGTGTGACAGTGTGAGACTTAACCTTGGTGACGTCATAGCCTGAACCGCGGCCAGCGTACTGGTACCAGGTGCCACGAAGACTTTTAGGCATGGTAGTCGTACTGGCTTGTGCCGTTTGGGTGGGGGCCAGGGGCGTAGCTAAAGATAGTCCAAGTACTGACAACGCAACAAATGAGGTTAATTTACCCTTTTTCATACTATTTTCTCCTCGTATTATGACATTGGTGAGTTTATTAGTTAGCAAATACCAGCTTATCCCTTACCACCCGCAGAGCCAATGCTAAGGTACGTGTACATGTGGCCAGTCTTCATGTCAATGGAGTGTGTGCCGTAATTCCAGTAGCTCTTCTTCCCCGATTTAACCAGGTAAGCACTGGAGAATGAGTAGTATTTCGTCTTCTTGGAAGTCCACTGCTTGGATTTGTTTTTTCCGGTAAATGCATTGTAAGTTCCGGAGGCAGCATAGGCCTGCTTGCCATCGTACTGGTTGTAGGCACCGCGACTCTTCGTTTGCTTAAAGTGCAGATTGTATTTACTACGCATCTGTTTCATGGTGTAGTACTTATGACCAATCTTGTACTTCTTAGGTGTCTTAGCTTTCTTGGACGTCTTGGCGGCCGCCTCGGCTGAATTAGTGGTGCTTGTTTCCAGCAAAGCAGTGGTAGTACCGAATAAAAGAAATCCTGTGGTGACACTGAGAATTGCCTGAATTGTCTTCTTTGACATGATGTTTCCCTCCTTAATTATCTTTAGTATACGTATAAATTGGGACCACACAAATGTGTAAGCGTGTGCATTTTTCCTTATCGAAGGCCTAAAATGGCCTATCCGTAATCTTCGCAGTCAGAAATTGTTTCATGTGAAACATAGGCTGAAAGGGAGGCAATAAAAAGGCATCTCAAGTCAATCGTTGACTTAAGATGCCTTCTTTAAAGTGGTGCTAGCTGCGATTATTCTCCGGTGGTTGCCAGTTCCAACAACCGTTGCCGCAGGTCGTCATCATAGGCCGTCAAGTACAGCCCGTACTTCCCACGTTTCATCAACACGTTTAGCACGTTGGCGATGAAGTCCTTGTACTCAGCGCGTGAAAATTGCATATCTTTCCGTTTCTTGAAAATTTCCTTGTGTGAGTATTTTTCGGGAATAATGGTCATCGTGTCGGACTGTTTGTCGTAACCAAATGATGGCCCGATGATCATCCCCACGTAGTTCAAATCGAAGCCTTGGAGGGTGTAAATCGTCCCCACCTGCGTGATGGAGCCCTCCCGCTTGGCCCAGTGCGTCCGTTGCGGATCCCACTCGTCCCATGGCAGGCTAAACGAATCCATTTCCACGTTGTGACGACCGTCGATCCGCGGGAAGCCTGAAGTGGCCACGACGCGGCTCATGCCGACTTCCTTGTTGCGCTTTTTAATCGTTTCAAAGAGGGCGCCAGCGGTATCAAACATTTTAAATTCGAAGTCGCTATTTTCCGGGAAAGGTTTCAGGGGCTTCTCAGCCGTCAAATCGTCCATCCAGGTGACTTGCTCATCGCTGGCAACCATCCGGTACTGGAAGTTCATGTCGAACTGCTTGTGTGGGTGGCCACCAATGGTTTTATTGAGCAAGTCGCGGTCCCAATACATTTTGGATTGGAAAACTTGGTCAAAGTCGTAAACGACCACCACCACTTTAGCCAAAGCCATTAAGTCGGTCAACTGATTCTGGCCGCGGTAGTGCGCGTAGGGTTCGGATTTGGAATACAGTAAATGGGCCTCGTCCACAAAAATAATGTCGTAGGTCTTGTGGTTCTTTTGCGCGTAGTTGATCAAAGAAGTTGGTCGCCGAATTTCACTGGCCTTCATGTTGGGAATGGACTCGGCGAGGTCGCGGTAGGCCTTGTACAGCTCGGGGTGATTGACGACGAGCGAGGTCCGGTAGTGGCGGTCGGTCATGTACTGCCGCACGAGCTCCATCAAAACGACGGATTTGCCGGTCCCAGCAGCGCCCTCGATGATGGCGACGGAAGAGGTGTCACCCGTCAGGCCCTGCTTGATGTAGCTGTTGATGTTGGTGATCACGTGTTTCTGGTCGTCGGATAGGTCATCGACGAAGAACTGTTCTTTTAAGATTTCGTTCATGTTAGTGCGTACTCCCAATCAATTATTATTTTCATATGGACGATGCCGACGCCCACGGAAAGCTATTGTTATTATAGCAGTTATGGGAGAAAAGGCTGTGAGTTTTTGAAAAGCTGATGGATGAAAATGGGGGAATGAGCCGGTAATAAGGCAGCTTGCTATAGCGGCTAAAATAGTGATTGTGATGGGGATGCCACTGATGTATGCTTAAGGAGCAAGTTGATTGAAAAACGTGTTTTGGCGATTTTCAAAGTGCGGTGTGACGGCGTTTGTTTAGTGTATTCCCCACAGGTGTGGGGGTGATCCTATTTTGTCCATATTTCTGACAAATTGCACGTGGTATTCCCCACAGGTGTGGGGGTGATCCCGGAATCGCGTTAAGCCCTTTGTTTCTTTTCCGGTATTCCCCACAGGTGTGGGGGTGATCCTAACGCCGGTACTTGAAAAGTTCGGTAAGCTTTGTATTCCCCACAGGTGTGGGGGTGATCCTCACCGCGATGTTTTGCGGGCAATTGACAGCATGTATTCCCCACAGGTGTGGGGGTGATCCTGAAATTGGTGGCATGAGATACGACCGCAAGTAGTATTCCCCACAGGTGTGGGGCTGAATTATCTCATACAAAGGGCCAGTTCTCCGAGGATTGGCCCCTTTGCAGTCCAGCAAGTAGAGTGAACTGAAGCTAGCAACATTTTCCGGTAATACTGATTGTGGTATCTAAGTGTTAGGACTACAATGCGACCAGATGTAACAATGCCCAATTTTTTATGATCATAATTAATATGGCAGTGAATCTCGGGTCAAAAAAAACCGTCCTCCTGAAAGAACGGTCTTCAAGTACTTGTTAATTGGCTTGGGGGAAGAAGATAGCAGTTGGCATGTAATAGTGCGTGCCATTAACCAGATAACCACAGGAGACTTGAACGCTACCCGTTTCATCTTTATCGTGATCACTAGCATATGTCGTTGTGTAAGTCTTGTACTGACGCTTGATAATCGTTAGGTACTGGGCATTGCCGGAGCTGCTAACCCGGTTGCCAATTGCACTAGGAACGGCTTGCTTGCTGTAAAGGTACGTTTTTCCGCTACCGGAAGGACGAACAGTTTTAGTGACTTTGACCGAGGTCGTGGGTTTTGAATCGGTAGCATCAAAGACTGCGGTGTTTGCGTAATACTCCAGGTAACCATCACTGCTGACGTGGATTCGGGCGGCCTTCGCCGTACTTTCATCGCTAGCATCTGGATACTTTAGTCCAGAGAAGAGGTCGCCATTTTGAGTTGCGTTTAGCGCCATGCCAGCTGGGTAGGACTTCTGTGTGCTGTAGTACCGGAGATACTGAGGAACGGCGACCTTTTTGAAATTGCTTTTGCTCATAACAATATCGCGAGTTGTGGTAGCACTTTTGCCGATGTAACTCTTTCGCAGGTGGTAGCTGAGCGAGTCCAGGTCGAGATACATGATGCGTTTTCCTTTAAGCGTGGTGACACCATGAATTTGAACAACCGTGTCTTTGGGAATGGTAAATGCCTTCTTGTACTTGGTTTTGGCAAGGACGACTTTCTTCCTTGCTATCAGAAAATTGCCGGATTTTGCGCTGACATAGCTGGTGCTGGCCGATGCGTTGACACTACCGGCTAGGGCTAGTCCAAGGCCAATCGCACCCATGGCAATAAAAGTAGTTTTGAAATTCATTAAGTAAGCCTCCTGAAAATTATGTCTTTAACGTCCTAAGTATACGCTGTTGGACTGAGAAAGTCTGATGCGTAGGAGATTAAGTGACTGGTTCCAGCCGTTTGAAATCGATGTATCGCTCGTCAAAAATAAAATCGCGTCTTCATGTAAAAATGCAAGTACAGTAATATTTAGTTGCCTGATTATTAATGATGTACTATAATTATGGTTGCACGTTAGTAATTAACAAGTATTTCTAGATGGAGGGATTTATAATGAGATTGAAACATCTTTTCGCTGCGGTGGCAGTGTGCGTTGGTGTTGCGGGGATGGCCACGACGCTATCGACCACGCAGCCAGCGAGTGCGGTGACGACTAGTAACAAAGATTTTCACAAGTATCAGACGATGCCAAATGCCTTGAGAGGCACGTGGCAAACGAAGGGTTATTCTAAGTATCGTAAAGGAGTAAAGGTTAACAGTACATATAAGTTTAATAAAAATTCATATACATTAATCATGAAATTCAAGGGTGGTAATGTCAGGTCCAAGACTATTCACTTTCCCAAGAAAGAAGTTGCGGGTATGTGGTATGAGCGGAAGACTAAGGTTTATGATGTTTTTCCAGGCGGCAAAATGTCTGACGCTAAGAAGGTCTATGCATCTTATTTAAAACTTAAGCCAGTTCGCCACAATGGTAGGAAAGCGTTGGCTCTATATCCAATTGAGGGTACTAAAATGACCTATTTCTATCGTCAATAAAAAATATGTCATAGCCCAGGCCTGATTCGTGAATGAATCGGGCCTTTCTGATATATGGAAGTAAACGAAGCAGGTATTGGCTGAATCCTTGGTTTCTGATCGGTGGTATTGCGGAAAAATTATGATGCTTTTGAAAAAGCATATGGAGAAATGAGAGAATTAAGCAATGATAATACTGCCCACTAAAGCGCCCAAAAAAGTGATTGTGATGGGAATGTCACTGATGTATGCTTAAGGAACAAGTTGATTGAAAACTGGGTTTTGGCGATTTTCAAAGTGCGGTGTGGCGGCGTTTATTTAGTGTATTCCCCACAGGTGTGGGGGTGATCCCAACTATACCGGTACCTTGGCCGATAAGAACATGTATTCCCCACAGGTGTGGGGGTGATCCTCCGGTGCCGCTGTATCGGAGATCCGCTTTTCCGTATTCCCCACAGGTGTGGGGGTGATCCCATACACGTCGCTGGCTTCAATCAAGAAAAAATGTATTCCCCACAGGTGTGGGGGTGATCCTCAGTGACGCAAACGTTGGCAGTCTTTCTGGGAGTATTCCCCACAGGTGTGGGGGTGATCCTGAGTCTCAATGACCTTAACAACATTCTTGCGTGTATTCCCCACAGGTGTGGGGGTGATCCTTCGGTCGCGGGGATGATTGCCAACACCAAGAAGTATTCCCCACAGGTGTGGGGGTGACTCAGTTAATCCTGCCAGGCAGCAAGATGGCATCATTCAAAGTATTAGCGTGCGGGATCAAAGTGTATTTAAGATATTAGCGGCGTATCAGGAGAGCGTAATTAAATGGAAAAATGGGTTTCGTTTGAAAACGGTCAAACACTTGGTCAACTGGGAACTGAAGATGGCGTTATTCTAAAAGATGAAGAAATGCCTGGTATTGGAAGAATCACGCTCGAGGGAAAGCGCACTGAGGCTTCGATTACCTGTGGTCTATATGGGACTTTCTTTGATACTGTTTCTTCATCTTTAGAGGATGGGCCGCAAAAATATGATGAAATGAAGCTAGCGTTGGAGAACTCACCAGATGGTTTGGAAGAACTTGAAGTTTGGTGCGATTGGTTCGTTAACAAGTTCTAATTGCTAGCATTTGTGTTGTAGACCATGTATGGTTCAGGTATAATGCTAGAAAATCGGAAGGAGGGATTGTCGTGGCGGTTACAAGGGTAAAGATAAGTAAAAACATACTCCAATGGGCCTTACAGACTACAGATCTGACGGAAGTCACGCTCGTCAGGATTATTAAGAAGACTAAGTGGCTTCAAGCAGATGCGACAGTTTATTTGCAGCCGACGATTAAGCAACTTGGCTCTTTTGCCACGCAACTACACATTCCGTTTGGCAGTCTCCTTCTCGACGAGCCACCCATAATTGAGGATATTCGGGTAGCGTTTCGTACCCAAAAGAACGTGCCGGCAGAAGTGAGCCTGACTGTGCGGGATGTTATTTATGAAATGAAACGAAAGCAAGCTTGGTTTAAGGAAGAGAGCCAAGTCGCTAATGAAAAAATAACCATCATCGGTAGTGCTAGTGATCTTAGTACTGAATCCACGTTAAAAGTAGTGAAACGGTTACTCACTTTAAATCATTTTGGAACAGCTAGGCAACTATTTAATGACCTAAGGGAACAGCTAGCGCATCTTGGCATTCTTAGTATGCAGAAGGGCAGTGCCGGACTGGGAACAAACCGGCCACTAGACGTCAGGGAGTTGCGGGCTTTTGTTTTACTGGATGATTACGCGCCACTCATTTTTATTAATCAGAAGGATAGTTATACAGCCAGGGTCTTTTCTCTAGTTCATGAATTTATCCACATTTTACGTGGGTCTGATGAATTACTCGGTGGCAATGACAATGAAGTCGCCGAAGAACGGAAAATTAATCGGGTTGTGGCCGCATTTTTAATGCCGGAAGAAGTCTTTAAGCGTGTATTTAAGCGCGATGATTTAAATCGGGCGGCGCATTACTTTAATGTCAGCCCCGAGGCGACAGTTATTCGTGCAAAAGAGATTGGCATAATCAGTCGGAGCATGCTCGTGAAAATTCCCGACTTTTCTAAAAATCCAAGTAAGGGGAGCGGGGGTAACCCGTATAATACGGCGCTTAGCTACAACGATGTCAGATACATGAGCGCGTTAATTTCTGCGCAAGAGCGAGGTACGCTTCAGCCTACGCGGGTGGCATCTCTGATTGGTGTTAGTTATAAAATGCTTGATAAGACGGTTTAAAGTTCCGACCATAAGTTTTTGGGAGTTCTTGAAGCAGAAACAATTTTTAGCTCAGTAATGATTTACTAATATCATTTTTGAACTATTGGCGGCCATTCTCGTTTTCTGAGGATGGCCTTTTTAATGAAGTTAGATTAAATGGCGGTTATTACCTGACCGACAATAGCTTGTATGGCTGAATTACCAAGATGTGATTTGCGGTCGTTTTGATGATGACAACGGAAGAGCGCACGAGAAATTTAGTGGTGAAGAAGCTACTCGCTATAGCGGCTAAAATTGATTGTGATGGGGATGTCACTGATGTATGCTTAAGGAGCAAGTTGATTGAAAAACGGGTTTTGGCGATTTTCAAAGTGCGGTGTGACGGCGTTTGTTTAGTGTGTTCCCCACAGGTGTGGGGGTGATCCTAACGCCATCACGTAAACCATGATGCGATTTTGGTGTTCCCCACAGGTGTGGGGGTGATTCATCCCAAATAGGTAAAATAAAACAACAAGGAGGTGTGCCATGCTAACACTAAAAATCTACCAAAATACCCAACAAGATTGTGACCGCATCGCCACCTACCCGTTAAGCGACCCCACCTTCACAGCTACACCGCAGCAGGCCTTAGCAATCGCACTAGATGATGTAAATCGAATGCCTGTAATGGTTTTAGCGGATACCGAACTAGTAGGATTCTTGGTCCTAATCAAAAACAAAGACGTGCAAGAAGTGGGGGCAGACCCGGCAACCGCCATCCTAATTCGGTCGTTATCGATTGCGGAGAATCAGCGCGGTCGGGAATTTGCGACCCAAGCGCTCCAGCTCCTGCCTGACTTTGTACGTCGACATTTTCCGACTGCCAAGACACTCACACTGTCAGTAGATCACGGAAATTTGCCCGCACAAAAGCTGTACGAAAAAATCGGGTACGTGGATACCGGGCGGCGGCGCTATGGGCCTTATGGCGAGCAGCAGGTGCTGTGTCAGAAGTTATAAGGACCTTAATATCTGAAGGTAAAAATTTAAAATGAAAACTAAACTTAGTTCAATCGTTGATGCGATTGAATGGTGCGAAGAGAACCATGTTGTCATTGATGAAACGAAGTAAGTAGTTGAGCATGATGGAAAATAACACTACTTTGGAGATTGTAACGTGAAGGTTCCAAATCGTGGTATTATTCATGTGGTACTAATTTATTTCAGGGAGGAACAATCACATGAAAAAACAAGTTATTTATTGGGTGTTGGGGTTAGCGCTAGCATGTCTAGGTGTCAGTGGAACTACCACGGCGCGGGCGGCTACAACCGCTTCCACTGACGCGACGGTCAAAATTGGTGGCGTGACGGTCAAAAGGGAATTTTTGAACATAAATACATACTATCGGGCCCAGTCAGCGGTAAAAGCAGAGGTCACGTACTATAAGGTAGCTAAGGCCGACAGCCAGTATACGAAAACAATCACGCTACCCAAGGGAACCGTCGTGGCAGGAGACTTTATTCCGAAACATCACTTGGCCAACGGGGTATGGGGGTTGGAGCTGGCCGTTGAAAATGGTCAGTTAAACTACAATCTCACTAAATCCGGCTTGAAGAAGGGCTACTTAGCATCTGGCATCGTTTCTTACGCGACAACCAGTTTTAAAAAAGTGAAAGCGCCAGCCTATATGCCAACCTATAGTTCTGGTGATTTGTATTTGGGTGGGGCCAAGGCCACTAAGCAACGCGACGACCAGGTGAAGCAGATTGTACGAATCACTACGAACGGGTACGTTGAGCTGATTCATCGCAATACGAAGGCTACTAGTGATGATGCCTTTGCGGGTAAACCACTCAGTCAGGCGAAAATTAGTAAGACCCAGGTTAAAGGCGCCACACGGTATCTTTACTTAAACGCGAAAATGACTGGTTTGAAAACGATTAAAGTTGGCAAGAAGGGTGCGTATCAGTACCGCTTGGCCGTAAAAAACTTACATCAACCAGTTAATTTGAGCTACTATGATGATGATCGTGGAGAAGTCTACAATTTTGATAGTCTCTATGCAATCGGCGGTGTAACTTACTACACCCCAATTTGTTTTGGCAGTGATATTGAGGACTAGCGAATTAAATAGTTAGATAATAAAACAGGTAAGGAGATCAAATTTCATCGCGAAGTTTGATTGCCCTACCTGTTTTTAAATTTTCTCATAAATTAAGGAAGTGGCGAAGAAAAGAGCCGGTCAGTCGCTAGCACAATCACTTAAATGACAGCTCCCCCAAGGCTTTCGGACTAGCCCCATCCGCCACCAACTGCTCAAATTCAGCATGGACGGCGGGGTCGACCTGGTTGGTGCCCGGCAGGTAGTGGATCCGCTCGGTGCCCGCCTGCAGGGCTGTTTTGTAGTACCATTTTTTCCAGCGCAAGAAGTCTAGCGTATGTTGGAGGCGGGCCATTTTCTGTTCCAAATTGGCTTCGTGCTCCGCCAGAAAGTCGTAGCGGTCCTGGAGCGTGGCGTCGCCCGTCATACACAGGTCGATGAAATTACCAATCTGTTTGACCGGCACGCCGGCTTCCTTCAAGCAGACGATGACTTCTAGAAAATTAAAATCGTTATCTTTAAATCGGCGTCGGCCCGCAGCGTTGCGGTCAACGAACGGCAGGAGGCCCTCCTTATCGTAGTAGCGCAGGGTGTAGGGACTGATATCAAGCCGATCCGCGACTTGGCCAATGGAATATGTCATCAAAAAACCTTCTTTTTTTAAAATTAATGCTTGACCTAGAGCTAACTCTAAATTCTATACTATGGCCATTACTTAAACAACAGAAAATTTAGGAGGAACATTTCATGACTGAAAACAAACCATTAGTAGTCATCACCGGGGCTAGTTCAGGTTTCGGGGCAGAGGATGCCAAATTATTCAACGCCGCAGGTTACCCGCTGTTATTGTTGGGCCGGCGTTTAGAAAAGATTCAGGCGCTACCGTTAGACTTCACCCGTGTCATGACGGCTGCCGTCGATGTGACGGATCAGGCTGCCTTAGCTGACGCGATTCACGCGGCCGAAGCCCAATACGGCGCGACCGATCTCTTGATCAACAACGCTGGCGTGATGCTACTGGGCAACGTTCAACGGCAAGACCCTAAGGAATGGCAAACGATGCTCGACACCAACGTGATGGGCGTCCTGAACGGTACGCAGATTGTCCTGCCCGCTATGGTTAAACGCCAGCACGGGACCATCATCAACATGTCGTCGATCGCCGGTTTCAAGGCGTTTGCCAACCACGCGGCCTACGTTGCCAGCAAGTTTGGCGTTCACGGTCTATCCGAAACGATTCGCCAGGAAGTGGCCAACGATAGCGTTCGGATTTCCCTGGTTGCGCCGGGTGCCGGGGAGACTGAACTCCTGACGCACGTGACGGATGCCGGTGCGCTCAAGGACTACGAGGCCTGGAAGCAGACCATGGGTGGCCTGACGCTGGACGCCAAATACGTGGCGCAGACCGTGAAGTTCATTTACGACATGCCCCAGGAAGTGAACGTTCGGGAAATTGACCTGGCCGCAACCCGCCAAGACAGCTAAACAAATTAATTGACCTCCACCTAGCTATAGGTTGTACACTGAGGCTATCAAAAATTTAGGAGCGTGAGTGGTATGACAAAAACATGGTTAATTACGGGAACTTCAACGGGATTCGGCAAGTCGTTGGCAATTTACTTGGCCCAAAAGGACGACGTGAACTTAGTCGCCACCGCCCGGCACACGGATCAGCTGGCTTATTTGGACGCGTACGATCACGGCCAAATTTTAAAGCAGACGTTAGACGTGACCAACCAAGCTGAAATTAAAGCGGCGGTGGCGGCCACGACAGCAAAGTTTGGTCGTCTCGACATTCTGGTCAACAACGCCGGCCTCGGTTACTTCGGCACCTTTGAAGAGAGTGACCGTGATGCCGCGCGCTACATGTTTGACGTGAACGTCTGGGGGCTGGTCGACATGACCCGCGCCGTCTTACCTACGATGCGTGAACAGGGTGCCGGGATTATCGTGAACTTTTCTTCGATTGCCGGCCTGGCTTCCTTCCCAACGCTGTCCTTCTACCACGGGAGCAAGTACGCCGTGGAAGGCATGAGCGAGTCGCTGGCGCAGGAAGTGGCCGACCAAGGCATTAAGATCATGCTGATTGAGCCGAGTGGTTTCCGGACTGACTGGGCGGGCCGTTCCTCACAAAAGGCGCTGCCGAAGATTGCCGCGTACGAAAAATTTGCGGCCGACATCGCTGGCAGTGAATCCGGTGCCCACCATGAGGCCGGTGATCCCGACAAGGCCGCGGCCATCATCTACGACCAAGTGACGAACCATGCGGCCGACCTGCCACTGCGGTTGCCATTGGGTAAATTTGCGACCGATTCCGCCATTGCCAAGTACGAAAAATCTTTGACTGATTTCAAAGCCGTCCGGGATATTTCCCTCTCCGCTGACCAACCAGAATAGTAATAGTTAGGTGTAGCCCCTTGTCGACGCAATTTAGTCGGCGAGGGGCTTTTTGCTGAGATGTTTCATGTGAAACATCCCCACCGAAAAGTATGCTATGATAGCGGTATCAACTAGTCACCCAGAAAGGACGACCCCCCATGACCAACCGCGACAAAATGCATACCGGCGATCTATACCTGCCGGACGACCCCGCCATTGAAGTCGAGCAAAAACGCTACCTCGACCGCCTTTACGACTACAACCACACCCGGCCCAGCGACCCCGCGCAGCAGCAAAAAATTCTCCACGAGCTTTTCGCCGAACTAGGTGAAAATTGTTACGTGGAACCGCCATTTCACGCCAACTTTGGCGGCCATCACGTCCATTTTGGGGATAACGTCTACGCCAATTTCAACCTGACCATGGTCGACGACACCCACATCTACGTGGGCGACCACACCATGATTGGCCCCAACGTGACGCTGGCCACGGCCGGTCATCCCATCAACGCCGAGCTGCGCGCCCGCAATTACCAGCACAATCAGCCGGTCCACATTGGCCGCAATTGTTGGTTGGGTGCCGGCGTCATCGTGCTCCCCGGCATCACGATTGGCGATAACGTGGTCGTCGGCGCCGGGAGCATCGTCACCAAGGATTTGCCCGCTAACGTAGTCGCCGTGGGCAATCCTTGCCGCGTGCTCCGGGCAGTCAACGCGCATGACCGCGAATTTTATTTCAAGGACCGCCGAATTGATCCGGCCTTATTTGAAAAATGAGTCGCCCGCTTCAGTAATATAGATTTGGAAATAAAACAGGCGTCTGGGACAAAATCCCGGACGCCTTTTTCGTAAGTATTTTGATCACAAATCGATTTTCTAAGTATTTTCCCCCAGCGTCACCATGTGTCATAGCAGTGGTGTACGATGAAGGTAAATCAGGCGGTTGCTCGGCCGAGCCTGGCAGGGGTACCGCCACGAAAACTAGTCCATACAAGGAGATCATTTGTCATGAAGTTAACAAAAGCAGTCGCCCTCACCATCGTCGCCACCGGGCTCGGTGTTACTGGTATCATCGCCACGCCGGGGAACCTGACCCAAGCCGCAGCCAAGTCCACGCTAAAGACCTTCCCCAAGGCCTTTCGCCACAACTGGTACACCTCAGCCGGCAAACGGGGGAACGCCATGAAGGTGACGGCTAAGGCCGTTGCGATGCGCTATGATACCAACACAGAATTTACCCACTTTAATCTGCACGCCCACAAGCTACCATTTCCTAACAATAAAAATAAGTATAATGGTCTCTGGATCTACGCTAAAAAACAGAAGAAGACCATTCACATTGGCCTGTGGAACAACTCGGTCACGTTGCCGCTCGAGGGCAGTTACCGCGTCAAGACCAAGACGTACAAGAATCACAAAATCAAGCTGCTCCAAGAAGTTTCGGGGGGTAACGTCAGCGCCACCTATTACACCACAAAGAAACTGGCAGCCCATTTTAACAAATAACTGCACCACAAACTAGCGGTCCCAGCCCTCCCAATTGCGAGACGACGAGGCTGCTAGTTTTTTGCTATCTCAAAGCTTAACTCCGCAAATACCCGTGTTCCTGTTCAACCGCCATCTGGCCCGCCAAGTTTAAGTAGTTAAACGGCTGGTTGAAGTTCGGTGAAAACAGCATGTCCAGTAACGCCAGTTGGTCGATCGTCCCACCGTTTTGAATCAGCGCCGAGATGGTGTTGGCCGCCTGTGAGACGTCGTGTTCACATAACAGTTGGGCGCCCAAAATTTGCCGGTTGTTGCGGTCGTACAGCAGTTCCACCGTAACCGGGTGCGCGTTTGGCATGAAAGCTGGCCGGTAAGTCCCGGTGTATTCCACGTGGCCCACGTTGCGATTGGCCGCCTTAGCTGCCGCCAGCGTCAGCCCCGTGGAGGCCATGGTGTACGTGAAAATTTGCATGCCCGTCGTGACCTGGGTGCCCAGTGACCGCAGCCGCCGATCGCCCACGTTAACGCCCGCAACCGTGCCCTGGCGCACCGCATTGGCCACCAGCGGCGCATAAGTCGTGGTCGTCTTCGGGTTGTCGTGGCTCATGGCCGCGTCGCCCGCCGCGAAGATGTCGGGGTCGGACGTCTGCTGATAATCGTCCACTAAAATGGCCCCATTTTTGGCCATCTTGACCTGGCCCGCCAACAGGTCGGTCTGAGGAATCATGCCGGCACTAATCGCCGCCATGTCCACGTGGTAGCTGTCATCGTAGGTGGTGATCAGCAGTTGATCATCGGGCGCATCTTGAAATGAGGTGACGACCGTGTTGGTGAGCACCTTGACGCCCTTGTCCGTTAAAATCTGCGCAACCTTAGCGGATATTTCCGGTTCCACGTAACTGTTGAGCAGGTATGCCGGTTTCTGAATCAGCATGACCTGGTAGCCAGCGGTCGCGTAGCCCGCAGCGAGTTCCACGCCGACGTAGCCGCCACCCACAATGGCGACGCTCTGTTGATCCGCGGCGTAGGCGCACAGGTCGTGAGCCTCGTCGTAGGTTTTGCACAACAGGACCTTGGGATTTTCCACGCCGGAGATTGCGGGAATGGCCGTGACCGAGCCGGTGGCGATGATTAACTTATCGTAGCCGGTGCGCGAAATCTTTTTGGTTAGTAAATTTTGAACCAATAAGCAGTGGGTGGCCGCGTTGATCCGAATGACATCGTGGTTCGTTCGCAGTTGCACGCCCTGCTTGATGAAGTCCGCGGGTTCGGCGTAACGGGCGTCAGTCAAGGCTTCAACGGTTCCTTCAATGTGTAAATAGGTGGCACACGCCAGGTAAGAAATCTGGTTTTGCCGTTCAAAGACGGTAATTTCCGCGTCGGGATAGTAGGTTAGAATCTGCTTGACCGCCGCGATGCCAGCATGGGTACAGCCGATAACAACGACTTTCATAAGATTAATCAGTTCTTTCTATCACTATTTGATTCCATTATAGTATACTGAACTGTAAGGTAAAGCAATGCAAACTGTTCATGAGGGGGTAGTATTTTTTGGAACCAATTTATCGGTATTTTGTGCAACCACAAATCAACACGGAAACGAAGACTATCTTCGGTTATGAACTATTAATGAAGCAATTGACCCCTGACGGGTGGCGTTTACCGGCATCATTTACGGCGATTGATCCACAAATCGTTGCGGACCTGTTAGTCGCAACTACGAAAGTTTTATCGCCAAAAGTGCGCTACTGTTCGGTAAATGTTAACCGTGAGCAATTAATGACGACGTCAATTGTGGCCGCCATCACCAAAAGCCAGGAACAGATTTATCCCACGCGGCTGGTCGTTGAGCTGACCGAGGATGATAGTCCGCGGAAATACACGATTGATGAGCTGTTGCCACAGCTGAAAAAATTTCGGGATCAGGGCATGGAATTGTCCCTAGATGACGTCGGCACCGGTGATAATTATTTCTCAGAGATCGCCGAATTATTGCCGCTGGCGTCCGAGGTTAAGTTTGCGTTACAAAACTTTAATCAGGACTTTCGCGACCCCGAGATTCAGCAGAAGATTCATTTCTGGCGGGCCATCACGGAGGAATACGGCCTCCGGTTGGTGCTGGAAGGCATCGAGGACCACGATGACAGCGTGCTCAGTAAGCAATTGGGTATCAAATTGAAGCAGGGCTACTACTTTAGCAAGCCACGCCTACTGAAGCTGCCCAACGACACGTTTGCCTAAAGTGACACGCACCGGAACGTCTGGGCGCGTGTTTTTTCTGTCTTCAGGTAAAATAGTATATAGGAATCGGAGAGGGGGCCACCACGATGTATTTAGAAGACTTCACGCTAGCCAGCGAAGACCAGGAATTTCGTTTTTTCTTGCACCAAAAGAGTCGGGCCTATTCGGATTACTACCCGTTTCAGCTGTTCCCGGCCAAGCAGGTACCGACGCTCCAGTTCGCGCCCATCACCATTTTGTACGGCGACAACGGGTCCGGTAAGTCGACCTTGCTCAACGTGATTGCTGAAAAATTAGGCCTGCAGCGAGGGGCGTTGTACAACCGGTCCAGTTTTTTTGAGACCTACCTGGACCTCTGTGACTACACGATGCACGTGCCGTTGCCAGAAAAATCCGCAATCATCACTAGCGATGAAATTTTCAATCACATGTTGGACTTGCGGGCGCTGAACCAGGGAATCGACGTCAAACGCGAGGAAACCTTCAAGGACTACCTCAATCACAAATTTGGCGACTTCCAATACCATGACCTCGCCGACTACGATGAACTGAAGAAAACGTTGGAAACGCGGCGAAAAACGCAGTCGCGCTATACCCGCGAGCACTTGCAGAAGAACGTGACGGAGCGGTCCAACGGTGAGAGTGCCATGCAATTCTTTGCCGAGCGGATTCAGGATAATCAGTTGTATCTGCTAGATGAACCCGAGAACTCACTGTCGCCGGCCCGCCAACAGGACCTGGTACAGCTACTGACGGACAGCACGCGGTTCTTCGGCTGTCAGTTCATCATTGCCAGCCACTCCCCACTGGTGCTGGCCCTGCCGGAGGCGAAAGTGTACGACCTGGACACGGTGCCGGTGACGACCAAGCACTGGTACGAGCTCCCAGAGGTGCGGGTGTACGCGGATTTCTTCCGGCAGAACCAAGATAAATTTCAATGAGTGTTCCATGTGGAACATTGCGTCTGGGGACAAGCCGCCAGACTTTTTTGGTAGCAGCCAATCTATACTATGTACAACGCGGGCCTGGGATAATTCCCAGACGCGCGTTTTATTCTCTCAATCTCTATTGCTGAAACGGGGAGATGAGAGGCAGCTGACTCCGCTTAAACTGATAGTCAAACAATCCAAGCCCAGGATCAGTCAACTATCAGCCTTACTGCTCGCCAGCTAACTGCCTTTTGGCCCACGCTAAATCTGTTTGACCGTAAAACGATTAAACGTAAATAATCAAAATATTTTACACTTACCACTGGTATTCAATTGCAGCTGTTACTATAATGGGCCTAGATAGGTTACTCACGCAGACCGATTGCGAAAATAATAATGGGCGACCAGCCATTTTGTTTCGTAAATGTGGTTTAGCACCTTTACTTCTAATCCGGTGAAAGAGTGGATTTAATAGCAATTTTGCGTCAGCGCGATTACGAGTAGCCACTAGCGAAAGGAGCAGTTGGATGTCGGGGAGAAAATGGCGTGACATGTTGATGGTCGTCTTACTGGTCGTTTTGGCAATCGGTGTCTTGCGCCGCCCGCGGGGACGGGTGCACGCGCAAGCCGCCACGACCAACACGGTGCCGGGGAAAGGAAAAACTAGCGCAGCACCATTGGGCTTGTTGGGATTTTATCTGAACACCGGCTTCAGTCTTCAGCCGGACAGCCGGTTCGCCTACACAAACCAGTCGAAAATGTTGACGACGGATACGGCGCATTCGATGTGGTCGCTGATCAACCTCACCGCTCGCAATCATTTCCAATGGTATCAGTCTGATGACCTAGGAAAGACTTGGAAAAAGGTAAGCAAAAATGGAACCAAATCTGATCTGTTAGTGACGCCCGAACAGATTGGCGTCGTCCATTACCAGGCCTCGTTTCAATACTATACGCTTACGTCGGCATTCATGCCAACCTACTATTCCAATGTCGTGTCAGTGACGACGCTGTCGGATCCCATCGAAGCGGCGTACCTCGCCGTGACCAGCGACAACGACTATCTCTACAACAACCAGTCCGTGGCGGCCACCACGTACGTCCACGGCACGCCGACGCCTGAGAACGCGACCGGCGATATCACGTGGACCAGCAGTGACCCGGATTTAGCGACCGTGGATGCCAAAACGGGGAAGGTCACGGCCAACGTCAAAGCCGTAGCGGGCAAGGTCACCATTACCGGGACCCTAAAGAATTACGCCACAGCGGACGTGGCTGCCTCAGTGACGGTGACTGTCGGTGGTGGGCTGGCGGATCAGACGGTCGATGAACACCAGCCGGCAACCTTCCACGTGATGGGCAGTGGCCAGCAACCGCCGGACAGTGTCACCTGGCACAAAGTCGTTGGGAATCAGGATACTGTGGTCGCGACCAATCGGGAGTTGACCTACACGACGCCAGCGACGACCATGGCGGATAACGGCGCAAAATACTATGCGGTGGTCACCGTGACCGTCACGGATGATAAGGATAAACCACAGACGCAAACGCTGACGACCAATCAAGCCCAGTTGACCGTCAATCCGGACACAGCGCCGCAGGTTCAAATCCTCAGTCAGCTTAAAAACAAGACCGCCCTGGCGGTGCATGCGCAAGAGACCCAAGACGTTGACGGCCAGGCTACCAGTCAGAGCACCCAGTTGAATGGGCCGGGCGGTCCGACCACAGCGCAACCTGCTGCAGAAGCGGACACCGATCACAGCCTTGTCAACGTGGTCAAGGGGGATGTTTGCCAGATCACCGGTAGCCTAGTGGACGCCAACGTATACTCGGCCATGACTAGTGGCGATCTGTCCTTTCAATTACCCAGCAGTGCCACGGACGTGACGGCAAAGATTGATGGCGAAGTGGTTACGGGGCTTTACCACAAGACAACGGGCAGCGAAACGACCTGGACGATCGGGGGCATCGACTTTGAGACCGCCATCTTTGGCTATGGCTATGAAATTACGTTCACCTCACAGACGACCACCAACATGCCGTACACCACGCGGGTCCAACTCACCGGGGAAGACGCCACGAATCAGCCGCTGGGCACCTTTGCCGGCCCCGACCTGAACCTGAACTTCACGGACGGCCAAATTGATGCGACGGCCAATCCCCTGACCTTTGGCACTCTAGATGGCACGAGTCTGGGCAAGGACGTTGGTAGTCAGATGGTGCATGGTGGCAACCTCCTGGACGTCACGGATAATCGCCGCCACCGGGAGCAAACCGCAATTCAGCTCCAGCAGACGACCCCATTTCAGCTGGCCGACCGCACCTTGGATGCCAGTCTGAGCTACGACAGCGGTTCTAGTTGGGGGCCCACGCCGTTATCGGCCGTGAGTCAGACCATCCTCAACGTCGGGGAGGGCATCGCCATTCAAGCCATCGGCAATCACGGCGAACACCTGAATTTGCGGCTGGGCTACGCGGGCATTCACCCGGGACACTACACCTCGACACTGACCTGGACGTTTGCGACGGCACCTGGCGTGTGAATTGAGAGTGGGACAAAAGGCGGTTAGCTGGTGAGCATTAAGGCTGATAGCTGGATAATCCTGGGCTTGGATTATTTGGCTATCAGTTTTAAGCGGAGCCAGCTGCCTTTTGTGGGACTGCTGAAAAAGTAGGACTTTTATCTAACCTTTATGTTCCTTAGTAAAAAATAGGGTTTCAAATCTGGTGA
>NZ_RHNN01000038.1 GCF_003946245.1 Levilactobacillus cerevisiae
ATGAGTAAACAAAAAGCACATTCACCGAAGTGAATGTGCCGTTCAAAATCTCCACCAATACGATTTGACAGAGACCCACTTTTTTCAAAAAAAGCTTGTTTTCAAAATAGAATGTGTTATATTGATGTTGGTGATTGATCACTCACTTAATTTTATTTTAGCTGGAGATGAGCCCATGCGAACTAAAATTTATCACACGTTTCACGATGAGGTGATTACCAGTCGCCATCAGGATTGGCAGCTACCGGCAACCTATGCCTGGCGGGCACCAGGGCGGTCCTGGCAGCGCCGAGTGGTCCGGGCGACAGCGAAAGTCTTCAGTCTGCTTTATCGTTACAGTCGGCCCATCACCATCAAGAATGGCTGGCGGCTGCGGACGGCCACCGGAGGCTTTGTGGTCTATGGCAACCACACCCAGCCGACTGGCGACGTTCTGATGCCGTACTATTTAGGTCATCACCAGAGTTTCAACGTGCTCGCGAGTCCCGCCAACTTGGGTATTCCCGTGATTGGGCCGTTGACTCTGTACGGTGGGGCTTTGCCGACACCGCAGACGCTGCACCAGATGCGGCCGTTCCGCTCAGTCGTGGCAACCAAGCTGGCGGCGGGCGAGTGGCTGATGGTCTACCCCGAACAGCACGTCTGGCCGTATTACACCGGGGTGCGGCCGTTCAATCCGGGGGCGTTTCACTTTCCGATTGCCGCGCAGGTGCCGGCCTATTGTCTGACGGTGACCTATCGCAAACGCTGGTGGGGGCGGCCACGGCGGGTGATTTACGTTGACGGGCCGTTTACCCCGGACCGGCGCCTGACTGCCAAGCAACAGCAGCGCCAACTGGCCAACCAGATTCACGAACAAATGCTTAAACGCACGGCGACCAGCAACGTGACCTACGTGCAGTACCAGAAGGAGGGGTGAAGATTGAATATTTTATATTGTGGGGACACGAACATGAAGCGGGGTCTGTTGATTTCCATTTTATCGTTGCTCAAGGAAACCCAGGAGCCGCTGCACATCACGATTCTAACGGCCTTCATGCAAAATGATGCCCGCAAGTTCTACCCGCTATCCCAGCAGACGGTCACCGAGCTGGATGCCTTGGTCAAGCGGACCAATCCGCAAAATGGGGTCCGGCGGGTGGACGTGACCGCGCTGGTCGCTGCCATGCCGCCAAGCGCCAATCTGAACACCATCTTCACACCGTGTTGCATGCTGCGGCTGTACGCGGATCAGGTGCCGGGGTTGCCCGATCACCTATTGTACCTGGACACCGACGTGATTTGCCGGCGCAATCCGGACTACTTTTACCACCAGAACCTGGCCCACGTCGAGCTGGCGGGTGTGCTGGACCATTACGGCCGCTGGTTTTTCCATCAGAGTTGGGACCGCTTCGACTACCTGAACTCCGGGATTCTTTTGTTAAATCTCCCCGAGATTCGCCGCACGCACCTGTTTGCCCGCAGCCGGCAGCTTTGCCAAAGCCGAGAAATGTTCATGCCTGACCAATCTGCTCTCAATCAATTGGTGACGCATAAACGGGTTCTCGGACGACAATTCAACGAGCAACGCCAGCTTCGAGCGGACACCGTTTTTCAACATTTCACGACCAGCTTCCGGTTGTTCCCGTGGCTCCACACGTTAACGGTGAAGCCGTGGGACGTCGACGAGATGCACAGTAAACTAAAGCTCCACGAATATGATGACATCTTAAATGAGTACCAAAAACTAATTGTTAACCTATAGGAGGCCCACTCATGAACCCAACAATTCCCGTATTCTTCTCCATCAACGATGCTTACGCGCCATTTCTTTCCGTGGCCCTGACCTCGATTGTCGACCACGCGGCACCCACGAATCAGTATGAAATCATCATTTTATGCGATGACCTCTCGCAGGCAAATCAGGCAAAGTTAGCGCAGAGTGCGACCCCCAACGTGCAGATTCGCTTTGCCCCGATGGCGGATAGTCTGAAGGGCCAACTCAGTGGCGAGCACATGAAACTGCGGGGTAACATGTTTACACTGACGATTTACTTCCGCCTGTTCATCGCGGCCATGTTCCCGCAGTACGACCGGGCAATCTACCTGGACGCCGACGTGGTCACCACGACCGACCTGGCCAACCTGTTTAACCAGCCGCTGGGAAATAATTTGGTGGGCGCGGTGCCTGATACTTTCGCGGCCGACAACGCTCAGAGCGTGGCCTACGTTGAACAGCATTTAGGCTTACCCATTGCGGACTACTTCAATTCTGGCGTGATGTTGCTGAACCTCAAGCAGATGCGCGCGGAGAAGTTCAACGAAAAATTTATGCACTGCCTGACGGACTATCACGTCGACTTCATTGCCCCCGACCAAGATTACCTCAACCTGTTGTGCCGCAACCGGGTGGCGCACCTGGACCGCGGCTGGAACGTGATGCCCACGACGCAAACGCGCGTGACGGCGCCCCAGATTTTACACTACAGCTTGTTTGGCAAGCCGTGGCACTTTGCCGACGCCCAAAACGGCCAGTATTTCTGGGACGTGGCGCCCCAAGCCCCGTACTACGCGGAAGTTCAGGCCATCCAACGGGCTTACACCGACGCCGACCGGGCCCAGGACCGTGAAGCAGAACAGGGCTTGCTCGGGCAACTCAAGAAATTTGCCAGCATGGATAGAACCGATTTAACTAAAATGGAAACGGAAATGGAGCTGATCTAAATGATTATCGGTGGGATGAAGGAACAAGTTGTTGCCAACATGGAACGCGACGCGGCAGCGGGCAAGCTAAACGCCAAGGTGGAAGTTGCGGATCCCACCCTGACCAAGGCGCAGCAACAACAGTTACTCCAGCATTACGTGGACCGCAGTCAAACGCTGAGTTACCGCATGAACAATCACGTATCGCGGCGCGTGGCCAATCTGGCTACCCGCTACTTTAACCGGCGAACCCGGATTGAGGGGCTCGCCAACATAAAGGACGTGACCGGTGGCGCCATTGTCACCAGCAATCATTTCAACCCGTTAGACAACACGGTCGTTCGCAAAACCATGCGGGCCGCGGGGAAGAAGCGACTGTTCATTGTCAGTCGCGACACCAATTTGGAAATGGGCGGCTTTATCGGTTACCTGATGAACTATTACGACACGATTCCCATCAGCGACGACAAGGAGTACGCCGGCCGGGTCTTTCCTCAGCTGGTCGAACGGGTGCTGGCGGACAAGCAGTACCTGCTGATCTATCCCGAACAGGAAATGTGGTTCAACTATCGCAAACCGCGGCCCGTCAAGCGCGGGGCGTACTACTACGCGGCCAAATTCAACGTGCCGGTCATCTCGTGTTTCGTGGAGATTCGCGACCTGCCGCTGGTCGACAACGCTGAATTTGATCAAACGCGCTACGTGATGCACGTGCTCAAGCCAATTTTGCCGGACCCAAACCTGTCCGTGCGGGAGAATAGCCGGGCAATGATGGCTACGGATTACCAGCAGAAGAAGGCGGCCTATGAGGCGGCTTATGGGAAGGCGCTGACTTATGCGTTTGAGGAGGACGACATCGCCGGTTGGCGTGGCGAACGCCTGCCTTTCACCAATCAGCCACAAAAAACGGTTTGATTGTGTTAGTGATGGATTGCTGTTTTCCCGCGCCTTACCGGGCGGCCCAAATGGACTGGAACGCTGGGGGTAGGACACCTGGAGCCAAGAGGCGGTCTCCAGGCTCGCTTTGAACCGAAGCCCGCGTTTCAAAGTCGCCATTTCCCGAAGGAGCATCCGGAAAATCCCCCGGCTGAGAGCATTTGGGCCGCCCTATCGGCTGATATTGTTGTTGACCACTAGACTGGTTGGCTGTGGCTGATTGGTGAATGGATTGCGGTCTTGTTTGTTGTGTGGTATGTAAATTGGCGAGAAAAATAGATTGGAACGCTGGGGGAGGACGTTCCGAGCCTGAGGGGCGGTCTCGTGGCTCGCTTTGAACCGAAGCCCGCGTTTCAAAGTCGCCATTTCCCGAGAGGTTCATTCGGGAAATCCCCGGCTGAATCTATTTTTCTCGCCCTATCGGCTGATATTGTTGCTGACCACTAGATTGGTTGGTTTGTGGCTGATTGGTGAATGGACTGTCGTCTTGTTTGTTGTGTGGTATGTAACGGTATGTCAGTCCGGTTAGGTCAATCCAATTGAGCCATTAGATAGTCCCAATGCCGTAGAACATAATGAGTAGAAACTAAACCGGGTTAACGCGTATAATGATAGCAATGTCTAAACGGGTAAAACCACCACCGGAGAACAAGTTAAATGGTTAGTCGTCTGTTGCCGGTTGGATGAGTGTAAGCCGGAGGGCTGGTCAAAATGGGTCAAGCCGTGGGAATTCCCTTGTCGGCAGGGTTCATGCCGGTTAGGGAATTGGTGTCTTTGAGACGGGAACTTTCGGCTCAAAGGCAAGTCTGGAGACCGCTCTATGGCTCCAGACGTCCGCCCACAGCGATCCGATCCCATTTTGATCAGCCCGGAGGCGTCTGGCGATATCCGTTTAACCGGGAACAAATGACTGAAAGAATTTGAGTGGAGCGATAGGAATTATGAAGAAGAGTGAGCAACAGCGGCAAAACATCATCGACGTCGGTCGGAAACTCTTTGCCGAAAAGGGTTACGCGGGCACCTCAACGCGAGAACTAAACGAGCAGGCGGGCATTGCGGAAGGGCTACTTTACTACTACTTTCCCAAAGGCAAGCGCCAACTCCTAGACATCATCGTGCACGAAGGGGTGACTGACCGTTTGCGGATGGCCCATGAGCGACTGGAGGGTTGGACCAGCGAAAACGTGGAAAACCACGTGTTGGATCTGTTCGATGGAATTTCGTCGGTCATTCAAGAAGACGTGGGCTATCAATCCTTCATCATCACGGTTCGCGAGCGCGCCTTGCTGTCCGATGAACAATCGGCGTGGCTAATGGCATCCTTTGATGGCGTTCAGGAACAAATCGCCGACGTTTTCCTGGGAATCAGTAAAGACCACGATCCAGCAGAAGTCCGGACATTATCGCAGACGGTCATGTCGATTTTTGTGAAGATGCTCTTTGAAGACCTCTTGCTCCACAATCACCGAGAAATTAGTGATGAATCACGCAAACGGGTGGCAGCACAGATTCACTTGGTCTTGCGTTTGTTATAAAAATTTCATTGAAAATGGACGCGGGGCCATGGTCCTGCGCCTTTTGTCGTCCCGTACCGGTTGAATCCTGGCCACTGGGATTTGGTTGGCTGCCGTTCAGCGAGTCGGTTTCCTGGTGAATGTTTTGTGAAAGCGTTATCATTAACACATAGACGAATATCAATATGACAAGGTACAAGGAGATGGCATTATGGATTATCCAGCATACGTGGCCGCCTTAAAGGCGATGGCCGATGAGAATCGCTTGAAAATTATTGCCTTACTTTCCCAGGGAACGCTCTGTGCTTGTGACATTTTGACTCATTTCTCGTTTACCCAGCCAACACTGTCTCATCACATGAAAGTGCTGGCGGATGCGGGGATTGTTACCAGTTACAAGGCCGGTAAATGGACCCACTACACGCTGAGTCAATCGTTTGCGGCGGCTTTCTTTCAGCAGACCACGACGTTGTTGTCGAGCGACGAGACGTGTGTCTGTGAGTTTGCGCCGGCGACAGTGAAGGCAGGTGAGTAGCATGGTAAACGTTCAGGAGCAGCTTTCGTTAACCAAGTATCTCTTTTTCACCGGCAAGGGCGGCGTGGGCAAGACCACGATTGCGGCCAGTGTTGCCGTCCAACTCGCGGACCAGGGCAAACGGGTGGCCCTGATCAGCACGGATCCGGCCAGTAACCTACAGGATATTTTTCCGGATGACCTGACGAATCATTTACAACCAGTGACCACCGTGCCCAACCTGGCTGTAGCTAACTTTAACCCCAACGAGGCCGCGGCGGATTACCGGGAGCACGTGATTGGCCCCTACCGCAACGTCTTACCGCAAGCGGCGCTCGATAACATGGCCGAACAGCTATCGGGCTCTTGCACGGTTGAAATTGCTGCGTTCAATGAATTTGCGAATATGCTCACGGATCCGGTCGTCAATCAGACCTACGACTACGTGTTCTTTGACACGGCCCCAACCGGGCATACGTTACGAATGCTGCAATTGCCGGCAGCCTGGAGCACCTATTTGGATGAAAATCAGCTGGGCACCAGTTGCCTGGGGCAGTTGGCGGGGCTCGGTGAGGAAAAGGCGCGCTACGAACAGGCCACGCAGGTGTTGGCGGATGGCCAGCAGACGACGTTGGTTCTGGTGGCACGCCCCCAACGGGCAACCCTGCAAGAGGCCAGCCGGACCGCCACGGAGCTGGCTAAATTGGGCATCACCAACCATCAATTAGTGGTTAATGGTGTCTTACCAATTTCACAACAGACGGCAGCGCCAGCGCTCTATCAGCAACAACAGGCGGACCTCGCTGCCATTCCCGCTAACATTTTGCCAATCGCTTGGCAGGTGCCGCTCAGGGCCTATAACGTGAGTGGTGTGCCGGAGTTACGACAGTTGCTGGCCGACGAGCAACCGGCAGTTGCCCCAGTGACACCGCCAGCGACTACCTACGCGGGGCTGGACCGCGTGGTGGCCGCCCTACAGCAGAAACGCATCATCTTCACCATGGGCAAGGGGGGCGTGGGCAAGACCACGATTGCCGTGGCGGTCGCCCAAGCTTTAGCGCAAAAGGGAAAGCGCGTGCACCTCACCACTACCGATCCCGCCGACCATCTGAACTGGTTCCAACTCGACCCGGCGATTCAGGTCAGTCACATCGATGAGCAACAGGTGCTGCAGGACTATCAGGAAAGTGTGTTGGCTCAGGCCAAGCAGGACATGGGTGGCGACAACGTGGATTACGTGATGGAGGATCTGAAATCGCCATGCACCCAAGAAATTGCGACGTTCGAAGCATTTGCCAAGATTGTTGACGAGGACGACAGTGACGTGCTGGTGATCGATACCGCCCCAACCGGCCACACACTCCTGCTCTTATCGTCGACAGAGAATTACGCCGCGGAGGTCAAACGAACCACCGGGACTGTTCCGGCAGCGGTGTCGCGCCTGTTACCGCGACTTCAGGACCCGACGCAAACGGCAACCATCATGGTGACCTTACCCGCAGCGACTCCGGTCTACGAGACGTTGCGGCTCCAACAAGATTTGGACCGGGCCCACATCGCCCATACCTGGTGGGTTGTTAACCAAAGCCTGGCAGCCACTTCAGCGACCTTGAGCCCATTTTTACAAATGCGTGCGCAAAATGAAAGTCCGTGGTTGAAACGCATCGCGGCAGCAGCTCAGAACCATTTTGCGGTTGTGGGTTGGCAAACGAATTTTGAAGCCGACCGACTCCAACCCGTCACAAATTCAGGAGGCCTTGCTCATGAGGAAGATTAATATCTATGAAAAAGCGTTGTGCTGTCCGACCGGGGTATGTGGTCCCAGTGTGGATCCGGATCTCATTCGGCTGACGGCGCAGACGAAGCAGATCAATCAGAGTGAAAACGTCCGGGTGCTCCGGCGTAATCTGGCGCAGAATCCCAACGCCTTCGTCCGCGAGCAACAGGTCGCCAAGCTGATTGCGGAGTATGGCATCGCGATTTTGCCAGTGACCGTCGTGGCTGGCAAGGTGATGAAGCTGGGTGGATACCCAACCACGGCGGAAATGAGTGCATACAGCGGCATGGATTTGGCCGATGGTGGGCATTTGGAACAGGTATGATTGCATAGGAAAAGGCCCACAACACGGCGTTGTGGGCCTTTGTAATGTCGCTAAAAGTTAGTTCATTTTTTTCTGAGCGGCCGCAATATACTTAGACAATTGGGTCTTCACGGTGCCGTAGTAGCCGGCGCTGTACAAGCCACCGTCGACGGGCACGTCAATCCCCGTGACGTAAGAGGAGTCTTCGCTCGCCAGGAACAGGGCGGCACCGGCCAATTCGCTGGTCTTGCCGGAGCGGCCCATCAAGGTCATTTCGCCCATGATGTCTTGGCCGTGGGTCATTTTCATAATAGCCTTGGTCATGTTGGTGCCACCAATGAAACCGGGCTCGATGACGTTGCTGCGGATGCCCCAGTCAGCGTAAGCGTAAGCGGCGTTCTTAGACAGCCCCCGCATGGCCCATTTTGACGTCGAGTAGGCCGCACCAGGTGTCCCGTACATGCCGGCGAGTGAAGAAATATTGACGATGGCACTGTTGCCGGAAACTTTGAGAAGTGGTGCACAGACCTCAATCCCCATCATGGGACCGGTGACGTTGACGGCCATAATCCGGTTCCATTTGTCTAAATCAACTTTTGGAAAGCCAACCGGGTTATCGGTCCCAGCGTTGTTGACCAAAATATCAAGCCCACCGTAGATTTCCTGAGCGGATTTGACAGCGGCTTCCCAAGCAGCCTTGTCAGTGACCTCGAGGGGAATAAACGTGGCCTCGCCACCCTGTTGCTTGATGTCGTCAGCAATGGCGTTCCCGAGATCAGCCTTACGCCCACCGATTAAAACCTTGGCGCCCTCAGTCGCATAAAGCCGAGCAATCGCCTCACCAATCCCACTAGTAGCACCTGTAACTAAAGCAACTCTGTTTGCTAATCGCATAGATAACGTCTTCTTCCGTTAGTAGATTTAAAAGGTGAGTGATTAATTACTCACCTGATTGCTCACATCTTACAACCAGTCGATAAGGGAGTCAAGGATTATTACGTGAAGATTTGGTAACGGGACGTCAGCAGTGAGGTTAAGTGGTAAGGCAAGCGAAGGCTGAGAGTCATTGGACACACAAAAACCTTCTATAGAAGTTAGCGCCAAGAAAAACATCTACAGAAGGCTAGTTTGTCAGAAAAAATTGAAAGTAAAAACGTCTCAAAGTGAAGCAAGAAAGATCAACTGTTCATGAACACTTAGCACGATTTCACACAAAGACGTCGTGTATGCAGGTAGTGATTGTGGGAGTTGGTTGGAACCGGAGACAGTCAGGCGGACCACCTGTGATAGTGGTGTTGGCCGGGAACCGGCATACAGCACGGGCCATTTTGGAAACTCATGAACTTTTGAGGTTCCGAAATGAACTCGAAGACCGCTCTTTGGCTTCGAGTGGGCCCCAGAACAATAAACAGAGACATTGAAGCAAGATAAAGCAACTGACACTAGCACGCTGATCTAACACCACATCAGCCGAGAGGGCGGGAAAAATGTACTCAGCCGTGGGATTTTCTGAGTGGTTTGCTCAGAAAATGGCGACTTTGAAACGCGGTCTTGGCGGTTCAAAGCGAGTTCAGAGACCGCCCTTTGGCTCTGGACGTCCTACCCACAGCGTTCCAGTACATTTTTCCCGCCCGGTAAGGCGAATGGCGTTAACCGAAGTAGCGGAGGATCAGTTGGGCAATCGTGCTGGCGTGGGTTTCGAGGGAGAAATGGCCCGTATCCAGCAGATCGACCTCCACCCGCGCATCATCCCGCGTAAACGCCTCAGCACCAGGATAAATAAACGATGGATCATTCTTCCCCCAGACGGCCAGTAGCTTTGGCTGGTGTTCCCGCAAGTATTTCTGGAACGTGGGGTACAGTTTAATGTTATTTTGATAGTCGAAAATTAAATCCAATTGCCGTTCCGCGTACCCGGGCGTCTGGGTGTAGGCGATGTCCAACGTGTAACCGTCGGGACCGACCACGCCGGCCTGGGTGCCCGTCAGGTATTGGCCTTTAATGGTCGCGGGCGCAAACGCCGTGCGGTAACTGTCGCGCTTGGCTGCGGTCGGGTGGTCCCAGAAGTCCTGGCGATCCGCCCATTTCGGCCCTAAGCCTTCTTGATAAATGTTGCCGTTTTGACTGACGATTCCTTTGATCCAGTCGGGATGCTGCGCTGCAATCCGAAAGCCAATCGGAGCACCGTAATCGAACACGTAGATGTAGGCGGCACCGAGGTCGAGCTGTTGCCAAAAGGCGGTCATGATATCAGCTAGGTGGTCGAAGGTGTAGGCAAACTCGGTGTGGTCGGGCGCGCTGGATTGGCCAAAGCCCGGATAGTCCGGTGCAATCAAGTGGAAGTCATTTGCCAGTGCCGGCATCAAATCGCGGAACATGTGACTGGCAGAGGGAAAGCCGTGGAACAGCAACATGGTTGGCTTGCTGGGGTCGCCAGCTTCGCGGTAAAAAATGTCGAGGTCGTTAACTTGAATCGTATGATAGGTAATCATTTGAAATCCTCCCGTAGTTTTAAATTGTTTTCCGTCAGTAGGTCGGTCATCGGGGCCTTGGTCGTGCCGAGCAAGTCGTCGGTCCGCTGGCCAAATTTGATTAAGCAGTCGTTGGCAGTCTTCAAGAAGGCGGCACTGGCCGGGGCCAAGTCGATGCTGGTGGCGCGACCCTGGGCGGTGAGCGTCACCAGTTGCTGGGCGGCCAGGGTTTTGACCATGCGCGAGATGCTGGAGCGCTCATATCCCAGCGTGGTGCTGAGTTGCATGATGGTCTGGGGATGAGTGTCCTCCAGCGCCATCATGATGTAGGCGTAGGCCGGCTTCATCCCGGTGGGCGCGTAGACCTGATCGGCCAGCTGTTCCACGGCACGCATGTAGCGGGCGGCGGTGAAGTAGGCGCAGGTTTGGGTAAAATGATGGGTCATCGTTAATGGGTCCTTTCTATATCGTGTACATACACTATAATTCTTTTTAAATTAATTTGCAAGGTGTTATTGACAAAAATTGCTAGTGAGTATATACTCACTTTATCAGGTAAGTAATCACTCACTCACCTACAAACTAAAATCGTTTTGGGAGGTACTATTATGGCACAAGCAATTATTGATTTAGCACATTTAGCCAAGAAGTTTGGCGATCAAACCGTTTTAAAAGATATCAACCTCACCGTCAACTCCGGTGAAATCGTTGGGTTGATTGGGCCTTCAGGGGCCGGGAAGTCAACGGTCATCAAGGTCGCCTTGGGCATGGAAGTCGCCAATGGCGGTTCCGCCAAGGTCTTCAACACCGTGATGCCTAACCGGGAGCTCCTGGGGCGCATCGGCTACATGGCTCAGACGGATGCCCTGTACGACGACCTGTCTGGTGAAGAAAATCTCAAGTTCTTTGGGCTAATGAAGGGGATTACCCGCGCAGATATGGCCGCAGAAGTTGCCCATGCATCTGGTGTTGTTGACCTGACAGCTGACCTGAAGAAGCGGGTCTCCGGTTACTCCGGTGGGATGAAACGGCGTTTGTCCTTGGCCATCGCGTTGCTGGGTAATCCAGAATTGTTAATTTTAGACGAACCAACCGTTGGGATTGACCCCGCCTTGCGTCGGCAAATTTGGGCGGAACTGGGCCACATCCGTGACGAAGGGCGGGCCATCTTGATTACGACCCACGTGATGGACGAAGCGGAACTGACCGACCGGGTGGCCCTGCTACTAAATGGTGAGGTTATGGCGTTTGATAAGCCAGCAGAATTGAAGAAGCAATACAACGTGCCAACCATCGAAGACGTATTCTTAAAGGCGGAGGGTGTAGAATAATGAGAACAATTGGAATTATGAACCGGGTGCTGAAGGAACTTTTCCGGGACAAGCGGACGTTAGCGTTGATGTTTGTCGCACCCATCCTAGTGATGTTGTTAATGAGCGTGATCTTTAATACCAACTCAACCACGAATGTGAACGTCGGGACCGTCTCCGTGACCCAGAAATTAAACAAGGAAATGGGCGACATCAAGCACGTTGACGTGAAGACGTACGACACCAAGGCGGACGCGAAGAAAGCCTTGAACGATGAAAAAATTGATGCCATCATCAAGAAAAATGGCAACAACTACAGTTTGACCTACGCCAACACGGACTCCAGTAAGACGGCGGCCGTGAAGATGGCCTTCAAGAACGCCGTGACGACCACAAGCATTGACCAATTGAAGTCTGCTTTGAAGAAGAGCACGACCGGAATGGCCAAGCTACAAGCACAATTGGTTGCCATGCAAAAGCAACAGGCCGCTAGCAGTACGGCCACCACGGGAACCGCAGCGGCAGCGAAGCAAGCCGCGGCAACCAAGGCAACGTCCACGACGACGGCTACCAAGAGCACGAGTCAAAAGACGCCAAAGATTACGAACCACTACGTTTACGGTGACAAGGATACGGGTTACTTTGCTAAGATGCTACCAATCTTAATGGGCTTCTTCGTCTTCTTCTTCGTCTTCCTGATTTCTGGGATGGCGCTGTTAAAGGAACGGACGACGGGGACCTTGGATCGGTTACTGGCAACGCCCGTTAAGCGCTCCTCCATTGTCTTTGGGTACATGTTAAGTTACGGGATTCTGGCCGTGATTCAGACCATCATCATCGTCCTGGTCACGGTGTGGTTACTGGGAATCGAAGTGGTCGGCAACATGGCCAGTGTGGTTGTGATGAACCTGATTTTGGCGCTAGTAGCCTTGGCCTTTGGGATCTTGCTCTCAACGTTTGCCAACTCCGAGTTCCAAATGATGCAATTCATTCCCCTGGTTATCGTGCCGCAAGTCTTCTTCTCCGGCATTATTCCACTGGACTCGATGGCCACTTGGGTCAAGGATATTTCCTACATCATCCCACTGAAGTACTCCGGGGATGCCGTGAACGACATCATCATGCGCGGGACGTCCATTTTCGACGAAGGTTGGAATATCCTGATTCTGCTGGCATTCCTGCTGGTCTTAACCTTCTTGAACATCGTTGGCCTGAAGCGTTACCGGAAAGTTTAGAAAATTACGAGAGATTCTCAACTAGGTCGCGTATAATAGACTGAATGAGTTCTTAGAGAGGGTGAGTGGTGTGGAGCCAAATATATTTAATAATTACCGCAGCTGGTTGGAACACGAAAAGATGCCCAAAGGTAAGAAAGCCGCCTTGGTGGCCGCTATGGAGCTCTTCTCTGAGAAGGGATTCGACGGGACGTCCACCGTGCAGATTGCGGATGCGGCCGGTATCAGTCAGGCGACCATCTTCAAGTATTTTCACACGAAGCAGGATCTCCTGTTGGCAATTGTCAAACCAGTGATGGAGAACTTCTTCCCGCACTACCGCGATGAGTTTTTCGATGGCATCCATAACTGCGAAACGCTGACGGGGATGGTGGACTTCATGGTCCACGACCGGTACGCCTTTATCAGCGAGAACAAAGAGGCCGTCAAGATTGTGATCATGGAAATGATGACCAGTGCTGAGATGCGCGGGCTGTTTGTCAAATTAGTCTCCGCCAAGGACTTCGACTTCCTGGGTGAATTGCTTCACGAATTCCGCCGGACAGGAGAAATTCGGGATGACATTGACGCCGCTGGAATTGTCCGCATTATTGCGGGACAGATGATTGTGTACCTGGTCCAAGCCAACTTCACACCAGTATTGGTGACCCACGAGGATCAGGACTTGCAGCTGATTTGCGAGCAGATTGTGCGGACAATTAAGAAGTAGCGTGGGACAACTGGTGTTTAGCTGGTGAGCATTAGGGCTGATAGCCCGGCAATCCAGTAACTAAAGTTAAAACGCAACAATATAAGGTCAGTACGCAAGGTGCCCATAACAGGGTGACGGGCGTACTGACCTTTTTCATTGAGCGGGTGATAGGCGTTACAGCAGCATTGAAATTGATTTCGGGGACTATGAAATCCCTTTCAAGACTGTTATGCTTAAAGTGATATGAGACCTACTCAGGTTGTGTGGGTGAACCAGTCCAGATTGCGCCGTTGCCAGTAATTATAGAAGATTATCAGTCATATAATGATCTCCGTCATTGACGATGAGCGGCTGAATGAGGGGCCGAGTCTTCGTCTTTTTTGATGGGATTGGGTCAGATGGGCGTGAGTGACAGTGACTGGCTTTAGCTTATTCGACACTATCTACAATCTTCATTAGTTGGGCCTGAACAAGTGTTGTTGGACGTTCAACTTTAATTGCGTGCGAGTAGCCAGCTGCCAGTCAGAAATCAGTGCCGCAATAAAATACCATCTGCCTTGAAGCCCTGAACCAGTGTCAGCCGCAGGGATGGTGAAAATGAGCCAAGCCGTGGGAATTCCCTTAGCGGTGAACTTGGCCGGTTAGGGAATTGATACCTTTGAGACTCGGGCTAAGAGGCTCAAAGGTAAGCCCGGAGACCGCCCTTTGGCTCCGGGCGTGCGCCCACAGCGGTCCGGTCTCATTTTCACCATCCCGGAGGCGATGGCGATGACCCGAAAGAAATCGTTCAAGGCAAGAGATAGTATTATTTCTAACGGCAGAGACAAAAAAATGATAAAATAGCAATAAAGCACTAGCGATAGTACGAAAAAGAATTATCTTAACAAGATATTGGGGCTTGTCCCCAGCAGAAAATGATACCATAGGAACCTGGAAAACGGTTTCAGTAAAAGGACGAATGGGGCGCGGACATGACGATTGGCATCTTTGATGAACTGAATTTCTTTAGCCGCCTGCACCCCCTAACTGCGACCATCTACTTTGTTGCGCTCTTCACGCTACTCTTGATCTTTAACCATTTGGTGATCACGGCCGTGTTGTTCGCTGGCCTCTGGGGCCTGTGCGGCTGGTATTTTAACCGTCAAAAGGTTTGGGCGACAATCAAGGGGGTCGGGTCATTGATGGCCATGATCTTTGTGTTTAACGTCATCCTCAACCAGACGGGGGCAGGAACGCTGTGGCAGTGGCAACTGGGAAGCTGGACGTTTCGCATCACGCGGACGGCGACTCTGTACGGCCTGACCATGGCGCTGTCGCTCGGCGGCATGATTCTGGCCTTTGTCCTGTTTAACGGGGTCATCACGACGCCCAAACTCAGTTACCTCCTGTTTCCCATCGTGCCACGGCTGGCAATGCTCCTGACGATTTCGCTGCGGATGGTGAACCTGTTCACACAAAAGTTTCGGCGCTTAATCATGTTGCAGAAAACACGTAACGTGGTTTTAAATGAGGGCACCTGGCGTGAACGGCTGCAAAAGACCGGCCGCCTGCTGCGAATCCTGTTGATTGATTCCGTGTCATCGGCCATGGAAACGGCGGTCTTAATGGAAGCGCGGGGATTTGGTGCCAAGAAGCGGAGTCATTATCAAACCTTTCGCTGGCAGCTGATGGACGGCCTGTTTATCGCCTGTAGCCTGGGGGTCTTTGCACTGATCCTGATTTGTCGCTTTCAGGGATGGGGCTGGACCGGCGACGTGACGCAGTTCACAATTTATAACCCAGCGGATTTATGGGTCATCGTCCCCACACTGATTTTTGTGGGATTACCGTTAGCGGGTGAGGTGGGATACAAATTATGCGAGAATTAATCGATTGTGCTCACCTGTCCTTCACGTACGCGGGTCAGACAACGCCAACCTTAACGGATATTTCGTTGCAAATTGCGGCGGGAGACTTCGTGACGATTGTCGGGGCTACGGGTAGCGGCAAGACGACGCTACTCAAGCAGCTCAAGACGGAGTTGAAACCGGCTGGTGAGCAGAGCGGCCAGGTGACCTACGAAGGCACGCCGGTGGCGGAGCTCTCCAGCAACGTGAGCGCGCAACAGTTGGGCTACGTGGCGCAAGACCCGCAGGTACAACCGATCATGGCCACGGTCATTGAGGAGCTGGCCTTTCCCTTAGAAAATCTCGGCTACTCAACGGCCGCCATGAACGGGCGCATCGCGGAGGTGTCCAATTTCTTAGGACTCAATCAATTCCTCCATCTGCCGATTCAAGACTTGTCCGGGGGCCAACTGCAACTGGTAAATTTAGCATCGGTCCTGGCCCTCAAGCCGCAAGTGATCCTGCTAGATGAGCCGACTGCCCAGTTGGACCCGACCACCGCACAGAATTTTCTTAACATCTTACAACAAGTACACGACGAGCTAGCCATCACGATTGTCCTGACGGAGCACCGCTTGAGCCGGGTCTTACCGTTGGCCAACCGGCTGGTCTTGCTGGAGCAGGGCCATCTTGCTTACGACGGCGACGTCTCGACGGGCTTACGGCAAATGCAAGCGGCACCGGCGCTGCAACCGTTCGTGCCACCGGTGCCCCAGTTCTTCTTGGACCACGATTTGGCGGTCGCCCAGCTACCTCTAACGGTAACGGCGGGCCGGCAGTTGATTGCCCAACAGGACTGGCACTTTCAACCGGCGCCAACGTCGACGCCACAGTCAGACACCGTTCCGAATGAGCCAAAGTTTGTGGCCCAACACGTTTCACTCCGGTACCCAACGACGGGGGATATCCTGCACCAGTTGGATTTGACCGTCACGCCGGGAAGTTGGCTGGCCATCATTGGCAAGAATGGTTCCGGCAAGTCGACGTTCCTGACCGTTTTGGCGGGGCTGCAGAAGCCGCAACACGGCAAGGTGCGCCTCAACCAGCAGGTCATTTGGAAAATGAAGAACCGTGACCGGCTGCAGCAACTCAGCTACCTGTCCCAGAACCCAACCGAACAGTTCAACGGCGACACGGTCACCGAAGAGCTCACGGCGCAGGCAAAGCTGAGCGCTGGCGACGTGACGGAGCGGGTTCAAACGGCACTGACCACGTTTCATTTACAAGGCGTCGCGACGCAAAATGCGTTCGACTTGAGTGGCGGTCAGCAGCAGTTGTTGGGCTTGGCGTTGGCGTTGATAACGGATCCACAAATTCTGTTATTAGACGAGCCAACCAAGGGCCTGGATCCCGCCACGAAGTTGATGATTGGTGGCATCCTGCAAGCCAAGCACCACGCGGGATTGACGCTGATCATGGCCAGTCACGACATGGATTTCTGTGCCGAGTTTGCGGACACGTGTACCTTTATGTTCAATGGCTGCCTGACGACGCCACAGTCGACGCGGGCCTTCTTCACGGACAACTTCTTGTCCACGACGGCGGTCAACCGGCTGCTCCGGCAACAGGTGCCGACCGCACTGTTCAGTCACGACGTTACGCAGATTACCGATTAAGGAGGTGAGAAAAATCGTACAGCGTGGATGGTGGAAAAATAATTGGAACCTAGTTGTTCCGGTCGCCTTGATTTTGGTTCTCTTGGCGGGGATGCTCCTGTTGAAGGGCCATCACTTTTTGATTTTTAGTTTTGCGTGTCTAGCCTGCAGCATTTTGCCGGCCTACTGGCACTTTGAGAAACGCCAAATGGGGACGCGCCTGTTGGTCTTCCTGGCGGTCATTGTGGCCCTGGGGGTCATGGGGCGAGTGCCGCTAGCGGCGATTCCCAACGTGCAGTTGACCAGTTTCGTGGTGATTGTCAGTGCCGTCAGCCTGGGACCGGAACTAGGTTTCGTGTCCGGGTCGATGATGGCACTGGTCTCGAACCTATTTTTAGGTCAGGGACCGTGGACACCGTGGCAAATGTTGGCCTGGGGCTTGATGGGCTTGACGACTGGTTTGCTCGGACGGACCCAGTTGAAGAATAATCTCTGGGTCATGGTTGTCTGGGGCGCGCTCTGGGGACTGTGGTTCGGTTGGATCATGGACCTCTGGTATGCACTGGCCTACGTTCGGCCGTTGCGGCCAGCCAGTTTCTTCCTGTCGTTTGCAGCTAGTCTGATGTTTGACGCGATGCATGCTGCCACGAACGCAATTAGTTTATTACTTTTGTATCAACCTTGGCGCAAGCTGATGGATCGTTTGATGACCAAATACAATATTTTATAAAAGGGGATTTATTTCATGTTAAACAACAAGTTAATCGCAGCTTCATTGACCGCAGTAATGGCTTTAGGCGCAGTTGTCCCAGTAATGGACGTTAACGCTGCTAGTGTTAAGGTTGCTTCCAAGAGCTCCCAAAAGAGCAAGAAAAAAGCTATCTATACATACGCTAAGAAAATGATGAAGCAAAACAAAGACGGCGTTAACGGCACTGCTAAAATCTTTAGCAAGACCGATTACAAGACGACCGGTGCCGCTGCTGGTTACTCAGACTTCCTGTTAGGCCTGAAGAAGCAAGGCTACAAGTTTACGACTGCTAACAAGAAGCTGATCAAGAAGAACTTGGTTATCTCCACGAAGAGTGACCCAGCAACCTTATCAACGGCTATCATTGGTTTACAAGCTATCGGTGTTAACCCAACCAAGTACACGCCAGCTGGTGCCAAGAAGTCGATCAACCTGGTAAACACGTTGTACAAGCAATCCATGACGAAGCAAACGGTTAACGTTCAAAGCCAAGTATTAGTTGCCGTTTCCTCAAACAAGACGTTCAAGAAGCCTAGCAAGGCGAAATTCTCCAAGTCTTCACTGAGTTTGGCAATTGCTAAGAACAAGCAATCCAACAATGGTTGGGCATACAACAACACCGCTGCTAGTGTTGACAGTGACACGACTGCCGCTGCTGTGAACGCCATGATGATGGGCAAGAGCACTAACAAGACGGTTAACAAGGCTGAAGTTGCTGGTCGTAGCTACTTGAAGAAGAACATCTACAAGAGTGGTGCCTTTGGTTACACTTACAATGGCAAGGAAAACCCTAACGCCAACTCATCTGCTGAAGGAATCTTAGCTTTGGCATCTACCAAGACCTCATTCAAGTACGTGAACAAGACAGCTATCAAGAAGGGCCAAACGGCTACACCATTGAAGGCAATGTTCAGTTACGTGAAGTCTGACGGTTCTGTAAAGGATGCTTACAGCATGGTCTTGGCTTACGGTCAAGTTAGCTTAGCTGCAGTGGCTGCCAACAACGGTTCATACACGAACAAGTTGGTTTACACGTTCAAATAAGGTTAATTAAGGAGTAGTCGGCATGAAAAAAACAAGATGGATCATCGCGGCGGTGGTCGTCACAATTTTGGTGATTGGCGGGGCACTGGCGCTGCAACAGAGTAGTCAGAGTCAGGCAACGGAAGCACCAGATACGGCGGCAACAAGCAGTTCGTCGTCAGCGAAGTCCTCGAGTGAGGCAAGTAGCTCAGCGGCCAAGGCGTCGAGTCAGAAAAAGGCCAGCTCATCGTCGAAGAAGGCTAGCAGCAAGAAAAATAGCACGTCTGCCGCTTCAAAGACCGCTACAAGCCATCATGCCACGACTGCGGCTGCCAGCTCGAAGGCCAGTTCTACGGCCGCTCACAAGAAGGCGACCAGTAAGGCTGCTACGAGTCAGGCAACGAAGTCAACGGCGCACAAGTCGGCAACGAAGACGAGTCATAAGGCCAGTTCAACAGCCAAGGCACATTTGGTTGTCAGCGGGTACAAGAAGACCTTCTTCAGCGGAAATGTGACGGTTAACAGTAAGTCCAATGCGTTCACGGTGCTCCAATCGTCGAAGCTTAAGCTAGTTTATCAAAATGGGGCTGCGGTTTATGTCAGCAGCATTAATGGGCTGGCTGAAAACGATGTGAAGACTGGGAGCGGTTGGAAGTATCGGGTTAATGGGAAGTTCATTGACAAGGCTGCCAATATGAAACCTGTTAAGAGCGGTGACACGGTTCACTGGTACTTCACGACTGCGGGCTATTAAAAGCTTACAGGACGTGCACAGGTGTCCATCAGAATAGAATAGAGACGTCCATCCGAAGACCGGGTGGGCGTTTTTATTCGCCCCAACTTTCAAAATAGCACGGTCTCATTTAGAAATGAACTAGTCAGTGTTATATTTTTGTTAGCGCTTACACAAAAGCGTAGAAATATCGTTAGATTTGGCAATATCGAAGTAGTTGGCTTGTGATACACTACGCTTGTTGTAAAAACAAAATGTTAAGGCAGGTGTTTTATGATGAACGGTTTTATCGGTGAGTTTTTTGGAACGATGATCTTGATCGTTTTAGGTGCAGGTACAGGTGCCAGTATTAATTTAAAAGGTACATATGGAAAAGGTTCTAACTGGACCTACGTCAGTATTGCCTGGGGTTTGGCAGTGACAATGGGGGTCTATGTTGGTGGCGCTCTGGGTTCAGATGGTCATTTGAATCCAGCCGTAACCATTGGCTTCGCTCTGTTTGGATTCTTCCCTTGGGGCGAAGTTGTTCCATACTTATTGGGACAATTCTTAGGGGCATTCGTCGGCGCGGTAATTGTTATTATTCAGTTCTATCCTCATTTCAAAGAGACGCCAGACGTAGAATCCGGCAACACTGTTGGGATTTTTGCTACCCGTCCCGCAATTGCCAATCCAGTTTTTAACTTCCTTTCTGAATTGATTGCGACTTGGGCATTCGTCTTCATCCTACTGAACCTGGGGAACTTTACCCAAGGCTTGAAGCCGTTCATCGTCGGAACCTTGATTACCGTCGTTGGGATGGGCTTAGGGACGACCACTGGGTTTGCCTTGAACCCTGCCCGTGACTGGGGTCCCCGGTTGGCACATTCACTGATGCCGATCCCACATAAGGGCTCTAGCGAATGGAATTATGCTTGGGTCCCAATGTGTGGCCCAATTGTCGGTGGGATTCTTGCCGCTGGCTTACAAGCAATGTTGAAGTAGCATACAATCTTTTTAAGACAACATGCATACGATTCGGATCAGTTTCAAATTGGTCGAATGATGTGCGGTCAAAGTAAAACTACGCTAGGTACCCAATTGAAGGTGGGCTATCTAGCGTAGTTTTATTTTGACGAAAGATTTAATTTGCTTGGCCTGTATAGACCCATTGAATGACTGACTTGTCGTGAACCGTGATTTCATCAGCTGATTGGGTGGGCTGCTGGCCGTCGACGGTGTAGATCCAACCCTTTTCGCCGTTGCCATCGCTTAATTCCCCGATGCTGTTCACGTACGTTGCGCCTTCACTAGACTCGATATGACAGTCGATATGATGGCTCTTAAAGTAGTCCTGAGACACATCAATGATGGTTCCTGCCTCGTTCCAATTGATCTCGCGTGGAATCGTGTAGATTTTCTGAATGGTGTGGTTACGTTGCCGGTATTCGGAAGGGGTTTGCCCCGTCTTTTTCTTGAATATCTTGGTGAAGTAACTGGTTTGGGTAAACCCGATTTGCGTGGAAATCTGATTGATAGGCGTTAACGACATGGAGAGCTTTTCCTGAGCTAACGCAATCTTTTGGTTGTTAACATATTCGATGAAGTTAACGTGTAGATACTTTTTAAATAATCGGCTTAAATATGAAGGCGAGAGAAAGGCCTGTTGGGCGACTTCATTTAGTGAAATGGGTCGTTGAATATTCTTTTTAATGAAGTTAATCGCTAGCGTAATGCTGTGCAGAGCCTCGTCACTGTCAATGGCTTGAGAGTTGATGGCCGTTGGTGGTGTGAGCTTGGATGGTGTACTAGCGGAGTCAGAGGCCATCTGGACGAAGGAGCTGAGTGACCCAATTTGATTAACTTGGTCGGAAGTTAAGGGTTCCCAGACGCTCACCTTGCCCAAGGATTCCTCATCAAAGATTTGGTGCATGAGGTTTTCTAAGTAGGAGCGGGATAAGAAGAGCCGCTTTTTGGAGACGTTGGTGCTGTCACACATGATGGCGCCCCAGAGTTGGATGTGGCGGCTCACCGGGAACAAAGCATATTCGTCGAATCCCTGATTGGTCAGATTGTCTTCGATAACTGAGTGATTAACGTAAACAAAATCGTCCTTAAGAAGAATGCCCGTGAAGTCAAAAAAGATTGTATTGATCTGGGTCAAACTGGTAAAAGTAGCTAAAGCGTGGGCGAGTTCTCGATAGTTTTCTTGACTTGGTGAATAAGTGGGCATGATAGTTCCTCCTGAATTAGGTATTTGTTCAAATTTGACGGTCAATTTACTGGTTGGCCAGTTTGTCGACAAAATAGCAATGAAATCGTTATCACCGCATAATTGTAATTGAAATCGATAACAACATCAAGCTAGACTTATCATTTTAATTGTACTATTTTGAGCATTTTACAAAAAAGTGCCTCAGTTTCCACATTCTTGTCCTGAAAAATCATTTTTTGTGGGAAATAGTGTTATAAGTCCTTTGTACAATGAAAGCGTTTTAAAAGAACGGGCGGCACAAACCGTCCAGCCAAAAAATGGAGGTTCTATCATGGAACAAGAAGCACTGGGTTTAATCGAAACAAAGGGTTTAGTTGCTGCTATTGAAGCCGCTGACGCAATGGTCAAGGCCGCTAATGTTGATTTACTTGGCCAAGAAAAAATTGGTCACGGCTTAGTTACGACCATGGTTCGTGGTGACGTTGGTGCTGTTAAGGCCGCCGTTGACGCTGGCGTTTCTGCAGCGGAAAACATTGGTGAAGTTCTTTCTAACTATGTTATTCCACGTCCACATACTGATGTTGAAAAGATTTTGCCAACTAAGAAATAAGCCGATAGGTAAATTCAGATGGCGAATCAGCAGTTAATGAATCAAATTGTCAAAGAACTTCTGCGTCACGGGGTAACGGTGAAACCGGCCTCGCAGTCATCGGGAGGAAAAACAATGGATAACTTTTTGAATTCAACTAGCGTGGTACCCGAATTTGTCGGCGCCACGGAAATCGGTGACACGATTGGAATGTGTATTCCTAGCGTCGATACCTTATTACTCGACCACTTACACGTTCAAAAGCGTTTCTCAGTCATCGGTGTACTTAGCTCACGGACTGGTGCCGGTCCTCAAATTATGGCCATGGACGAAGCTGTCAAGGCAACCAACACGGAAGTCATTGACATTGAAATGCCACGGGATACCAAGGGTGGTGCCGGTCATGGGGTATTGATCCTCGTCGGCGGGTACGATCCATCAGATGTTCGTTCTGCTATTCAAGTAGCACTCGACAACCTGAGTCGGACATTCGGTGATGTTTACAATTCAGCCGCCGGTCACTTGGAATTACAGTTCACTGCTAGAGCAGCGGGCGCTTGCCACATGGCCTTCGGTGCTCCTGAAGGTAAGGCTTACGGCCTCATCTGTGGTGCACCTTCTGGTATCGGGGTTGTTATGGCCGACACAGCAATCAAAACTGCCGGTGTCGATGTCTTAACTTTCGCCTCACCAGGTCACGGAACAAGCTTTTCTAATGAAGGGATTGTCCACATCAGTGGTGATTCCGGAGCCGTTCGGCAAGCAGTTATTGCTGGTCGTGAAGTCGGCTTGAAGCTCTTAGCACAGTTAGGCGAAAATCCAGTTAATGATTTTCCGTCCTACATCCACTAGTAAAGGGGGATATTTAAGTGAAACGTCAAAAACGATTTGAAGAACTCGAAAAGCGTCCGATTCATTTAGATGGTTTCGTTAAAGAATGGCCTGAAGAAGGTTTTGTTGCCATGATGGGGCCGAATGACCCTAAGCCAAGCATTAAGATTGAAAATGGTGTGGTAACTGAACTTGATGAAAAGCCTCGTGAAGACTTCGACTTGATTGATTTATACATCGCTAACTACGGTATCAAGTTGGAAAATGCTGAAAAGGTCATGGCAATGGATTCTATCAAGATTGCCAACATGTTATGTGATCCTAACGTTTCTCGTAAAGACATCATTGCCATTACGACTGCGATGACCCCAGCCAAGGCTGAAGAAGTTATTAGCAAATTAAACTTTGCTGAAATGATCATGGCTACGCAAAAGATGCGGCCACGGCGGACTCCTGCAACCCAATGTCACGTTACCAACATTCGTGACAATCCTGTTCAAATTGCTGCCGATGCTGCTGATGCAGCTTTACGTGGCTTCCCAGAACAAGAAACCACGACTGCCGTTGCGCGTTACGCTCCATTGAATGCGATTTCATTGCTGGTCGGTGCGCAAACTGGTCGTCCAGGTGTTATCACCCAATGTTCTGTTGAAGAAGCCATGGAATTGAGCTTAGGGATGCGCGGATTCACCGGGTATGCTGAAACCATTTCCGTATATGGGACTGACAAGGTCTTCACTGATGGTGATGACACGCCTTGGTCTAAAGGTTTCTTAGCTTCTTGCTACGCTTCACGTGGTTTGAAGATGCGCTTTACTTCTGGTTCTGGTTCCGAAGTTATGATGGGTTACACCGAAGGTAAGTCAATGCTTTACCTCGAATCACGTTGTATCTTCATTACCAAGGCTTCTGGTGTTCAAGGGCTGCAAAACGGTGGTGTTAGTTGTATAGGGATCCCCGGGTCCGTGCCTTCAGGTATTCGTTCCGTCTTGGGCGAAAACTTATTGTGCATGATGCTCGATTTGGAATGTGCTTCCGCAAACGACCAAGCCTTCTCTCACTCTGACATGCGTCGGACTGAACGTCTCTTGGGTCAATTCATTGCTGGGACCGACTACATTTCATCCGGTTACTCATCAACACCAAACTACGATAACACGTTTGCTGGTTCCAACACGGATGCCATGGACTACGATGACTACTACGTAATGGAACGTGACTTGGCCATCAACGGTGGGATTCACCCAGTTGATGAAGAAACCATCATCAAGGCTAGAAATAAAGCTGCTAAGGCTTTACAAGCTGTCTTCAGTGATCTGGGCTTACCAAAGATTACCGATGAAGAAGTTGAAGCCGCAACTTACGCCAACACGTCAGCCGACATGCCAGACCGGAACATGGTTGAAGACATGAAGGGTGCACAAGACTTATTAGACCGGGGTATCACCGGTGTTGATATCGTTAAAGCTTTGTTCAACCATGGCTTTAAGGATATTGCCCAAGCCGTCTTGGACCTGCAGAAGCAAAAAGTTTGTGGGGACTTCCTCCAAACCTCTGCAATTTTCGACGAAAAGTGGAACGTGCTTTCCGCGGTCAACGATGCCAACGACTACCAAGGCCCAGGCACTGGTTACCGTCTGGATGAAGATACGGACGAATGGGAACGGATCAAGAACTTGCCGTTCGCTATCGATCCACAAAACATGAAACTTTAGGTCGAAAAAGGGGGTTAACACTGTGGCTCAAGAAATCGATGAAAAATTATTGCGTGACATTATCCGCAACGTCATTGCTGAAACGAAAACGGTGGATACACCAATTTCATTCCAAAATGACTCAGCATCAACCGCTGTAGCAGCACCAGTTAATAGCGACCAACCAGAACCTGAGAAATCAGTCGACTGGTTCAAGCACGTTGGCGTTGCCAAGCCTGGCTATTCTCGTGACGAAGTTGTCATTGCGGTGGCACCAGCATTTGCTGAAGTCCTCGATCACAACTTAACGGGAATCAGTCACAAGGAAATCTTACGGCAAGTTGTTGCGGGTCTACACTTTCTGGTATTGGTGAATAACTAATACCGGTTTTTTGTCTGTTTTGAAAATCAGAAAAATAAAAAAG